>NZ_JACJPY010000012.1 GCF_014696345.1 Pseudanabaena cinerea FACHB-1277
GTTGGATAACATCATAGATATTATTTTTTTAATTTATGGCTTCTAGTTTAACAAATTAGGAGCGCTTTTTTCTGATTATTTTCTATCGTTCAACACTTCTGAGTGAAATACTCTCTGGACATAATAAGCCTGTAATGTCTATCAGTTTTAGCCCTAACAGAAAACTACTGGCTAGTGGCAGCAGAGATAAGACTGTTAGAATATGGCAACTTAGCTAGGTGAAAACAAAATATTATGTTAACCCTCAGTTATCCGCATATCGAAAAAAGCGAGCTTCAGCCCGCACGTTTGCAACGCTTGCCGCGCATTAGGATTGCCCAAATTGTCATGGACTATATTGCTTATGGTTGGTCGGTAGAAGAGATCTGTCGTCAACACCTTTACTTAACCCTATCCGAAGCCCATGCTGCAATGGGTTATTACTTTGATCATCAAGAAGAAATCGATCAAGAAATCAGGCTGGAATGGCAGCAAGTACAAGAAAATATTACTCAAAGTGCTAAGTCACCTTTCTACATTCGTATGAAAGCGAAAGGACTGCTTTAAATGGCTATTGCGTTATACATGGATGTCCATGTTCCTCAAGCGATTACCGAGCAGTTACGTCGCCGAGGCATAGACGTATTAACCGCATTTGAGGATGGAGCTAAAGAACTGCCTGATGATCAGCTTTTAGAAAGAGTGACTGAGCTTAGACGTGTTCTTTTTACCCAAGATATTCGCTTTAGAGTTTTAGCCGAAACTTGGTGCAGAGAAAACAAAAAGTTTTCGGGCTTAATTTTTGGGCATCAACTTGGAGGCACGATTGGTCAGTTTGTTAAAGATCTAGAATTAATTGCTAAGGCTTCTGAGCCTGACGAATGGATCAATACAACTGAGTATATTCCCTTCAAGTGACTCACAAAGCACATAACATTGAGGCAGATACTGATACAAAAATAGCAATATATCCAAAAATATTCAGAGGAAATTTTAAAAATCATGGCTGATTGGCAAATAATCGCAGGTGGTGTCACGGCTGCCAAAGGATATCAAGCGGCGGGGATGACCGCAGGGCTGAAGCCATCGGGCGCTCCTGACTTGACCTTAATTGTTTCCGATGTACCAGCGATCGCCGCAGGGGTATTCACCAAATCCTGTGTCAGAGCCGCCTGTGTGGATTTCAATCGGGAAGTATTGGCAAAGGGTGGTCAGGTTAAGGCGATCCTTTGTAATGCGGGACAGGCGAATGCTAGTACGGGCGCTGAGGGTTGGCAGAATGCGGTGGAATGTGCGGCATTGGTGCAGCAGGCACTCAATACTGAGGATGGGGTACTAGTTGCCTCCACAGGCGTAATCGGTAAACAATTATTGATGGACAAAATGCGATCGGGCATTGCCAAAATCGCCACGATTTTAGCTCCCGATGCGGGGGAGGATGCCGCTAGATCCATCATGACCACAGACACCGTACCCAAGAGCATTGCCCTAGAAACGGCGATCGATGGTCAGACGGTGCGGGTGGGTGGTATTTGCAAGGGTTCGGGCATGATCCATCCCAACATGGCAACGATGCTAGGTTTCATCACCTGTGATGCAGGTGTGGAGCCGCAGCTATGGCAACAGATGTTGTCGAGTTCCATTGATGCTAGTTTCAATCAGGTGACAGTGGATGGCGATACCAGTACCAATGACATGGTATTGGCGCTATGCAATGGTCAATCGGGGTTATTGATTAGCGATCGCAATTCGGCGGCGGCGCAAAAGCTTCAGGCGATGTTGCAGGAAGTCTGTATGAGCTTGGCTAAGGCGATCGCCCGTGATGGCGAGGGAGCCACCTGCATGATCGAGGTGAATGTATCAGGGGCAAGCAGTGTAGAAGGGGCGCGGCAAATTGCCAAAACCATCGTTGGCTCTTCCTTGGTCAAATCCGCAGTTTTCGGCAATGATCCCAACTGGGGACGCATTGCGGCGGCGGCGGGGCGATCGGGCGTTGATTTCGATCAAAATGTCTTGAATATTCAATTGGGCGATTTTGTAATGATGCAGGATGGCACGCCGCAGGAATACGATCGCCAAGCTGCCAGTGATTATCTCAAAACCGATACCGTGATCATCAATGTGGGCGTGGGTAATGGCAATGGTTGCGGCACGGCTTGGGGTTGCGATCTCAGTTACGATTATGTCAAGATCAATGCCGAATATACAACTTAGGGATTAATAAAAAATAAAGAAATGGCTACGCCATTTCTTTATTTGAAAACCCTAACTCAGATAGGTGTAACCATTGAGGCAATGCTCATATTTCTGCAAAAATAATCTAGCTTCTTCAAGGGTGATTTGCTTCTCAAGGAGCGCACGTTCCGTTTCTTGTCGAATATTCTCTAGCATGGCATCACGGTTGTACTGCACATAGGCGAGAACTTCGGTCATCGAGTCGCCCTTGATTACGTGTTCCACTTTATAGCCAGAAGATGCAGCATGGATATGTACAGCATCTGTATCGCCAAAGAGATTATGCAAGTCTCCCAAAATCTCTTGGTATGCACCACCTAGAAATAGCGCCAGATAATAAGGCTCATTGTGGACAAATGGATGTAGTTCTAAAGTGGATTTCACATCGCGCAGATCGATAAAGCGATCAATTTTGCCATCACTATCACAGGTGAGATCGGCGATCGTGCCACGACAGACTGGCTCCTCATGGAGACGATGGATCGGCATGATCGGAAATAGTTGATCGATCGCCCAGCTATCGGGTGCGGATTGAAATACAGAAAAGTTGCAATAGTAAGTAAGCGCCATCATCCGTTCCAGATCTTCGAGATCGTCAGGCACATAGTTGAGTTTGCGCGTAACTTTGAGAATGCGATCGCAACATTCCCAAAATAAACGCTCAATTCTGGCTCTCTCCTTCAATGAGAGATAACCAAAGGAGAAGAGACTAATTGCCTCTTGATTGAACTGCACCGCATCGTGATAGATCTCTTGATAATTATTTTCATTGATATTTTCTAAAGCCTCAAAGAAATTCCGCACAAGTTGATGCTCATGCCCTTGCAGTGGCTCGATTGTATTAGTGGGTGTGCCACTGATACCCACAACATCAAAGATCAGAACCGATTGATGGGAAGCGATCGCCCTACCACTTTCGCTCGTGAGGGTGGGAACGGGAATATTTTTGTTAGCACAGGCTTCTTTAATAGCGGCAACAATATCGTAGGCGTAGTTTTGCATACTATAGTTTTTGGAAGCATAGAAATTGGTTTTGGAACCGTCATAATCCACGCCTAAGCCACCACCAACATCCAAATGCCCCATCGGTGCGCCTAGCCCCACAAGCTGCACATAGATTTGTCCCGCTTCGCGCAGGGCATCTTTGATCGTGCTGATATTACTAATTTGGGAACCGACATGGAAATGCAGCAGTTTTAGGCAATGGAGCATATTTGCCGCCGCCAACTGTTCAGATGCTTCGATGATTTCCCACATACTTAGCCCAAATTTAGCGCGATCGCCTGTGGAATCTTCCCAATGTCCAATGCCTTTGGTATTGAGCTTGGCACGGACTCCCACCACAGGGCTAATCCCCAATTTTGTGGCAGCGCGGATGATCATTTCCACCTCTTCCAACTGCTCAATGACGATGATCGTGTTCTGCCCCAACTTCCGCGCTAAGATCGCCGTCTCGATATATTCGGCATCTTTGTAGCCATTGCAAATTAACAAGGCTTCAGGAGTCCGCAGGGTGGCAAGGGCAATCAATAGTTCAGGTTTAGAACCTGCCTCTAGTCCAAACTGAAAGGGCTTGCCATACTTGGCAATCTCTTCTACTAGCTGCCGTTGCTGATTCACCTTGACTGGAAATACGCCACGATAGGAGCCATTGTAGTTATAACGAGCGATCGCCTTGGCAAAGGTGGCATTCAAACGTTCGATGCGATCAGCCAAAATGTCAGAGAAGCGCACCAAGATCGGCGATCGCAATCCCCTCTGCTTCAGATCATTTACCAAATCAAATAGATCAATACAACCACCGCGATCGCCTTTGGGCGAAACCGTCACATGACCCGCTTCGTTGATACTAAAGTATGGCTCTCCCCATCCTTCGATGCGATATAGTGTCTCGCTATCTTGAATCGTCCACTTCTTAGTATCGCTAATCACAGGCAACTGAATCTCTTGCAACATTTGATAAACCCTACAGATCTTGCTCTTCGTAACAATATTGGGACGAACTGAAGAAAATATGCCTTTAGTCGCCAACTATTCAAACTTTAACACCACTGAACAATCTAGGCATTAACCGAGGCAACAGTCTAGATCTTTTTGAACATCTAACGCTTCTAGCGCTTTGCCAGTCTTGTTACAACGCTTTGCGCTCAAACCCAAAGCCGAGATCTCAATCAATGTCAATATTTTGAGCAAAAGCTTCCCTAAGTGGCTAGAATGAAAGCATAGTATAAAGTTTTGTAAATAAAATCAAATAATAATAATAAGAAATAATTGAAAACCTATGACCAGTAACCAATGGCGATCGCTGTTAAAAATTCTGTTTGTTTGCCTAATCTGTATTGGCATTACCTTTGCTAATACTTTAATCCCTAGCTTTGCCGCTAATGTTGCCGCCGATGAGCCTGAATCTAGCCAGATTATCAGCCGCTTTGAGGCAATTAAAGACAAAATGGCGAAACTCAGGTTTTGTTACAACGAAAGCTGTTTTTATCGCAATGTCACCAGCAAAGTCATTCCCCCCAGTGATCGCAATCCCCATTACACTGCCGAAATCTCTGCCGCCGTGGAGCGTCCCTCTTCGAGTCCCGACTTGGCAGATTACCATTTTGTCTATGTCAACGATCGCTGGCAGTTGATCAAGGGTGAAGAGTTTACCGATGTTGCTGACTATGTATTTATCGGCGATCGCTATGAGATTTACAGCGTTCATAATAGCCACACCCTGCGCGGCAACCTCGAAAAAGCCCGACAGGATGGCGGCATTAAATCAGGCTATTTATCCTTGTATTTTGATGTCCTCGATCAAGGCGTTGAAAAATAGGGTAGCAACTAGGGTCGCAGCTAAGGGCGCAACTTAAAGGGAAAAAAAATTAGGTAAGTGCAGCATCAAAACCAAACCCAGTCAAGCCATGTATCGTGGTCATCCTATCTGCTTTTGGGCAGATCTATTCAGTCAATTAGCTATCACAGAGAAACTTTTGAAAGCATTGCTGAGCAATCCTTCCAAAAATTTCCCTAGTTTCATATTAGGGTTGAGATTACTTCATCCACTCAGTATGGAAGAACTCACCCCTAGGCTTATCGGTGCGCTCGTAAGTGTGAGCACCAAAATAATCGCGTTGCGCTTGGGTCAAGTTTTGGGGCAGGCGATCGCGTCTGTAACTGTCGAAATAGTCGAGGGACGCGCTAAAGGCTGGCACAGGAATACCCAACTGGGCGGCAGCGATTACCACCTTGCGCCAAGCCAACTCTTTGGTGAGAATGGTTTGTTTGAAGTCGGGATCAACTAGCAGGTTAGGCAAGTTGGGATTGCGTTGAAAAGCAGACTTGATCTTGTCAAGGAATACGGCACGAATAATGCAGCCGCCTTTCCAGATGCGGGCGATTTCACCGAGATTTAGCTCATAGCCAAACTCATTGGAAGCTGCCCCCAAAAGCGCCATCCCTTGAGCATAGGAGCAGATTTTAGAGCAGTACAGTGCATCCCGCACCGCATCAATAAATTCTTGGCGATCGCCTTCATACTTGCCAGATATGGCAGTGGTCAAGACCTTTGCTGCTTCCACGCGCTCAGACTTGAACGAAGACATCACCCTTGCTGTCACCGCCGCGATCATCGTAGGAATCGGCACACCAAGATCAAAGGCACTTTGGACAGTCCATTTGCCAGTTCCCTTTTGTCCCGCCGCGTCCATGATCTTGTTGACAAGGGCATCGCCAGTTTCATCATCGATCTTCGAGAAAATATCGGCGGTGATATCGATCAAATAGGAATCAAGCTCTGAACTTTGCCATGCGGTAAAGACTTCATGGAGTTCGGCGGCGGTCAAGCCCAAGCCATTGCTTAGCAAATCATAGGCTTCAGCGATCAACTGCATATCGCCATACTCAATGCCGTTATGCACCATCTTCACATAATGCCCCGCACCGCCCTTGCCGATATAAGTCACGCAAGCGCCATCATCCACTTGAGCCGCGATCTTGGTGACGATTGGCTCAATTTCGGCATAGGCAGACTTTTGACCGCCAGGCATCATACTTGGACCATTGAGAGCGCCCTCTTCGCCGCCACTCACACCCATACCGATAAACTTGAGTCCGATCGCTTCAAGTGCCACGGTACGGCGTTCAGTGTCGCCATATAGCGAGTTACCACCATCGATGACGATATCCCCTTCTTCTAAGTAAGGCTTCAGTTCTTCGATCACCGCATCCACGGGGCCGCCAGCTTTAACCATGATCAAAATTTTACGGGGACGCTCTAGGGAAGCCACAAAATCAGCGATCGTAAATGCGCCCTTAAAGTTTTTACCAGCCGCACGGGTCGCCAAAAATTTATCAGTCTTATCGCGACTGCGGTTATACACACTCATTGAAAAACCATTGCGCTCAATATTCAGAGCGAGGTTTTCACCCATTACCGCTAAGCCGATCAGTCCAAAATTTTGCTTATCAGATGTCATACAATCCTCTATCTCCGTTTAAACACCAGCAAAGGTCATGCTGCGATACAAGCAATGCTTGTACTTGGGAACAATGCTTGGGAACAAAGGTATGGTAAGGGCTGATTTAGTGGGGATCGGTAATCCTTTGTAAATCCTTAACGAATTACCTATAAATTGCTAGGTTTGCTGATTTACTGCAAGTCAATACCTTGTAAAGTTATATATAGGTTATATTTGCTGTAGGTACAAAAATGCCGCAGCAATAAAAATAGCCATTTAGGGGATTAGTTAGGCTACCTAATGTTTCATAATTTTTTGCGGAATTTATTTTAGGTAGGTTATTCAATAGTTCCAAGAAACTATGGTGAATTCACATCATGTTTTTTTACTGTATCCTTACTGATTTTCTATTGAATTTGCATAGCAACAAAAGCTATGTAAATCAGTAAAAATCCTTATGTAGGAATGGAATTGTTGGTAATAGAAATATTTCTCTTGACATTTCCCCCATAAGGTCTACTCCGCATTAGACACCTTAATTTTCTGGAGATCTATATGAGTAAAGCCAAAAAGACTGATTCATCCGACGACTCTAAGAGTAAATCCTCATCAAAGTCAGCATCCTCTAAGTTATCAGCCAAGGAGTCATCTAAAGAGTCACCGAAATTAGAGGTACTCAAGGTGATTGCCCCTAAATCTCCAGAAGTTTTAGAGGAGCATTCGACAATGCCCCATCAAGACAAAACTGAGAATTTAGCCAGCTTCAATGCTCCAAAATCTGATGCTATCCCAGCCAAAGAGATTTTGCCTAGGTCAGATATAGCGCCTCTAAAATCTGCTCCTAAAAGCGAGTCAGCTTTAACTAGTCAATCCTTGAGTGGTTTATCAGCGAGCGCCCCTATGGGCATTCCGATCAAAAAGTTGGATCGGTCTTTTGAGCGAGGTGCTGTTAAGCGGGTGGGGAAAGATATAGATTATAGCGATCGCCACGAAGTCAATATTGATGAACAAAAAACTCAAGAGCCGAAGGTTTGTCTACAACCGATTCCTGTGGCAACGGAGCCATTTCAATATCGGGCGATCGGGGTGATTAGTGGTCGTTATGTTGGTAACGAAGACAACTTTGCTAAGGGACATATTTTGACGAGCGATGGCGCTGAAGTTGATGCGGTATTGCTTGGGAAGGTGATTTCAGTCGCTAAAAAGCGCTTACAAAACGATCGCGATTATTTATGGGTGGTCTATCCCCGCACCAACGATAAAAGCGGCAAGCTTCATGTGCAGATTGCGGGAGTCTGGGCTCCCGAAGACTTGGGCAAGGCAGACATTCAAAATGACCCTGGTGTGGCTGATGGTTATTTCTCGATTAGGGGTGAAGTGTCTAGTCAATCTATAGAAGATAACCTAGTAATTGTCAAGATTCGGCGAATTGAGCAGAAATTTGACAAGCAGAAGGGTAAGCCCACCAAAACCTACAGCAAGTTTAAGGTGAGGCTTACAGGACTATTGCCCACCGATGCTGTGGGGCAGTTTTGGTCGGTCAATGTGCAGCGCCAAGGCAATGTGCTTTCGGTGATTGATGGTGAGTTTGTGGGGATTGTGCCTGTTAAGGGCAAACGTAACCAGTATAAAGGTCGCCCTAGTGGTGGTAAGTTTGCTCCTCGCAAATTTGGCGATCGCCCCTATAAGCCCTTGGGCGGTGCTGGTGATGATTTTAGCTATCCCCCGCGCTCCCGCTCTACCGAAGATCGCCCTCCTGTGCCGCGTCCAATTATCAAGCGCCGCGAACCAACGGAATAACCTAAAAGCATCAAAGCCCCATTGCAATTTTGATGTTCATGATTTACAGCAGGTTGCAATGCAACCTGTTTTTGGTTTTATGGCTGTAAGACCATGCTCCATTCTTTATTTTTGCTATCCCAAAAAGGGGCATCGGTTTCGCCGACAATATTGGGTCCCCAGTAAGAACGCGAACCATCGGTGGCGAAGGCAAAAATCACATCCCCTTTACCGATCGCAATTTTATAATTGGGCAATGACAAAATTAGTCCCTCCTTACCACCTTCAAAGGGCGCAAAGTCCCAGTTGAGTGGCTCGATCGCTTGCCAGACATTTTGAGAAGTAACTCGTGAAAACAGCACTACCCGCACCGATCGCTCGGTACGATTGCCAACACGAAGACTGCCAATATTTTCGCCATCATTGAGATTAGGGCGAGCAAGTGTCGAGGGAAAAGGAGAGACAATAATTTTGGGCGTGGGGTCTTCGGTGATGGCTTCTCGTTGTGGGGGATAAAACTTTTGCCAGACAGAAACCCCTGTCAGGGCGATGATCATGCCCAGACCGATGGAATATGCGTATTTGAGGTCGAGAGTGGGTATCACGAGCTAGGCAACGGTACTTGTTATGTTTATTTTATCGCGATTTCGCGATCGTTGCCCCCTGCGATGTGCCGATGCGGGTTGCCCCTGCATTGATCAAAGCGATCGCCTGTTCCCTTGTTTTAATGCCCCCTGAAGCCTTTACGCCCACCCTGCCCCGAGAAAATTCCTTGAGAAATTTCACCATCTCCACAGTCGCGCCACCAGCCCAACCCGTCCCTGTTTTTAAAAAACTTACCCCTGCATCCATACAGATCTCAGCCGCCAATGCTTGCTCTTCGGGGCTAAGTTTACTGAGTTCCAAAATCGCTTTTACGGGAACCCCTGATTCTTGGCAAATCTGAGCAATATCTTGGTGCAGTAAGTTAGTTTGCCCACTTTTGAGCCAACCAAAATTAATCACCACATCTAACTCCATTGCACCATTTTCTACCGCCTCCATCGCTTCATAAAGCTTAACATTGCTAGTGGATGCACCACTAGGAAACCCAATCACAGTGCCAACCGCCACCTGTGATTTCAATAAATAATCTCTGGCGAGTTGCACATGACAGGGATAGACACAGACGCTAGCAAAACCAAAGCGATCAGCCTCTGCACATAGGCGCTCAACCTCTTGAGGGTGGGCTTGAGGATCTAACAGAGCGTGGTCAATGTAAGGGCATGGATCGAGATCTTGTTCAGGCATGGGGCTTGGCAAATTAGAGTAACGGCAATCAGTCATCATAGTCCCATACAGATGATTCAAAATCTTGCCCCCTTAACTTTTATCGCCCCTAATGTCCTAATAAGACTAGCGACAGCTATATAATTACTTATTCATAGACATTAAGCCTGTCTTATTCTTGGCTTATCCAAAATATAGGCAAATATTAAGCAAACATATATGCATATTTCTGAATTAGATGAACTAGAGGCTTCGGTTAGCGATCTGTTGACCATGGCAAAGGTGGAATTAGAGCAGAATCGGCTACAACAACAACGCGATCGCCAAATTCAAGAAGCTGTGTCACAAATTGAGGGTCGGTTAAAACCGTTACTTGCCAAGGTGGAACAGATGCTGGAGGAGTACACTCGCGAAGGTGGTAGTCCAGACAGTGAGACGAAACTAAAACTAGAAAAGAAAGCGGCGGACATTCGCCAAGAGATAGCTGAAGCGCCAGCCCTAGCATCCCAACTTGCCGATCGCCAGTTGATTCTCAGCGAAGAAAGATTGCTAGATGAAAGAATAACTGAACAAACAACACAATGGCGCTATGAACTCAAAGCTGACCTATTGGAGATGATTGAAGAACAAAGTGATTTCTTTAGCGCCACCGATGCCGCGATCGCTGTGCGTGGTTACAGCAATGATCTCAAAGCGATCGGCGCTCTGGAGGAAGTGGTGGAGGCATTGATCAATCAAATAAACTCCCACAGTGAAGAGGGACCCGTTGCTAGGCTGCGTGGCAGTCATGAGCAAACTCTCACTTTCATTTATAACAAGGCTCTCGAAAATCGTTCTCGCGTCGATCGCGCCCCTGATGTCCAACCCAATACTCGCCACCGCAAGTCCGAAAAACGCCCCGCTTTATACACCGATCTCAGTGGCAAGGTATTGGTATTTGGCGGTCATGATCGCTTACAAACAGCCGTCAAAAATCGTCTGCGTGACTCGATCATCAATTTAATTTGGTACACAGAGCAGGACGGCTTGCAGTTGGCGGCGCAGGGGGAAACCCAAATTGCAGGATCAGATCTGATTATCATTGTGACGGGATATGCCAGCCATTCTCTTACAGAAAGGGCGATCGAAGCCTGTCGCCGAGCCAATAAGAGCTATGAAATTGTCAATACTACGGGTATGACCAGATTGTTAGAGGTGATCGAGTCAGGACTCAAGGCAAAACAACTAGCTAGGCATTGGAAATAAGATATTCCCTTTCCACTCTAAGGATTAGTGGTGCGGCACAAAGCGCCGCACCGCTAATCCTTGGGCTTTAATGTCTATGTTTAGGCTGGGAAAGGAGTAAGAAACTGGATACCCGTATTTGGTATTTTGTATAGTAAGTAAGTTAAGAAATGACGCGATCGCTATAAAATCTAAGCAATCCTTCAAAAAACTGCCACCCTAAAACCTTGATGTATGCCAACTTAAAGCAACTTTTAGAAACAGTTGCTATGGGTGAGCTTAGCCCTGATCAAGCCCTAGAATCCTTAAAATATCTGCACTACGAGTCAGTGGGGGACTTTGCGAAAATTGACCATCATCGCGCTCTGCGTACTGGTTTTCCTGAAGTCGTGTTTGGGCTTGGCAAAACCCCATGCCAAATTGCTCAAATCATGCAGGTGATGGTATCCAAAAACCCTGTAGTCATGGCGACCAAGATTGTCCCAGAGGTTTATACGCAGATACAGCCATCCCTGCGCGGGTTGCAATATTTCCCGATCGCACAGATCTGTTACTTGGGAGAATCAGCACCGCCAAAGCATGGCTGCATCACGATTATTACCGCAGGTACTGCCGATTTGCCCATCGCTGAGGAAGCGGCGGTTACGGGTGAGTTGTGCGGATTTCAAGTAAAAAGACTATGGGATCTAGGAGTGGCAGGAATTCATCGGTTATTAAGCCATCAGGAGGCGATCGCTAATGCGGAAGTAATTATTGTGGTGGCAGGGATGGAAGGAGCCTTAGCTAGTGTTGTGGCGGGTTTGGCTGCCTGTCCGATTGTGGCAGTGCCAACTAGCATCGGTTATGGAGCCAGTTTTCAAGGTTTAGCACCTCTCCTGACGATGCTCAATTCCTGTGCGACAGGGGTAGGGGTTGTCAATATTGATAATGGTTTCGGAGCCGCGATGTTAGCCGCCAAGATTCTCAATCGCGGTCAATAGTTGGACTACCAAAAGATAGCAGCACACAGCAAATTTGCATACCGCTATTTCTCTGTTTACCTGCGAGGAAACGCTTTCAGTTTTTTGGAGTTACAACGCATGGATGACATTTGTAACTACGCCCCAAATATGTAGCTCCATATTTTCACCAATCTCTATGGGCGGGTAATCAGGATTCTCAGGCATTAACCAGAGGCGATCGCGATGTTTTCGTAGGCGTTTTACCGTCAGTTCACCATCCACAACCGCAATCACCACCTTGCCACTAATAGGCTCGATCGCCCGATCAACCACGAGTAAGTCATTGGGGTGAATCCCCGCATTTCGCATAGATTCCCCCGTCACGCGCACCAAAAAAGTTGACTCAGGATGCTTAACTAGATGTCGATTTAGATCAATCTTGCCCTCTACATAATCTTCTGTGACCGCAGGAAAACCTGCGGCGATCGGACTTAGGTATAAAGGAATGCGGTACTTTGTTTGAGCATCAGGCTTAAAAATGCTATTCACAACAATCTCTAGCTTTTCTGGAGATTGTTGGAGGCTTATTAATATTTCATCAGCAATGCTGATAGGCAACCTAACCGCTTTGGTCTTTTCTCCATACTTACCCGTTCCCACAGGGCGACCTGCCCCCTCGCGTTTTCCTCCTCTCGGCATGACAAAACTCTCCTACCTTAAAAGCTAATTACTAAATCAAGAATATTGTACGCTTATCATTCTCTATTTCACAAGACTTGGCAATAGTTTTATATCGCCAAGGAGTTTGTGATCATCTGAGCATCGTGCCGAAGATCAAAAACTCTCTTGTAAAGCAAGGTGGGTATGGCTGCAAGGTCTATACTAGAGTGAAATCTAACAACTTTGTTAAAGACTGAATAAAAAACTATGGCAGTAAAACCAGATTGGCTGCGGGTCAAAGCCCCACAATGGGAGCGAGTTGGCAATGTGAAAGAAGTCCTGCGCGATCTGGGACTAAATACTGTGTGTGAAGAGGCTTCTTGTCCGAATATTGGCGAATGTTTTCATCAAGGCACAGCCACATTCCTAATTATGGGACCAGCCTGTACCAGAGCCTGTCCCTATTGCGATATTGACTTTGAGAAAAAACCGCAAGCCCTTGATCCCATGGAACCCATTAACCTTGGGGAAGCAGTGCGAAGGATGAATCTCAAGCACGTTGTCATTACTTCCGTGAATCGTGATGACCTGCCCGATGGTGGTGCATCGCAATTTCGGCGTTGCATTGAAGAAGTTCGTAAATTAATGCCGCAAACAACCATCGAACTGCTAATTCCCGACCTCTGTGCTAATTGGGAAGCCCTAGCATCGATTCTCGAATCCCGTCCCCATGTGCTAAATCACAACACAGAAACAGTGCCAAGCCTCTATCGCCGAGTCCGTCCGCAAGGAGATTATCAGCGTAGCTTAGAACTATTGCGCCGTACCCGTGAAATTGCGCCTTGGGTCTATACCAAGTCAGGAATTATGGTGGGCATGGGTGAAACGGATGCGGAGGTGCGGGAAGTGATGCAGGACTTACGCTCTGTGGATTGCGATATTCTGACCATTGGGCAGTATCTTCAACCTTCTGCTAAACATTTAACATTGCAAGAATTTGTCACTCCTGAGCAGTTTGAGTCTTGGCGAGTAGCGGGTGAAGGTATGGGCTTTTTGCAAGTAGTTGCTTCGCCGTTAACGCGCAGTTCTTATCATGCTGAACAGGTACAAGCATTAATGAAGCTTTATCCTAAGTCGAAACCATAGAGGGCTATTAACAATTAGGACTCACGCAAGAGATATTGGAATCCTTATTCTAGAGTAGATGCAATTCATAAACTGCATCTACTCTTGGTCTTTTTGCGTAAGTCCTATGATTGACTGACACATCTCACGCAAGGTAGGCAGGATGCCCGCGCTACAGTGATTCTAAATTTGTGGGTCAGGTATCATGGCTGAACAAGGATTTCCAACTCTTTTGTCAGTTAATCAGGGCTAATTAGGGGCTGGTTAGTTAAACAACTTATTCATATTTTTCGCAACCCCAGCTATGTAATCATCCATATTGTGGTCATTGATACCGTCTGTTCCCTTTTCCCCTAGGGCTTCGAGCCTGCCATGAGCCCCATCAAGTAAGCGTCTCCAAATTGACAAATCGTCATGGAGGACTTGGTTTTTGTCAAGATACAGGAAATAACCACAGTCAACATAGCCCATCGCTCGCAAAGGCACACGGGGAACAGCATCATTGTTGTTGACAAAACGGAAATATTGTTTTGCCATGACTGTATTCATGGCATCGGCAAACTTTTTGTCACCAACACGTGGTTGACCGAAGGTATACAGCCCAGCTACGGGATAGGCAAATTCTAGCATTTTCGCTACGCCAAGGGTGGCTAAGGCTGCGCCCAGACTATGGCCTGTAAACCAGATTGATTGATTGTTGTCTTGAAACTGGCGGATCGTGGAAATGACTTCTCGCCAAGCCGAGTCGAGTGAGCGAATGAAGCCAAAATGGACATTGCCAAGGGCATGGTAAGTGCGATCTAGTCTTATGTCTGACAGAATATCCTGTAATTTGCTGGGTTCAGTGCCACGAAAGGAAACAATGATTTTGTGGCGATCGCCAGTTACAAATGCTTCTGTACTGCTTGATGTAATCTCAATAAATCGAAATCTATCTGTTTGCAATTGATTAGTAACTTTAGCTTCTACAGAGGCTGCATCTAGGTAAGCCCACTTTGCACAATAGGCCAGGGTCAGTGCATTGTTGGGGCTGTAATTGGTCGTGTCATGATCGAAGGATAATGCCATTGTTTTCTATTCCAAACTAATGTTTTTGTCTATCGTTCCTATGGTAACTAGGAAAAGTAAGGTAACGATTTTTGCTATGGATCTACAGGCAGATGGCTTAAACTGTCTGTAGATCGCTTGAGCGAAAATCGCTACAAATAGAGTCTGAATGGTGAAAAGCTAAACATTAATCAAGGCTCTAATATTACCGACATCATAGTTGAGGTCTGCAAATTCTTTTTTATAGCGTGCCAAAGCCGTTCTCAATTCAAGAACCACATCATCATCTTCATTCTTGAGAATGTAACCGTACTTGATTGCTGTTAGTACATTAACCATGTAGATCAGATTGGTGGATTCCAAAGTGTTAGGCGCGATCGCTGGATCATCTTCGCTACCGAAACTACCGCCACGCAAAGCCAAGGAGTTGTAGAAAATCTCACCGCCTTCATCGGCTTGGGCATCATTGACCCAAGAATGCCAGAAAGTGATATGGAAGATCACATAGCGCACCAATTCTTTTAAATTATCAAGATCAGAAGCGCTAGGTTGATCAGTTGTAGTAATGGGGCGCGTTGCTTTGACTGTGCCATTAACCGTTACCCTAGGAATCCCTGGTTTATCAAGCTCATGGCGATCGTACCATTCATACTCATCATCCTTGAGTTCTGGTAGGGGTTGATAAGCCACGCTATGCTCAATGATGTCATCGGATAAACGATGGATTTCTGCCCATTCCGCAATGATATCTTCCTGATTACTTTGAAAGAAGTTGTCAATCGCTTCAGTCAAGACCTGCCAATAAAGATTTGCGATCTTCGCAAACGTATGAGCTTCGCATAGGGGCTGACGAGGCTGCCAACCCTTCCAATCAAAGCTTGCCATCTGCTCCTTACAAACCTGCACTACCGACGCTGGTGTCAAAGGTCCATTAGTTGTTACCAGTCCCACAGTTGGCGATACCAAAACCTCATCGGCGCGTTGATTGATATTCACCAAGCTCTTTACATGGGGATACAACAGCAATCGCACTGGATTTTTGCGTAAATTACGGAAAGTGGCGATCGTGTACTGCTCCATCTGCAAATGGGCTTTGATGTAATGCTCAGTCATTTCCGCCGCAAAAAAGCTGTTAGTGCGGAAAATGCGCTTGGCTTGTAGCCACTTATCGCCATCGGTAGGCTTGTAGGTGACAGGATCTTTGAGTGCAGAATAGGGAGCAAAGGAATCAGGGTAACGGCTCTGCACAGTAATTGCAGTAACCACTAGCTTGCCTTCTTTCAATTCAAAGAAAGCCTCCACATTATGAAGATCGTGATCGTCATCCTTTTCGTAGGCATCCCAATTAAATGTCACTTTCAACTGATTGGGATTATTCTTGTTGCGCTTAAACAAAGCAGGATTCATTCCATTCAGAACACGGGCAACAAAGTATTCATCACTTCTAGTGTAGCCAGGATTTTGACGATCTAAATTAATCGTCAGATTGGGAGGATAATCGGCTTGGATTTCCTTGAGAGTTGGCTCATTAGGATTGAGGGTATTGGTAATAACGTGCTTAGCTTTAATTGGTACAAGGCTACTAGCAGCATCATAACCATTTAGAGTGCGACCGACAGAATAATCGTCAGGAGTGCCTTCTAATTCACTAAAGAACAAGCGGGCAAAATGGCTATCTGGCTTGTAGAGCCAATAGGGAACTGTACGAGTGCCAAAATCATATTCCTTTTGAGTTACATTGTCTCCACCCTTGATTGTATAAGCAATGCGATAGGTGGAAACAATCTCATTGTCATTGTCAAAGCTAATCCGATTATCCAAAAGTCGCAGTTCCAAATCAGGGGCATCTAAAAAGCCAGCCTTGGAAGGGTCATAGTAAATTGTAAATTCGCCATTGTAATCTGTCGTACCCACCCCCAAGTAGTCTCCAGGTGAACCGATATCACGATCCCAGAGTTCCAATTCAATGTTATGCAATGGCTTTTGCGTATCACCAAAAACCAACTTCCCCGTCACCTTAGATAGCTGTTCAAGAGGCTTGTCGAACTTCTGTTCATGGAGCCTCACAATGCTTTTCTTGGCTTTTTTTTCAGTCTTGCGCTTTCCTAAAGTGCTGTCGGCTAATTTAATGCCAAAGACTTGTTTGATTTCATCGACAATGGTTTTCAACTTAGACATGATAATTTCCAATAATGTTTATAGAAATGCCCTAGGAAATCTTTACTAAATAATCGTAAACCTCAAATCATGATCAGTGGACGAACACAATACCAAGTATATGTAAAATGTTGGTTCACAAGGTTGGGGGGTAATTAACAAAAGCGCAGTCACACTTTTGTTAACTGAGATCAAATGTAATGAACCCCAATAACATAAAGGTTAACTTGTAAGGATACGATAGTCAAGGAACTTTCTCGGTCTGTGATTTATTCAATTTACTACCTTCTGAAATTCTTTTCAGTTCACAATTCCTGAATTTACACTTTTGAGATAGAACTCTCTAAATAATTTTATGACTTACGCAAAACATACTCAAAGTAGCCAAAAGCAGAGGAGATTTACGAATTGCCTCTGCTCTGCCTTTGCCACAACTCAACTGAAAAACTCAATACTTATCGCGGTTTACACCTTGGTACGAACAAGGTGCAAACAGAAGACAAAAAATATGGATTTGATGGTTTGCAAGTTGTCAAGGACAACTTGCAAACCGCGATAACCAAAATCTGCGTTGATATACAATAAGCTGTCCCATAAGTTATTTGTTTTATGCCTCCTCAATTGCCTCTCCATATCCAAATGATGCAGATGATTACTGGGTACTGGGTATCCCAGTGTATTTATGTAGCTGCAAAATTAGCGATCGCTGATCATCTCACAACACCACAAACTTATGAGGTTCTCGCTCTCAATACAGGAGCAAATCCTAAGGCTCTATATCGAGTTCTCCGCGCTCTAGCCAGTGTGGGCATCTTTACGGAAACCGAGGCGGGAACCTTTGCGATGACACCCCTTGCCGAGCTTTTACGCAGTGATAGTCCCCAAACACTTTGTCCCACGGCAATTATGATGGGTGAGCCAGAACATTATCAGTCATGGGGAAATCTACTCCATAGCGTGAAAACAGGTGAACCAGCTTTTGATCAGTACTTTGGTAAAGGCGTGTTTGAACATTTCGGAACTAATCCTGAAGCCGCTAAGATTTTTGAGCGCTGTATGGATAACTTCTCACAGGTCGAGTTGCGTGCGATCGCCCCAACCTATGATTTTTCTGAGTTCAAAGTATTAGTTGATGTGGGTGGAGGTTATGGCGAATTATTAGCCACGATCTTGCAGAAACATCCTGATAGCCAAGGGATTTTGTTTGATGAGAAATATGTGATTGATAATGCAACTACGACTTTAGACAAACATGGTATTAGCGATCGCTGTCAACTTGTGAGTGGTAGCTTTTTTGAATCTGTTCCCAGTGGTGGTGATGTCTATTTGCTCAAGCATATTGTCCATGATTGGGATGATGAGAGGGCGATCGCCATTTTGCGAAATTGTCAGCAAGCAATGAATGCCGATAGCAAAATTCTGGTCATAGAGCAGGTTGTGCCTGCGGGAAATAATCCTGCGGCGGCGAAGCTGTTGGACATCAATATGCTGGTCATGTGTCCTGGTGGGAAAGAGCGTACTGCTTCAGAATATGAATACATCTTTGAGCAAGCTGGTCTAAAGATCCTGCGTATCATTCCCACTGCTGAAGATATTCATCTCATTGAGGGATGTAAAGCCTGATTTGCTTTGTAGGTAGGCTATTTCTAAAAATTCCAATAAAAAAGAGGGGTTAGCCCCTCTTTTTTATTCACTTATTTATGATGGTGTCAACGGCAATGTTAGAAACTTGTAGATCTTGATTACAATTAGCAATTATCTAGCAACAAGCAAGTAATGATATTAGACAATAGTAAAGATCGCAAAGTATACGAATGGATTGAGAATTATATAGAGCAAGGCGCGATCGATGTCGTTACAGGCTATTTTACGATCGCCACTTTAGCTTATATATCTAACAAAATTAATCAGCAAACCTCAAAGTTTCGGCTAGTGCTTGGGGATATTGTCAATTTTGATCAAGAAGAAAATCGACCGCTAGATTTGCTTAATGAAAATATTACGATTGAGTCGGCTTTGAAGCTGAATCGTTTAGCACAGCAAGCTGTGGAATTTTTGAAGCAAGATAAAGTTTTAGCAAAGACTTTAGAGCCGAACTTTTGTCATGCCAAGTGTTATATTTTCCAGCCGACAAATAATGACGATCGCAATAAGTATTTTATTACGGGTAGCTCGAATCTGACTGAAGCAGGGATTGGACTCAAAAAAACAAGTAATTTGGAACTAAATATTGCGGAAACAGGAAATAATAACCAATATAAGGAGATTTTAGCGTGGTTTGAGGATCTCTGGCAGAAACCGCAGGCTCATAGTCAGAAAACGATTTTGGCTAAGGATGGCACGCGCAAAAAGGTTGATTTTAAGCAATATCTGATTGAGGCGATCGCGAAAATATTTATTGAATATTCGCCACGGGATATTTACTACAAGATTTTATTTGAGCTATTTGGCAATCAGATTCTGGAAATTGAGAATGATCCAGAATTTAATCGTCAAGTGGGAAGATTAGAAAATACGGCGATTTTTAATGCTCTGTATGACTTTCAGAAAAAAGGTGTTTTGAGTTTAATCAGGATGCTTCAGAAATATGATGGGGCTATCTTAGCGGATGCGGTGGGTTTGGGTAAAACTTGGAGTGCTTTGGCGGTAATGAAGTTTTTCCAGATGCAGGGGCGAGAGGTGATCTTGCTTTGCCCTAAGAAGCTAGAAGACAACTGGAGACGCTATAAAGAGGATCAAGAATCTAAGTTTGAATCCGACAAGCTCAAGTTTTTTATGCGTTTTCATACGGATATGAATAGTGGGCGTTTAGAGTCCTATAGCGATCGCGCTGATAAGTTTTTTAGAGATGATAAACCTAAGCTCTTTGTGATTGACGAAAGCCATAACTTGCGGAATGACAAGGCAAATCGCTATAAGTTTCTGGTGGAGCAGATTTTGCAGAAAAACCAAGATGTCAAGGTTTTATTGATATCGGCAACGCCGATCAATAACTCTCTGAATGATGCTAGAAACCAGTTTAAGTTGATGGTGCAGGGGGATGTGCATGGCTATGATGCAAAATTGGGTGTCAGAAATATTGATTATTCGTTTAAGCAAGCCCAGACAATGTTTAATGAATGGCGCAAAGATGACAATCCAAAAATTGGAGACTTTATAAAAAAACTTTCAGGTAATGATTTCTTTCGATTGACTGACTCTTTGCTCGTGGCAAGAACTCGCAAGATGGTTGAGAGTCAGGAGACGGATTTAATATTTCCTGTCAAAAATAAGCCCGTCAACTTGTTTGTAACCCCACATCAGCTTGGTAATTTTGAAACCTTTGAGGAGTTGTTTGAGCATTTCCCACCGATGCTGTCAGGCTATCAACCAGCCTTTTATTTGGATGATGGTTTAGATAATAAATCTGGCGTAAAAAAAGATGTATTGCGGGATGAAAAATTGCGCGATCGCTTTCTAGTCAAGATGATTTATATCCTGATGGTGAAGCGGTTAGAGTCTTCTTGGTTCTCATTTTATTCAACAGTTGAGAAAATTAGAGATCATCATCAAAATGCTCTAGAGAAAATTAAGGCATATCAAGCAAATAAGGCGAAACCTGTAATCTTAGAAAATGATATGGATAATTTAGATGATGATCAAAATGACGATGAATTTACGGAAGCGGTTGAGCAATATATGTTGCAATTTACGTTAGGCAAAAAACGCCCGATTAGTATTGCAGAAATTGATCGAGTTGGTAACTTAGATAAATTTAAAGAGGATCTGAAACAAGATTTAGATGCGCTAGATAAGCTTGCGGTTAACTTACAAAAGTTTGCTGTAAAACTTGACAAAGAAATTGCGCCAACTTCCAAGAAGTCGGATCGGCTGAAATCCTGTGATGACAAGTTGAAGGCTCTGATTGCAGAGATTGTCAAAAAGCGAAAATCAGGCATAAATAACCATAATCCCAAGGTGGTGATCTTCACGGTCTATCGAGATACGGCAATATATTTGTATGAGCAGCTACGCGCTAGAGGCTTTGAGAAGATGGCGATCGCATCGGGGACAGGCTCATACTCAGATGATAGCGATAGCAAACAGTCTATGGAGGCGATTCTTGAAAGATTTGCGCCTTACACAAAGTTGTTTTCTGAAAAGGAATGGAATTTTAATTCAGAGAAACAAGGGTTAGAAGCTTTTGCGGAATGGAAGGATTGGATCGCAGAAAACCATCCTGATACGCACCTGAAGCTAACTAAGCCTATTGATATCTTGATTGCCACCGATGCTCTAAGTGAGGGACAAAACTTACAGGATGCAGATATGGTAATTAATTACGACATTCACTGGAATCCTGTGCGAATTATTCAGCGTATGGGACGGATCGATCGCCTTGGTAGCCCTAATTCCCAAATCTTCGGGATTAACTTCTGGCCGTCGGACAATATTAATTCTTACCTCAATCTACAAGGACGGATCGAGCAACGGATGGCGGCGATGAAGTTGGCTGGGTCAGAGGTCGATCCGCAGTTTTCGGATAGCTTTGCCAAGATGTCTCATGATGAAGATTTTGACCGCAAGATGAACGATCGCATGATGGAGCAGATGCAAATTACTTGGGATGACATTGAGGTAAGCGATCAAGGGTTAGGCTTTGATAGTTTGTCTTTGGAGCGCTATCGACAGGATTTACTCGCTGAGTTTAATCGCGACAAGGACAAATATCGGCAGATGCCCAAGGGTGTCTATTCGGGATTTATCGGAGATATGGCGACAGGCGATCGCAATGGCATTGTCGCTTTACTTGGCTATCCTGCGAAGCCATCGAAGAAACTTGAGCATCAATATCAGGTTTTTGATTTGATCTATATCGATAAATCGGGCAAGTTAGTTTTAAACAATCAAAAGGAAGTTTTAGATTTTCTGACTGTAAATAAAGACAAAGAGCGATTTGTACCTTCTGCTGTGGATCGGGGTGAACCGTTAGCGATCGCTGAGTTAGTAACTGCGTTGAAAACTTGGCTGAGTAGTCAGGCGGTGCAAACTGAGGTGATGGAGGATGGCACGACTAAGCAGACGATGGGAACGGCGGCGCGGGATCTGTTAGGGAAAATTAAAAAAGGTAATCAATTAGCGTTGGATGTGATCAAGCAAGATGGTAATGTTGATCAGAAATTTCAGGTTGATAAGTTTGACTTAGTGGCTTGGGTGTTGGTGAGTAAATAGTCTGAATCATAGATTAGACGGATTACGCAGATTTCACAGATTTTTTGGATTAGAATTAAGTTAAAATCCGTGAAATCTTTTAATCTGTATAATCCGTGATTCAGATGCTTTTTTGAAGAGGAGACAAAAATTATAGAAAGCTTTAATCTGACTGAACACGCTCGTTATTAAATTCAAAAGCGCATACAGGATTTTGGCGATCGCTGGTTGCGGGTAGTTGTAAATCCTAATGTTGAGCCTAACCGAGTTATGACCATCTTTTTTGATAGGAGAGTAAAATGAAACTGATTGTACATAAAGAAGATGATGCGTTGTATTTGAGCTTGGATGATTCAGATGTGATTGAGTCTGAAGAGGTGAGTGATGGCATTATTTTGGATTACAACGCTGAGGGAAAAATTATTGGGATTGAGATGCTGTATATCAGTAAGCGTAGTCCTAATTCTTTACAGAAAATTTTGTTGGAAACGAGTGCTTAAAATAAAAAAGTTAATTAAATTGAGTAAGTAACTATGACTATTGCAGTTACAGAAAATATCCGATCGCTTCATGATGTGGAGACAAAGTTGGGTTTATGCCGATCGCCTGATCCAGATTTTTTTAAGGAGTGGCAAGGCGAGTTTGCGGAATTAGTTGATATTGAAAAAACAACTTTGGATCGGATTAAGCAGTCATATTTGTATCATGTTAATGAAGGCTTTTTGTCTGAGGGAACAGTAAATTTGTTGATGGTTTCACCATTACTATTTTTGGCGGGTTTTCTGGAGTCTCCTTTTAGTTTGCGAAGTGAAGAGTCGGTTGAAATTAGCGATCGCGGTGATAATGTTACTTATCACGGCAGGATTGATGCGTTAGTTTTGAATAACAATTTATGGATCGTTTTAATTGAGGCAAAGCGTTCTAGCTTTTCGTTTTTAGTTGCCCTACCACAGGCTCTCGCTTATATGATGGCAAGTCCAAATGGAGATAAGCCAACCTATGCAATGGTTACTAATGGTGATCATTTTATGTTTGTTAAGTTGCAAGATTCGCAATATGATCTTTCTGATGATTTTTCACTGTTTAAGCGATCGCATAATGAACTTTATTCTGTTTTGCAAATTCTAAAATCATTTAAGTAAGTAGATTGTTGGAATTAAACGTAGGATGTGTTAGCGATAGCGTAACGCATCTCCTTAGATTTTGTTAGAAACGAGTGCTTAAACTAACTGATGAAAATCAAGTTTGATAAAGAGAGTGATACGCTGATGATTATTTTCCGAGAGGTACGAATTAGGGAGTCAGATGAGATCCGTCCAAATGTGATTGCGGATTTTGGGTATGACGGGAAGCTGGTGAGGTTGGAGATTTTGGATGCTCAGAGTGTTGTGGAAAATACCCATGAGTTTTTATATTCGTTTGAGGAGGCAAAATAGTCTGAATCTCGGATCATATGGATTACGCAGATTTTTAGGATTTTAAGACTAATTAAAGGATTTTCTTGATTGCAAGCTGTATGATAAAAATAAGCAAAACTTATGAAATCCGTGAAATCCTTTAATCCGTATAATCCGCGATTCTGACCTTGATATGAATTTAACCATCTTTAATCAATTAGATTTTTTGCCTGCTTTGCGCGAGTTTTTTAAGGCGTTGCAAGTGCCGATCGCCTCTGTGACGGATGCGCCGATCGCTGCTGAAAATATTCTAGAAAGCAATTATAAGGATAATGAGTCTTTTCGGTTGATTGATGAGGTTTATTTTTTGGGGATGGTGGATGATGCGGCGTTTCGAGGTGGTAAGAGTTTAGATATTTCGCAGATTAAGTCGGATTATGATGGGATTGTTATTTTTGGGGTGACGCTCAAAGTTCGAGAAGGGGGGCGCGATGGTGGTTTGTTGCCAACGCGATCGCAGCTTGCGGAAATATCCCGTGCTTTTAATCGAGAGTTTTGTTATACGCCTGTGGTGGTGGTGTTTAAGTATGCAGGTGCTGATGGGGAATATCTAGCGTTTGCGAATACGGAGCGGTCTAAGTTTAAGCGAAATCAGGAAGGAGAAAAGGCTGGCAAAGTAACGCTGTTACGGGATATTGATATTAACAATACCCATTCGGGACATAAGAAAATTTTGGCGGATCTCAAGATTCCTAATGCTGGTAAGGATCGGGTGGATTCCTTTGACAAGTTATATAAATATTGGCAAAAGGTACTTGATGTCAGTCTGTTAAATAAGCAGTTTTACAAAGAGGTTTCGACTTGGTATTTTCATGCTTGTAAGCAGGTGTTTTTTCCGAAGGATGCAAAGCCAGACAATCAGGAGAGCTTAATTCGGTTAATTACGCGATTGATGTTTGTGTGGTTCCTTAAGGAGAAGGGATTAGTGCCTGATGCTTTGTTTGATAAAGAAGATATTCAGTCTATTCTCAAGAGTTTAGAGCCACAGGAAAGCACCTATTACAAGGCGATTTTGCAGAATTTGTTTTTTGCGACTTTGAATACAGAGGGTAAGCGCGAGTTTATTAAGGAGAGTTCGGGCGGACGTAACTCGCAGCACATGGTACATAATGTGTTTCGCTATAAAGACTATTTTCAGGAGTCTGATCAGATCATCAAAAAATATTTTGCTGATATTCCTTTTTTAAATGGTGGTTTGTTTGAGTGTTTGGATGTCCCTTCAGAAAAAGACAAACCTGATACGGCAAAACGTATTGATGGGTTTAGCAATCACCCCTCTAATGTATTATCTGTCCCCAACGAGTTGTTTTTTGGTGAGTTGCAAGATGTAGATCTCAATGCCGATTTTGGGACGAGTCGCAAGAAGTATCAGGTACGCGGCTTAATCGAAATCTTTAAGAGTTATAAGTTCACCATCGCTGAAAATACGCCTTTTGAGGAAGATGTGGCGCTCGATCCTGAGTTGTTAGGTCAGGTGTTTGAGAACTTATTGGCGGCTTACAATCCTGAAACACAGACGACAGCTAGGAAGCAGACGGGGTCTTTTTATACGCCTCGTGAAATTGTTAATTACATGGTGGATGAGAGTTTGATAGCTTATCTCAAGAATCAGTTGTTAAAGGAAAATGTGGTTTTTCTGGAGGTGGGTAAGAGGCAGACAGATATTTTTGGGAATGAGTATAAGGCTGGTCAGTTAACGATTCAGGAGCAGTTAAATCAAAATCCCTTTAAGGGTAAAGAGGCTGAGTTAGAGCAGAAGTTGCGACAGTTAATTTCCTTTGATGATGTGAATCCTTTTGCGGGTGATGAGGCTGTGCAAGAGCGTTTAATTAAGGCTTTGGATAATTGCAAGATTCTCGATCCTGCTTGTGGGTCGGGAGCTTTTCCGATGGGTGTTTTGCAGAAAATGGTACATATTCTGGCAAAGCTCGATCCGCATAATGAGCGATGGAGAAAACAACAAAAGGAGAAGGCGATCGCGCCTTTATTACAGGATATTCAATTTGCGGAAAAAATTAGTTATGAGGAGGCAAGAGACAAGGCGATCGCTCAACTAAAAGAACGTTTGGCACAGATTGAGTCAAGCTTTGAAAATGAGATGGATTATCCGCGTAAGTTATTTTTAATCCAAAATTGCATTTATGGGGTGGATATTCAGCCTATTGCTTTACAAATTGCGAAATTGCGCTGTTTTATTGCGCTAATCGTTGAGCAGAAGGTGGATGATACTAAGCCTAATACAAATCGAGGTATTTTGCCTTTGCCAAATTTGGAAACAAAGTTTGTGGCGGCGAATACGCTGATTGGCATTGAGAAAAATCAGCAGTTGTCGATTTTTGATACACAGGAAATCCAAGCGAAACAGGTGCATTTAGAGAAGTTGCGGCGAGAACATTTCTTTGCGAGGTCTTTGGCAACGAAGCGCAAAAAACGCGATGAGGATGAGCAGTTATGTCGGGAGATTGCCGAGATTTTGTTACGGAACAAGTTCCCAAACGTGGATCTGTTGCAAAATTGGAAGCCCTATGATCAAAATGCGTCTGCAAATTTCTTCGATCCTGAGTGGATGTTTGGAGTTGCCGATGGTTTTGATATTGTGATTGGGAATCCGCCTTATGTGAGACAGGAGCAAATTAAGGAACTCAAACCAACTTTACAAAAGCAATTTTCTTGTTATACGGGTGTTGCTGACTTATTTGTTTATTTCTTTGAGCGTGGTTATCAGTTGCTAAATACTGGCGGCGTTTTGAGTTATATCTGCTCGAATAAATATTTCCGTTCTGGTTATGGTGAAAAGTTGCGCGATTTTCTGGGTAAAAATACGACAATTCAGCAGCTTGTTGATTTTGGGGATACGGATGTTTTTACAGCTATTGCCTATCCTAGCATTATTTTATTTAGTAAGGAAAAGGCTAGTAAGGACGCAAGGTTAAAGGCGCTTTCTTGGAAGCAAACGGAAACATTAAACGAGTTTCCAACAGTGTTTGATGCTCAAAATTTCTTGATGCCACAATCTGCACTAAAAGCTGATGGTTGGCGATTAGAAAACACACAGGTTTTAGATTTATTGACTAAGTTACGAAATGCTGGCAAACCTTTGGGTGAATATGTAAACGGTAAATTTTATCGTGGTATTTTGACAGGGTTTAATGAGGCTTTTGTGATCGATCAAGCAACAAGAGATAAATTAATCTCTGAACATCCATCATCTGCTGAAGTTATTAAACCTTTACTTCGTGGTCGTGATGTCAAACGATGGAGCTTAGATTATCAGGATCTATGGCTGATTTTTACAAGGCGTGGCACTGACATTAAAAAATATCCAGCGATTGAAAAACATCTCGGTCAATATAAGCAACAACTTACACCAAGTGTAGGAAGAAAAGCTGGTAACTATAAATGGCATGACATTCAAGACAATGTTGCTTACTGGGAAGAGTTTGAAAAACCTAAAATTATCTATCCAAATATTTGTAAACGCAATGAATTTGCTTGGGATGAATCGGGCTATTACACAAATCAAAAAGCATTTATTATTCCTTGCAACGATAAAACTTTACTCGCAATTCTTAACTCTAGTGTAATGACATTTTTGTTCGATAAGCTATTACCAAAATTGCAAGGTGATTTTTATGAGCCAAGTTCAATCTTCATGAAAGATTTCCCCATCCCCACCGCTACCGAAGCAGAACAAAAAGCAATAGAAACCCTTGTAGGCTATGTCCTCCACCTCACCGCCGCCCTCAAAGACATTCCTAGTAATCCCACAACCTTAGATCAATCCGTCTCCGATAAACGGATGAATAGGTACTTCGAGGAAATTATTGATGCCTTAGTCATGGAGCTATATTTACCCGAAGAGCTTCACACGCATGATAAATATTTTATGCGTTATATCTTGTCAGAAAATCTACCAAACTTAGAAATAATTCAAGGTGATAAAACACAAGAACTGCGTCAAATATTTGGGCGACTATTTGACAAAGAGCATCCAATACGGCATAACCTATTTTTGCTAAATACTATTCCCGTTGTTCATATCATTGAGGGCAAATCATGAGAATTCAAGAGATTGAAATTAAGAACTTTCGTGGTTTTAATAAAGTGCATCCGATTAATCTACATAATGTTGGTAAAAATGCCATTATTTACGGCGAAAATGGTAGTGGAAAATCATCGCTATTTCTTGCGCTTAAATATTTCCTAAGTTCCGCTAGAAAACAACTCAGCATTGGAGATAAGCCTAATCGCAACCTATTTGCCGCGCAAACAGACGATATTTATATCAAACTCACTCTCAACAATGGAATACCCTATGAATGGACAAAAACTAATATTCCTCAATCGCCTGAAATATTAGCTGGCTACAAATATAGTGGATTCCTAGAATATCGAGACATTTTAGCAACCCATTATCTCAAACCTACCGAAACACAAGTAAACCTATTTGAGCTTTTAGTCTTTACACTTCTCGCAGATATTGAAAATCCTGCTACAAGTCCTCGTAAGACATTTCAAGAGCATTGGAAGAATCTAAAAGAAGGACTACCAATTGATAATCGGTATAAAACAAAAATCAAAGAACTAGAATCTAATATTCTAAATTTTAACGAAGGATTAAACGATATTTTGGATCAACTACAAAGTGAACTGACATCAATTTTTGCAGAATTTAAATACGATAAAGTAACACTTAAATTCGATCCAGTTCAGATATTTTATGATCAATCAACAAAATCTATTAAAGGACAAAAAATTATCCTAAATATAGAATTTGCTAGTCAAAAATTAGAAGGTAAACACCCCGATTATCTCAATGAAGCTAAACTTTCTGCTATTGGGATCTCAATATATCTCGCGGCACTAAAACTCAATCCAGTACAAGAAGGAGACTTAGCAATTCTAGTTTTAGATGATGTTCTAATTGGTTTAGATATGTCCAATCGACTGCCAATCATAGACATTATTGACGAGCATTTTATAGACAAGTATCAAATTTTTCTTATGACCTACGATTTAGAATGGTTTGAAACTTTATGTGAACATTTTGTTGAACCAAACAAAGCCAAGTGGAAAGCTTTTGAATTTTACTGTGCTGATGATACTGAATTAGAATTACCAATTTTTGCCGAGCGAACAAAAGGTAGAGAAGAATATATCAGACGTGCTGAGGAGTATTATGCAGCGCACGATTACAAAGCCGCAGCCCTATATACTCGGAGTGCTTATGAAGCAATTTTAAAATTCTTTTGTGATAAATACCATGCTCCAGTCCCGTATTTCTCTAAACCTAAAAATTTAAAGGCTGATAAGTTATGGGAAGTTGTGAAAGTACATCCAAAAAGTAATTTGGATACAAAAATAATAAGTCATGTTGAAAAAGCTAATCAGAGAATCCTAAATCCTCTCAGCCATTCTCGCCCAGTGCCAACATATCGCCGAGAGATTAAGCTTGCGATCGCGGTTATTAAGCAACTACATGATCGTCTCCAGTGATTTACATACAATGGGAACAGGAAATAGACGAAATAGTAGCGCGTCTGTATGGATTGAGTGACGAAGAGATGGAGATAATCAGAGGGAACACGGATTAAGATTTAAATCCCATGTAGGGGGATAGCATTCCCGCCACAATTTATGATTTTTTAAACCATCTCAAATTGGGAATGCTTTGCCCAAAACCTCACAACGCAGCCACAATTTATCTGTTTGCTTGCTTAAACATAAAGCAACTGATTGGCAATTTCATCAGCAGTCATTGAGTCCAACAAAATCATGACCCGATTGACAATTTCATAGGGACTTTTTTGAGGAACTACGATAATTCCTGAATGAGTGAGATTGGCTTGCCCGTACTGCAAATGTAAATCTTCGTAATCAACTCGGTTGTGTGTCAAAATGCAACGGTCATTAGCAGCAGCATAGGCTAATTGCTCTTGGTCGGATTTAC
The DNA here is from genome assembly GCF_014696345.1 of Pseudanabaena cinerea FACHB-1277. Classification (GTDB taxonomy): domain Bacteria; phylum Cyanobacteriota; class Cyanobacteriia; order Pseudanabaenales; family Pseudanabaenaceae; genus Pseudanabaena; species Pseudanabaena cinerea. The sequence goes on from NZ_JACJPY010000012.1 coordinate 29,459, forward strand.
CCAACATCTCGCTCTTTTGAACTGTGACAGCATCAATACCACGCGATCGCAGTAGAGTTGCAACCATGTTATTCATATCTTCATCAAGATATAAGCTGGCAAATATTTTCACAGATTTTGCATTGCCGCTTTTACGGCTGGATGAATTAAATGCTCTGGGACGCGATTGCGATCGATATATTCATTTATTTCTGCTTGATTATCTTGATAGAAGCTCAGGGCATCGAATACTTGAGCCAATGTTAGATGTGGTAAGCAGTTAGGAATTTCTTCGGGAGATGTGCCTAATCTCCACAAGCCAACGATCGCTCTGACAGAGGTATTTGTACCAATGATGATTGGTTCGCCTGTGGATTTGCGAGTTACATAGCGAGTTATTGTTGTGGGTTGTTTTGGTGCGACAAGTGTCATAGCTATCTTTATACTTAGCTTCTAAACAATTCTATCACTGACAATCTAGGACACGATAACCATGAACTACTGGCTAGTAAAATTCGCACCCTTCCGCTACAGTTGGCAAAAAATCTTATTACATGGCAAATTTGAAATCTATTCCGTCCGCAATCCCCAAGCACGGAACAACCTCAAAGCCATGCAACTAAACGATGAAGTCTTGTTTTACCATAGCCAAGAAGGAAACAGCATCATGGGTAAAATGAAAGTAATCGTCACCGCCCATCAAGACCCAACCACCGATGATCCCAAATGGTTAAGCGTCACCTTTGAGCCAGTAGAAACTTTTGAGAAAGCAATAACCTTAAGCCAGATCAAAGAAACCCCAGAATTAGCAAATATTGGCTTAGTCAAACAGCCAAGACTCGCAGTAATGCCATTAACTAAAGATGAGTTTGAGATAATAAACAGTCTGACAACAGATTAGACAGATTTTTAGAGTCTAAAATCATTCATAATGGGAGCTTACATCAGCCCCCACATTTACAACTAGACCTATTCCTGTAATGACTAGCATCTGTGAAAAAATAACCAACCAGATGAACGAGCTATACGAATGCTCGCTAGTCAACGATGCTGTCCGAATTCGCACACCATATCTATATCCCGATGGCGACTATATAGATATTTTCCTCAAGGAACGTCAAGACACCTACACCCTTACAGATTTTGGTGAAACCCTGCGTTGGCTAAAAATGCAAACAACATCGCAGTATCGATCCAATAGACAAGATGCAATCCTTCAAGATATTTGCCAAACTCACAATATTGAGCTTTATCGCGGAATGCTACTAACCCGAACATCAGTTAACAGTAGCCTTGCCGCAGATATAACACGCATTGCTCAGGCAGCATTACGAGTTTCTGATATTTGGTTTACTCAAAAAACTAGAGCTTTTGAATCAATTCAAAGCGAAGTCTCCGAACTCCTCGAAACAAACAAAATCCCCTTCGATCAAGGTGAAAAATATATTGGCAGATCGGGGCGATCGCGCAAAGTAGACTTTCATGCTAGACACCCAAAACGCAGTTCACTCATCTACGTTTTAAGTACAGGTAGTCGCGCAAGCGCAAACAGTCGCGTTAACAACGTTCTCGCATCTTGGTATGACCTCAATCATCTTAAAACTGGCATTGAACCTCTGCGATTTATTTCATTATTCGATGACACAGTAGATGTCTGGACTCCTGACAACATGAGTATCCTTGAAGACTTGTCGGACATCGCCTACTGGTCACAACCTGAAGAGTTAATAGAGCTTCTTGCTGCCTAAACATAAAAAACAATCACCGCCTCCTACACAACATAGGGAACGGCGAAAGATCTCCTTCTACACATGGCAGATGAGGCTAATTTAGGTTTTTAATGCTGATACCGTCCATGTGGCTATACATTCAACGGTATTTTCACAAATAAAAAAGAGGGCAGATGCCCTCTTTTTTTTAGATTAATTTATGAGTTACACAGAAGCCAAGAAGGTTTTCTTATATTCCACGAGAGCTTCTTTTAAGATGGTTTCCGCTTCATCAGAGAGCTTCTTCTCAGCATTGATGATTTCACCGTACTTAGGCTTGCTAGTTGCCAAGTAGTTACGCAGACCCTTGTTAAAAGCACCAACTTGAGAAACTTCCAGTTCATCAAGGTAGCCATTAATGGCGGTGTAAATAATCGCTACTTGATCGCCAACAGGCAATGGTGAATATTGAGGTTGCTTGAGAATTTCGCGGAGACGTTGACCACGAGCTAGTTGAGCTTGAGTGGTTTTATCCAAATCAGATGCAAACTGAGCGAATGCTACGAGGTCATCGTACTGCGCTAATTCGAGCTTGATCTTACCTGCAACCTGTTTCATCGCCTTAATTTGTGCTGCCGAACCAACACGGGATACCGAGATACCAGGGTTGATCGCAGGACGAATACCCGCGTTGAACAAGTCCGAAGACAAGAAGATTTGACCGTCGGTAATCGAAATTACATTGGTAGGAATGTATGCCGATACGTCACCCGCTTGGGTTTCGATGATGGGCAGTGCGGTCATGGAGCCACCACCAAGTTCATCACTCAACTTCGCCGCCCGTTCGAGCAAGCGAGAGTGTAAGTAGAATACGTCTCCAGGATAGGCTTCACGACCTGGTGGACGACGGAGCAGCAGCGCCATTTGGCGATAAGCCTGAGCTTGCTTGGACAAGTCATCATATACAATCAAAGTGCCTTTGCCCTTGTACATGAAGTACTCAGCCAAAGCTGCGCCTGTGTAAGGAGCGAGGTATTGCAAGGTGGCAGGATCGTTGGCACTTGCCATAACCACGATCGTATATTCCATTGCGCCGCTTTCACGGAGCTTGTTAACCACGTTGGCAACTGTGGAAGCCTTCTGACCGATCGCCACGTATACGCAGATACAATCTAAACCTTTTTGGTTAATGATAGTGTCAACGGCAACGGAGGTTTTACCTGTTTGGCGATCGCCAATGATCAACTCGCGCTGACCACGACCAACAGGAATCATCGCATCGATCGCGGTAATCCCAGTTTGCAGGGGTTCAAATACGGATTTACGAGCAATAATGCCTGGGGCTGGAGACTCGATCAAACGAGTTTCGGTTGCCTTGATTTCGCCCTTACCATCAATAGGCTGAGCCAAACCATCAACAACGCGACCGATAAATGCCTCACCCACAGGGATCTGAGCAATTCTACCAGTTGCTTTAACCGAGCTACCTTCAGCGATTTTGCGACCTTCACCCATCAACACAACACCAACGTTGTCTTCTTCAAGGTTCAGCGCAATGCCGACAGTACCATCTTCAAATTCCAGCAACTCGCCAGCCATGCACTGTTCCAAGCCATAGACACGAGCGATACCATCTCCGACTTGCAGGACAGTACCAACGTTGGAAACTTGCAGCTCTTGGTTATAATTAGCAATTTGCTGCTTGATAATATTGCTTATTTCGTCAGGTCTGATGCTAACCATAGTTGTGTTTTACCAGTTATCAGCGATCGATTTTGTTTTTAATGTTTTTGGGGTTAGCTATTAGCGATTAGCTATTAGCTTTTTGATAATTCGTAATTGGTAATTGGTAATTCGTAATTACTTTTACTTTTTACTTTTACCTTTTTACTTGACTTCAGCCTAAACGCCTACAGTAAGACTGCTTTTTAGACGGCGAAGTTGTCCGCGAATGCTAGCATCAACGACTTGAGAGCCAACTTTGATGATCACACCGCCGATTAAGTCGGGGTTGATGGTCACGGCCAGTTCAACACTCTTCGATTTGGTCATTGCTTTGACGCGATCGCGCAGACTATCTTCCTGAGATCTGCTTAACTTCAAAGCAGTGGTGACTTCAGCAAGGGCAACTTGCTCAATCACGCGCAATAAAGCTTGAAACTCATTGATAATTTCGCGCAAGAAAGCGATACGTTTACGATCAACTAACAGTAATAAAAAGCTTTTGGTAATAGCATTAATCTGAGAACCAAATACCCCTTCAATTACGCCTTTTTTTACATCGGCTCCAATTAGAGGACTCGCAAACAATCCACTTAATTCAACTGAATCAGACAGAGTGTCACTAAGCAAACGCACATCTTTAGCGATCGCATCCAAATTATTCTGCTCTTGAGCCAATGCCATCAAAGCTTCGGCGTAAGGAGCAACAACTGCTTGACTAACAGAACTAGATTTCATGTTTTCTCCTAGTCAGAACTCAAAAGGGCTATGCTACGGTCAATCAACTCAATTTGAGTAGATTCACTCAAACCACGATCAAAATAGGACTGAACGCTGGCAAGAGCTTTCTCGGCAACTTGCTGACGCAATTGCACAATAACGCGCTCTTGATCTGTGGCAATCTCTTGATCAGCAGCATCGCGTAGTCTGTTGATATCAGCATCTACAGTTGCCAAAATTGCATCAGCCGCTTTCTTGGCATCAGCCTCCGCTTGACTACGCAACCTATCAGACTCAGTTTTGGCTTGAGCCAGCTTGCCTTGCTGCACTGCAAGCTTATCGGCAGCATCTTTCTGGCGCTTTTCTGCATCAGCGATCGCCGACTGGATTGACTCCAAGCGTGCCGAGAGAATTTTGCCTAAAAATCCACGACCTGCATAGATCAAAAGACCAATAACGATCACTAAGTTAATCAGATTAGTTTCCAGAATATCGGAATTAATGCCGATCCCAGAATGTTCAACCGACTCACTTGCAATTAAAACGAAATTTTTAATCATAAAGGTTACTTTTATTACTCAATACCAGCCAGAATGCTAGATAGCAACTATCTAGAATGAGCAAAACTAAGATTTGACTAAGTTACCTAGTAATTTCTCTAGAACTTGGCGGCTGAGTGATTCTACTTCCGCATCTAGAGATGCGGTAGCATTTTGCTTTTGCTTTTCGATTTCAGCTTTCGCACTAGCAACTTTAGATTGTGCTTCCGCCATAGCTGCATCAATACGCTCTTTACGAATCTTGTTTGCTTCAGATTGAGCAGTCGTCAAGACATTTTGAGTCGCCTTGCGAGCAGATGCCAATTCTTGCTCATATTGCTTAACCACCAATTCAGCCTTTTCAAGGCGTTCCTTAGCAGCAATGATCTGCTCCCTAACATAGTCATCACGATCATCAATCGCTTTAGTTAAGGGCTTGAAGAAAACAACGTTCAGAAGCGCTACAAAAACAACAAACTGCACCGCCATAATTGGAAGGGTGGCATTGATATCAAACAAGCCACCTTTATGTTCCACAGCTTCAGCAGCCACGAGAACAGTTGAAAAAAGGTTCCAAATAGTCATAAGTATGTTTGTTGACAAGGGGCTTAAGCCCCTTGTTTACTGCTTGTTTATTGCTTAGAGAATTGCTTAAAAATTCAAAATTGCTTAGGCGAAAGGGTTAGCGAATAGCAATACGAGGGCAACAACTAGACCGTAAATGGTAAGAGCTTCCATGAAAGCCAAGCTCAATAGCAATGTGCCACGGATTTTGCCTTCAGCTTCAGGCTGACGAGCAATACCTTCAACAGCACGGCTAGCAGCAGTACCTTGACCAATACCAGGTCCAATTGCACCAAGACCAACTGCTACGCTAGCGGCGATTACGGATGCTGAGGCTACTAATGGATCGATCACGTTCTTTTTCCTTCTTTGATTATTTTAAGTGTTTACGTATATGGGAAATAGATTCCCCGAATCATTTGAACGAAGTAATGAGCTTAATGCTCATGTCCCTCATCACCATGTCCTTCCATCGCTTCGCCAATATATGACGCTGCCAAGGTTGAAAAGATTAATGCTTGGATCGCACTGGTAAACAAACCAAGAATCATCAATGGCAGAGGCACAAATAAGGGTACAAGCAGAACCATCACCCCTACAACTAACTCATCCGCAAGAATGTTCCCAAACAGACGGAAGCTCAGCGAGAGGGGCTTTGTGAAGTCTTCAAGAACCCATAAAGGCAAGAGAAAGGGAGAAGCTTGGATGTACCTTGTGAAGTATTCCAAACCACGCTTGCTCAATCCAGCATAGAAATAGGCTAAGGAGACTAATAATGCTAGAGCGACTGTGGTATTGATGTCACTAGTTGGGGCAGTAAGCTCGCCCTCTGGCAGTTCGATCAACTTCCAAGGAACTAGCGCTCCTAACCAGTTAGAAGCAAAGATAAACAAGAATAGACTACCAACAAATGGTACCCATTCTCTATAATGCTTTTCGCCAATTTGATCTTTGGCGATGCCCTGAACATATTCCAGAGCATATTCCATAAAATTTTGAAAACCTGCGGGAACACGCTGGTCAGCTTTGGCGGTGCTAGAGCCAATGAGTGCAGCAATGAGTACCGCGCCCATGACTATCCAGCTTACGATTAATACTTGACCATGTACCGCTAGGTTGCCGAATTGCCAATAAAAGTGTTTACCCACTTCTAAGGCGGCAAGACTAGTTTGGTGGCTGATTGAATAGCCAAGAGTTAATGAATCGCTCATGTTCGATATGTTACAACCTGTAGGAGGTTAAATCAGCGAGAATGTAACCCGCTACTCAAGTTTTGGCTCAAGTCTTGGGCAATAATTACTAATACAGCTAGCTTATAGGTCATAAAGCCTAAAAACGTAGGTAGGATTTCCAGTTGCTTAGATTTGGCAGCAATCACTATCAGTACAATGAATAACCCAAGTCGGGAAAATCCGAGACTTTTAGACTCACCGCCTAAGCGATCAACACTCTTAGCGAGCATTCTAAAGTACACTGTGCCAACTAATGCGCCCACAGCGTAACTGAGGGCAATCGTCCGCCCGAAAAATATCCATACAGCCAGATCAATTACTATTCCAGCAATTATGGTAATCACAATTAACTTTACTTTAAGGCTACTATATGCTTCTAGATCGTCGGATCTTAGGTCTGACGACATTTGCACTGCCTTGGGTGAAGTGTTACTAGATTTTGCGGGAATAATCTTCACTGTTAACTTTTAGGACTAACCTTTAGGACAATTAGCTGAACAATTTAGCAGTTTTTGCAAGGACTTTGCAAAGACATAGCGCTGGGATTATCGCCCCAAACATTTGTCCGAAAACTTGGATATAGCTGCCTACACCGTTGCTAAGCATATCACGCAATATGTCACATTTTTTTACAAGTCTCTAACTACGGATTGAAAATGAGGTTTTTATCATTGTCAAAACAAAATACAACCCTTGATGACGCATAGTTAGGAGTGCATAGCAAATCCGCGCAAGTCTAATTATTTGCTTTATAATGCCTGTGTTTTGGGCGGCAAGGCAGTATGATCTTAGTTGAGAGGAATTTTATTGATAGTTATTTGAGCTATGTTAGGGTGATAACATAACCGAGAGCTATTGCAAGAATATATTGCTAAAAAATATTGCGAATATTACGAAAAGTATTGTCAAAATATTTTTAGTTGATTGTAGCTTTTATTAGCAAAAAAACACGAAAATTGTAAATATATTGCATTAAATCATTCATATATTGTGAGCATCCCGAATCTGTAACCTATGTCCACATCATTTGCTAAGCTTCGCTCGTTCCAGTTTGCATTTTCCACTGTGATGTTGTCGTTTACGTCAGCTACGATGTTGACATTGTTCAGTGCGATCGCGCCAATTGCTACCTTTGCTCAACAGTCTCAACCAACGACTAGTCCCAATGGTGCTGTGACGGAAATGCCCCGTCCTAATTCACTTGAGAGCAGTGTGTTTAGTATCACGGGTGGTCAGCGCCTCATGTCTGAGTCGATGGCAGCAGTTAGTCAACAAAACTATGATCAAGCTGTAACGAAGTTACAGGATGCGCGTCAGGTATTTAACCAGTTGTCTAATTTTTACCAAGAACTAAATACCAGTTTTACAGGTATTGATAATCGGTTGGCTGATGGTCATCGTCGCAAAGCTCTACAGACTGCTCAATTGCGGGATGAAGCCACTTATCAGCTTGCGGTAGTATATCGTGCCAAAAATCAACCTGAACTGGCTGTGCCTTTGTTGGTTCAGCTAATTCGCAGTCAAGCACCTACCCGCGACTTGGGGCAGCAGGCTTATCAGCAACTATATGAGCTTGGTTTTGTGGATGCTCAATATGTGCGTCCTGGGGCTGCAACAACTAAGTAACTAATGAGTAACTAAATTTGCAAAAAACATGAAATTATTAACAACCAATTTTTCGCCACTAAATGTGGCTGTTTTTATAGGTGCTGTGGTTTCGGCTTTGATTGGTACATCTTGGGCTGAGTCTGCTCAGGCAGAATTGAAGGTATGTAATCGCTCTAACAGGACGGCGTATATTGCTGTTGGTTATGGTGTTGGAGATGATCGTTGGCGGTCTGAGGGGTGGTATGAGATTAATCCCCAAAAATGTGCAGTGGTGATTGATTCGGATCTCACCCCAGGTGACTACTACTATCTCTATGGTGGCGATCGCGGCGACAGTTGGGTATGGGAGGGCAATACTAACCAAAATTTTTGTGTCCATCCCACCGACGAATTTAAATATGTTGCAAAGGGTGATGGTTGTGGGCGCAACGGCTCAGAATTACGTCCATTTTTTGAGATAAGGGTTGATAGTAGTAGCTACACAATGAATTTGACTAACTAATTACTCACTTCCCACGCAAGGATTAGCGATACAACGCACCGCTAATCTTTGGTTTTATTTTTACTCTAGTAAGAGCGCACTTTCTGTCGTTCTTTGCATGACAAGCCTAGCTGTACTTGGTATAGCTGGGCTTATCTTTTTGTTTTTGCCCACCAAGCTATGGCATAGCGCTGACCTAATGAGTTGGTATCTGTGGATTTTGATAAGACTCTGAGTTTATACTTGCCTGTGGTGGGAATTTTGATAAATATATGCTGCAAATTATCTACTTGACTAGTCGATGACCAAACACTTTGGCTAATGTCATTATCCTGCGATCGCATTAAATATAATGAGATTTTATTAAATCCCTCATTGGTAAAGTCTTCGCCAATGTCATAGATGCCATTGTTGTTTTTATCGTTGAGTTTAACTTGGCGATCCCAAGTTAAGGTGGCAGTAATAAAACTATCGGCGGCTAGGGGTTCGGCAAAACTATAGTCTTGGTATTGATTGTGGGTGACAAAGTTGCTATCCCAGCCGATCGCTTTGATGTTGGCTGCGCCATTGTTTGGGGATGGCATACCTGCTTGATATTGTTGAAAGGCGCGAAAGGCGTTGAGTTGTCCAGCACCAAGGTATAGGCTCAGAGGGATCTTTTGGCTGGTATATGCCTCAGTGTCGAGCCAAGTTTTACCAAAGGGATCAAGGATGGTTTTAGACATTTCTAGATTTTTGCCGTTACCTTGATCTTGGATTTTATCCGCCGAATTGATCAATACGGCTTTGATCACTTCATGTCGACGGGCTTCTATGTTCCAATTACCGCTCCTGATTTGGCGATCGGCATATTCATGGAGTAGGGCGATCGCTGCCGTTACGTGGGGGGCTGCGAAGCTTGAGCCATTGACATCTTTAAGTTTTGCCTGCAAGTTAGGAAGTTTAAGATTATTGCCTGGGGCAAGTAATGCCAGCGATCGCCGTCCATCAATAGGACTTTCTACGCCCGATGTCCATTTACCGTCTTGATTGAAATCGGTGAAAAATTCCCCTTGATCGTATTTATGATTGCCATTGCGATCAAGAAATGGCTCATGGATTAGGTTGCCTCGATCTAGTTGGCGATAGATGCCGTTAATTTCGCGGGTAAAGCCAACGGTAAAGCCGTTATAGAGATCCGTGGGAATGGGGATACCTCCCTTGCCTTGGTTGCCCGCAATAATTGGCAAGGTGTTGTGCTTGGTGGCTAACCAATCAATGCAGAGGGTGAGTAATGCTTCCCCATCGAGCTTGGCATTGGGGCGCGGATCTTCCTTGAGCAATTCGCCAAAACTAAAATTAATGGCGCGGACGGTGCTGTTGTACTGACGTGCTACGTGTTGTGCTGCGAGACAGGCTTCGGGCTGCCCATCCTGTCGGCGCTGCGAATAGGCAGAAGATAGCAATCTGGCATTGGGGGCAATACCCCGTTGAATTTTGTGCTGACTGATGATTACGGCGGCGACTTGGGCGGAGTGATCGTCAATATTACGGTTGGGAATGGCTTGGCGATCACGAAAAAAGACTTCGTAGGGTTGCACGATCACCCGATCAATTTGCAAGAGCTTGTTAGAAAGCTTGTCAACGGCAAAGCGCAGGGGACGACTGAGTTCGATCTGCCCAATGAATACATTTCTACCCGTGAGGTTGTAGGGCGGCTGTTGTAGGATTCGGGCGTTGACACCTTGGCGATCGGCGGACTTGACAAGACTCCATACGGGTTGGCTCGGCGTGAGACTTATGAAAATATTTGTGAAAATATTGAATGCGATCGCGCTAAGCAGCCAGCCACGTTTGATCATTACGGTTTAATCCTGAGGTTGCGAAACTTCCCACACTTATTATTTTATAACCCCAGAAGTGAGCATCGGTGTGAAGCGCCGCTACTTAATTTTATTTTTTTGATTTTCTATGCCACAACAAGGATGGTCTCAAGGCTGGGATCGCTTGCGCCATTGACGATTCCGCCCGATCGCCCAATTAATTGTAATAGCTCCACAACTGCCACCGTAATTTCTTCACCTATAAAAATTAGCGGCACACCAGGGGGATAGGGACAGAGGGTTTCGCCACTAATTCGCCCGATCGCCTGCGTAATAGGAACAGATTTTTTAAGGGCAAAATAGGCTCTGCGGGGATTGGTGATTGGTAATTGGTGATTGGTAATTGGTAATTGGTAATTAATTTCTAGTCCTTTTTCCTTTTTCCTTTTTCCTTTTTCCTTACTTGCCGTTTCTAGTCCCTGCACCAATCTATCTAAATTCTGTTGGCTGTTGCCAAGGCTAAGGGCAAATACTAGTTGAGTTAACGTGGGCATTTCGGCGATCACTGACCATTGATGGCATAGATATTCATCGATCTCAAAGCCTGTGCTGCCTAATTGCTCGATCATCACGGTGAGGCGGGTGGGGTCGAGGCTGGGGATTTGCTGATGGTGAAAGGTGTGTAAATGGGGGATTTGATCAATTTGCGATCGCGCTGAGTTAGCTAGTTGCAGGGTTTGGGTTAATAGCTCTTGTCCTTGTAGGACAATTTGTCTCCTTGCCACATCTAGGGATAGTAGTAGCAAGAAATTGGGACTGGTGGATTGCAGGAGGGTGAGGGCTTGCTCAATTCTTAGAGGATCGAGGCGATCGCTTTGTAAATGCAGCATTGATGATTGGGTAAGGCTGCCCGCCATTTTGTGGGTGGAATGCACCACAAGGTCGGCTCCCGCTTGCAATGCAGAAATTGGTAAGTCTGGGTGAAATCCTAAATGTGCTCCATGGGCGGCATCAATTAATAGCGGCAGATGATAGCGATGGGCGATCGCTGCCATTTGGGATATATCGCCACAAACCCCAAAATAATTGGGGCTAACTAACATCACCGCCTTAACATCTGGATGTTTTTGCAAAAAAAATTCTAAGGTGGCGGGACTTACCCCCAAATCCAAATCAAATTCTGGCAAATAATCGGTGGGTAGATAAATTGGATCTGCCCCACTTAAAATTAGCCCTGCGATCGCTGCTTTGTGGCAGTTACGCCCAATTAAAATCTTGTCACCATCCCCACAGGTTGCCATAATCATTGCCTGTACGCCACAGGTCGAGCCATTGGTGAGAAACCAAGTGCGATCGCTGCCATAGGCATGGGCGGCTAATGCTTGGGCTTGGGCAATCGGCTCTTCCAGATCGGGCAGTTCAGGCAGATCGAGACGGAATATTGTCTTACCAAGGAGATCGGCAAAATCGCGATCAATACCCTGACCACGCTTATGCCCAGGCATATAAAAGGGCGCATCATCGATATCTAGGTAACGTTGGGCAATTTCTAACAATGGCGCGGTTTGTTGATCCATAGCTAGGCCTTTCTATCAAAAAACTAGGTTTACACAGCAAAGCCGCGCAAACCTAGTTTTTGCTTATTTGAGGTACTGCTCCAAGGCTGCTTCAACAATATCCTTCATCGAAGTTCCCTTCTGACCTACGGCATTCTTGAGCAGATCGTAGGAACGTTTCGATAGGGTCACGCGATGGCGGATATCCTTGCGCCCAGAATCCTGCTCAGAATTTTGATGATCGCCAGCAACATAATTCTCAACGTATCTAGTGAGATCTTCAATGCCTTTACGATCGCAGAAATCACCAAAACCCTCGCCTGATAAACGCTGATTGCGGAAATAGACAAATAGCGGCTCTAGTCCCTTTTCTAAATCGTTGATATGCAGGCGTTGGATGTAAGGCTTGGCTAGGCGGGTAGAGTCAAAGTTGCCGCCTAACCAAATTTGATATTCATCGGCAGCACTGCCTACAAAGGCTAGTTCTGCCATGTAAGGACGGGCGCAACCATTGGGGCATCCTGTCATGCGGGTGACAAAGGTTTCATTTTCTAGCCCAAGGCTAACCAAAAGTTGACGGATTCTGGCTAATACGCTCGGTAAAGCCCGTTCGGATTCGGCGATCGCCAAGCCACAGGTGGGAAAGGCAGGGCAAGCCATGGAATAACGCACGAGGGTATCGATTTTGTCAGGTGCGAGTACCCCACAGCGATCGAGAATTGCCTGAATTGTCTCCTTTTCATCGGCAGTGATTTCTGTGACCAACAAATTATGATTTGGGGTTAATACAAAATCATGGTGAAAAGTCTCACAGATTTCACGCAAAGCCGTTTTCAGTTGTAAACCTTCGCGATCGCTGACCCTGCCATTTTCAATGGCAATGCCCACAAAATATTTGCCATCGCCCTGCTCATGCCAACCCAAATAATCTTGATATTTGAAAGGAGGCAGTTCACGGGGCGCTGCGAGTTTTGTGGGAAAGTATTCCAACAAAACTTCCTTAAATTTCTCCACGCCCCATTCTTCGAGGATGTACTTGAAGCGGGAATGACGACGGTTGTGTCGATCGCCATAGTCGCGCTGCACTGCCACAATCGCTTTAATTACATCATAGATTTTGGCAACTGGCACAAAGCCAATGCTTTCGGCAAGGCGGACAATAGTGGCATCATTGTGATGGGCGCGTCCTAGTCCACCCCCCACATAGACATTAAATCCCTCCAGTTCGTGATTAGCATTGGTAATAACCACCAAGGCTAAATCATTGGTGTAAAGATCAACGGAGTTATCCCCTGGTACAGCGATCGCAATTTTAAATTTGCGTGGCAAATACTGCGTACCATAGATTGGCTCAATGCTGTTGATATTAGTCTTGGCAGTTCCATCACCTTGACGATTTCTCGCCTCTGTCACCTCTGGCGCTTCCGTAGCCGTCACCGCTACTTCACCATCTAGCCAAATGTCATAATAAGCCCCTGCTTGAGGGGCAAGCAGGTCAGCGATTTTGATCGCATATTCCCTTGCATAGTTATATTCAGGCTTATCCTTAAATGGGACTGCTGGAGCCATCACATTACGGTTAATGTCGCCACAAGCACCCACGGTCGATCCCATATTGCGGGTGATGTCCGCAATTACTGTCTTGAGATTCTGCTTGAGGATGCCATGAATCTGAAAACCCTGTCTGGTGGTAGTCCTTAGCGTATGATTGCCGTATTTATCACATAGCTTATCTAGTGCCAAATATAATTGCCAAGGAATTAATCCACCTGGGCTACGGGTACGCAACATCATGCTGTATTGAGCGTCCTCGCCTTTTTCCTTAGCCTTGTCAAAATCACGGTCTTTTTGCTGATAAGAGCCATGAAATTTAAGGATTTGAATACCATCCTGACTAAAAAATGGGTTGTTGTCCTTTAGCTCTGTGTTGATCGGACCTCTTAAAAAATTACTCTTTTGCTTGAGGACTTCAACCTTCGATATTTTGACAGGATTAAGTAGATTGTTGGTCATGGTTTGACTATGAAAATGTGTGGGCGAAACAAATTTACTCGCAGTTGTCTGCCCCACCATTATACCCCGATAACCCTATCGGAATTAAGATGAACTTAATAAAAATATAGCGATCGCTATATTTCTCGCAAAAATGCTTGTAAAAAAAAGAAAGGCAACCACTAAAGCTACCCTTCTTTTTAGATGTTATGCCAACTCATGAAAATGAGATGATATTTTTTTGTGGATTAAAAATCAAATCCAGTAGAGAGGTAAATAAATAAATGGCTGTGCCATCTCTTTATTTGGTATTAAGGGTAGTGGCAAGAAGTACCGCTACCCGCCGTTTCTATCAAAACCAACAATAGCTAGCTATAAAAACTACTCGCTTTCTTTAGAAAAGCCTGAGTAAGCTTCCATGCCATGCTCAGAGATATCGAGTCCCTTGAACTCTTCTTCAGGCTCAACCCGAATACCACTTGTAATTAGAGAAATTACGTACCAAGCAATGAAGCTAAAAGCAACGGTAAAACCACCAACAGAAGCAACACCAATCAATTGAGCTAAAAGTTGCTCAAAGCCGCCACCAAAGAACAGGCCAGCCTTAGGACCAGCCCCAGCTTGTAAAATGTAACCACCGCCAATATCTGCTGTCTGTCCAACTGCAAATAAACCAACAGCTAGGGAACCCCAGACACCACAAACAAGGTGAACTGAAGTAGCACCTACAGGATCATCAATTTTTAGCTTGTCAAAGAAGCCAACGGCAAACACAACAATTGTGCCACCGATCGCCCCAATAATAACAGCACTAGGTAAAGTAATCCAAGCACAGGGCGCAGTCACAGAGACCAACCCAGCCAAGATGCCGTTAACAATCATCGATAGATCGGGCTTACCAAGGTACAGCCAAGCCACAACAGTTGCGGCAATACCACCTGCGGAAGCACCCATGTTGGTCGTCAAGGCAATGTGAGAGATCAAGCGACCATCTGCCGCCATGGTGGAACCAGGATTAAAGCCAAACCAACCTAACCATAGAATTAAACACCCAAGAGTTGCTAAGCTCATGCTGTGACCGGGAATAGCACGGTTTTTACCATCTTCGCCATACCTACCCGCTCTAGCTCCTAGGATTGCTGCACCAATCAGCGCACCCCAACCACCAACCGAGTGAACTACGGTAGAGCCAGCAAAGTCATAGAATCCAACCTTGGATAGCCAGCCACCACCCCATATCCAATGTCCAGTGATTGGATAAGAGACAGCAACCAACACAAAGCTGAATAGTAAGAAGGCAAGAAACTTAATGCGTTCAGCTACTGCCCCTGAAACAATCGTTGCTGCGGTTGCTGCGAACACCAATTGGAAGAAGAACTTAGCTTCTAGCGGCACACCTGTCCAGCTTAATCCAGGGAAATCTCCTTTGTAAGCATCAAGGGTTGCAGGACTATTGTCAGCGCCACTTAAGAAGAATCCTTTCAAGCCAATAAAAGAATTACCGCCACTATCGCCATACATAAAGCCAAAGCCAACCATCCAGTAAGCAATGGTGGCGATCGCAAATACGATTAAGTTTTTGGTAAGAATATTAACCGTATTTTTACGGCGACAAAAGCCAGACTCAACTAGAGCAAAACCAGCGTTCATAAAAAACACTAGAAAAGCAGCAACTACTACCCAAAGCGTATCTAAACCAACTTTGAGCGCAGCAACATTTTCCTGAACCTTTTCTGGGGTTAAGGGCTCAGGCGTAGGCGCAGGTGTTTCTGTTTGAGCCGTGGCTGCATACACCCAAAAGACACCGATTATTGCTGCTAGAGGTATGCAAGCAGTCCAGTTCACTGACCCCTTGATCTTCCTCTTTTGATTTGACTTATAAACCAACACCTTAATATTTCTCCTCATCTAAGTAATATATCGATGCAGCCACTAAGGAATGCAAAGATTAATTAACTTCATAACAACAGATTTGAGTACATCAATTTTGTATAAAGAATCACATTTTTTAGTGTGATCTTATTTGTAACAACAAAGGTAGTCGAAAGGTTTGTGAATATATGTTTTGTAAATATATGTAAATATATGCAAATGTATATTTCTATCGTTAATTTTTAGAATTTATCGCGGCAAGTTTTTTTAAGGCAAGATTTACATTTTGTGTCCTCAACTCACAAACTAATGCGATAGGGTGAAATTTGTGTATAAGAACGAAATTGCGCTAAATTACAGACGCTATTACCTCCCAGATCTAATTCTCCTGTGCTAAGGTTAATCTAGATTCTGAAGCGATCGCTAAGAAATAGGCAAGCTTTATGTGAGCTAATGCCCAATATCTTGCATTCTTCACACACATCACCTTTCAGGAAGTTGACATGGCAAAAGGCGGACTTGTACTTGGTACAACAGCAGCAATGGCTGCGGCTGTGGCGATCGTTGGTTTTCAACTAGCAAATCCCAGCATCGCGGCGTTTCGTGATAGCCCCAAAGAAGTCGTTGACGAGGCTTGGCAATTAATCAATCGCGAATATGTCGATGGTGCTTTTAACAAAGTAGATTGGCGACAAGTTAGAAGGCAATATGTTGAAAATCGAGATTATTCATCTAAGGCGGAAGCCTATCGCTCAGTTCGAGAAATGTTGAAGTTGTTGGATGATCCATATACTCGGTTTATGGACCCAGAGCAGTTCAAGAGTATGCAGATTGATACTTCGGGGGAACTGACAGGTGTCGGCATTCAACTAGGCATGGATGAAGAAACAAAACAACTAACAGTTGTCGCCCCCATCGAAGACTCACCTGCTGCCCGTGCAGGTATCCAAACCAAGGACATCATCACTTCGATCGCTAATAAATCCACTGACGGTATGGACATCAACCAAGCAGTGGCGCTAATTCGTGGTCCTGCTGGCACTAAGGTCAAATTGGGGATCAAGCGTGGTGACAAGCAACTCACCATTGAGCTAGAACGCGCCAAAATTGAGATCCATCCTGTAAAAGCAGATTTGCGGGATACCAAGGCAGGCAAGGTCAGTTACATTAGCTTGCGTCAATTTAACGCCAATGCCGCCAGTGATATGCGGAAAACGATCAAGGATCACGTTGACAAGGGGGCGGTCGGCTTCATTCTCGATCTGCGTTCTAACCCAGGCGGGCTGCTTTATTCAAGCGCCGAAATTGCCAGAATGTGGCTAGACAATGCGCCCATTGTCTCCACAATTGATCGCAAGGGTGAAAGCGAGCGTTTAACAGCCAACCGTCAATCCTTAACTAATAAGCCCTTGGTGGTATTAGTAGATGGTGGCTCTGCCAGTGCTAGTGAAATTCTGTCGGGAGCATTGCAGGATAACAAACGCGCCATCATTGTTGGTACAAAAACCTTCGGCAAGGGGTTGGTACAGTCAGTACATTCCCTGAGTGATGGTTCGGGTATGGCGGTCACGATCGCCAAGTATTACACTCCCAGTGGTCGTGACATCAATAAGAAGGGCATCGAACCTGATCGCATTGTGGAATTGACTAAGGAAGACCTAGAGAGGCTCAATAAAAACCGCGATCTTGTCGGTACTAGCGCTGATCCTCAATTTGCCAAGGCGGTTGATGTTTTGGCGAACGAGCTGAAAAGTGCGAATTCGCGCTAACTAAAAAAATATCATTACCAAAAAAGAGATTTGCTTCGCAAATCTCTTTTTTATGACACTGAATTGCAGCGTTTTACATCTACAAAAATACTGCTGTAGTGATTAATACCAAATAGAGAAATAGTAAAACCATTGCTTTATTTTATAGGCGATCGCATTTAATTCTGAGGGGTTTATCGTACTTTTATGAATTAAAAGCCAAAACCAGTAAAAGTTTTCAAATTAGGATCTTTCCACTTTAATTTGCCATACAATTTGGACTTAAATCTAGTTTACAAGGGGATGATTGGTGTGGAAATATTAAAATGGACAGGAGATGCACTTCTTTATCCAATCAAGCAAGTATTGATGCCTGAATCACAGATCTATTGGCTATATTTACTTTGCTCTTTATTGATCGCAATCATAGTTTATATTGTGAGATTTAACCAAACAAAGGTGCAGGGTAGTTTTCTCCAATATTGCTTTCCCAAGGAAGTATTCCTCCATGAATCAGCAATTCTTGACTATAAGAACTACTTGCCAATCATGCTATTTAAAAGCTTGCTGATTGCACCGATCGCCACGGTGATATCAGCAAAATTTATTGCTAATTTGGTCAGTATCTCACTAATTCAAGTATCTGGCATAGTGACTATTTTTCCAGTCAAAGAAGTCCATTTATGGCATCACTTTGTCTTTAGTATTTTTCTGATATTAAGCATTGATTTTGGCTACTATTACAATCATTACATAAGACATAAAATTTCTGTCTTATGGGAATTTCATAAAATCCATCATACAGCCGAAGTTCTCACCCCCTTTACCCTATTTCGCCATCACCCCCTTGATTACCTGATCCAAACTTTGACAGTATCTCTTTTTTCTGGTCTAGCCATAGGAATATGGACATATCTATTTGGGGATCAAATGGAGGTTTTGTATCTTAACGGTATTCCCTTTGTATTGTTCATTTTTTACATTACAGGGAATTTCCGTCACGCGCATATCTGGCTATCCTTCCCCTATTGGATTAGCCATATTTTTATTAGTCCTGCTCAACATTACATTCATCATGCTAACGAATCTAAATATTATGATGCAAATTATGGCAAGATTTTTGCTATTTGGGATTGGATGTTTGGCACTTTATATGTACCAAAAACCTTTGAAGAATTGCCATTAGGATTGCCAAATGATGAGGCAAAAAACTTTAACACTGTAGGAAAATTTTATTGGCAACCGTTTAGATCTGTATTTAATTCTCTAAAAAGGCGAAACTCTGTCTTTTCTATATCTGGCGCATTCAAAGATAAATAATATAGAATATATAAAAAGTATAAATTATGCTAAGTTAAGAAATGGCTTAGCCATTTCCTAACTTCTCCCCCCTCTGCTAGGTTTGATTATCAATTAATGAACTACACCTTCATTAATTAGTATTACAGTATATTAGTTTCTAAGGTCTCTAAATAAGTGCAGAGCGCTGTATTTACTTTTCTATTAGTTTATATTTTTGTTTAAGGCTTTTTATCTGCTAATTACTGATTTTTCGAGCCGCGATCTAGGCACCAAGCACAATTAGTGATTATCGTAGCAATGATTAGAAATGCAGCAATTGATTGAAAGGTAATATGTATACTGACAACCAATGAGTCTATAGGAGCATTGGTAACATCAATATCAAAGGGAAGTTTAGCTGTAGCGATTGTTACTAATGCAAAAATCGAACCAACAATTGGCACGCCCACAGTTTGCCCTAAAATTCTCGATAATGACAGTAATCCAGAGGCGATCCCCAATTGATTTGATGGAGCTGCTCCCATAATAATGCTATTATTTGGCGATTGAAAGATGCCAACGCCTAGACCATAGGGTACGATCGCCATGACATAGCTAAGTATGGAAGAATCTGCATCAAATATACTAAACAATATACAGCCGATCCCCATTAAGCATAAGCCGATTAAGCTAATCAGACGACCACCAAAGCGATCGGCAAGAGTCCCTGAAATTGGCGCTGTAATTGAAATAATGACAGGTGGAATCGCAAGTAATAATCCTGCTTTATCGGTTGGATATTGCTTAATTAATTGTAGAAAAAAGGGAAGAATGAAGATTACTCCTGCCATAACAAGATTACCGATAAACCTTAAGGTTAGTCCAATACTAAATTCTAGGGATTTAAAAATACTTAGATCAAGCATTGGTTGATCTTGATTTTTTTCCACAATTAAGAAGCTAATAAATCCAATCAAAGCTATAGCGAATAAACCAGCAATATTGTTGGAGTTAAGCGTATTATTTTGAGATAGGGTGATACCCACGGTAAAACAAGTCAAGGTGATTGTGAGCAGCAATGTCCCTAAAATATCAAAACTCTGAGATGTTGTATTAACAGTTGATGGCGGGACAAAGCGAGCCACAATAAAAATGCCAATTAGACCTATTGGCACATTAATCAAAAAGATCAAATTCCAATCACCCCAAGCCATTAGGATGCCGCCGATGGTCGGACCTAGGGTAATACCTAAACCATATACTCCAGCCCGAATCCCTAGGCTCAATCCGCGTTGTTCTGGCGGAAAGGCTTCAACAATTATGGCTGTCCCTAGTCCAGACAAAAATGCGGCTCCTAGTCCTTGCAGCGCTCGCAAAATGATCAGTATTTCCACTGTTGGGGATATCCCACAGCCGAGGGAACTGACCGTAAAAATTGCCAACCCAATCAGGTAAAGTTTTTTCTTGCTCCATATATCGCCTAACTTGGAGATGCTCAAAACGGTAATAGCGATCGCTAAGAGATAACTGAGTACCACCCATTGAATCACCGCAAAGCTGGTGTGCAGTGACTCAATCATCGAAGGCAGAGCAAGATTGACGATATAGACATCTAAAGCAAAAATGAATACGCCAATACCGACACCTGTGATTGTCCACCACTTGTTGGCAATTTGAAGGTTAGTTGTTTTTTGATCTTGATTATGAATATTTGACCTTGGATCTTTCGTATTTAAATTTTGTGTTTCGTCTGATGTCATACTAGATTTTATATTTAATTTGTATTTACAACGATTTGTACTGAATTAAAATCCAGAAAAACCTTTGAAAGCGCGGCAGAGCCATCCTTTCAAAGGTTTTTCTGTACTACTTCAAGCCTCAATAGGCTTTATTCATTTAAAAACAAAATTAAGGCTAATCTTACTTTAATCGTAAAATTAATACAAAATGCCGACCATCTCATTAATCGAGCGATTGATTGAGCGACTGATTGAAGAGCAAGATTCGACAATAGAAGGTAGTTCTCTTTCAATATTGATAGGAGTTCCCCGCTTTGATATCTCTTTAATTTCCTTCAGAATTTTGGACACTAAATCATGATCATCAATTAATTCTTCACGGTTAATCTGTTTGAGCGCAAGTAAGACCGCACTAATTCCAGACTGCATCCCCAAAGCAATATCACTTTTAACTCCTAGATTTTTAGGGTCAATGCTTTGATAAAGACTTTCATCTTTAGCGATCGCGCTAACATGAACCCCTGCATAGTGAGTAAAAGCGTTCTTACCCACTAGAGGATGATGGGGGGGGATCGGAATATGGGAGTAATGACTTACTAGGGAATATAAATCTTTTAGATATTCTAGTCTCCATTGATTCTGCTCTGGACTGATCTCAATTAAATTTGCCAGAATTGTACCGATATCGATAATCCCTGCACGCTCTCCAATACCCATGACACTGACATCAATAATATCGGCTCCAGCATAATAGGCATCTAGCCCATTGGCTAAAGCTAAGCCCCGATCATTGTGGCAATGCACTTCAATTTTGGGATAGAGATGATGTTCGGCGAGAGCTTCTTTAATCGTTGTGACATAGTGGGAGATGCGTCTTTGGGGATGAAATGGTTTGGCATAGCCTGTGGTGTCAGCAATACTGATAATACTTGCCCCTGCCTGGACTGCGGCAATGGCGGCGGCGATCACATTTTCTATGGGCGATCGCACGGTATCTTCGGGTGTATAGCGAATAATTAAATCTGGTTGCTGGCTATGTGCATAGGTAATTACTTGAACAATGCGATCAATTGCTGTGCCTAAGCTGATGTCATAATCTTGCTGTAAACGCTTTTGGGAAACACTATAAAATATTCCCAAGAAATCAATGCCGCAGTCCAAAGCCTTGTCAACATCCTTTAGCCGACATAGGGAATGCGCTCCGATCTTAGATTTTAACCCCGCTTTAGCAATGTTCGTGACTGCTAGGGCAATTTCAGGATCTACAGCAGGATTCCCGACTTCAATAATATCAACGCCAATTTGATCTAAAAGCTGTGCGATCGCTAGTTTTATAGAAGGAGAGAAATAAACCCCTGGCGATTGTTCTCCTTCCCTGAGTGTCGAATCAAGAATTTGGATCATTCTAATAACTTAGTAATTATGATGTAGTAACTTACTGTGGTTTTCTAATGGTTGTAAAAAAAGCTAAAACCTCTAACGTTTATACTTTATAGTAATCATAAATTACCTATAGATATTTGAGTTTACCGAGTTGAAACCTTTTGGGATTATATTTCCATACAGCCTATTGAAGCTTTAAATATTCTTTAAATATTATAGAAAGATTTTGGAAATTGCCGATCAAACAATTTTCTGGGTATTAAGTCATTGCAAAGCGCTGTAATAGTAAATTTACTAGCTATCAACCCTCCCGTAATATTGTGATACAGCTACTAAATATTTTTTTACAGCTCAGCTTTTTATAGCTGAAAAATGCGCTGACAAATGCTAAATCTTGACTAAGTTTAGTTCTCTTTTAGAATTATCTCAAATCAATAATGGCTATGCCGTTTCCTGACTTGAAAACCTTTATCTAGCTTGGTATTTAATTGGTGAAAGTATTGTTATAGCCTCGCCAATCGGTATTAGATTCTAATAGGAGCATCTTGATTAGACAATGAGTAAAAACACTCAATACTAGTCCATGTGACGGGTCAAGATCGCCTCCATAGTGCTTTCTAGATTTTGTCCTGAAACGATCGCGCTTGCTAGAGAATAGACATTTTGATCACGACGGTATAGGGTTTGAAATCCTGTCCGCATTTTCTTGTCACCCATCACCCAATAACGTTGAGTGATCGAATCGGGACCAATGATCCCTTCACCTTCAATTTTACCGAGGTCGCTATGCTCAACAACAAAGGTAAAGCGGCGATCGTCCGAATCAATCCGCCCCTTGTAAGCCATCGTTATTTCAGGGCGATCGCTATTGGGAAAGGTCAATTTTGTGACCATCGTAAACCAAAAATTATCCTTTGACCAACCCACTAAGGTTTTGCCCTTAATCCCAATTGGCATCGCATCGCGCTCAATCCAGTTGCCTTCAAGAGACCACTTTCCAGGTTGTACCAAAAAGGTATGTGACACAGCTTTGTATGATTTGGTGTTGCTTGCTTGATTTCTAATATTCTACAGCTTGGCAGCGATCGCCGACATAGTTAGCATAATTAGTACAGCATCAGTACAGTATTAGTACAGCGCTTTTTATAACGCGATAGGATAGAGACGCGAATATTTGGTTTATCTCTATGATTTCTAAAAAAGATTTTCAGCCGCATTATTGGGTGATCATACTTTTCCTCTGTGTTGCGATGTTTTTTACTAGCTTATGGGACAGCATCGGCGAACGAGATCGCGCCTATGCTGAGATGCTGTCCTTTAGTCATGCCCAACTTAAGGGGCGAGATTTTGCAAATAGAATGCTGGCGGGATCAGGATTTGCCAATGCCAATATGGAGGGTGCAAATTTTGAGAATGCAGATTTGCGTGGCTCAGTGATTAGCGCTGCTGTATTAAGAAGGGCAAATCTCAGGGGCGCAAATTTGACGGGAGCCTTGATGGATCAAACGGATTTTGCCAAAGCCGATCTTAGCGATGCCAATATGTCAGAGACTTTGCTATTACGCAGTACCTTCGACTTTGTGAATATTGATGGCGCTGATTTTACCGATGCAGTTATGGATGGCGCACAACGCAAGTGGCTATGCTCTAAGGCAAGGGGAATCAATTCGCACACTGGCGTAGCCACTAGAGATTCTTTAGAATGCCCATAAAAAAGTCGGTGCTTTGCACCGACTTTGGGTTTACAGTTTGCTAGCTAAGATGGCGAGTGACACCAGTAAACCGCCAGTAATGTAAAAAACGCCCACCACTTGCAGCTCATGCCAACCGATTAGCTCCAGATGGTGATGAAAAGGAGCCATCTTAAATAAACGCTTGCCCTTGCCATTTTCGTCCTTGGTGGCTTTGAAATAGGATACTTGGGCAATCACCGATATCGATTCCCAAATAAAGATTGCGCCAATGATCGCAAATGCCCATAGCAAGTTGCCGAGAATTGCTGTCGATGCCAATGCCCCGCCCAAGGCGAGGGAGCCTGTATCACCCATAAATACCCGCGCAGGGTGGCGGTTATGCCATAGGAACCCCAGATAGCCTCCACCTAGACACATACAAAAAATTGCTAGCTCTGGGTTCTTGGGAAATAGCAGCAACGCCATGCCAAACAGAGCGATCGCACCAGTGCCACCTGCTAGACCATCTAGCCCATCGGTGAGGTTGGTCGCGTTGCTGCTGCCAAGAAATACAAAAAGAGCAAAGGGGAAAAAGGCGATGCCAAGGGGGATTGCTAATTTAAATGGCAAATTGATCGTGGTGAAAGCTTGCCAGTCTTGGCTCAAACCTAGCCAGCCACAAAAAATAATAGCAAATAAAGCTTGGAGTAACAGCTTTGACCTTGGCGATAGTCCTTTATTGGAGTGGCGGCGCAAGATTTTCCAGTCATCTAGCCAACCGATAAAAGCAAAAGATAGGGTGAGGAGGCTGCAAGCAATTACTTTGTCGTTAAACCCCGTCCAAAGGACTCCTAGAATGAGAGCTAATGGCACAATGAAAATACCACCCATAGTTGGCGTGCCTTGCTTCTTGAGGTGTCCTTGAGGACCATCTTCACGAATAATCTGCCCCGCTTTGAGACGGCGCAGTATTGGAACTGCCAGACTACCTAGGGCGGCGACACCGATGCTGCTCACGGTGAAGGGCATTAATAAATTTGAACTTATATTAGGATGCAGAAAAAGATCGACACCAACTATTAAACTAATGAGACTGATCGCTAAACCAAGTGCTAGGCTGCTGCCAGACGGAAATTTCGCTTTCCTTACTCTCACACCAGTATCAACCATTGTTACTCCTCACGGTTACTCCTCAAACCAACAGCGATCGCAGGCTAAAAAAATCCTAATTTCAAAATTTCAAAACTATTTAAGCTAATTTTTATAGCTTTGTAACAGATTATTAATTGTTTTTTGAACCTAGGCTTTTAAATACCAAATAATGTCCCTACTTGTCTATAGGGCAATTATCTATTTTATTATTAATTTCAAATGACCAATCCCAGCCCTAACGCTCGACAAACCGCCTTAGAAGCCCTACGACTCATTCAACGGCGCAATGCCTATGCTGATGTGGCTTTAGACTGCACGCTTTCACGATCGCGCCAAGACAATGCCACTCTCCTAGAAAGCGATCGCCGTCTAATTACGGAGTTAGTCTATGGATGCACGCGCCGTCAAAAAACCTTACTTGCGATTTTGCAAAAATTTTCACAAAAACCGATTGCAAAATTACCATCGGATTTACTAATCATCCTCCAAATTGGCATCTATCAGCTATTTTTTCTAGATCGAATTAAACCATCGGCGATCGTACATACGACGGTGGAACTGGCTAAGCAAAATAGCTTGACGGGCTTAGCGGGATTTACCAATGGCGTGATGAGATCTATACTCAGAGCCAAAGATAAGGAAGATGTTCTCGCTCAAATTAGTGATCCTGCCAGTTTTTATAGTTTTCCTGAATGGCTGATTGAGCTATGGCAAAAGGAATTTGGTCAGGCGGCGATCGCAAACATTTGTAATTGGTTTAATCAAACGCCGCATCTTGATTTGCGGGTGAATTTATTTCATGCCAATCGCGAGCAAGTTTTAGAAGCCTTTGCTGCCGCCGCCATTGACGCGCAGCCGATCGCCAATCTGCCTGATGGCATTCGTGTGGGGCATGGAGCAGGTGATGTGAGTCAATTGCCAAAATTTAAAGAGGGTTGGTGGTCTGTCCAAGATGCCAGCGCTCAGCTAGTCACTTATTTATTAGATCCACAGCCAAACGAAATCATTATTGATGCCTGTGCTGCTCCTGGGGGCAAAACCACCCATATTAGCGATCGCCTCAAAAATACAGGCAAAGTATATGCTCTCGATCGCCTGAGTAATCGCCTCAAAAAAGTGGAGCAAAATTGCATCAGACTTGGTTTTACTAATGTGCAAACCATTGAGGTCGATTGCCGTGAGTTTGATGCAGACAAAGTATTAAAGGGAAAATGCGATCGCGTTTTGCTAGATGTGCCATGCTCTGGACTAGGCACGCTCCACCGCCATGCCGATGCCCGTTGGCGACAAACCCCAGAGGAGCCTTATAAATTAGCCAAGACCCAAGGCGAGATCCTCGATCAAGCGGTGCAATGGGTAAAGCCCAATGGCGTAATCGTTTACAGTACCTGTACGCTGCACCCTGCGGAAAATGAATTGGTAATTAATCAGTTTCTCGAAAAGCATCCCCATTGGCAGATCGTGCCGCCCAGTGCTGATAATCCTGCGGCAAAATTTACTAGCGATCGCGGTTGGGTGAAGGTGCTGCCCCACGAACATGATATGGATGGATTTTTTATGGTGAAGTTACAGCAGTTATAGAAAAAAGACTGCACGAAGCGCAGCTTCAAGTAGGGTATGTTAGCGATAGCGTAACGCATCAACTGAAGTTGATGGGTCACGTTTGATGCGTTACGTTGCTAACGCATTCTACTTATGATTGCGCTGTATGGGCGCAACCTATAGCAATAAATCCGAGTTTAAAGTAATCACTAGGTCAGTATTGGGATTGACCGAGGCAAGGGTCACACTGTCACGACCTAAAAATAGACCGAGCAATGTGCCGATACCAGCACCACCGAGAATTTCTTCGGTGGCTAGGGCGCGATCGCCTGTGACGGCAGAAATAGCGGCGGCGGCGGCGGCTCCAAGAGCAGCGTTTCTTATCAAGCCGCCAACACTAACGCCTTTGTCGACCCTTTCAGTGGTGGTAACAACTTTAGATGTAGCGTTAATCGCTCTCCTTTGACCATCGGCAAATACAAGTTCACTGGCAAAAAACTGAGCGCCACCTGATACAGTTCGCAACTCGCCAACTACTTGAGTACCCGCAGGGATCAAAACTGCCCCTTGAGAGTTAGTAATGTTCTGAGGCACGGCTAAAGAAAGGGGAACCTTTTCATCGGGACCTAATAAAATTTTATCTTTGGCATACTGTACGGCGATCGTATTGCCTGCGGGAATCCTGACTTGGTTTTGGACAGGGGGTGTATTGACTTGACCAACTAAATAAGGAGAGGCGATCGCATTTGCCTGACCAGAGCGGACTAAAGCTTGATAGATAAATGCCGCAACTTCGGCTCTGGTGGCAGTTTGGTTAGGATTTAGGAACTGCACATTGGGATAGTTCACTACTAGACGATTTTCAGTTGCCGATGCCACACTGTTTCTCGCATAGTTAGGAATACCCGATGCATCCGCATAGGTTTGTAAAATTGTTTCAGGGGCTTGGCTGACCGAATAATTCAGACCATTGGCTAGGGAAACTAAGACCTGTACGCGGGGAATATTTTGGTTTGGCTCAAAAACATTGCCAGGATAACCAGATAGAAAACCTGTTGTATAAGAAGTTTGAATTGCGGTCGCTGCCCAATAATTTGAGGCGACATCAACAAAGCTAACCCCACCACGCACAGGAGCTTTATTGATGGCTTTGCTGACCATGGCTGCAAATTGCGCTCGCGTTACTGGTTCATTTGGACGAAATCCGCCATCGGGAAAGCCTTTGATAATGTCTCGTGATGCTAACTCTTGGATAAAAGTTTGCGCCCAATAGCCAGTAGGCACATCATTAAATGTAGTTTGGGCAAAAGCGGAGTTAGCACTGAGCAAAGGAATTGCTGAACTCCCCATGAAGCTAATTGCTACTAGTAGGGCGGTGCTAGAACTTTTAGTTTGATTTGTCATTATGAGTTACTTTCACCTATATTTTACTCATGACTATACATATAGACTAAATGTTCCCGAAAAATCACGAATATTTTATACACTTAAATCAACAAATAAGACATAAAAATAAAACGTAAAGATAATATACAATTCACACACAGTTCTTATACAGTGCTGGAATCAATTAACATGAAATTAATAGTTTATAGACATCTATTGAGACTTTCTAGCGCGTAGCATTGTAACTTTGACGATAAAATTAGATAAAGAGCAAATTTTAAAATTTTAAAGTTAAAAAATTAACTAAAGCTTTATGTCAGCATCTCAGCATTATTATTTTGTAGCCGCCAGTCGCAAATATCTGTGTGAGGACGAGGGCAAACCCTTGGGGGAAACCTTGTCAGAACGCCGCCGCAGTTTTGAGGCTCGTGGTAAAGAACTGAATTTCTGGTTGATTGAAAAGCCAGCTTTTTTAGAGTCTCCTGAACTTGTGGATATCAAAAAGCAAATTCCTCAACCTGCGGCAGCGATCGTCACCACCGATGAAAATACGATGCGTTGGTTGAAGTTGCGTCTTGAGTTTGTGGCAACGGGTGAGTTTTTAGCCCCTAGTGCGACTATTCCCGATGCCTTAGCATCGCTGTCAAATTAGTATCGCTTAAAGGATGATGGCGCAAAGCGCCATCATCCTTTAAACAAATGATTAGAACTTATCTAAAAGCAGTTGTGCCTACAAATTCATATCTTCGCCCTCTTTTTGGAAGCAATCATCTACATCTGCAAATGTTTCAGCAAAGTGGTTGTGGAAATATTGGCTTTAGGGCAGTTGCGGCAAATATTGGCAGGCAAAAAGCGCAATATGGCGATCGCCCCTTATACGAGCCAAAGGTCAAATCCGAGCCAAAGGTTAAAACAATCCAGAACCTTGCTTTAGATATAGATTTAGATGTATTAGATACAAAAGGTATAAGAAATATACAAACAAGCATCACCTTTGAATTAGTCCAAGGCTTTGTGGTGCAGAAGGCAGGGCATAGTTTTACAGAATGTGAGGATATTTGGGGATATGCTCAAAAAGAGCATGGAATGGCGATCGCTTTAGCCGATGGTGCAACGGAATCATCCTTTGCTCAGGAATGGGCGGGGCTGCTGGTGAATAATTTTGTGCAGGATTTACCCATAGAACATGAGCTAATTCCTTGGTTAAAAGGTTTACAAAATCAATGGCTATCATGGTTAGCGGCGCAAGAATTGCCTTGGTTTGCCAAACGCAAAGCGGCGGCGGGGGCTTTTGCCACATTTATCAGCCTATGGTTGAGTGAGCAAAGTTGGCGGGTCATGGCTGTGGGGGACTCCTGCTTGTTTGTGGTGCGCGATCGCCAATTAATTATTAGTTTTCCGCAAAAGTCCAGCCAAGATTTTAACCATACCCCCGCTTTGATCGGTACTCACCTGCGACCTGAGCATTTGCAAATTTTAACCATGCAAGGGGATTTGCAAATGGGCGATCGCTTTTACTTAACCACCGATGCGATCGCCTGTTGGATTTTGCGGCAAATCGAGGCAAATCAAAATCCTTGGGTAAAATTAGAGCAGATTGACTCCCAAGCTCTATGGGTGGATTGGGTTAATCAATTGCGCGATCGCCATGAAATTGCCAATGATGACACCACCTTACTATGCCTAGTTGCCAAAGCTAGTTGCCAAAGCTAGTTATTTAAAAATGACAGATATTCAGACTTGGCCCCTAAATATTGACTTCACACTCGCGGTACAGAACCCGCAGCTTTGCTTTGCTGACTATGATCTCCAGCAAGCCAATACAGCCAAAAACTCACGGGGTAGGGTATTGCTATGGTCTGGCAACTTTGCCACCGTCTATAAACTCACCAAAGGCGATCGCGCTTGGGCAGTACGCTGTTTTACCCGCATTCCCCAAGCCGATGTGCAGCATCGCTATCAACTAATTAGTAACTATCTCAATCAGCACCAGATTCCCTACCTTGTAAATTTTGAATTTCTTGCCAAAGGGGTCTTAGTGAAGGGGGAATGGTATCCCATTTTAAAAATGGATTGGGTCAATGGCATGGAAATCGATCGCTACATCGGCGAATATATCAACGATTCTCAAGTACTCTTGCGCTTAGACAAGCAATTACAACAATTACGCGCCGACTTGCAAAGGGTGGGTATTGCTCACGGCGACTTACAGCATGGCAATATTATGGTCGATCAGCATGGCGAACTGAAGCTAGTCGACTATGACGGGATGTATGTACCAGCCTTGCGCGGCATCCCGCCCCTAGAGGTCGGACATCCTAACTATCAGCCCCCCAACCGATCGCTAGATGACTTTGGCGATCGCCTTGATGAGTTTTCCTTTAACGTGATCTCTCTGTCCTTGAGAGCATTAGCCACCAAACCCGATCTATGGCAAGTTTTCCATGAGGACAATAAAAATTTAATTTTTCGGCAAAATGACTTTCAACAGCCCGAATCTTCGCCAGTGTTTCAGTCGATCGCCACCATCCCCGACGATGAAACCCGTAACCTCTGCGATCGGTTGATCCGCCAATGCCACGATCCGCAATTTGAAGCCAATGCCGCCGCCTCGCGATTAGCTCCAAAAATCGCAACAGGAATAAAAGGCAAATCATTTACGGGATTAAACTTTTCTAGAGAATGGGTAATTGGTTTATTGGCAATCTCAATCCTAGGTGCGAGCTGGTGGCTGTTCCGAAAAGAGAGCGACAACCTTGCTAATTTCGCCCCATTCAAACCGCCTAGCCCATCGCCAAGTTTGTCCATCCAGCCTATTCCCAAGCCATCCCCTTCGCCAACAATCACACCTATTGCTAAGCCAGCCCTTACGCCGATTACCGTTGCTAGTTTGCTTGCCAAATATGCCGAAGGGCAAAGGGATTTCCCCAATGTGCAGTTAATTGGTAAAGAGGGCGATCGCCTGCAAGGGCAAGATCTGAGTAATATCAACCTCAATGGCGCGGTCATCGAAAAGCTGGATCTCAAGCAGGTAATTTTTAGAAATGCCAACTTAAACGGGATTACCCTAATCAGGGCGGATCTCAGAGGAGCCGATCTGAGCCGCGCTAGCCTAATCGGCGCAAACTTGACCGCCTCAAACCTAGTCGAAGTAAATTTGACACAGGCAAACCTGCTTCGCACCAACCTCACCCAAACCAAACTAGGATCGGCAAATTTGCAAAGTGCGGAAATGATGCGGATTAATCTCAGTGAAGCCGATCTCAATGCCGCTAATCTCACTGACACAAATCTGACCCTTGCCAATCTCCGCAAAGCCAACCTCACCAGAGCCAGCCTCAGAGATGCTAATCTTACCGCCGCCGATCTTAGCGATGCTAATTTAGATACTGCCGATCTTACCGCCGCCGACCTGCGATCGGTACAGATGCAATTGACTAACCTCTCCAATGCCAACCTCAGCTATGCCAACCTCACCGCCGCCACAATTATCCTCAGTGAACTAGCAGGTACTAACTTTAGTGGCAGCAACTTTCGGCAGGTGATTGTCGAAAATATTGGTAATATTGAGGCTGCTGATTTTACCAATACCTTAAACCTCAGTATTAATACCCGTAAATACTTCTGCTCTCTTGCTTCGGGTATCGTTGCCGAAACAGCGATCGCCACCAAAAGCACCCTTAACTGCTCCCGATGACGGCGATCGATAAGAGCAAAACATAAAAATGCCTACGTCATTTTGTGTTTTGGTATAAAGTGTAAAGACCGCATAAAGATTGTAATAACACAATGATTGAAGAAGAAAATATCCCATCGACCGATGAACTCTCTGACGATCTTCTTGATGAAGATGATGAGGCACTAGAATCAAAACTGCAACAATTTGCCACTGATGAACTAGGTGAAATTCCTAATGCAGAGATCACGGAAAACCCTTCCGTATTTGCCACTGCTGCTCCTGAGACAACCGTGGACACTAAGGCAAATGCTGCCGCCGCCGCCACCCTCGAAAAAATTAGTGGGTTAATCGCTGAGTCCACAGCCCTCAAAGAGCAGCTTGACGAGCGTAAACAGCAGTATTTACGTCTATACGCTGACTTTGAAAATTTTCGTAAGCGTACAGAGCGTGATAAAGAAGAACAGGAGGGTACAATAACATCCAAGATCCTCAAAAAAATCCTACCAGTAGTAGATGACTTTGAGAGAGCGCAACTGCAAATCTCGCCTAAAACTGACGGTGAAGCCTCAATCCATCGCAGTTACCAATCAGTTTATAAGCAATTGCTAAAATGTCTCAAGGAAACAGGCGTAGCCAGAATGGAATGTACGGGTCAAGAGTTTGATCCTAACTTCCATGAGGCAATTATGCAGGAAGCCTCTACCGAATATGATGAGGGCATAATCACTGAAGAGTTGCGCCCAGGCTACTTAGTTAGTGATGATCGCGTATTGCGTCATGCACTGGTTAAGGTATCATCGGGTAGGGTTGATGGCGTTGACTCTGCCGCAGACTTAGACAATGGTGAGGCGAGTAGCTCTAGTGACAATAGCTAGATGAAATCTTCAAGATGCGATCGCTAATTCATGGCGGTACTGCATCTTGAAATCGACCTACTTAAATCATCCCACAACATCATCTCGCATCATACATATTAGAAGCTTTTACGGAACTGGCGATTATGTCGAAAGTAATTGGAATCGACTTGGGTACGACAAACAGTTGTGTTTCGGTTCTAGAAGGTGGCAAACCCGTTGTCATCTCCAGTGCAGAAGGTGGGCGCACAACACCGAGCATAGTCGCGTTTGTCAAGGACAGCAATGAAAGGATTGTTGGACAGGTCGCCAAGCGCCAGTCAGTAACTAATTCAGTAAACACTATTTATAGTGTCAAGCGATTTATTGGGCGCAGTTGGGATGAAACCGAAGATGAGCGCCGCCGTGTCCCTTATACCACCGTCAAGGGCAAAGATGATACGGTCAACGTCCAAGTCTCCGACAAGACTTACACGCCCCAAGAGCTATCGGCAATGATCCTGCAAAAATTAAAACAGGATGCCGAAAACTATCTGGGCGAAGAAGTGACCCAAGCCGTGATCACAGTTCCAGCTTACTTTACGGATACGCAGCGCCAAGCCACCAAGGATGCAGGGGCAATTTCGGGGCTAGAGGTACTAAGAATCGTTAATGAACCAACGGCGGCGGCGCTTGCCTATGGTCTTGACAAGCAAGATCAAGATCAAATCGTATTGGTGTTTGACCTTGGCGGCGGGACGTTTGATGTGTCGGTGCTGCAACTGGGGGATGGTATTTTTGAGGTAAAAGCAACATCGGGCAACAACCACTTAGGCGGCGATGACTTTGATGCCCTAATTGTCGATTGGCTAGTGGCTGACTTTAAGGAAAAAGAAAATATTGATCTAGCTGCGGATAAAACAGCGCTACAGCGTCTCAAGGAGGCTGCTGAAAAGGCTAAAATTGAGCTATCGAGCGCTCCTTCAACCCTAATTAGTCTACCCTTTATTGCCGCCGATGAGTCTGGTCCCAAAACCATTGAGTTAGACTTTACAAGATCTAAATTTGATGAAATTACTGCCAAATTGGTGAAGGCAACCTTAGAGCCAACCGCACAAGCGCTGAAGGATGCTGGACTGCTCCCTAAAGAGATTAATCGTATTATTTTGGTGGGTGGCTCCACCCGTATTCCTGCGGTGCAGGAGGCGATTTCGCGTTTTTTTGAAGGCAAAAAGCCCGACCAATCCGTAAACCCTGATGAGGCGGTGGCGATCGGCGCGGCAGTACAGGCAGGGATCTTGGGCGGCGAGGTCAAGGATCTGCTGTTGCTAGATGTAATCCCATTGTCAATTGGTTTGGAGACCCAAGGCGGAGTCTTTACCAAAAACCTTGAACGCAACACCACGATCCCTACTAGCAAGGCGCAAATTTTCTCGACTGCCGTTGACAACCAATCAGTCGTTGAAATTCATGTGCTGCAAGGAGAACGGGCGATGGCAAAGGATAACAAGAGCCTCGGCAAGTTTGAACTGGAGGGCATTCGCCCTGCGCCCCGTGGTATTCCGCAAATTGAGGTGTCCTTTGACATTGATGCCAATGGCATTCTCAAGGTGTCGGCGCGGGATGTGGATACTGGGGTTGAGCAGAGCATTAGCATTACAAACACGGGCGGCTTAAGTCCTAGCGAAATCGAGAGAATGCGGATGGAGGCTGAGGTCTATGCCGATGAAGATACTGCCCGCCGTGAGTTGGCAAATATGCGTAACCAAGCTTCTAACCTGATCCGCACTGTGGAAGAGATTCTGCGTGACAATGGACCCACTGTGATCAGCCAAAGTATGCGTGAGGGTCCAATGAAAAATATGGAAGTGCTTAGAAACTTGTATGAGTCTGCTGAGGCAACCTATGAGGATATTCAAATTGCCATCAAGCCATTGCAACAGTCTCTATTTGACTTGACGCAAGCGGTGGAAAAATATTCACAGGTGGAAAGGGTTAATAAAAAGTCTGGTGACACTTTGGAGTAGATGTGTTTGGCGGTGTGGCTAAACCATGCTTGCAAAGACTTTATGGGCTGCCAATGCGATTAAACGATCGCGATCGCACCCATAAAATGTATTATTGGAGAGTTGTATTTGTATTTTTGGTTACGGTTGTTATAGATCAGTTATTGTGACCAATTACAAATAGCGATAAATTTTTCCTGTGATCTGTGAGGCGCTATGTCGTTGTTTGATTGGTTTGCGGAAACTCGTTCTCGTGCTAGTGAAGCCTATCGCCGCAAAACACCTACCCTCAATCAAGATTCTCAGGAACGGGAAATTCCTGATGGATTATGGCATAAATGCTCTAGCTGTGGGACTTTGACCTATGTCAAGGATCTCACAACTAATTTGATGGTTTGCCCTGAATGTGGACACCATAATCAGGTTAATGCCTATGAGCGCATTGCTCAGTTGATTGATGCTGGCACATGGCTAGAGATGGATGCGGAACTAACCTCCTGTGATCCCTTGGTTTTTAAAGATCGCAAACCCTACAGCGATCGCATCAAAGAATATCGCCAAAAGACAGGGCTAAGCGATGGAGTAATCACAGGGATAGGTAAGATCGATGGCTGTGATGTGGCAATGGCGGTGATGGACTTTCGGTTTATGGGCGGTAGTATGGGATCGGTGGTCGGGGAAAAGATCACGCGAATGTTAGAAACTGCCACCGCAAAGGGATTTCCTGCCTTAATATTTTGTGCTTCGGGTGGGGCGCGGATGCAGGAAGGGATTTTGAGCTTGATGCAGATGGCAAAAACTTCGGCGGCTTTGGAGCGCCATCGTCAATCAAGTTTGTTGTATATCCCCATCTTGACTAACCCGACTACTGGCGGGGTCACAGCCAGTTTTGCAATGCTAGGCGATATTATTATTGCCGAACCCAAGGCATTAATTGGTTTTACAGGTCGCCGCGTGATCGAGCAAACTCTAAAGCAAAAGATTCCCGAAGGATTTCAATCATCTGAATATTTGCTAGATCACGGTTTTGTTGATGTGGTTGTGCCACGCACTAAGCTCAAGCAAAATTTAGCTATGATCTTAAAGATGCACCTGCAAAATTCTCAACCGCAAAACACCCCCAACATCATCTAAATATTTCCCCTTTCCCCTTTCCCCTTTCCCCTTTCCCCTTTCTCCTTTCTCCTTTTTCCTTTCAATCACTTATGTCCTGCCCTGTCCCCAAAGAACAACAACCCTTAAACGAATATATTGAGCTTAAGGAGGCTTTTTTTTACAGATGGGCAAAATTGGCGCGATCGCAGTATCTCTGGATTTTGTTGCGGATCTGGTTGGGTTTTACGGTGATTTTTGCGCCTGTGGCAATGAGCATTGAGTCACCTAGCCGCCATTTATGGCAATTTATTTGTGTGGCGAGTATTGGCGGAGCGATCGGGCTGATTTTGCCTGTGCTATTACTGCTGTCAGGATGGAGTCATGTGAAGCAACGCTTGAACAGTGCCAAAATTTTTTATGAGGAGTCGGGCTGGTATGACGGTCAAACTTGGGAAAAGCCAGAGGCTGATTTGCTTAAGGATCGCTTGCTGGTCAGCTATGAGATCAAGCCTGTGATGGAGCGATTGCAGAAAACGCTATTGGGGATTGTAATTTTTTTAGCTGCTGGTTTTGGTTTACTAAGCTGTTTTAATTTCTAATGATATGTGTAATATCGTGGCGCGTGAATATTTGCTAATGCTTCTAGTTTCGATGGTTGCATGGAAAGACTAAGGCTGATCTGCCAAGAAGCAAACCAAGAGATTTATGAATGATGACATTGAGACTATACTTGATCGCGACTTGGGGAAAGAATTTTAAAGAATTAGTTTGCCCAAGTTGGGAAGGTTAGACCCATGAGTAAAATTTTGAAGTGCGATGAAGTACTAGAAGTTATCTATCAACTTTATTATGAAATTGTACTAAAAGAGGTTGTCAGTGCCTTTTAGGGTTTGGGATATTTAATTATTGACGATTTTGAGATTTTAAGAAAACAATTAGAATATCTACTACAGCAGGAACAGCCATGACTCAAGATAATAGTTACGAAATGATTACGATCGCAGTTGAGCCATACGAAGAAGAAAATCAACAGGATGTCGAGGCTCTTGTACCTCAGCCTAGAGGCTTAGTGAGTCAGTTACAGCCCAATAAAAATGCAGTAAAACAGGACACAACGCAAATAAGTGTTGGCGACCTAGAACAAAAAATGTCTGGTTTTTTGGGAATGGTGGGGCGTGTTTTTAGTAGTGCGGAGAAAGAAGCCAAAAAGACGGCGGGAATGTGCCTTGATGAGATCGAGCTATCGGTGGAGATTGGCGCTGAAGGAGAAATTCGTTTGATCGGTAGTGGTGCTAAAGCAAACGGAAAGGGCGCGATTAAGCTAAAGTTTAAGCGAGTGACAGAATCTAATTAGGCATGAAAAATATAGCGATCGCGATCGGTATCAATCAATACCGCAATTTACAACATCTGCAATACGCAAAGAATGACGCGCAGCTATTTAGTGATTTTTTGTTGAGAGATGCGGGTTTTGATCGCGTTTGGTATTTTGCTGACGACTCTCCAGACATAGAAGGCGTATCTACGGAGCCAATTCGCAGCAATTTGCTGACGGTCTTAAATGATTTGTCTGAAAATGCGCCCTCATTAGAAATCGATAATCTATGGTTCTTTTTTGCAGGACATGGCATTCAGCACAAGGCTAATGATTATCTGTTAATGGCAGATAGCAACCCCAATTTGCCTGAAGAAACAGCTATTGCCACAAATTTGATATTGCAAAATCTCAAGCAAAGCAAGGCGAAAAATGTAATTTTGTTTTTAGATGCTTGTCGTAATGTTGGTCGGCGCGATGGTCGAGGGATCGGTGATCGCACTACAGCCGATGTTAAAAAAATTTCGGATACGGTTTGCTTTTTTGCTTGTAGTCCCCATGAGTTTTCCTATGAGTTGCCTCAATATAATCAAGGGATATTTACCTATGCGTTGCTGGAGGGGCTGGGCATTCAACACAAACGGGCAACGGTTGAGAAGTTGGAGCATTTTTTAAAGTTGCGTGTGTCGCAGTTGGCAGAGATCGCCAAAGCGAAACAAAATCCCCGTGTGGTCAATGATTCAGGTGATAAGCATCTGATTTTGATGCCGAAGTATGCTGACAAAAGCGATCTTTTGCCTCTAAAAAATGCTGCTGTTAAGGCGCATCGTGACAACAAGCTTGATTTGGCTAGATACTTGTGGATGCAGATTTTAAGCATAGATGGCACTGACTATGAGGCGATCTTGGAAATTGAAGGATTAGCGGTGGAGCGATATAAGGCTAGTCTGCCAATAACTCAGGATCGAGTTGTGGAAGTGGCAAGCAGTCCAGAAATGTCGATGCGACAAGTAAATGCGACAACAGTTGAAAATCGTCAAAAACTTACAGATACTAATCCGTTAATTCTTGACCTCGGCGATGGCGTGACGTTGGAATTAGTCAAGGTTCCCGCAGGAAAATTTATGATGGGATCGCCCGATGGCAAAGGTGACGATGATGAGCGTCCACAGCATCAGGTGATTTTGCAAGAATTTTTTATTGGGAAATATGCGGTGACTAATGCTCAATGGCAAGCCGTAATGAAAAAGCAGGGATCGGCAAATTGCGACAAAGAATTTCAAGGGGATTTGCAGCCTGTTGTGGGTGTGTCATGGCATGAGGCGAGAGCATTTTGTGCGAAGGTACAACAACAAACAGGAAAGGCGGTAAGACTACCCACTGAGGCGGAATGGGAATATGCAGCGAGAGGCGCGAATCAAAGCAAGGGCTATGAATATGCAGGGAGCAATAACTTAGAAGAGGTCGGTTGGTATAGAGATAATAGTGGCAATGTTACGCATCCAGTGGGGCAGAAAAAGGCTAATGAGCTTGGCATTTATGACATGAGTGGCAACGTCTGGGAATGGTGTTTAGATGAGTTGCATGATAGCTATGCTGATAAGCCAGAAAACCTCAAGAAACAAGGAAATCAAGCATGGGGGGATCTCAATGTGGATAATAATGATAATCGTTCTCGTTCGCGGCGCGGCGGTTCTTGGATCGACTTTGCGATCCTTTGTCGGTCTGCCTATCGTGGCAGTGGCCTCGCGCGGGATCAGATCAACGGCATTAGTTTTCGTGTCGTCTTCGCTTCTTCTTCGTGAGTATTGCATCTTCTTTGCTCTTTAGCCCTTTAGCCCTTTGCTCTTTTTCTTTTGCTCTCTCCTTCGCCGTTAGGCGATCAAATTTTTTTTATATTTTAGTCAAAGCATGAAATAATCATGAAATAATGATGAGTGGCAGTCTTTGCACGTTATTCTTAGAAATAACGGCTCACGGCTTGGATATAGCCCATAGCGGCGGTTTATTGATGTTACGCGGAAAGAATTCCTGCGATCCTCAAGGTTGGGGGCTGGCACGGGGGCGCAGCCCCTACAGAACATGAATTTCTTAGGTAGGGGCAATGCCCCCATGCTTGCCCTGTTACGCTAACAGCAAGAGATTCGTGATCTGCGTTCTGCGTAACATCAGTTAATTAGATCGCAATGCTTGCAATTTTTCTAAGGTAAGTCCAGTCATCTCAGCGATCGCCTGATCATCCAAAACACCAAGCATTTTTCTGGCAATTTCCTCTGCTTTTTGTTGTAAACCCTGTTGCAGTCCTTCTTGCAGCCCTTCTTTTCTGCCCTGCTCTAAGCTTTCCTTTGCAGCTTTGGTAATCGCACCACGTTGGTCTTGAATGAAAATCTCACTTTTCTCCTGCTCCTCTAATTCATCAAGGTTCAGATTGGCTTGGTTAGCAATGTAGAAAGCTTTTTTGATTTCGGGAATATTATCCATTGTGGGCGGCACATCTTGCAGTTTACGGGCATTGTTTAAGAAAAATAACCATTTATCGA
The DNA here is from genome assembly GCF_014696345.1 of Pseudanabaena cinerea FACHB-1277. Lineage (GTDB taxonomy): Bacteria > Cyanobacteriota > Cyanobacteriia > Pseudanabaenales > Pseudanabaenaceae > Pseudanabaena > Pseudanabaena cinerea. Next base: position 68,607 of record NZ_JACJPY010000012.1, read on the forward strand.
TAATAGTTTCTAATTCTGCTAAACCCTTTTGAAATTTTGGTAACTCCACAAAGATTAACTCAAGGTCATAAATTGGATAATCGATCAGAAAGTTTTTTTCCTTGAGAACGAAGCGAGAGGTGACATGAGGCAACTCCGCAAACAGCACAAAATCGGTGATGGTTAAGGCGATAACTGGGTTGAGAAGGTGATAGCCTTGCCCTGCTGTGAGTTGGAGCGAATAGGACTTGGCAGCATTATACAAAATTCTTTTCTCGAAGCCTTCCACATTTAAGACTTGCATCTCAATGATTACAGTACGTTCTTCTTGGGTTTCGCGATCGCTGATTTTGGCTTTGATGTCGAGGTAAGTATCTTTCAGCCCGCGAATTTTGGGGGCAACGTAGGGATTGAGAATTTCTAGATCTTGAATTACAGGTTGAGCTTCATAGATTAGGGAGTTTAGGAAGCTAATTAAAATATCTTTGCTATCTTCGGAACCAAATATTTTCTTAAAAGCAAAATCGATTTTAGGATTGATAAAGATCATAGAGGGCTATGTTCCTTCGTGAGATTTGGCTATTGCTAAATTGTAACTTTTTCAGGATTATCCTGCTTTGTATAGCGATCGCCTGTCACCTTAAACCCTCAACAATTTTCTGCGCGGTAATTGGCGTTGCCCGCCAGTAATAGCAGAGATCTGGCACAATTAGCACCATTGGTCCCAAACCACATTGCCCCATGCAACCGCTTTCTAGTATCTCCACATCAGCGATCGCCTCCCGCTTGAGAACCGCCAAAACCCCAGCCGCACCATCCTTTTTGCAGGTACGGCTGAGACAAACCAACACTTGACGGGTGCTGCTGCTCATCAGCGCACAACCAAAATCGGCACAGGGCAATGGTGCAGCACATAGTCACTGACACTACCCAACATCAAGCGCTCCACTGAGCCTAAACCCCGTGAGCCGATGACTAAGAGATCGGGATTTTCTTCCTGTGCCACATGGCAAATGACATCGCGAGGCTGTCCAGTTTCTAACCTTGTGCGACATGAAATCTGGGCAAGTTGACAAGTATCCTCCGCCTTTTGCAAAAGGGCTTGCCCCGCGCTCAAAATCTTGCGCTCTAGCTCAATATCAGGCAACCCGCGCCAGCCCACCCAATCTCCTGTGGGCATCATCACTTCAGGGACGTAGCTGCTAAGGGGTTCCACGACCGTAAGCATGATTACCTCGGCTTGCAACGGTGCAGCAAATACTAAAGCCTTTGCTAGGGCATGGTCACTAGCTTGTGAACCATCGATCGAGACTAAAATTTTCATATATTTATGTGGGTAAACCCACAACCAATCAAGAAAGGGCGAATTTGCAATTATCTATACAACTTAATTACAGCGCCAAATATACTGAAGTTAATCAACATTTTGTAAATCTTTGCTGTAGTTCACTTCTTGTAATATTTCATGGCACGCAATATTTGTATTGGCTTTACGAATTCTGTGGGTAATACACCCCTAATCGCAATTGAATCACTGTCAGCAGCGACAGGATGCACCATTTTAGGTAAGGCAGAATTTCTCAATCCTGGAGGCAGTGTTAAGGATCGCGCCGCGCTGTATATGGTGCTAGAGGCAGAAAAGGCTGGACTTTTAAAAAAAGGTGGGACGATCGTTGAGGGTACTGCTGGTAATACGGGCATCGGGCTAACCCTTGTGGCAAATGCACGGGGCTATCGCAGTGTGATTGTGATGCCAAGCAACCAATCTACAGAAAAAATCGAGCTGTTGCGGACTTTGGGCGCAGAGGTGGAGTTAACGAACCCTGCACCATTTTCTAGCCCTGAGAACTATTACCATGTGGCAAAAAAGCGGGCTGAGGGTCTGGAGAATGCGTTTTGGGCAAATCAATTTGAAAATATTGCTAATTCTGAGGCGCATTATCGCACGACTGCCCCTGAGATCTGGCAACAGTCGGGCGGCGAGTTGGATGGTGTGGTGATGGCTTCGGGGACGGGCGGCACGATTGGCGGCGTGACTGCCTATTTGAAGGAACAAAATGCAGCGATCGCCACCTATTTGATTGATCCCACAGGTTCAGGGCTGTATAGCTACTTGACCACAGGCGAGTTTAAGGCGGAGGGTAGCTCAATTACTGAGGGCATCGGCATCAATCGGGCAACAGCAAACTTTAATCGGGCGCGGCTCGATGGCGCTTTTCAAGGAACCGATCAACAGGTGATTGAGATGGCACAATATTTGCTCAAACATGATGGGCTGTTTGTGGGCAGTTCGGCGGCACTGAATGTAGTGGGTGCGGTAAAATTGGCGCGGAAGCTGGGTAAAGGGCATACGATCGCCACAATTTTATGTGATGGTGGTGGCAGATATCAAAGCCGAATGTATAACCCTGAATGGTTAGCCGAAAAAGGATTAACACCCATTGCCAAGGGTTTGGAGTTTCTTGATGACTGACGCAAATTCTCCCCAATCTACACAAACCAAAAAATACCGCCGCATCGGTGTTGGCATTGTCTGGGATCGCGATCGCCAACATATTTTGATCGATCGCCGCCTGCCCGATAATGAGCTAGGTGGCTATTGGGAATTTCCAGGGGGCAAAATCGAACCCGATGAGGATGCGGCAGCTTGTATTAAGCGGGAACTGATGGAAGAACTGGCGATCGAGGTGGAAGTGGGCGATCGCTTGATCACCATTGATCATGAATATGAAACCCTGCGGGTGACATTAGTGGTGCATCATTGTCTGCATATATCTGGTGAACCACAGGCGATCGCCTGTACCGAGATGCGCTGGGTCAAATTAGAGGATCTCGATCAATATCAATTACCTGCCGCCAATTATCAGATCGTAGCTGCACTACAAGCCCATTAAAGTAATAGCCCCGCAATGCGCGAGGCTATTATCCCTATCTCACCTGCATATAGGCAACCTCAGAAATTACAGGCATTTCTGAGTACTTACCCCATACTGATTGCCAAATTGCATAGCCAGATGCAGCGATAATGCCAAGAAAGGTAACGCTCGAAATAATTTGGAATAGAAACGGAAAAAATGCAATTGTACCAAGTAACTTAATTAAAATCATCAACATTACGCGCACTATTTCCACCACCACATCCAAAAGTAATGCCTGCATACCATTAAAGCGGATAAAATGATTGACCTTATAATTTCTGACAACTGCAAGAAATACGCATAACCAAGCCACAAACCGTAGAGGAATAATTTGGAGGATGGAAATCGTAAGTATACCTTGGAGAATGAATATCGGGAAAAATAAAATTTCCAACTGCGGAAATTGATCAAACAAGAAACTGCCAAAAATTACAACTGCGGTGATCGGCAGCAGGTAGGTCAAGCAAGCATATAGCCTATCTAAAGGCGCAACGGAACTGCGTCTACTCATATCTCACACTGGAATGCGGCGGCTTGAGAAAGGGTGGGGATATCAGAATACTCACCTTTGATGCTGTAGTAGATGGCATATACTGATAGCACCATTGTACCGATAAACATCGTATTCGCAAAAGTGCTACTAATCAGTGATGGCAACAGTCCGCTAGACAATTGGGTGATGATTTGAAAAACTAGTTGTCCAATAAACAGCGTAATCTGCATTAGGATCGCTTGCATCGCATTAAAGCGGATAAACCGAGGTACACGCACATCCCGCACCACTAAGAAGTACAGACCTAAAAACAGCACAAATTCACCCGTTAAGCCGATCGCTGGCACTAGCGGCAAAGTCATGACATTACTATAGAGCCAAATAATTGGCATGAAGGGATATATCAAAACTGGAAATTGCCGAAATAACACCGCGCCATAGATGACTCCTGCCGACATCGGTAATAGGTAAGGCAAGCAGCTATAAAAGCGATGGAGGTTAGTTGTCGGTTGCCATGTCATAGGATTTTCGGCGATCGCGTTAGCGTTTAAGTGTTATCCCTAGCTTACATGATCAAAACTTGGTTTTCCAGCCCCTTGAGATTTTGAGTAAAACAGAAATATTTTTGAGTTGCATTCTAGAGCATTACAATACAGAGCCAAAATGCTATATCTGCTCAATCCAAACTATGGTAATCTGTCGAGATGATTGTGAGAGGAAAATAAAGTGGTCTGGTTCACAAATAAATTTCTTGCTGATTTACCCAAAATCTTAGTTAGACCGCAACTTTTACTGACTCTGACCCCATTTATTTGCGGTATTTGTGGGGCGATCGCCAGCTTTGATCAAGCTAGTTTGGCTGCGCCAACGACTCAACTCAATTCATCTACCATCAATCCTGCCCCTTCATTAGTCAAACTCAAACAAACTTCTAGCGCAGAAGTTCTCATTCCTGTTAAACAGATTCTTGTGGTTGGTAGTTCGATTTTAACAAAAGCAGAAATTGATAGTATTATCTCCCCACATCTGCAAAAATCTCTGACTCTAAACCAACTGCGAGAAGTTGCCGATCAGATTACCAAAATTTATCAAAGCCGCAATTACATTACATCGCGGGCGATTATTGAGGCTCAAGAAATTAAAGATGGCGTAGTGACCATCAAGGTATTGGAAGGCTCCCTTGCCAAAGTGGAACTAAAAAGAGCAGGGGATGTGGAAGGTCGGTTAAATGATGACTATGTAATCAGTCGTGCTTCCTTGGCTGCACAAACACCTTTAAACTTCACGCGATTGGAAGAAGAATTGCAATTATTGCGCTCAAATCCTTTGATATCCGATATTCGCGCTAACCTGACTTCTGGTGATGCGCCAGACAAAAGTATTTTGCAAATTACATTCACTGAGGCAAAATCTTTTAATACGCGCCTCTTTGCCGATAACTATGGTAGTGTATCGTCAGGCATCTATCGCGGTGGCATCAACTTACAGGAAGGGAATTTGACAGGTATTGGGGATATTGCATTTGGTAGTTATGTACGTTCGGAAAGTTCTAATAACTATGCCTTTGGCTATCAATATCCTCTCAATCCTACAGGCGGAACCTTGAGTATCAGTGCCGCGATCGCCGATAGTCGTGTTACCCAGCGCGAATTTGCCAGCCTAAACATTACCACCGCCTCGCAGGTCTATGAAATTGGGTATCGTCAGCCTGTGGTGCGATCGCCCCGTGAAGAACTAACCCTAAGCGCCAACTTTGCCTTTGAGAATAGCGACTCTTCTGTTGGTGGGCAACCCTTCAACTTCCAAAATCAAGCCGTTGGCGATGGACAATCACAGGCAAGGGTATTGCGGTTGATCCAAGACTATGTAAATCGCGATGTGGCAGGTGCATGGGCTTTTCGTTCCACCTTTAGCGCAGGTTTAAATATGCTAGGAGCCACAATTCGCAATGATGGTTCTCCCGATGGTCGGTTTTTCTATTGGACAGGTCAGGCGCTTAGGGTGCAGCGTCTGAGCAGTGAGGATCTGGACACTTTGGTTTCCTTTCGGGTCAATTTGCAGTTAACGGGCGATCGCCTGCTGTCGCTCAATCGCTTTAGTGTGGGCGGACCTCAGTCTATTCGCGGCTATCGTCAAAATCAAAATACGGGAGATGCTGGCATTCAAGGATCGGTAGAGTTTCAGTTGCCTGTGCTGCGAAATGAAGATGGCTTGGCGATCGTTAAATTATTCCCTTTCTTAGAGGCAGGTTCGGTTTGGAATACTCGTGCCACTAACCCTACCCCCCAAACCCTTTTTGGGGTTGGACTTGGCGCTCAATATCAACCATACAAGAATCTTTCCTTCCGTATTGATTTTGGCATTCCTCTGGTTAATGCCAATAACCCTGGTAGCAATTTACAGGATTCAGGCATATATTTCACGGTTAATGGTAATTTTTAGACATTTTTCAAACAAGAATTGGGTGATTTGGAGATATAGATCCATCTTTAGCTTTGATGTTAGTTGGTATAAAGCCGTTGAAATCGTGGGTCAATTTTGGCGCTTTTTTGACGGTTACATTTGGCACAGAGAGTTTGCAAATTGCTAAGATCATTACTGCCGCCTTGTGCTAAAGGAATAATGTGGTCAACTTGCAGCTTTTGGGCGCTAAGGTCGATGTTGTGGCAGCTTTGGCATTGATAATTGTTGCGCTCAAATACATATTTCCTAACTTCTGGTGGAAGATTAATCCTTGGTGTTTTATCTGTCATTTTTCCAGCGATCGCTATTTTATTTATCTAGTTCTGATATTCTACGGATTTCATCCAGTGGATTATCGTGGCTCTTGCTACTATTATCGGTAGTCGGTTCATCAGGAATAAATTGTAGTTCAATTTTCAACCTAATCTTTCCCCATCGCCACCCCTGTTGTCGAGTTGTCATTACCCGACATGGCATACCCTGAGTCAGAATCTCCATTGATTCAGGAGACAGCCCTATTAATCTTGATATGCCATCGACAAATTCGCCAAATTCAAATAACCGACCAATGCTAAATCGCTGCTTAATATTGTAAGTAGGAGTATTATATCCATCATCATCAGTAAAGCAAACAACCAGAAGTGTTGAACGATAGAAAATAATCAGAAAAAAGCGCTCCTAATTTGTTAAACTAGAAGCCATAAATTAAAAAAATAATATCTATGATGTTATCCAAC
>NZ_JACJPY010000120.1 GCF_014696345.1 Pseudanabaena cinerea FACHB-1277
TCCCTGTTAGATTTAGACCTTACTTCGATTAAATTACACCCTAATTTCCACAAGCTTTGCTCTTACGGCTCTATCTCTGACCAATTTTGTCCGTAGTATTGCACTACACAATTACCAAAAATCTCGATTTGGCGGGGGTTGTTCCATCCTTGAGTTTAGAATCCTTTGGCAATGGCTTTGTCTTGGTCATGCCTGACGATCGCAGTATGGCTCTATCAGAATATATTGTCTTACATTCTTTGAATCTAGCCGAATGTTTAGCGATCGCCATTCAACTAGCCGAGATTCTGCACGATCTGCACCAGCAGCGTGTCATCCATAAAGATATTAAACCCGCCAATATTCTGTACGATCCTGAATCAAAACAGATTAAGCTGATCGACTTTAGCCTTGCCTCTCTACTGCCCAAAGAAACCGCAGAGATAGTCAGCCCCAATGTTTTAGAAGGGACATTAGCCTATATATCACCTGAGCAAACAGGACGGATGAATCGCGGCATCGACTACCGTACAGATTTATATGCCTTGGGTGTGACCTTGTTTGAACTATTCTCTGGACAGTTACCTTACCCGTCTGACGATCTCCTAGAACTGCTGCATTGCCATATAGCCAAGCCTGCGCCCTTGGTCTGCGAATTGAGACCAGAGATTCCTTTAGCGATCGCCCAAATTATCTTTAAGCTAATGGCGAAAAATGCTGAAGATCGCTATCAGAGTGCTTTAGGCTTGAAGTATGACCTTGAATTCTCGCTCAATCAATTTAACGCAACTGAAACTATTCCATCCTTTGAAATTGCGACAAGGGATCGAAGCGATCGCTTTACAATTCCTGAAAAACTCTATGGAAGAGAAGCAGAAGTATCGGCTTTGCTAGCTGCTTTTGATCGCGTCAGTACAGGTGTAAGTTCCAGTGCTGGTATACCTGAAATGATGCTGGTGGCGGGATTCTCAGGGGTGGGCAAAACGGCGGTGGTGAATGAAGTTCATAAGCCCATTGTCAAACAACGGGGCTATTTCATCAAAGGTAAATTTGACCAGTTTAATCGGAATATTCCCTTTTCAGGATTTGTGCAAGCTTTTCGCGATTTGATCGGACAATTGTTGCATGAAAGCGATCGCCATCTAGCCCATTGGAAAACCAAAATTCTTGAAGCCGTGGGTGAGAACGGTCAAGTGGCGATCGAGGTAATTCCAGAGCTAGAGCTAATTATTGGACATCAACCTGCTGCGCTCGAATTATCTGCTAGCGCAGCCCAGAACCGATTTAATAACCTGTTTCAGAAGTTTATTCAAGTTTTCACGACATCACAACCACTAACCATCTTCCTAGACGATCTTCAATGGGCTGATTCGGCTTCTCTAAGCCTCTTGCAATTGTTGATGCAGGATCTAGGGCATCTCTTGATTTTGGGAGCCTATCGAGATAACGAAGTATCCTTGGCACATCCATTGATGCTGACAGTTAATAGCTTGAAGCAAGTAGGGATAAAGATTGAGGCGATCGCCTTGCAACCCCTCAGCCAAACCGATATTAATCAACTAGTGGCAGATACCTTAAGTTGCGATCGCGCCTATGCAAAGCCGCTAACCGATTTGGTATATCTCAAGACCCAAGGCAATCCTTTTTTTACCACCCAATTTCTGAAAACTCTACATCAAGAAGGGTTCATTCAGTTCCATGTAATTGATGAAAGCAGCCAAGGCGGATGGCAGTGCGATCTCAGTCAGATCATGATTCAAAGCTTAACCGATGATGTCGTAGCCTTTATGGCACAACAGTTACAGAAGCTTCCTCAAAATACGCAAGCCATGCTCAAGCTAGCCGCCTGTATTGGATCACAGTTCGATTTGCAGACCTTAGCAATTGTGTCGGAGCGATCGCCAATAGAGACAGCTACGACATTATGGAAAGCACTAGCCGAAGGGTTAATCGTTCCTCTCAATCAAATCTACAAATTCTTTCAAATGGATTCTGAAGTTGTTCAAGAAAATTCTTCTGGATTCCCAATTGATGATTCTAGTTCCTGCTCCTATCGATTTCTGCACGATCGCGTCCAGCAAGCAGCCTATTCTTTGATCCCAGACTCTCAAAAAGAAGTCGTTCACCTGAATATCGGTCGTTTGCTTTTGGCGCGTACACCTCACAGCGATCGCGAGCTGCCACAATTCCAGATTGTGAATCAACTTAATCGGGGCATATCTCTGATTGTTGACTCAGGCGAGCGCGAAGAACTGGCTTATCTCAACTGGCGGGCGGGAGCAAAGGCAAGGAGTGCCACTGCCTACGAAGCGGCGATGAATTATCTCGATACGGGTTTACAGCTTTTATCGGCGCAATCTTGGCAAAACCAGTATGCGCTGAGTCTCGGACTGCATCAACTCACCGTTGAAGTCGCCTATCTTGCCCATAATTACGATCACATGGCAACAATAATGGCGATCGGCTTGCAAAATGCGAGGAATCACCTAGATCGGGCGAAATTCTACGAAACTCAAATTCTGGCGTTAGTAGCCCAAAATCAAGTAAGGGCGGCGGTGGACTATGCCCGTAAGATTCTGTCTATTTTTGGAGTGAGCTTTCCCAAAAATCTATCCAAACCGCGAACCATTCTAGGATTCTTCGCAACGCTCTACCGCATGGCTGGCAAGTCACCACAGGATTTGCTCAAATTGCCTCCAATGTCCGATCCCTATAAATTAACAGCCTGTAACCTCCTAAATGCAATGGGTGCAGCTTCCGCAAGTGGAATGCCAGAGATTCTGCCATTTATGACATTTATTGGACTGTCACTCTATCTGCGTTATGGCAATATTCCCAAATCTTCGATGGCTTATACGATCTATGGTTATTTGCTCTGTGAGCGGCTGGGACGCATCGATCAAGGCTATGCCATTGGTAAAGCCGCGATCGCTCTATGTCATCAGACCTCCTCAAGAGCCGCTTTAGCTCCGACCCTATTTCTCTGGCAGAGATTTATTGCCTATCGCAAGGAACCCCTTCGTGACTTGTCGCCAATATTATTGGAAGCCTATCAAGTGGGTTTGGAAGTTGGGGATATTGAATATGCTGCCTATAGCCTCTGTGTCTATTTTACCCAAGCCTTTTGGACAGGTCAGAATCTCATGGATTTACAACGGGATGCGATCGCTAGTCGTGGGGCTTTGCAAAAGCTCAAGCAACGCGCCATGACTGATGTATTTGCGCTCAACTGTCAGGGCTTAGAAAATCTCATCACCGAAACTGAGGATGTTTGCCAACTCGTGGGTCAGTTCTTTGATGAAACTGCGATCGCTTCAAGCGATCGCCAACTACAGGTGCATACCAGTTTTCGTAAACTTCACCTAGCTTTCTTATTTGATCGACCTAAGCTAGCAATGGAACAGATCGCCATAATTGAGACGAGGCTAGAGTCAATTGATGGAACGCTTATCAAAACGCTGCTCTATTTCTATGATGCTTTAATTAGGTTAGCGCTTTATCCCCATCTAGGGAAATCTGAACAGAGACAGGCGCTCATTAAGGTCAAGACCGATATCAAACTTCTGACCAAGTTAGCCAAATCGGCTCCCATGAATTATCAACACAAGCTGCTTTTAGTAGAAGCGGAAAAGCTGCGCGTTTTGGGTAAGCCCATCCAAGCAGGAGAACTTTACGATCGCGCGATCGCTGGTGCTAAAGAGAACGACTACACCCAAGAAGAAGCGCTTGCGAATGAACTTGCCGCCAAGTTTTATCTCGAACTCGGTAGAGAAAAAATCGCTCAAGTCTATATGGTTGAAGCTTATTATAGCTACATTCGATGGGGCGCACCTACTAAAGTTAACGATTTAGCGACTCGATATCCCCAATTACTAGCTGCTGTTCTGCAAAATGCTCCTGCCCCTGACTTTTTGGCAAAGTCTTCTAACCCTACTACTAGTGCAGTTTTAGCTACCCTCGATTTAGCCACAATCCTTAAAGCTTCTCAATCGATTTCTAGTGAAATTGAACTTGATAAGCTCTTGGGAACGCTCCTGAATATCGCGATCGTCAATGCGGGTGCGGAGAAATGCGTCTTACTGCTACAGGTTGAAGAGGAGCTACAGATCGCTGCCATCGGTACATCTGGACAGCAACCGCAAATCCTATCCACACCCATATCTCTGGAACTAAGTCAAGATGTGGCTAGAAGTTTAGTAAATTGGGTTAAACGTAGTTTAGAGCCTCTAGTTTTAGCCGATGCGAGGGAAAATACGCAGTTTGCCAGCGATCGCTACATCATCCAGCACCAACCCAAAAGTATTCTATGCACGCCTATTTTGAAACAGGGAAAGTTGCTAGGTATTTTATATTTAGAGAATAATTTGACCGTAGGTGCATTCACTAGCGATCGCATCGCCGTTCTCAACCATCTCAGCACCCAAGCCGCGATCTCCCTTGAAAACTCACGCATCCTCTACGAAAGCCAGCAATCTAAGCTAGAACTTCAGCAGAGTAACGCATTTTTGGAAGCTCAGAGGGAAGCTTCTCCCGATGGCATTTTAGTGATTGATAAGAATCGACGAATTAGTGCCTACAATCATGGATTTGTCGAAATATGTCGCATTCCTCAGCAGATTCTTGACACCAATGATGATTACCAACTTTTAGGATTTGTTTTGGAACATTTAGCTCAGCCTGAGGAGTTCTTAAAAAAGGTGGAATATCTCTATGAGCATCCGCAGGAAGCTAGCTTTGATGAAATTAACTTAAAGGATGGACGAATTTTGGAACGGGCTTCTACCTCGGTAATTCTACCATCGGGAGAACATTGTGGTCGCATCTGGAGTTTCCGAGATATCAGCGATCGCAAAGCATCAGAAGCTCAACTCCATAATCAAGCGCGACTACTGGAAGAATATTCCCAAACCCTAGAGCAGAAAGTGGAAGAACGTACTCAAGAACTATCTCAGACTTTAGCTGATCTCCAAACTGCTCAATCCGAATTAATCCAATCGGAAAAAATGGCAGCCCTAGGACAACTCACCGCCAGTATTGCCCATGAGATTAATACTCCTTTAGGGGTAATCCGCGCCGCAGCTAGTAGTATTGTCTTAGCCTTTCAGAACTCCCTCCAAAAGTTTCCAGAGTTGATCCAAAGCCTTTCACCCCAACAGCAAGCAGCATTTCTTAAATTAGTAAATACATCCCTCCAAAATCAGCAGATTCTCTCAACTAAAGAGGAACGCAAACTCCGCCGCCAGATTGAAGCTTTTTTAGAATCTCACGGGATTGATAACTCTGAAAAAATAGCCATGCAGCTTACCCTAATGCAGATAGGCAATGACTTGTCAGTTTATGAATCAATCCTACAAGTAGACAACAGCGCTGAAATCTTGGAGGTAGCGTACAACATGGTATTGCAATATCAATTTACCAACAACATTCAGCAGGAAGTCGATCGCGCTGCCAAAATCGTCTTTGCGCTCAAAACCTATAGTCATCGCAGCGAATCTGGTGAGAAGAGTCCTACTCAAATTAGTGATGGCATAGAGGTTGCTCTGACGCTCTACCAAAGCCGCCTCAAACAAGGAATAGAGGTGATTCGCAAATATGAGCCAGTCCCCGATCTCATCTGTGACCCAGATGCGCTTACACAGGTTTGGGTTAATTTAATTGACAATGCTATCTATGCGATCGGGCAAACGGGGACTTTGGAAATAGCGATCACCTCACAAGCAGGGCAAATAGTGGTTGAAATTACAAATTCGGGCGCTGCAATTCCCGAAGAAATCATGCCGCGACTATTTGAGCCATTTTTTACGACCAAGCCGAGAGGCGAAGGTAGCGGACTGGGCTTAGATATAGTGCGCCAAATTGTGCAGAAACATGGAGGAGATATTCAAGTAAGTAGCCAAATAGGAAAGACCAAATTCAGTATAAGTTTACCTTTAGCAGCGATTTGTGATGTTGTGCGATGAGGGGTGATCGCATGAATTTACTTAGTTCGATCTGCACTATCAAAGAAATTGCGCTTGAACCAAAAAGATAGATTGACAAGGCTAATTAAAACGGGAACTTCGATTAGAGGACCTACAACCGCCACAAAAGCAGCACCCGAATTAATGCCAAATACACCAACAGCCACCGCGATTGCCAGTTCAAAATTGTTACTTGCCGCCGTGAAAGCCACACTCGCCGCTTTGTCATAATCTGCCTTAATTAGCCAAGCAAAATAAAAGCTAACTATAAACATGGCAACAAAATAAATCAATAATGGAATCGAAATTCTGACCACATCCAAAGGGATTTTTAACATCAAATTCCCCTTGAGACTAAACATCACCACAATGGTAAACAGCAATGAAATTAGGGTGATTGGGCTGATTTTGGGAATAAATACATTGTGATACCAGCTTTTCCCTTTAATTTTGCTCAGAAAAAAGCGCGTCAAAAAACCTGCGATAAAGGGAATACCGAGATAAATAGAAACAGTCTGTCCGATCTCAATGATACTGATATTCACCACGGTACTTTGTAATCCAAATAGTGGCGGCAATACCGTAATGAAAAACCAAGCATAAAAACTATAAAACAGCACTTGGAAAATGCTATTAAAGGCAACCAATCCCGCCGTATATTCAGAATTGCCCTTAGCGAGATCGCTCCATACAATCACCATCGCAATACATGGCGCAATGCCAATTAACATCAAGCCCACCATATAGTCGGGAGAGTCTCGAAAAAAGGCGATCGCTAATAAAAACATCAAACTTGGCGCAATGATCCAGCTTTGAAATAGAGATAGAGCCAGAATTTTGCCATTGCGGAAGACATCGCCTAACTCTTCGTAACGTACTTTCGCAAAGGGTGGATACATCATCAAAATTAAACCGATCGCGATCGGGATATTGGTAGTGCCAATTTGAAACTGATTGATTACGCGATCCACCGCAGGAAAAAGTACGCCGATCGCCACACCAATCGCCATCGCCAGAAAAATCCACAGCGTCAAGAAGCGATCAAGTAGGGATAGTTTTTTAATTGGCTGTATATGCGCCATGATTTATTCAATATCAATTTATATCAATATTTATAATAGTCGATATTTGCTATTTTAGCTTGATTCATGGCAGTATGAGCTTATGAACTCAAATCAATCGATCGCTTGTTGTCCACCCTTGTTGGAAGGTCGTCTTACCTCCAACGATGCGAGTTATTTAGCCAGTATTTTTCGCGTATTGGGGGAACCTGCGCGTTTACAAATCTTGAGCTTGATTGCGGCTCAACCAAATCAAGAAGTATGCACCTGTGAATTAGTCGAAACTCTAGGATTAGCACAACCAACGGTCAGCCATCATCTTAAGGTTTCGTATGAAGCAGGATTGCTAAACAAAGAGCGTCGTGGCACTTGGATTTATTACCGCATTCTGCCTGAAAAGTTAGCGATGTTGCGCGATGCCTTGGCATAGACACTATTGCCTTGCTAGTAATCCGCGTAAAGCAAGTGTCGAGAATAGTAAATTTTTCTTATTTATTAAGTTAGGAGAAAACGATTATAGCTAAGCTTGTCTATGTACATGCTTATACGCGTATACCATGTATAGAATAGCTTCAGAGGCTTCTTGTTATGGTATTTAAATGGCAATCTCAGCGATCGTGTTTATACGACCTCCCTTTGCAATGGTTGATGTTTATACCGTTTGGGTTGCAAATTATTGGGGCGGTAGGGTTAGTTAGTTGTTTTTCCAACTATTACTGGACGCTTTGTATTTCTGGGATCATGCTGATTGTATCGATGGCTTTTGCGGTTCTAGGAACCTATTGGATTAGGCAGGCACTCAAGAAAATTAAAGTTTCTCTCAAAAAATCAGAGCAGAAGTACAAAGTTCTTTTTGAAAGTTTACCCATCGGTATTTCCGTAACAGATCCTGAAGGAAACCTGATTGAAGGAAATCCTGCTTCTGAGGCAATTTTAACCGTACCGAACCAAGAATTAACAGAGCGTACCTACGATTCTCCTGAATGGCAAATCATTCGCTTTGATGGCTCCCCTATGCCCACCAGCGAATATGCTAGCGTCAGGGCTTTAACGGAAAATCGAGTGATCGATAATATCAAGATGGGGCTACTTGATGCTGATGGGAATGTGCGCTGGTTGAGTGTTAGTGCAGATCCTATTCCTTTAAAAGGATATGGAGTAGCGATCGCCTCACAAGCAGGGCAAATAGTGGTTGAAATTACTAATTCAGGTGAGGCAATTCCCGAAGAAATCATGCCGCGACTATTTGAGCCATTTTTTACAACCAAGCCGAGAGGCGAAGGTAGCGGACTGGGCTTAGATATAGTGCGCCAAATTGTGCAGAAACATGGAGGAGATATTCAAGTAAGTAGCCAAATAGGAGAGACTACATTCAGTGTAAGCTTACCTCTAATAGTCATAGACTCCAAATAATCTCATGCAGACAGCATCTCAAAGTAGCCAAATGTTTCTACAGATGGATGGTTACGACCTAACCCAATTGCTTTACGTAGGTAGTCACAGCCTTGTCTACAGGGGGATACGGCTGTCAGACAAGCAACCTGTGGTTCTGAAAATGCTCCAAAGTGATTCTCCATCCTTTCAAGATCATTTGAGGCTACGCAATCACTATATCCTCACAAAATCCCTGAATCTATCAGGGGTGGTGAAGCCACTGGCGTTAGTTCCCTATGGTAATGGTTCTGTATTAGTGATGTGCGATGACGGTTGCCGATCGCTGCGGGAGGAGGTGGCTGCGAACTCTTTGACATTGGCTGATTTTTTGGCGATCGCCATACAACTTGCAGACATCCTTGACGGACTCTATCAGCATCGGATCATCCACAAAGACATTAAGCCCAGCAACATCCTGATTCACCCCAATATAGGGTATGTGAAGATCACCGACTTTGGGTTAGCTTCGCAATTGTCCCAAGAAACACAGGAACTAAAGGCTCTTGGCATCTTAGAAGGCACACTAGCTTATCTATCACCAGAACAGACTGGACGCATGAATCGCGGCATCGATTACCGCAGTGATTTCTATTCCTTGGGGGTCACTTTCTATGAATTGTTGACGGGTCAACTACCTTTCCAGAGCGCCGACCCTCTGGAGTTAGTCTATTGTCACTTAGCAAAGGAACCTATGCCTTTAGATCAAGCCCAAGATAAAAACGCCAGATTAAAAATTCCCAAGGTCATTTCCGATCTGGTGCTGAAACTAATGGCAAAAGATGCAGAGGCACGTTACCAGAGCGCATTGGGTTTAAAGCACGATCTCGAAGTCTGCCTACATCAGCTTAACCAAACAGGAAGCATCACTGAATTTGCAATTGGCACAAAGGATCTCAGCGATCGCTTCACCATCTCCGAAAAACTCTATGGACGCGAAGCCGAAGTAGCGAGTCTCTTAGCCACCTTTGATCGAGTTTCCGAAGGTAATAGCGAACTAATGCTAGTAGCGGGATCATCGGGCATCGGCAAAACCGT
>NZ_JACJPY010000121.1 GCF_014696345.1 Pseudanabaena cinerea FACHB-1277
GTTGGATAACATCATAGATATTATTTTTTTAATTTATGGCTTCTAGTTTAACAAATTAGGAGCGCTTTTTTCTGATTATTTTCTATCGTTCAACACTTCTGATTTGGGACATACCCACCCTTAAACCATAAAAGCACCGCTAAGCGGTGCTTTTATGGTTTCTAAGATAGCCTCAAACTACTTAATAATCTTGGTGACAACACCAGAACCAACAGTACGACCACCCTCACGGATCGCGAAACGCATTTCGTTCTCGATCGCAATAGGGTTGATCAACTCAACGGTCATCTTGATGCGATCGCCTGGCATCACCATTTCTGCATCACTACCATCATCAGCCGTGAAGCTGGCAATAGTACCAGTTACGTCAGTTGTTCGCACATAGAACTGAGGACGATATCCTGGGAAGAAAGGAGTCTTACGACCACCTTCTTTTTCAGTCAAAATGTAAACCTGACCTTCAAATTCAGTGTGAGGGTTAATCGACTTAGGCTTAGCCAAAACCATACCACGCTCAATATCAGATTTTTGAATACCACGGAGCAGAAGACCAGCATTGTCGCCAGCTAGACCTTCGTCCAAGCTCTTCTTGAACATTTCAATACCAGTAACAGTCGTAGTACGAGTATCAGCAATACCAACTAGTTCAACAATATCGCCAACCTTGACCGTACCACGCTCAATCCGACCAGTTGCCACTGTACCACGACCAGTAATCGAGAATACATCTTCAACAGCCATCAAGAAAGGCTTATCAACAGCCCGCTCAGGAGTAGGAATATAAGCATCCACAGAATCCATCAAAGCCCAAATCTTATCAACCCAAGCATTTTCTCCGCGCTGAGTCTTAGGCTCTTTAGTCATCTGCTCAACTGCCTTCAATGCCGAGCCACGAGTAATGGGAATATTATCACCATCAAAATCGTAGGAAGAAAGCAGTTCACGCACCTCAAGCTCAACCAGTTCAACTAGCTCATCTTCGCCTTCCATTTGGTCTTCCTTGTTCAAGAAAACAACGAGGTTAGGTACGCCAACCTGACGAGCAAGCAAAATGTGTTCACGAGTTTGAGGCTCAGGACCATCAGCAGCCGATACCAGCAAGATCGCTCCGTCCATTTGAGCAGCCCCAGTGATCATGTTCTTAACATAGTCAGCATGTCCTGGGCAGTCAACGTGAGCATAGTGGCGCTCAGTGGTTTGATATTCAACGTGAGCAGTGTTAATCGTGATACCACGGGCTTTCTCTTCTGGCGCAGCATCAATTTGATCATATGCTTTTGCTGTTGCTTGACCTGCGGCTGCCAAAGACATGGTGATTGCCGCAGTTAAAGTGGTTTTACCATGGTCAACGTGACCGATAGTACCAATATTGACGTGGGGTTTGGTTCTCTCAAATTTAGCGCGTGCCATTTTTTCGTAATTATCCTTACTTTTGTAGTTGTTACTCTAGTTTATAGAGCATTTGGGGTAATTTCTACTCTAGTTTATCTGATTGACTGACAAATATCCCCACCAAGAGGGCAGGATACCAACGACACAAGGATTTTAAATTTGTAGGTCGGGCATCTTACCTAACAGGAATTTCAAACACTTTTGCCAATCAACCAGCTAGCCTATAGAGTATCCGTAGAGTAATTCAAAGGGCTACTCTTTTTTGCCCTTGCTTTTAGCAATAATAGCTTCAGCAACATTCTTCGGTACTTCTTCATAATGGCTAAATTCCATCGAGAAGCTCGCTCTCCCTTGGGTTGATGAACGAAGGTCAGTAGAATAACCAAACATCTCAGACAAAGGAACCCTTGCCTCAACCCTCTTGCCAGATGGAGTGTCATTCATACCAGCAATGTTGCCGCGACGGCGACTAAGGTCACCAATCACGTCACCCATGTAGTCTTCGGGAGTTTCCACCTCTACCTTCATCATCGGCTCCAGCAAAACGGGTTTTGCCTTCATAACAGCATCTTTGATCGCCATAGAGCCAGCAATTTTAAAAGCCATTTCCGAAGAGTCAACGTCATGGAACGAACCATGTACAAGGGTAGCCCTAAGGTCAATCACGGGATAGCCCGCCAAAATTCCTGATTCACAGGCTTCTTTCATACCTTGCTCTGATGGTTTGATGAATTCCTTAGGAATTACACCGCCAACAATTTTAGATACAAATTCAAAACCTGTGCCTGGTTCGGTAGGTTCAAGATCGATCACAACGTGACCATATTGTCCCTTACCACCACTCTGACGCGCAAACTTTCCTTCAACATTGGTGACAGCCGTGCGGATAGTTTCACGATAAGCAACTTGAGGTGCACCCACGTTAGCTTCAACGTTAAACTCTCGCTTCATACGGTCAACTAGAATTTCAAGGTGAAGCTCACCCATCCCTGAAATGATGGTTTGATTGGTTTCAGGGTCTGTCATGACACGGAAGGTAGGATCTTCCTCGGAAAGGGATTGCAAAGCCTTGGATAGCTTTTCCATATCCTGCTTTGTCTTAGGCTCAACGGCAACAGAGATAACAGGTTCAGGAATAAATAAGGTCTCTAGAACGATAGGCGAAGTGTCATCACAAAGAGTGTCACCAGTAAAGGTATCCTTGAGACCTAATACTGCGCCAAGATCACCTGCTCTGAGTTCATCAACTTCTTGACGATCATCAGCTTTAAGCACAATCAAACGAGAGATGCGTTCCTTCTTGTTTTTGCTCGAATTTAAGGCGTAAGAGCCTTTTTTCAAAATGCCAGAATAAACGCGCACAAAAGTCAATCGACCATAGGGATCAGACATGATCTTGAAAGCTAATGCTGACATGGGTGCATCATCTTTAGCTTCGCGCATGGCTTCTTGACCATTAGCCAGTATGCCTTGCACAGGTTTGACATCACTAGGCGCAGGCAGATAATCAATGACTGCATCAAGTAGCAACTGTACGCCCTTATTCTTAAATGCTGAACCGCAAGTCATGGGAACGATCAAGCCACTCAAGGTTCCCTTACGCAGACCATCACGCACTTCTTCTTCAGTGATTTCTTGCTCTTCGAGATACTTCTCCATGAGCGTATCATCGGAGTCTGCTACGGACTCAAGCAGCTTAGCTCGCCATTCGTTAGAGAGATCCACCAAATCAGCAGGAATATCTATTTCATCAATATCCTTACCTATTTCGTCTTTATAGATATAGGCCTTCATTTTGACAAGATCAATAATACCTGTCAGATCTGCTTCGCTACCAATAGGAAGTTGAATTGGCACAGCATTAGAGCCAAAACGGGTACGGATCTGCTCTCTTACCCGCAAAAAGTTTGCGCCCATGCGATCCATTTTATTAACGAATACAAGGCGAGGAACCTTATAGCGGTCTGCTTGTCTCCAGACGGTTTCTGACTGAGGCTGCACACCACCGACAGCGCAGAAAACAGCAACCACACCATCAAGTACTCGCATGGAGCGCTCTACTTCAATAGTGAAGTCTACGTGTCCAGGGGTATCAATAATGTTAATGCGGTGATCCTTCCAACTGGTGCTGATCGCTGCTGCGGTAATAGTAATACCGCGTTCACGTTCTTGCGCCATCCAATCTGTCGTTGCGGTTCCATCATGGACTTCACCTATTTTGTGAACAACGCCAGAGTAAAACAGAATGCGCTCTGTAGTTGTGGTCTTACCAGCATCAATATGTGCGGCAATACCTATATTGCGTACCTTATCCAAGGCAATAGAGCGTTCCACAATAGTTTCCTCGTGTTTGTCAGGAATTGAAATTTATATTAAGAATAGTATAGCGAGGTCTGATATGGTTCAGTAGCTAGGTTAGTAGCGGTAGTGAGCAAAGGCTTTGTTTGCTTCTGCCATTTTGTGGGTTTCTTCACGCTTACGGATAGTCTGACCTGTTTCATTGGCAGCATCCATCAACTCATTGGCTAGTTTTGTGACCATGCTACGACCCGCACGAGAACGCGAGTATTGTACCAACCAACGCAGTGCTAATGCTACACCACGATCAGTTCGCACTTCCATAGGCACTTGGTAAGTTGCCCCACCAACACGGCGGGCTTTGACTTCAACTAGGGGGGTGGCGTTGCGTATGGCGCGGTCAAATACTTCTAAGGGCGGGTTGCCTGTACGTTCGCCAATTGTATCTAGAGCCTTGTATACAATATGTGAGGCTACGGAATGCTTGCCACGCGACATGACGCGGCGAATTAGCATACTGATTAATCGGCTGTTATAAACCGAGTCGGGGGGAGTGATGCGCTTTGCAGCTTTTGTTCTACGGGACATTAGAGTAATTAATTCACCTTGTAAAATGAATTGCTAGGTTAGTTTGTTTGAGTGGGGAATTGGTATTCTTAAATTTGCATTCAGTTAGCTAATGTTTTGGCTGGCAAACTTCAATTAACTCTCGGTAAATCCAATGAACAAGCTTTTAGGGGCTGTGTTAATGGTGTGTGTTAATAAGAGGTTGCATCAATTGAGATGAGAGTGCGACCAAGAGACATTTTCTATATGCTTAGAGTGTTCTCTATTTATTTCTTCTTCTTGCCTGTGGAGGCAGCCGCAGCTTGACCTGGTTTAGGTCTCTTTGCACCGTACTTAGAGCGCCCTTGTTTGCGATCTTTTACACCTGAAGTGTCGAGTGTGCCACGAATGATGTGATAGCGCACACCTGGTAAATCTTTTACACGTCCGCCTCTAATCATCACCACGGAGTGTTCTTGGAGGTTATGCCCAATACCGGGGATGTATGCGGTGACTTCAAAGCCAGAAGTCAGGCGTACCCGTGCCACTTTTCTAAGAGCAGAGTTAGGCTTTTTGGGTGTTGTAGTGTAAACGCGCGTACATACTCCCCTGCGTTGAGGACAACTTTTTAGCGCAGGAGACTTTGTTTTGATGTTTATGGTTTGGCGCTCATTGCGGATGAGCTGTTGGATCGTGGGCATAGGTGATGATTTGGTATATCTGCGGCTGTGTATTCTAATTAACAGCACATAATTATAACAATATATATGTCGCAAAGTCAATTGCGATGTTGGGAAATGGCGCATTCTGCGAAAAAACAATGCCTAGTGGTGCGGCGTAAAGTGACGCAATGCTGGGTATTGGGGTGGAAGGGAGTAGTAAAACTAATTTCCAAAAGTGGGGATGCTCTTTTACCAGCTAGAGATCAAACTAGTTAGGATTTTTAAACTCGTGAGGTTGCAGTTTGAGTGATTTGTCTTGTAGGTTAGGTTGTTAACATTTCTTAGCACTATTATAGTTAAGAATTACCTTACTCAACTCACTCAATATGCAGTCATCGGGCGACAACGTTTTCAATCGGCAGTTAACTCGGCAATCACCTTTGATCATCGCGCCATTTTTTTTATGGGGAACCGCAATGGTGGTGATGAAATTTCTATTACCGCAGACTAGTCCGATGTTTATGGCGGCTGTACGGTTGATACCTGCGGGGATCTTGCTGATTGTGGGGGGGATTTATTTGGGTCGTCAACAGCCTAGGGGTTGGCAGGCTTGGCTATGGATTAGTTTGTTTGCGCTGGTGGATGGGGCGATGTTTCAAGGTTTTTTGGCGCAAGGGCTAGTTAGGACTGATGCAGGTTTAGGTTCTTTGCTCATTGACTCACAACCCCTTGCTGTGGCTGTCATGGCGGCAGTTTTATATCAGGAGCGGGTGGGGGGTGCTGGGGTTCTAGGTTTGTTGATCGGGATATTGGGAATTGGACTAATTGGTTTGCCTGCGGAGTTGATGGCGGCATTGTTGGCGGGTGACTTTGCCACCGTTTTGCATGCGGGTATCTTTACAACTGGGGAATGGTTGATGCTGGGCGCGTCTTTGTCGATGGCGGTGGGGACTATTTTGATTCGTCCTGTGGTGCGCTATGCCGATTCTGTGATGGCGACGGGATGGCATATGGTGATCGGCGGGTTGCCACTGTTGCTAATTTCTAATCAATTTGAACAAAATCAATGGCAGTTTCTGGGACTGTGGGGATGGGTTGGCATGATGTATGTGGCGATTATGGGTAGTGCGATCGCCTATGGTTTGTTTTTCTTCTTTGCGTCTTCGGGAAGTTTAACCACCTTGAGCGCCTTAACTTTCTCTACGCCTGTATTTGCTTTGATGTTTAGCAGCTTGTTTTTAGGTGAAAATTTAACCCTAGTGCAGTGGGTGGGGGTGATTTTGACCTTGAGCAGTATTTATTTGGTGAGTGTCAGAGGCATTGATAGTGACATTTCGCAAAGTATGTCTGAGACTCAAGAGATGTTAGAGGTTGCTGGTGAAACTGTTGGGCTTGATCATAACTGAGTCGTAAATAAATCAAGCCCTCAGTTCATCACCGAAGTGCGGGACTTCCCACTCACATTAGTTAAATTATCATACTTTTTTATCTGCAATGAAAGTCGATAAGCTTTATTGATTACCTACCTATTAAGATTAGTTTTGAAGTTAATTTCCTCTGTAAATGCCTACTATCTATGCTGCAATTACCAATCATGGGTTTGGTCATGCTACCCGTACTGCTGCTGTTTTGGCGGAGCTACAACAGCGATCGCCTGATATCAAACTAATTTTGGCGACCAAAGCGCCTCAATGGTTGCTGGAAGAATATATTGAGGGAAATTTTGTTTACCATCCTAGGGTGTTTGATGTTGGTGTGGTGCAGGTTGATAGCTTACAGACGGATATGGATGCGACCTATGGGGCATGGCAGCAGATCCATGATCGCCAAGGGGAGTTAATGGCTGCTGAGGTTGAGTTTATGCAAGCGCATAATGTCGATCTTGTGTTTGGTGATATGCCGCCGATGGTGGCGGAGATGGCGAAGGCAGCAGGGATTCCTTGTTGGATGGCGGGAAATTTTGGTTGGGATTTTATTTATCGCGATTGGGGGGGGAAATTTATTGAGTTAGCCGATCGCTTATCCGCAAGCTATAGCCATTGCGATCGCCTGTTTCGACTGCCCTTTGCTGAGCCGATGTCGAGTTTCCCTAATATTCAAGATGTGGGGCTGACGGGGGCAAAGCCGAAGTTTACTGCTGACTATTTGCGGCAAAAATTTAACTTAGAGGCCGATCGCCCTACGGCTTTGTTAACCTTTGGGGGCTTGAGTTTAGAAGCGATTCCCTATCACAATTTGGCAAAATTTCCTGAGTGGCAATTTATTACCTTCGATCGCCATGCACCTGAATTACCAAACTTGACTCAAGCTAACCGTGAACCCAGCGATCGCCTCCGCCCTGTGGATCTGATGGTGGTATGCGATCGGCTGATTACGAAGCCAGGCTATGGCACATTAGCCGAAGCCTTACGGGTGAATATTCCTGTGATTTGTCTGACTCGTGAGGGCTTTTTAGAAGCACAGACTTTGATTGCTGGGGTGCGGAATTATGCCCACCATTTAATTATTTCCCCGCAAGAATTTTACGAAAGTGATTGGGAATTTTTGAACTTGCCATTTCAGGCACCAGAACTTTTGAATGGTTCTGAGTTGGATATGCATGGCGAACAGGCGATCGCTACGGCAGTGCTGGATTTATTTTCTTGAGTGATTTGATACATTAGGGATCACTAATCCACTTAGAATAAAAAATTCCTAGAAAATTTCTGACACCAGGGAATTGACCACCATGCAAATTGAGCAATGCTATAAGCTCCTAGGATTAGACTCTAGTGCCACTTTGGATGAAATTAACAAAGCATACAAAGCGTTGGCTTTGCTATGGCATCCTGATCGCATTCCTAGAGAAAATGTGCAGTTGCAATTGCAGGCTCAAGAAAAGCTTAAAGAAATTAATCATGCAAGGGACAGTTTACGGAAGTTGACTGAGCAGAATGCAAATACTCCCAAAACGTCAACCCATGGTCAATCTAGCACTCAAACCCATAGCCGCCCCTACCACCAATATCAAACTCGCTATCAGTCTCGCTATCAGAGTAAATATCAAGGACAACAGACACAACAAACTCAACAACAGCGCCCTGAAAGAACTAGCGATCGCCACACCCATAGCCATGATCAAGAAAGTACTAAAGCCTATTCCTCTCAAAAATCATCGCCATCAAACCACAATCCAGATTTGTCGGGGGCAGATTTTCGGGGAGCTGATCTGCGTGAGAAATATCTAGAAGGGCGGAACTTGAGCTATGCCGACCTAAGCAATGCCAATCTTAGTGACGCTTTTTTACACCGAATTAATCTTCAAGGGGCAAACTTACAAGGGGCAAACCTATTTCGGGCAAATTTATTTCAGGCAAACTTGCAAAATGCGGATTTGCGCGGCGCGAATTTAGTTGGTGCAGATCTTAGTGGCGCGGATCTCAGGGGGGCAAATCTAATGGGGGCAAAGGTCGGTTTTGGCGAGAAGGTGATGGTGAAACTAACTGATGTGAATCTAGATGGCGCAATTATGCCCAGTGGGGCGCTTTATATCAAATAAAATCTACTGAGGCTTTGATGGGCGTTGTTGATTGGGCGTTGAGTAAGTGCAAAGCGTTGTAAAACAAAAATAGCGAGCATTACTAACTATTTGCCAGCAATCCACGCTATAGAGGAATTATCCGAGACATTACATAAGCTTAGAGATCTGAAAATGACTTCACATCAGCTAAATTGCTGGATCTTATGCTGTTGTGGAGTTGGTGATTTAGCTAGCTGAGGTTGGGCGATCGCTAGGTATGCTGCTTTGTGATGTCTTAAATTCCGCACTCTTAGTGACTATAACGGACTTTTTTTTTAAGAAATTTAATATTTACTTAATGATCTTGAACCAGTTCACAAATTTAGATCTGGTTACTTTGATCCCTATTTGTGCTGATTAGAATCATAAAAATGGCTCAGTTAGGCTGTAGCTAAAGGTTGTAACTAATAATTATCTAAATCTATGGGGATCACAGTAATAGATTTGTTTTTATTAATTCATGTAAATATAATATATTATGCATTTGCCTGACGGGGCGACAAAAGATATGGGAAGTATGAGTAGATGGGGATTTGAGGATTTAAGATAAAAAAGATAGGTCAAGTCATAGTAAGTATGACCTATCTAG
>NZ_JACJPY010000122.1 GCF_014696345.1 Pseudanabaena cinerea FACHB-1277
TGGGTGAAAGACCTACTTTATTAAAAAGTCACACTTTGTCGCCGCAACGGTTTAAGCCAGATCGTTTAATTGGCTTCACCTGCTTACCCATATGAGCGAAAATATTTAGTTTACAGGACTGCTCCGCAATGTCAGATGCCGATCGCAATTTGGCTCACGATCGCAATTTTAAAATTGTGATGGTGGCGTGATGAAAATAGCGATCGCATTATGGACAGAGGCAGTTTGGGTAATGGAACGATTTAAAATTTGACCACCTAAATAGAGCGTGGTGGAACTGCCGCCATCGAGATTGAGGGCATCCACTGCCCCTAACTTTTTTAAGACCGCCGCCGTTTGGAATAGATTTGGTGCTTGACCTGAGGGCGCAGCTTGGATCGTGGCTAATAGTAACTTGCCCTTTTGTGGCATAGTGGCGATCACACTGCGATCGGCGGCTTGAGTATCAAATCCCGCTTGGAAGGTTTCGGCTTTAGCATCCAAAACGAGATTGCCATTTTTAAGTAATAATGGTCCTGCACCAATTAAATTGGGGAATGGGGCAAATTGATTGGGAACAAAGGCTTGACGACCACGAACGGTCATGCCAAGGGGCAACTGTTTGGCAGCTTCGGGGGTTTGTCTGGCAACTAGAAGGTAGCCATCTTCGGGAATCGGTAATTGTCCCACACCCACTGCTGCGCCTTGATATTGGGCAACGACGCGATCACCTTTGACCACGATTAATAATTCATTTTCGGTGAGGGGGCTGTAGTTGCTGCCCCAAGTGGGTGTATAGCGGGCAATGCCACGCTGAACATAGCCGCTATTGAGATTGGTGAGCTTGATTTGGATTTGATTGCCTGTGGTAATCTCTTCGCTAAAATTGAGGCGATCGATCAGGACATCTCCTGTTTCATTCCAAGCGATCGCCCCCCGCACTAGCGCCGTTCCTGCCAGCCAGCGACCGCCTTGACGGATTGCACCCACTGGCAATCGGCGAATGCGATTAAAGAATCCGCCATTAATTGCGCCCACCGCACCAGCCTGTCCTGCCATTTGTGATAGAGGACTCACGCCCAGCATTCCATTAGGCGAGTTATCAGGGTTGCTCCAAATGGGACGTAACTTTAATTGTGGTTGCTTGAGATCCACTTCCAAAGCCGTGACTGCAAATTTGAGGGTTTTAGGGGCGCTCTCCTTTGTCGATGGATTGGGAACTTCCACTATGCGCTCAATGCGGCGCAAACCATTCGCCCACTGCACAGTTAAGCTAGGGGGCAAATAGTCTCGGCGTAGGTCAATTACAATTTTGGGGCTAGGGCTGCTTAATAATTCGATCGCAGGATTAATGGCGGTGGTGGTCTGAATTTGAATCTGGGTTAATTTGCCTTGAGGCAGCACCTTGATCGATTTGATCAAATTACCCGCGATCGCCCCTGTTGAGGCATCAACATTAATGGCATCAATGGGCAGATTCGCCGCCACTTCTGCCGAGACCGTCAGATTAATCATGTCGGCTTGCTGACTAACCCGCCAAGGTGTGCGCCGATTTAGGTCAATTACGAGGCGATCTCCCCAAGGTTGTCTGCTACGGCGCAACCCTTCCATGATCGTGTCAGGGGTATAGAGATTGAGGGTACTGCCCACAATTTCGGTGCGCCACTGCTCCGCAAAGGGCGTAATGGCTAAGTAACGATATTTGCCCTGATTATCAAAGGCTGTGGGCGTGAATAAGGGGCTAGAAAACCACCGCACGCGCTGGCGATCGCTGGTTTCCGAATCGAGCATCTGCACCCCTAACCCACCCGTGAGCCAATCTTCCTGCACATACAGTTGCGATCGCCCCTGTTCCACGCGCCGCAGCCACCGCCCCGACCATGCCTGACCATTGAGGTTGATCACATTGCCACTGTCAGCCGCAGGAGCGCAATCGGCGATTAATAAACTGAGAGCAACTAAGGTGATCGTAACTTGCGGTATTTTCATAAAAATCGATATTAGGGGGCAGGGTTGAAATAGCGATAATGAACTTCTGCAACGGCGGTCAAAATTTCGGCGCTAAGCTGCACCTTCTTCGACAACGCAACGTCTTCAATATAGCTGTAGTCACTTAATATTAAGACAAATCAAAAAACAAGAAGACTGACAATAGCTATATTTGACTCTAGGTTAATTCTAGGGATAATCGACTAGCACAATATCGCCGCGTTGAATATTCATGATTGTCTGCGGGGATCAAGATCATTGTATATATCCATCGCTGGATCGTCCCAGCCTTCTTTGCCGAAGGTCTCCATGACAGGCAGATACATATCTTGCAAGAATTGATTATTCTGCTCTTCGATTAAAAGTGCTTTTATTTTTGCATATACTTCTTCCCGAAGAAGTACATAGGTTATTGCTGTATCTGGGTCAATGGCACGAGGAGGAGTTTCGACCTGTTTGATGACATCTTGCCTTTGCTCAAAAGTTAATTCGATCATTTTGGGATTCTCTACTTCTTGCAACTAATATTTTAGTGTTTTCTCTTAATCGACAGACAGAGTTGGATTAGTCTCTGGAATTTCTAATACTTCGTTATTCAAACTAACCTCTGATGACGTAGGTGCAACGATCCGCATATCAACATCAATAATAATCTGGTTATTTTCAAAACTAATCTTTGCTCTTTTAACTAGCAAATCTACTGGTGAAGAGCTTTTAAACTGCACAGAAGGCTTAGGCTGATTTCTATAACCAGCACCTTCAAGCCATTCACTGATGCTTCTCCAATTATCAACTTTTCCGTTAGACTTCCCAACTAAATTTTTGACATATTGATAAAGAGTGCTACAAAGATCAACTTCTACTCCCTTAACGCTCTTACTCAGCTTTTCAGCAATTTCCGAAGGACTATGCCCCGCTAACAACCCTCTCAAATGCAATTTTTCAACAGGAGTCAACCGCCGCCCCTTAGCCGAAGCCAGATCGGTATACAGAGTTTCTAAGTCCCACTCTGTAAAAACCTGCGGAAACTGTTCATCAGTAAATGTCATAAATATTACCTGAGTAAATTCCTAACTAAATCCTAACATAACTACTTGCTGAAGTTAGGTGTTGATTAATTACTTTAAGGTAATAATTAAGATTATTAGCAAATTATTTGATTTTCGATATAAATCTTTAATCTTGCTTTTGGGTGGGTGCAACTTTTGGGCTGAGATTTTTTCAAGCTTAATGTTGATTTATTTATCTAAATACATAGGTATTTCTAGTTATGCGATACATATTAGTTACGATTTTTCTAACTATGAATATGAACTTAGGAATAGTTTCAGATGCCTCTGCTGCATGTTGTGGAGCAGTAGGTGCAAGATTGGCTCAAAGTTCTTCTAGGCAAAGTAACGAAGATGATAGAACTGCGGGATTTATTTTCGCTTTCATGATGGCTGCTCTATGTTCGTGGGTTACTGGTCAGAACGAAAAGAAAAATAAATAAAGGTACTTTACAAAGTTTTGTTTGGGTCATCATCACCCTATCTATCGTTAAATTGTATAAAAATTCATCAAATACTAAGGAAGTAAATTTTCTAGATATGAAATTAACCCCAGTAAAGACAATTCGTGCAACTTTGTTAGCTCTCTTTTGTAGTTGCGTTGCCCAACCCAATTCAGACAATATGTTTGTATTTGCTCAATATACTAGTCCACCAAATTGTGGTGCTTCTTGCTACAGTGAGCGGAGTAGACAACGAACTATGGAATGGGTTAGAGGATCGAGAGAATATGAAAGTAGGTTAAATGATAAGTCACAAGGTGATATGTCTATGTCTGATATCATTCTTGGAGTGATTATTGCTGCTGGTGTTGGATTTGGTATCTATTTATACAAACAAAAATGAAAAAGTCACTACCTGTTGTATTCGTTACCTTGATTGTTTTATTGTCAGCTTGTTCGTCCCCATCAGCAACTATTTGTGGAGTCCAAGTTAGAGATGGGGAGAAAACAAAAATCAAGACCAACCAAGAAGTTCTCACAGCATTGAAGGATATGGATGAAGCTTCTAACAAATCAGGTAGTTCTAGTTTTGTCAGTGTTAGTGTAGACATGAACGTTTTGTCAGTTGTCTCTTTATTCCGAGCAGCAGGACTAGGTTCAGATGGTAATAGTGTAATCCTGCGAAATGCTAAAGCTTACCAAGAATCTACGGGAGTATCAGTTTTACTAGAGGTATCTTGTAAAAATTAACTTCTCTGGGCGATCGCTTTCCGTCATCTGTAGGGGCAAAGCATTCCCGCCACCATTTATGAATTCTCAACTCCCCTCAAATTGGGAATGCTCTGCCCAAAATCTCCAACATTTACCAAAAACTCCAACCGCAGGGAAAATTTATCGGTTGTAGCCAAGAGGGTTGAGCATTTGCAGATCGAGATTTTGGTTGGGAGTTGAAAGATAGTCGCGCAAAAGCTGAACCCCTACGATTATTTTGGGGTTTGGGTTTGGTGGTACAAGGGGCGATCGCTTTTGTTAAAATCTAGAATAGATCCTCTAGAACCTCCGCAAAAAAATATGATTGTAGCCAGAGAAAACCTTCCTAAATTCACTCCCCAAGAATACTTTGCTTGGGAAGAAAAGCAATTACATAAACACGAATACATCGAAGGACAAGTCTATGCCATGAGTGGCGGTAGTGTTAATCATGCGCGGATTGCCATTCGCCTCATTACTATGTTTGATTCTCACTTAGGTACTGGCAATTGTATCATCGGGAACTCAGACCTGCGGGTTAAAAGCGCAATATCTCAAAACTACACTTACCCCGATGTCAGCGTCACCTGTGACGATCGCGACAAAATTACCACTCAATACATTACCTATCCATCCCTAATTGTTGAAATGATTGGAAAGTCTATGTTCATTGTAGCAATCTGGTGAATGGCGATCGCCTTGTCATTTCATAGTTAAGTAAATGGGCGATCGCTTCTAGCCTACGGCTGTTTAAAATTACGATTCAACGATATGTTAGGATAAGAATTAGTTGAATTTAAGGAGTTGAAATGGCTTGGAACTAGAGTTTGAATGGGACGAGCGAAAAGATAAAGCAAATTAAATAAAACATGGCGTTTCTTTTGAAGAGGCTGCTACTGTATTTGACGATCCATTATCTCTAAATTTTGATGATCCTGAGCATTCTAGAGGAGAAGAGCGCTATATTATATTAGGCTTATCAAATCAAAGTAGACTTCTGTTTGTATCTCATACGGATCGCAATAATAAGATTCGTTTAATCAGTGCAAGATTGCTTACACCAAAGGAGAGAAGATATTATGAGCGATGAAATTCAATATGAATTAGAAGATGATTTGCGGGAAGAATATGATTTAACTGAGCTTAGAAATCCTGTTCGGGGTAAATATTATCAACAATATCGAAAAGGGCATAGTGTTACTATTCATCATGAAGATGATACAACTACTGTAGAACATTTCCCGCCACAAGACGATTTAATTGTTCTCGATCCTGATGTGAAAATATATTTTCCCGATTCTGAATCGGTCAATTCTACTTTAAGAAGTTTAATCAAATTAATTCCACGTTAGAACCTAAAGTGTTTTGACAGGGCGATCGCCTTGTCATCTCATGGTTAAGTGCATAGGCGAGATCGCTAACTAATTCTATAGTTCAATCAATCCTAAGCTAATTTGAATTGCGTTATCTACATATCCCATGAGGCGATCGGAGATTACACCCATTCTTTTAACTAAGCGTTGTTTATCAATGGAACGGATCTGATTGAGAAGAACTACGGATGTCACGGTTAGTCCACCTTCTGGGGGATTGATTAAAACTTCTGTGGGATATGTCTCAGGGTCGAATTGGGATGTGATGGCAGCAACGATGGTAATGGGGCTGTATTGATTGGAAATGTCATTTTGGAGAATGAGAGCAGGTCTAGTTTTCTGAATTTCTGAGCCAACTGTAGGATCAAAGTTAACCAAATAGATTTCACCTCTCTTGGGAAATGCTATTTTCCGTTTTGCCATGATTCCTCATCAATGTTAAACCAGTCTTGAGTAATCCCTAAGTCTCGATCTGCGCGACGTAATGCGCCCTGTTTGAGTTTTTCGCGTAAATTTTTCTTGGCTTCAGCATTGATATAGTACTTAACGGCTTGGTCAATGAAGTGACTGCGATCGCCTTTGGGTGCAATGCGATCGAGTAGCTGTAGTGTTTCGTTGGGTAATGTGATGTTAATGCGTTGATACATATATGAGTACACATTGACTATGTGTATCATGGTAACTCAGATCGCTGACTTCTAGGCTGATTTGCATTGGCTATGATTTAGAGATTGTGGGTTGTGCTTATTGTAGCAAGGTTTTTATGGGTAAGCATCTTGTCATCTTAGTGTTAGAATCACCTCAAATTGCTTGTTTGTATGTCTATGAGTAAAGTGACCTCCTATCCGTAGTTGCTAAAGTATAATAAGCGAATATTTCAACATAATATTGAATTTTTAACGAGTATGTCTTTTATTAATCTTGACGAAATCTGGAAATTTATTAATGGCGACTTTAGTAACTTGGACGAAGATGGCAAAAAAGAAAACACCTCTAGAGTTCGCCAAATAGCAGCTACTACTGGGGCAGTCGCCTGTGCAATCCCCAATGTTCCTTTTGCTGATTTTTTTATCATTACACCTATTCAAGCTCTGATGGTTCGTGCTATTGGAAATATCTACGGTTACAAAGTTAATGAATCAACCGCAGCCGAAATATTGACAGTTATTGGTGGTGGTTGGCTTGGACAGCAGACTCTTCTAGCTGCTTTTAGAATTGGTTTGCCGGGGGCTGGTGGTCTTGTTGGTTCGATTTTTGTTTATGGATGGACTTATGGAATGGGAAAAGCCGCAGAAGTTTATTTTGCTAGTAACATGACAGCCTCTAAGGAAGATCTTAAAAAAGCAAGAGAGACAGGAGCAAAAGAAGGTGAGATAGCATATAAACAAGATGAAGAACTCAGAAAACGAATTAAAGGAATGCAAGGTCAATGTTTTACAAAGGATCAAATCATTTATGCGTTGTGGAATGTAGCTAAGGATGATGGAGAATCTTATAGAAAAGCTGAAATGGAATATACTAGACTTGTATCTGATTAGTGAAAAATACTGATTTAAATAAATTGAAAATTTTGCAAGGCAATGCAGTATAAAGCTGATGAAAAATAGAATCTTTCCTAGCTGGGAACAAATAGATAAGCTTCCTGATAAGTTTACGGAAGGAGAAACTACTTTAGCAAAATTTTTAGATCAGCATTTACCTGAAGATTGGCTGATATATATTCAGCCGTTTTTAAATGGCAGTCGTCCAGATATTATAGTTTTTAACCCATCTGTAGGTTTAACGATAATAGAAGTAAAAGATTGGAACTTATCCAACTATCATTTTGAAGAAAAAAATTTGTTTGTCTCTGATTCAAAAGGTAGTTATCCAATTAAAAATCCTATCTATCAGGTAGATTACTATCGAGAAGTTATTATTGGTCAGTTAATACCCGCTATTGGTGAGAGAGTTGATAAAACAACAAGTTCACTCGGCTTAATTAAAACTGCTTTATACTTCCACCAAGCAACAACATCTCATGTTAAAGAATTTTTTAAAGACTTTATAAAAGATTATCGTCCGATTTTTGGATATGATTATCTTACAATTGAAAATATATCGAAAATAGTCCCAGATAGCAACAGAAAAGTTAGCTCTTATTGGAGAAAGGAGTGGAACAACGAAATAAAATTTTGGCTTGATCCTCCTTTTCACACACTGGAAAGAACTGTTCCATTAGATTTAACTCCACAACAGAAAAATCACGCGGAACCGAAGTCAGGACATTTTCGATTGCGTGGAGTTGCAGGAAGTGGAAAAACTCAAGTAATTGCTTATCGAGCAGCTAAATTAGCCTCTTTAGGCTATGACGTTCTTGTTTTGACATTCAATATTACATTGTGGCATTACATCAAAGATCTTATACAACGTGCACCTTTCGAGTTTGACTCAAAGAAAATAACGTATAAACATTTTCACGGAGTTTGCTCGGATATTTTTAATGAGGCTGGAGTCAACTTTCCTAAAGGTGATGGCGATGAGTTTTTTCGCACTACAATTCCTTCCCATGTTGATCATTGTTTAAATGAATTTAACATTAATACGAAAAAATACGATGCTATTTTAATTGATGAGGGACAGGATTTTTGTATCGAATGGTATAGACTAATATGTAAATTTCTTAAAGCAAGAAACGAATTGCTTTTGGTGTGTGACAAAAAACAAAATATTTATGGAGTTAAATTAGACTGGCTTGAAGAAGGAATGAGTGGCACAAAATTTAACAAACGATGGAGAGAGTTAAAAACAGTTTTTCGACTACCACAGAAAGTAGCTGAAGTAGCCACCAGATTTGGCGAATCATTTGAGTTAAATCAAGATCTAAAAACTGAAAATGTTGTACAAATTAGTTTGTTTGATCGCTCTATCAATCCTCATGTTGTTTGGAAGGAAATTAAACCTAGTGAAAAGCTTAGGATAATTGAATTTGCATTTAATAAACTCAAAGAAGAAGGATGTACAGCATCTGACATGGTTGTATTACTGCCGAATCATAAGATTGGAATGGAATGTGTTCGTTATTTTGAATCTAAACAAATCCATGTTAATCATGTGTTTGGTGAGGAGAGCGATACATCTCGACATCATAAAAAATCTTTTTGGATGGGTGATAGTAGGTTAAAGATGTCTACTATTCATAGTTTTAAAGGATGGGAAGTATTGAGTGTAATTCTGTATATTGACGAAGAATTTTTGGGAGACTCATTACAACTTGATGCAATCATATATACAGCAATTACTCGATCTCGTGAGAACTTAATAGGGGAGCATCCCAAGTTTGCGGTAAGTAAATATACTTATGTACAAGCAAGGAAGAAATAGGAAGAATAAAGAGGAATAAAAATAGTAACAAGAAAATGCAGT
>NZ_JACJPY010000123.1 GCF_014696345.1 Pseudanabaena cinerea FACHB-1277
AATAATCCCGTAGCGATCGCTGAATTTAATAATTTCTGTGAGAAGTGAGAGGGGATAAGGTTAGCCAAGCAAAGGATAGCAGCGCCGCTAAAAATGGCATTGCTAGACCATCGACAATATCTCGAAACCTTTGCAGTAAGCAGAATCTGCGAATTGTGGAAAGTATTGTTAGTAAAGTTAACCATAGATTTGTTGGTGGTTTTAGTTAATAAATGAAAGTGACAATAAACTTAAAAAATAAACCTCTAAGCTATACAGGGTAAGCAATAGAGGTTTATGTTAAGAAATAGCTAAGAAACAGTTAATTACTATTAGTAACTTTGGGATTGGAAATAGCCTCTAATCGCGCTACCTCATCGTTAAGCTGCTTATCAGTCAAAGCGTTTAGGTTCGTTTCATCAACTCGAAAGCCTTGCTTAACAACCGCTTTGATATAGCGTTGCTCTAATTCAGCACGGCTTAGTTTTGGGGCGGCGGGGGCGGTAGTGGCGGGGGCGGTATTAGTGGCGATCGCTGTATTTGGCTTTGATAGAGATTCGCTTACAAAGTATCCTGCGATGATGCCTAGGCTTAGGGCTACAAGCGCAATAGCGCAATTTTTCTTGAGTTCGTTGATCATATTTGCCACCATCTTTTAGGGGTGTCATCGTCATCATCATCGCGATCGCTGTCGTCATCGTCATCATCTAAATCATTCTCATCGGCATAGCGGCGGCGCTCCCATGCTGATTGATACTCATCGCTGTCAATGTCTTCAGTAATGCCAGTTAGGGCGGTAAAGATTGTTTTTATCATTACGCCGCCCTCTCATCGTCACGACTTGGCAATGCTGCTAATTCTGGAAATGGTGAGAGGGTGATCGGGGTATTGTTGCCATTGGTGAGCCAAGTGAAAAACCTTTGCTTAACTTTGGTTAGCATGGCTGCTTTGACCTTTGACCAATCAATATCGTCAAGTAATTGATCGGCGATCGCATCTTCGAGATTTATGTCAGTGGCGATCGCTGACTCCAGATCAAGATCGGCAAAATTAGGGGCGGCGCTTTGCGCTACGGCTTCGGGCGGGGTTTCGGGTGCTGTAGTGGCTTTGCTGTTTTTGAGTGCCATAATTAGTTAATCCTTTGTAATGGGATACAAGGCACAGCGAGAGGGGTTCAATCTAGCGCTGTGCTTTGTTGTGTCTTTATTATACCTATAAGTAGGATTGTAGGTTACAGGTTATAATAGGGATTATCTCTATATAATCGTGAGGTTGGATTTATGGTGTGTGCGTTGCCAAAACAAGACTATGTAATGGTTTATCTAGACAAAGATACAAAGCGCAAATATAAAGCACAGTGCGCTTTAGAGGGTGTTGATATGTCTGCTAATGCTGCTCTGCTTATCGAAAATTGGTTAAAGGAACGCGATCGCACCAATGGCAACTCAAAAACCAAGTAACCATATGTAGCGTATGTCAATACGAAAAAGTTAAACAAAACACTAAATAGCTGATACAATATTCATAGAAATGAGGTAAACCCCATGAAAGCTAAAAAGCAAATTCGAGATCAATTTTTTGCGATCCGCCTGTTGCCGAGTGAGCTTGAAGCGATTAAAGCATCCGCAAAAGCTGAAAATCTCGATCCCTCTAAATTTGTTCGCAGTCGAATTTTTTCCAAAAATATAGCCGCTTAAGCTTTTTGGAGAGGCTTAAGCGGCAGTATGGCGGGGACAATTTAGAAATTAGCAGTTTCTAATTTGTCAAAATATATAAAATCGGATTCCTTCGTTAAATCGATTTTAGCACTGTCATACACTGCCTTGCAATTTTTTTAAGCTCTCCCAAAACTGAAAGCGGCTGCAACCATTACTCAACAATAGGTACAGCCAAATGAATTCATACAATTCTATCACGAAAAGAGTTCGCCGCGATCTTGAAATGCTTTACAAGATCGAAGCGGTCAACAAAGTTGACTTTGATATTGTAAAGCCGATCATTCGCAAGAAACACGGGTATCTAGTAAACGACTTCCAAGCCATTTACATCGACTTCCGCAATGAAAAAGCACGGGAGGCTAAGTAAATGACACTTTTGACAGCAACCAAAAAACATTTTGACGAATGGGTACAAGGCTCTGGAGTTGCCCCAGCGATTGCAGAATTAAATATTTCTTCTGTTGACGATCCCGCTAAAATTGCCGAGTTTTTGGGTTGGAAAGGATACCAAGGATCGGGCGGTTGGATTTGCAAGGGCATTGACTTTAAGAGTGGCAAAAAACAGCCCCATGGACAATTCAAACCTGATATCCCGATCATCTTCCCCGATCAAGGCAAACCCGCAAAATATTTATCTTGCAAGGATATCGTCACAAAAGAATCATTGCACGATGCAATTTTACTGGAGATGCCAGATCGAGATTACTGGGAAACCGTAGCCAATGATATGACGGCTATTACTGTAATCACTGAAGGCAGTAAGAAAGCTGGAGCGCTGCTAACCTGTGGTTTTGCTGGCATTGGCTTACAAGGTGTTGAAATGGGTTTTAAGGACGGTAAATTAGTCCCTAATCTTGTGCCATTTTTCACCCGCGATCGCTCAATCATTTTTGCTTTTGACGCTGACATTGTTGAGAAAGAAGGTGTTGAGATTGCCTTAAAAAAAATTACTGCACAGGCGAAAAGATGCGGCGCTATGCCATTGATTGCACAATGGGATATATCTCTAGGCAAGGGCATTGACGATGTTCTTGTTAATCATGGTGCTGACAAGGTAAGAGAAATTATGGCGAACGCAATCCCATATAAGAATTGGCTTAAAAGTCTTGAGAAGCAATTCTCCAGATCAAAACCATCTAGCGATCGCCGCCCAAACTTGCCACCACAAAGCGATGTAGCTGAGCATCTAGCGCAAACATACCGCGATCAACTTGCTTGGAATGTAGATCGGCAAGAGTGGTATAGGTATGGAGCATCTAAAGATGGTGTATGGCAACAAGTCAAACCCGAATTTGTCACCCAAATTGTTACTGCCCATTTAAAAGTTATTGGGGCTTCCTATACTCATGGGTTTGTTCAATCCGTTCTTGGATTGCTTCGATCTGAATTGGCAGATGAACAATGGGACGCTAGAGATCATCTTTTACCCTTTATTAATGGTGTGCTTAACCTCCAGAGCATGAAGCTAGAGGCACACTCAAACGGCTATAAGCTGACATGGTGCTTACCCTATGCCTATGACATTAAGGCAACCTGTGAGCCAATTAAGGAATGGTTGCTAGAGTCCTGTGAAGGCAATCATGATCGGGTTCAGATGTTACGGGCTGCACTGAGAGCGATCGTATTAGGACGATCCGATCTAGAAAAGTTTGTGGAGTTGCTTGGCTCTGGAGGCACAGGCAAGAGTACTTTTGCAAGATTAGCGATCGCATTGGTTGGGCGCGAGAATACTTTCAGTACCACGTTAGCCGCACTAGAGGGATCGCCCTATGAAACCAGTGCAATACAGCATAAGAGGTTGATCCTGATTAACGATGCTGAAAGATGGACAAAGCCTGTGCCTGTTTTGAAAGCAATTACGGGTAATGACTTCATCCGTACTGAAGAAAAATTTAAACAGCGTGACTCTGGAGGGATGATCGTTAAAGCTATGGTGCTGATTACCGCTAATGAAGCATCTACAGCGAGTAGTGACTATACAAGTGGTTTAGGGCGGCGCAAATTGACTATTCCCTTTATGAATAAAGTAGCCCCAAATAAACGGCGCGATCTGCTTTCAATTTCTGCCACTGGCATTAGTGGCGAATTTGCGCCATACCTAGCAGGGCTATTAAATTGGGTTCTTGCTATGTCTGAATCTGAAATGAAGCGGTTCTTGCTGCAATCTCCAGAGGCTTGTCCATCACTTCAAAAGTGGATAGGTGAATCAATCCTAGAGAATAATCCCATTGCTGCGTGGCTAGATGCTCAGTGCATTGTTGATAAATCTGCACGGGTTCAGATTGGCATTGCCGATGAATTTACTATCAGTACCACCAATGAAGGAGCAACCAGAACAAGGCGAGTATTTAAAAATTCTGAAAATTGGCTATATGCCAACTATGCCCAATTTTGCCGCGATACAGGTATTCAGCGAATCAGTGCCAAGAGGTTTAGCAATTTGCTACTAGACCTGCTTCAAAACCAATTGCACATCGAGGCAACCAAGGGACGCGATCGCTCTGGAGCATTTATTGAGGGCATTCGTTTAAGATTGCCTGACGATCCCGAAAATTATCCAATTACAGGGGCAAAAATTCAGATTGTGACGGATGATGTGATGGATTGTGATGGATGTGTGACGGCTGAAACCCTTGATGGTGATGGATGTGACGGATGTGACGGATTAAATCAAGTATTTAGTCAAGAAAATATTTTTAACGATTCTCCAGAAAAAATTGAAAATATTCCCTTAAGGTTGCCAAAAAAACCATCACATCCGTCACATCCATCACCAGAGCCAATCCTAGCCAACACACAACCCATCACAGCAAATAATCGATCCGTCACAGTCTTAGACATAGGGCGTGTGGTTATCGATCCGCGCAGTGGATACCAAGGGGAGCTAAAAAGCTTTGAGCGAAATTTTGAGGGGAGAACGGTAGCCAGATTTGGCAATCAAATTGCCGATCCTAAATTTCTGCGAGTAGTCACCTAAGCACCTTACCGCCCAAGCACCAAAGCCACGCCCAAAATTATACGGGCGCGGTTTTTGCGGGGCGGCAAAAAAGTAGGGCAAAAGTAGGGAGAAAGTACAGATAAAAACGGTACAAAAAAAGCGCTTTCAAAACCTGAAAGCGATACAGCGCAAAGGATAGCGAGAAAGCGAAAATAAAACTAATACACTAAGGCAAAAAAGTAGGGCAAAAGTGGTACAAAACAGTACCAAAAATACACCAAAAAAAAGCACTTTCAAAGCCTGAAAGCGTTACACCGCAAAGGATAGCGAGAAAATGAGAATAAAACTAGTACAAATATGCCCGTGATTTATGAAGCATATTGCAGTATTTTCCCCGTGACTTGGGCAGCATAAGGCACTATTTCGAGATATTAGAATATCCCCGTGATTTGGATACAATAAGTCACTATTTTGCCCTCTCAGATTGACCTGTAAGCCTTACTAGATATAGCTTAGGTGTGTTTGTACCTTAGCTAACCGCAAAGCCTACAGCGCTAAAATTAGGCTATAGGCTTGAAAGTGTTACGGGGTATAGGTTTTAGCTTGATAGAGCGCGTCTAGTGCTTCATCGGTAGGAAAGAATTTTTCATCTTTGCCGATCAAGGTTTTGAATAAGCCAATTTCGCGCAATTCTTGATCACTCATTTTTTTTAATGTGCGGCTATCAGTCCCTTTAAGGCTTCTCAGAACGATAGAACCATCAGGACTAATTTTGTAAGTTATGCTTTTGCGCTTTGCAGGTGCGGTGATCGCCTCAATGATTGGCAGTATTTCAGGCTTTATGCTGCTCTCATCACTGAGAGCATGGGCTTTTTTGAATTTTCTGTAGCCTCACTGCGAGATTCTAGGTTTACCAGTTGCGCCCGAATAGTATCAAGTTTTGCCTCTAGGTCATCTGGCATAGCTTTCAGCCTAATATCGATTTTGTCGATCTCCAGTGAGATTCTGCTTTCAAGCTTGGCAGTAGTGGCGGCGATCGCTTCATTGTGGGTATTTTCGAGATCTGCAACCCTATCCCTCAAGTCCACAAATAGACTGGCGAAATGTTCGTCAAGCTTGTTAAGTCTGCTGTCTAACTCATTTTGAAGCAATTTGTTGGCAGACTCAACATCTTTGATGCGTTCGGTTAAGCTTTCGTTTAAGTCGCTAGATTGTCCAACATTGTTAGAAATTGTTTGCCCTTGCATAGCGGCGCGAACTATGGCAATGATCGAGCCGCCCATATTTGGCTTATCCGCCCTAACCATATTATTAGTAGTGGCATACTCTCTCAACCAGTTCGCCACGTCATCAGGCAACCGTACCGAAACGAAATTAGGATCTTTAGTCATGATGTTTAACTTTATCTAACTTATGTCTAACATTATAGCCTATGTCTAACAAAGTTTAACAAAAATGTTTAACAAAAACCTATTTAACAAAACCACATCCTTTTGTTAAACAAAGTCCAACTAATGTCAAACAAATACTTGACAATGTTTAACTTATGTTAGATAATGTTAAACATAGACAAAGTTAAACAAGGTTAAACAAATGACTAAGGCAATTGGCTACATAAGAGTAAGTACTGAGATGCAAGCAAATGAAGGAGTAAGCCTAGAAGCACAGAGCGCAAAGATTAGGGCTTACTGCGAACTCAATGATCTAGAGCTAGTCGAGATTGTCTGCGATGCTGGGAAGAGCGCAAAAACCACCAATAGAGAGGGCTTACAAAAATGCTTGGCAATGATCGCGGCGGGTGAAGTGGCGGCGCTTGTGGTTTACAAGTTGGATCGGCTATCTCGCAAAGTACTAGATACTTTAAATCTAATTTCTGAGATTGAATCTCATGGCGCTTCACTTCATAGCATCTCTGAGAAACTTGATACCAGTTCCGCGCTTGGTAAGTTTTTTGTAAACATGACGGCGGCGCTTGCACAGTTAGAGCGTGATCAAATTTCTGAAAGAGTCACAATGGCAATGGCACACAAGAAAAATGAAGGTCAACACTGCGGATCGCCTGCTTACGGATTTACAATGGTAGAGAAAAAATTGGTTAAGGTTGCTAAGGAGCATGAAGCGATCGCACTTATCCAACAAATGAAAGCAGACGGCGCAAATTTACAGGCGATCGCTGATGAACTGAATAACCAAGGCATAACCACAAAGCGCGGCGCTAAGTGGCAACCCATGCAAGTTTCTAGAGTATTAAATAGAGGTTAAACAATGTTAGACAAAGTTACACAAGCGCTAGGCTTTGCAATGGTAAGCCTAGCGCTAAGGAATAAAAAACAGGCTACAAGCTTCTCTATGGCACATCCTAGCCTAGTTAGTAAACATTGTTTGACATTGTTGCACTATTGGCAAAATGGCGGCGCTAAGGAGTATTTAGAGGGTTTAGATACTGATTTAAGAAACTGCCTGATATGGAATTTGATAGGGGATATCAGCGCTGATGCGATCGCTAGTTATGGATTAATCGAAGTTTAATATTGTTGGACTTTGTTAAACAACAAAAGCACCTCCCCAAATTCGGGCGGGGTGCTTTTTTGTTGCCAGTGGCGATCATCATGACTTGAAGTGATGATGCTCACCATTGCATAACTTCAAGTGATAGTATTCGGGCGGCGATCGCTATCACCAAAATCAAAGCGGCGATCGCTACCCTAATCCATCGAATTTCTGTCATAAATTTACTCAAGACAAAATCAAAAAACGAGACAAGACAAAAACTCAGGACATAGACAAGACAAGCATCATAGGGGCAAAAATAGCAATCTAGGCTGTCTTGTCTTGCCTCAAACTTTCTTTGCCTCTAGGCTACCTCTAGCAGTGCTACGAGTTTCTAAATACCCTTGGACTTCGAGATATTGCAAGTAGCCTTGCAACTCTGGCAAGGGAGTATCAGCGTCTTTAAATTCTCTGATGCTTGCCTTAATCTCATAGTCTTTTTTCCAGTCCTTACCATCAAGATAGTTAATAATTTTGGTGAATACAGGGGCGATCGCTGTGCTTTGCGGTTGCGCTGCAATGGCACTAGAGGGCGGGGCGATCGCTTGCTGTTGAGTATTGCCAATCAAATCTAA
Source organism: Pseudanabaena cinerea FACHB-1277 (assembly GCF_014696345.1). Classification (GTDB taxonomy): domain Bacteria; phylum Cyanobacteriota; class Cyanobacteriia; order Pseudanabaenales; family Pseudanabaenaceae; genus Pseudanabaena; species Pseudanabaena cinerea. The sequence continues at coordinate 7,761 of NZ_JACJPY010000123.1, forward strand.
ATAATCCTTTGGCAGTGGCAAAACTGGCATAGTCTGCGAGTCTGAAAGTATTGGCAACTGACAAGGCAATTGATCAAGCATTGCGGGGCGATCGCTGTTTTCCAGTGCTTCACCTATGGCTTTATCTTTGAGTGACTTCCCATGACTCAAAGCAAAGTTACCTAATCTCAACATTGCAAAGCACTCACGGATCGATCCCTCACCCTCTAAACCTAAAGTTTTGACCTCAGCACCTTGAGACAGTAAACACATACGGATACTGACTTTTCTAGCTTCTCTAGCCAATAATTTGACGGTATCTGTAGCACCTTTGCCAAGTGAACTAGCGATCGCTGGAAACTCATCAATGATCACGATCAACGGATCGAACTGTGTAACACCTTGATCGCGTTGTTCATATCTCGACTGCATGAGGTTAGCCAAGCGCTCAAACTCATTGGCAATATCGCCATAGTTTCTACCACTGCCAATGACAGTAAAGCCTCTCCAGTCAGTTGGGCTGGCATGAGGATCGATGATTAAGCAAGGGGCGTTTACTTGAGATACCAAATATTTACAAATTGTGCTTTTGCCACTGCCTGTTTCTCCCAAAATCATTAAATGAGGTTTTTTGAGTGATGACTCAATAGGGGCATATTTGACGGGTGCTGTCACCTCTACAGGGGCTTGCACCTGTATCTCACGTTTTGGCGGTTGCAATGAAGCACAAAGCCAGTTCCTATATTGCACATGGCTTTGTGCTTCACTAATCGCACCGTAGCCACTGGCATACTCATTTAGCCGATCCAATCGCGCCGCCACTGCAAATAATCCCGTAGCGATCGCTGAATTTAATAATTTCTGTGAGAAGTGAGAGG
>NZ_JACJPY010000124.1 GCF_014696345.1 Pseudanabaena cinerea FACHB-1277
AGGTTTAGGGCAGTTTGGAATTTTCGATGATTTGCGAAGGTTTAGGGCAGAGCATTCCCAATTTGAGATGGTTGCAGAATTTATAGATTGTGGTGGGAATGCTCTGCCCCTACATTATTAAAACTATCAAAATTATGGCTCGAAAACCACGCGAACTCAAATCTGGCTATTGCTATCACGTTACAGTGCGGTGTAATAATCGCGAATTTCGATTGATTCGGGATGAATGTCGAGAGGTACTGCTCTTTTCCATTCAAAAATGCAAAGACAAATTTGGGTTTAAACTCTATGCCCTGTGCATCATGAGCAATCATATTCATTATTTATTGGAACCTGCTGAGCCAGAAGATTTACCAAAAATCATGCATTGGTTGAATTGGTATACCGCGATGTGTTTTAACCGCATGATGAATCGCACTGGTCATTTCTGGGAGAAGCGCTATCACAGTACAGGATTTGCGAATACGGATATGCGCCGTGCTTTGAATACGCTGCGATATATCCATGCGAATCCGAAGGCGGCGGGGATGCAGTTAGGATTTTTTTATGACTATAGCAATTATGGAACCTATGACCGACTGACTGATGATGGGTTGACGCAATGGCATCCAGCCTTTTTGATGTTGGGTTTGAGTTTGGATATTTGCGCGGCGGCGTATCGTAAGTTTTGCCAAAAATACAAACCGAAGCCGAAACCTGAGAAGCGAAATTATTGGGGTACGAAGTTGTTGGCAAATTTAAAAATAAAGGGCAAGACGGGAAAGGGTTGTCGAGGTCAAAAGTCGTTGTGGGACGAATGGGACAAACCCGATGAAGAAATTCGTAAAGTTGCTGAAAAATTTGTAATGGCAAATTGTTATGATCCCAAAGTGGCTTGCCAGAAATTTTCGGAAAATGACGGTGGTGATGGTGAGGAGGCTGGTGACAGGTAACGAAACGCTAGGATGCTGATTATGCTGTAGGAAATTGTCGGTTTACAAAAGTTAATAGAAGTGTAAAAGCTTTATGGTTTACACTTCACAAGTCTCGATGCGAGAAAAGATAACCCCCACCAATTCCCCCCACTCTTCTCCTACCCAAACCACCCCTCCCAACACAGGGAGGTGTCCCTTAACACTCATAAAATTATTCTTAAAAAATTGGTCGGGATAGTCCACCCATTTCGCTCTTTCTTTCCATGCAGTGCGATCGCAAAATTTTTCCCAAGTCTCAGAACTGGGATAACTAAAATCTAGAATACCACCACACTCGACATAAATTTGCTTCTGGACACTAAAGCCAAACTCAAATCCATGTTTCTTGCTAATTTCCACCCAAAGTTTGTCGATCGCCAATAACTCATCACAGGGAAACTCTTTTAAATCTTTTGTGCTAAACCATTGCCCATCCTCTTTGCCCACCGCCCTAATCATCAGCTTATAGGTTTCTTGATCTGCCTCATACCATTGTTGATTTTCGAGATAATCTTCTAACTTTTGATAACGTGAATTGGTGACAGATTGCTTCACGCCTTCTAGCGCCTTCTGTTCGGCAATGGATAAATTTAAGCGCTTCTCAGTTTGTTTATAGATGCGATCGGCAAGATCAATATGTTTTTGATTAAGCGCTTCTTGAATTAGTTTAGTGGGATTAATCATCGCTGCATAAAACAGGATCACATCTTGCCATGCACTAATTCCCATGCATTCAAAAGCTAACTTTTCTCCCTGTTGTCTCATACGGAATAGTTCGCAAGCTGCTAGAAATTCCTGAAAACTAAGATGGGCAAATTGATAGACAGCATAGATATGTCCATCCTTTTTGACCAATAACTCGCTGATGTCTTCTGCTTGCTTTAGAAACTCTTTGGCTGACACATCAGGATCGATTCTTTGCAATGCCATCTCAATATACTCCAACAAATCAGCCTCAGAAATTTGTTTAAATCCCTCCACTTCAAAATATTCTGGCGCAAAATCATTAGTATCAATTGTTTTTGCCCTTCCACACATCATCTCTAGCGCCACAAACTGCAATACTTCCTGACGCTGACTAATGGAATTGAGAACTAAGAAAATACCCCTCGCACTCGCTCGCCGCCCTAGCTGTAACTCACAAATATCTTGGTATAGCTCCACCTTTCGCTGTGGCAACTCCGCCCCTTGCTTATTATCGCGATGAAACCTTGCCATCATATTCAACAGCAACGCATTCCCCGCCAGATCCTTCAGTTCTGGACGCGCCTCAATTTGTGCCAATAACTTCTCTGCCTTGTCCTTCGCCTTAGCTTCCACATCAGGCGTATTGCGCCCACCCCGCGCATAGCGTTCTTGACAGATATACCACTGCTCCACAAACTGTTTGCGTTGCTCTGGATTAAAATCTTGAATCCAAAAACTTGCTGTCGGTTTTCTGGCTGTATAGTCTTCAGTGTATGCCGTAGGGCGCGAAGTCAAAATAAATATAGATTCGGGATATTGACGCATTTCATCGCTCAGCCAAGTACTCACCTTTGCTCGTTCCGCAGGTGGCACTTCATCAAAGCCATCAAACATCACCAAAGCATCCCCACGCCTGAGAATATTCAATGCCCAATTATTCGGCACAGCATCAAGAGGCTTAATTTTCGTCAATCTGCCAATGTGATAGTCGGTCAAAAGTTCGGGCAGGTTCGGCGGATTCTCTTTGGTGAGTTCTTTCCAACAACCACCCAAAAACAATAAAAAGGGAATTAAAGTCGGTACTTGATATTTGCGATAACTTCCCTTGCAATATTCCTGTGTACTGTAAATATAGGCAAGATGCTTTAACAGTGTAGTTTTGCCATAGCCACCCCATGCCCTAATCGCAATTTGCCGCAAGCGATTATCTTCCCTCACCCGTTCTAGCAATTGCCAGATTTGCAGTTGTTCACATATTTCAGCGCGATTTTCAGGGCGATCGCGAAATTCATAGCCCCTAGCCAACGAGTCACCACTCAATTCCAAAGGCACAAATACTTCTCTCAATAAAGGACTATTCACTGGCAAATCATCTTCTTCCCGCATTCCCACCACATTGTCCTCGTGGCAGTCCCACTCTTGACACTTGAGATATTTCTCCGTAAACCCAAGCGATCGCCAATTCAATTTTTCGGTCAAGAATTGATTGGCTTGATCCATGTTTTCAACAAAACCGTCAGCATCCTTTTTTCCCCGCTCACCATAAATCTCACTCAATCGCTCTGTAAAATTTTTGCTATAGGCAGCCCATACTCCCGATACCGCCGTAACAGGAAACAAAGCGATCGCTGTTACCCATTCTTGCTTGAGTAAAAAAGATGCAAATGCAAAGCTCGTTCCGCCCAAAGGCGACCATCGCGCAACAGCAGCAAGCGATCGCTGGACAAATCTCTTTTCAGGACTAGAATTAGGTTGCTTTTCTGGCTCTTGAATCATGGTGCTTAGGGCGATCGCATATTCAATATATCTTATTACCAAATTTCCGCAAGGCTCAAAACAAACTCAGGTAAAACATCTTCCCCAGACAGAGAACTTGGATTTTGTAAAACTTCTTTAGACTTCCCTATGCGATAAACTTCCACTTCCCGATCTTTGCGATTAATCAGCCACCCAAGCCTTGCCCCATTATCTTGATATTCTTGCATTTTCGCTTGCGTGACCTTCAAATTATCACTAGGTGACATCAACTCAATTACAAAATCTGGACAAATGGGCGCAAACTTGGATTGTTGTTCAGTCGTTAATGCTTCCCAACGCTCTTTCAAAATCCATGAAACATCAGGCGATCGATCGCTCCCATTGGGAAGTTTAAAGCCCCCCGAAGAATCAAAGACTATACCTAACTTTGTGCGTCGATTCCAAAATACAAGATCAGCATTTAAATCAGAATTGCGGGCGCTTGTTTCACTACCTGCGGGAGCCATGACTGTAATATCTCCTTGAGCATTGCGCTCGAATCTGATGTCGCTATTTTTGCGGCAAAGTTGAAAAAACTGTTCGTCAGTAAGATCGATGACAGATTCTAAGCTGATCGTTAAAGCATTCATAGTTCTCATTCAAAGTTTTGAGCCTACTCTGCGATTTTATCACAATCTCTGAGTCATAGGGGTTGGGGCGATCGCATTGTCAGCATTATAAACCGATAGATTAAGAAGAAATGATACTTTCTAACTCATCAGCAATCAAATTAGGAACTCTTGATACGAATTTGGTAGGTAGTATAATAGCTCCATGAGATTACATCAAGAACCGTGAAACCTAGCCCCTATGTCATCTAAACATCAGAAAATAAATCAAAAAGTAATTATCATCGGTGCAGGGATTGGGGGGCTGACAACGGCGGCGCTGCTTGCCAAACATGGCTATGAGGTGACAGTCTATGACCTTGCGGCGGTGGCAGGGGGCTGTGCTTCGACCTTCAAGCGGCGGGGATTTATTTTTGATGTGGGGGCAACACAGGTGGCAGGGCTAGAGTCGGGCGGTATTCACGATCGCATTTTTCAAGAACTCGATCTAGAGATTCCCGATGCGACCTTTTGCGATCCTGCCTGTGCCGTATTTCTGCCTGATGAGACAGAGCCAATTAATGTCTGGCGCGATCGCCAAAAATGGCAGCAAGAGAGGCAAAGGCAATTTCCCCATAGCGAACCATTCTGGCAATTTTTAGAGGATCTATTTTGGCGAAGTTGGCGCTTTCAAGGACGTGATCCGATTTTGCCGCCGCGTAATCTTTGGGATGCGTGGCAATTGCTCAAAGCATTGCGCCTAGACACTTTAGCGACAGTTCCCTATACTTTTTCGACTGTGGGTGATGCTTTGCGTGGGTTTGGCTTAGATAGCGATCGCCGTCTGCGGACATTCTTAGATCTGCAACTTAAGCTCTATTCTCAGGTCAATGCCGAAGAAACCGCTTTGCTATACGCAGCAACGGCTTTGGCAGTTTCCCAATCTCCCCTTGGGCTATTCCATTTGCAGGGGAGTATGCAGGTGTTAAGCGATCGCTTACTTGCAAGCATTGCTAGGGATGGCGGCAAAGTGTTGATGCAACATCAGGCGGTTTCAATTCAAAAGGAAAAAGGAAAAAGGAAAAAGGGGGAAATTCAGGTTGGGATTAAGAATTTGCGATCGGGGGAAATATTTACGGATACTGCCGATCATGTGGTGGCGAATGTGACGGTGAATGATTTGGTGCGTCTGTTGGGCGAGCAGGTTCCCCAAGGCTATGCCAAACGGGTGCAACAGCTTAAGCCTGCTTCCGTGGCTTTTGTCGTTTATTTGGGTGTGGATCGGGCGGCGATTCCTCCAGACTGTCCGCCCCATTTACAGTTTTTAGAGGCATATTCCACCGATTCCCATATTCAGCCCCATTCTCTATTTGTATCCGTTAGCAAAGAAGGTGATGGTCGCGCCCCTACTGGTAAAGCGACAATTATTGCTTCTGAATTTACCGATGCTGCGGTTTGGTATGGCGATGAAGACTATGCTGCACTCAAGCAAAGATTTACAGAACGAGCGATCGCGCAATTAAGCCAATACTTCCATCTCAATGAGCAGACGATCATTCATGTAGAAGCGGCTACACCCCAAACCTTTGCCCGTTATACAGGACGCGATCGCGGTATTGTTGGCGGTGTGGGAATGCGGGTTTCCACCTTTGGACTTTTTGGGTTTGCTAATCGCACGCCACTTGCAAATATTTGGATGGTTGGTGACTCCACCCATCCTGGGGAGGGAACCGCAGGGGTTAGTTATTCAGCCTTAACCGTAGTTAGACAAATCATGGCACAGGTCATGGCTTAGGTCATGGCTCAGTAATTGCGCTGTAAGTCTTACACAAAAGAACTGACCGTAAGGGTAATTTATGAATTGCCCTTACGATGCCAGCGTAGTTTCAAAATATTTTTGCGTTCAAAACACTTTAGCGTTCTATTGTTTCTTACGCCCTTCTTGATCGTAATAATCGGGCTTAACAATTTGCTTGGCTCTGGCGATCGCTAGGGCATTATCGGCGATATCTTCTGTAATTGCGGAACCTGCGGCAATATTGACATTTGCGCCGATGGTGACGGGGGCAACTAGAACGGAATTAGAGCCAGTTTTACTGCGATCGCCAATGGTGGTTTGGTGCTTTTGGAAACCGTCATAATTAGCGGTAATCGTGCCAGCGCCAATATTAACTTGGTTGCCGAGGGTGGCATCGCCAAGATAGCTCAAATGGGCGGCATTGGTGCGATCGCCGACCTTGGCATTTTTTAATTCCACAAAGTTACCGATGCGGCACTTTTCGCCAACAATTGACTCGCCGCGAATTCTGGCAAAGGGACCAATGCGGCAATTATCACCAATGCGGCTGTCTTCAACCACAGAAAACTGTACTTCGCAATTTGTGCCAATCGTACTGTTAACCAGCATTGTGGAAGGACCAATTACGGAACCTTCGCCAACCTGACTATGACCGCGCACATGGGAATGTGGCTCAATAATCACATTGGGCGCAAGTTCCACATCATCATCAATGGTAATCGTCTCAGGGAGCAGCATGGTGACACCTGCCCGCATCCATTTCTCCCTAGCGCGTTTTTGCAAAACCTCATAGGCGTGCGCCAGTTGCAGGCGATCGTTGATGCCCAAACTCTCATCAGGATCTTGCAAATCACTGGCATACACCGATTCTAAATAATCAAATACTTCCGTTAAGTAATATTCCTTTTGGGCGTTATTGGTGGTTAGTTTCGGTAATGCTTGGGCTAACTCTTGCCAGTCAAAGCAATAGACTCCTGTACTGACGCGCTGATTGAGCAGTTGTTCGGCATTACAATCACGATGCTCGATGATGCGCTCAATCTTCATATCGCGATCGCAAAATACGCGACCATAACCCGTTGGATTGTCTAACAGCGCCGTTAGTACCGTTGCTGAGGCTTGGTGCTGACGGTGGTTATCGATGAGTGCTTGAATGGTGGAAGTTCGCATCAGGGGGGAGTCGCCTGTGAGTACCACTAACTCACCACGAAAATCTGACAATGGCGCGATTAATTGCTGAATGGCATGACCCGTTCCCAACTGTTCCGCTTGTTCGGCAAATTCTAAATTGGGGTAATGGGTAAGGGCAGCACGAACTTGATCGCTACAATAACCAACGATCGCAATGCGGCGATCAGCTTGGAGGGCATCGGTGGCATTTAGTACTCTTTCAACAAGAGACTTGCCGCCAAGGGGTTGCAATACTTTGGGCAAGGCGGATTTCATGCGAGTTCCTTTACCCGCAGCCAAGACTGCCACTGCTAACATTTATGATTGTCCTCTTTAATTTATAAACTGGTACACAAGATTGGCGATCGCTAAGTAGATAATATTACTAAATGTGAAAACCATTCCCGATACCCGCAGCTTTAAATTGCTTGTTGTTAGTCCGTAGGCATGGAGCGATCGCCCAACTAGTAGTGCGATGCCACCAATATGTAGCATCAGTACATTACCCTTGCTCAGTTCTAACAACAAAAGTAAAATTAGCGAAATGGGAATATATTCAGTGGCATTGCCTTGAGCGCGGATCGCCACCTGTAGATCGGGTTTGCCCCCATCCCCCAAGATGACGCGCCCCGATTGACGCAATTTAACGACATTCAAAGATAGCCAGACAATCAAGAGCGATGACAGTGCCGCATAGATAGAAGTAATCATAAGCATAATGTGGTAGATAACAAACACTACAATTTTAGATTGTGTTTGCAAAGTTGAGACTCCCAGATTTTCTAAATGGAGAAGCCAACCCCAATCCAACGCATTCTTTCTTCCACTTGCGGGATCAACTCATTAGGGGTGAGGTCTGTTTCTTCAACGATGCGATCGCTGGGCAATGCTTTTAAAATATCAATGGTGGAGCGATACATTTTCAGGGCGCGATCGCGATCGCTTTCACGACCATAGATATCACCGAGAGCCATATAAGCCGCCACAAAATACAAGTCGAGATAGATCGCCTTTTTTAAAAGTTGCTTCACATCATCGTATTTGCCCATTTCATCAGCAATATGTGCCATCAGGTAATAGGTCTTGGGAGAATTGGGATCGAGTTTGATGATTTCTTCACAATTTTGATAGGCGGACTTGAGTTCGCCTAAATTGGCATAAATGAGGGCGCTCAGTTGATGGATTTTTAAAGTATGTAAGCGTTTTTCTTGAATTTGTTCGATATAGCGCAAGGCTTCGCGATAGGCGGCGCGACTGATGGCAACTTCGGCGGCAGCTAATCGATCCCAATCGGTTTTAATTTCTGTGGGATGGAGATTCATCTCTTGCTTATTGACACTATCGGCATAGTTATTGGAAGCATGGCGATAGGATTCCCAAGTGGAACTAAGGGGATCGGCAGGAGTTACTGACTTCTCAGAACTGTTCGAGTTAGGGGAACTTGGGG
>NZ_JACJPY010000125.1 GCF_014696345.1 Pseudanabaena cinerea FACHB-1277
ACGATCCAAATCTACACTTGCTTAATAGCGTATGTTTTATTAGAGCTAGTAGAGATACCAAAAGAGTTTGGCTGTAAGATGTTAGATAAACTGAGGTATTTACAAGCATTCATGAGTGAGAATATCAGTTATGTACATTGGTTTAGGAAGATAGTGATATTAAGCTGAAATCACGCTTTTTGCAGGAGTAGTGTGTCCACTTTTGGGATAACCTCATGTCTGATTCAACACTTCTGATCAAATACATCAAAATAGAAATATAAATCAGTAGTAGTCTCGATTATCTTCTAAATAAAACTTGACTCCGATGAATTACACCGCCTCTACCACAAAAATTTGTGCGAAGCCAACCATCACCGACTACACCTCCACTAAGCTCGATCGCAGTTAACTTACTAATAGTACATATAATACTACCATTGGGAGAACTCCTTACATTTGAAGGTGGATCAAATACAACACCAATAGCTATTCCCTCATTAAAACTAGGAGCAGTACAAACAATTTGAAGCATATCTCTTGTTGCTTGGGATTGTGGTCTATTAACTGCTTGCTCTGGATAAGTGATCCATGTTCTAGATTGACAATTAGCTTGAGCTTGAATGCGTTCATCACCAAGATAATACTCAAAACGCACATTTCGAGAACTTACTCTAGAGATAGAACATAGATCAATACTAATATTCTGTCCACCAACAGCAATACCCGTAGAATAGTCGCAGTTCCCAGCTTGAGCCGAAAGCCCATGAGCATCGATAAGCGCAAATGCCAAAATTGCTACATTCAAGCAATAGCCAAAAGGTAATATAGGCTTCACTAAAGATAAGGCTCTTTTGTTATTTACAAAACCCATAAAATTTAGCCATAACTGAATAGACATAATAAAATATTGGGGCGATCGCCACTTAACCCCGAATATATCACTATTCAACCAATTTAATCACTAAAATTCTTGGATTTTTGCAAATACATTGGTGTTATCCCTGTGGATAGCGGTATTTGACGACCATCCAACCTTAAACAACAAAAAACGACATTTCCGAAACCCAGATTTAACTACTTCACTTACTCGACTTAGCGATCGCTTAAACAGATTGTTATCACCATATCGCTCATCCTAGGAATCCATCATGACTCAAGCGATCGCTGCTACTGCTGAAACAGCGAATATGGTCAGATTAAACTAACTCAGGATATACCGCAATGGGCGCAGGCGTGATCTTTGGCGATAAAGACGATGTAATTCCAGATGTGGTATGGGTTAGCAAAGAGAGGTATAGTGAAACTTAAACTCTATTCATCAATGGGTGTCTTGGAATATTGGATTGCAGATTGGCGTGCGAAGCAAATTCAAGTTTATCGGCGGGAAAATGGAATTCTCACATTAGTGATGACTTTATTTGAGAATGACACGCTCACTTCTCCACTTTTGTCAGACTTTTCCTGTTTGATCTCCCAGATTTTTGAGTAAGCACCTTGACTGTTTTGCCTTATGCGTTGGTAACGTAAAACTATACTTCAAGATATTCTGAACTGAATCCAAAGTACGAGCTGCACCACTCTTTCTCGTCTTTGTTTGGTGTCTACAAAAGCAAATGTTTTCTGTAACCGTAAAGTAATGTAAGATAATCTTAAGAATTTAATTAACATCCTTAAAATAATTGTGAAAGCTTGGCGACTAATTACTCCAGATCTAGTTTTGGCAGCACCGATAACGGCGATTACACCGCAGCTAATGGCAAAACATGGTCTGCAAGGCTTGATTTTGGATGTGGACAATACGCTGATTGGTGATGATGAGGCGGATGTATCGCCAGAGGTGCGGCTATGGGTGACGACAATGCAGCAGCAGCAATATTCTCTGTGCCTAGCGAGTAACAATTTCAGCGATCGCCGCATTCAGAAAGTGGCGGCAAGTATTAATCTGCCCTATCGGAGTCGGGCAGGGAAACCATCGCGGCGGGTGGTGCGACAGGTGTTGGATGCGATGCAATTACCATCAGCGCAGGTGGGAATGGTGGGCGATCGCCTATTTACCGATACGATAGTGGGCAATCGGCTAGGTCTTTTCACGATTTTGGTACAGCCGCCCTGCGAGGAAAATATCGAGTTTTTGAAGCCATCCTTGGCTTCAATTTTTAAGATCCGATCTAGCTTTTTGCGAAATGGTGAAATTTGGATTGCTCGCAGGTCAGGGGTAAAAGTTTAAAAAGTGCTTAAGAGATCCCCCTCAATCCCCCTTGCAAAGGGGGAGGAAGAAAATTCATCCCCATTGTAAAGGGGGAAGAAGAAAATTCTCTTGTTTTTTAAGGGGGGCTGGGGGGATCTAGACGATTTCTAAGAGGCTGTTTGAAAAGTTTTGATCCCCCTAAATCCCCCTTAAAAAGGGGGACTTTTTTAATCTTTTCCCCCCTTTCGTAAGGGGGGCTAGGGGGGATCAATCAGTATTTTTAGCGAATGTCCAGACTTTTCAAACAATCTCTAAGTTGTCTTTTTTTAAGCTTTCAGACCACTGTGACGCAGTAATGGCTTTGTGCTGGGTTCGCGACCGCGAAAGGTTTTGAATACTTCCATCGGGTGCTTGCTGCCGCCAAGGGCAAGGACTGTATCCCGATAGCGTCTGCCAGTGGAGGCGATCGCTGCTTCATCTTCCAAGCCTGCTTCCTCAAAGGCGGCGAAGGCATCGGCACTGAGGACTTCTGCCCATTTGTAGCTGTAGTAGCCTGCGGCATAGCCCCCTGCAAAAATATGACCGAAAGAACAAAGGAAATTATCCTCTGGCAATGGTGGCATTACCATTGTGGTTTCCGCAAGGCGCGATCGCAGTTGGCTAGGGGTTTCCTTACCGCCGATCTCATAGCGATGATGCAGTTCGATATCCACCAAACTAAAATGCAGTTGCCGCAACATCATCGAGCCGCTCATATAGTTTTTGGAATCGATCAGCTTTTGGTAATAGGACTCGGGTAAGGTTTCACCCGTTTGATAGTGCTTTGCCATACCAAATAAAGTGGCGCGATCGTAGCACCAATTTTCCATGAACTGGCTAGGCAGTTCCACCGCATCCCATTCCACATTATTGATTCCCGAAGCACCTGAATAATCAACTTGGGTGAGCATATGCTGCAAGCCATGCCCAAATTCATGGAATAGAGTTTCCACCTCACCAAAGGTCATCAGGCTAGGCTTGTCATCGACAGGGGGGGACTGGTTGCAAATGAGATAGGCAACGGGCAAGCGGGTGATGGTTTGACCATTTTCGGTTAATTTAGCGCGTCCGATGCAGTCATTCATCCATGCGCCGCCCCGCTTTTCGCTAGGACGACTGTAAGGATCGAGATAGAAATAGGCGATCGCCTGTCCATCTTCTTCTTTCTGGATTTCAAAGAAACGCACCGATTCATGCCATACGGGAGCTTTACCATCAGCCGCGACAACGACGATACCAAACAAGCGCTTGACTAGTGCAAATAGTCCTTCTAAAACTTGCGGCAATGGGAAATAGGGACGTAATTCTTCCACCGTGAAGTTGAACTTGGTTTCGCGCTGGCGTTCTGCCCAATAGGAAGTATCCCAATGCTTCAACTCATCGGTGACACCCTGTGCCTTGGCAAATTCCTGAAGTTCGGCAAACTCAGCAACGGCAGCCTCATAGCTCGATTGCCGTAGCTCTTCCAAGAGCTTCTCCACTGCTTCGACGTTGGGAGCCATTTTTCGCGCTAAGCTCAATTCTGCATAGGTGCTGTAGCCTAATAAATTTGCCTTCTGTTGACGCAATTCGAGAATGCGATCGATTAAAGGTGAATTGTCAAATTCGCCATTGGCGGCACGGCTGACAAAGGCGCGGTAGAGCTTTTCGCGCAGGTCACTGCGTTGGCTATGCTGCATGAATGGCACATAGCTAGGATAGTCGAGGGTGATGCACCAAGCGCCTTTTTCGGGCGTGGCGGATTCGTCACCATCAAGACGGGCGGCTTGGGCAGCTAAAGATAGTAAACTTGGCGGCAGGCCTGCGATTTCATCGGGCTTGGTGAGGGTCATGCTAAAGGCTTTTGTGGCATCTAGCACATGGTTGGAGAAATTGGTGGAGAGTTCCGCAAGTTCCATTTGGATCGCGTTGAATTTCTCCTTGTCTGCACCCTCTAGCCCCACGCCCGAAAGCTCTGCATCGCGGATCGCCGCTTCGACAATCCGCTTTTGAGCAGATTCTAGACTATCCCAAACATCGGAGCCGTAGATAGACTTAAAGGCTTTGTAGACGGGTTGGCTTTGACTAAATCGATTAAAAAATTCAATTACCTTGGGCTGGATTTCTTTATGGGCTTCGCGCAGGGTGGGACTATTTTTGACGCTTAACAAATGCTCAACCACTCCCCAAGCCCAACCCAAAGGTTCTGTAAGTCTGTCCAATGGCTCAACCAAGCCAGACCATGTGGGTTGTAGATTTATTTCCAATTCAGTTAGCCCTGTATGTGCCTGTTCCAGTAATTGGGCGATCGCAGGAATAACGTGATCTGGTTGAATATCGGCAAAAGGGGGTAAGCCTTTCCCGATGAGTAATGGGTTCTGATTTTCGTTCATGTTACTTACATTTTTACTTGATTATAGCAATTGGTTTACGGCAGCGATTTGCTTGCCCAAAATTCCCATCCCCAAAAATTTCTTAGACAAGTCGGAAATTGCCCAGTATTGTCAAACTATCCTAAGACTTCTCCCATGCTAGGCGATGGCAATTTGCGCTAGGTGTAAGCCCTAATTAGGATTTTCATGTTACGCAGAAAGCAGATGGTGAATCTCTTGCTGCTAGCCAAGCAGGATAACCACAGGGGGATTGCCCCTACCTGAATATTCATATTTTGTAGGGGCAGTTGATGGTGCGTGCCAGCCCGAAACCTTAGCTATCTTGGAAACTCTTCAAATAAATTTATCCAATAAATTCATCAAATAAGTCGGTGAGTTTAACCTATGCTTTTTGTAATATCTTAAGCCGCTAATTTTTTTTATGAATGAAGAATCGGTAATTCCTGATGACAACCAGCTAACAATTGAACAGGCATTGATCAATCTGCAATGTGACGATTTGGGGCTACGCACCTATGCCGCTTGGTGGCTAGGGAGATTTCGCGTCAAAATCCCTGCTGCCGTTACTTTGCTAATTGAGGCATTGTTTGATCAAGCCGATCGTACTGATGTGGGCGGCTACCCGCTACGGCGCAATGCGGCACGTGCCTTGGGCAAGCTAGACGATCGCCGAGCTGTACCTGCCCTAATCCAGTCCCTAGACTGTACAGATTTCTATGTGCGGGAGGCGGCGGCGCAGTCCTTAGAAATGCTGGGCGATCGTACCTGTATTCCCAAACTGATCGAACTCATTCAACCCCAGCAATTAGAGCCAGATCCCACATCCCCCGATCCTGACCTGCGCCATCCCTTTGATGCCTTCATTGAGGCTTTAGGAACCTTGGGGGCAGTGGAGGCAATTCCTGATATTCTGCCCTTTGTGGAGCATCCGATCCCTAAGGTGAGCTATGCCGCCGCAAGGGCACTCTATCAATTAGAACCCAACCCAGAGCTAGCTACCTACTACGGCGATCGCTTAGTGGCGGCGCTTGGCAATGAAGATTTGCAGTTGCGGCGCACCGTATTGTCTGACTTGGGGGCGATCGGTTATCTGGGGGCGGCAGAGGCGATCGCCAACACAATGGCAGAAAACAGCCTCAAATTAATTGCTTTAAAGGGTGTACTAGAAAAGCAAATTACCCTAGCGATCCCCCCCGATCTCACCAATGGCGCGAAGCGGGTGATGGCAATTATGGATGATCTGCTTTAAACCCCATTGCTATCGAAAAAATTATCGATCAAGCGAACTGCAATCAAAATTTGGAAGAATAATTTTGCAGTTGTTGCAAAGCGATGCTTTCAAAATCTCTATTGGTTTGGGTTTGAGGGCAAAGGGTGGCAACACAAAAAAGACATATTTCTTAACAATATGCCAAGACGTAAATCCTGCTTTGAATTTAAACAGTTTGCCATTCATCAAGATCAATGTGCGATGAAGGTGGGAACCGATGGCATTTTATTGGGCGCTTGGGCGGATGTTTGTCATCGCCAGAGGGTGCTTGATATTGGCACAGGTACAGGCTTACTCGCCCTCATGATTGCTCAGCGATCGCCCAACTCGATCATTGATGCAGTGGAAATTGACCACAGCGCCTATTTGCAAGCTGTGGATAATGTGCGGCGATCGCCTTGGTCAGAGCGCATTCATGTCTATCATGGCAGCATTCAAGAATTAGCAAGTTCTCTCTCGCAAACCCATGTTCTAAAGTACGATCTAATTATTAGCAATCCGCCATTTTTTGAGAATGCTTATAAATCGCCGCAATCATCGCGCAATTTGGCAAGACATAGCGATCGCCTATCTCCCACAGAACTATTGCAAGTGTCATCACAATTGCTCAACACCCAAGGTAGTTTGGCAGTGATATATCCTTGGGAAACTGCCCAAAAACTAATCACCAATGCCGCTAGGTTTAACTTGTTCAGCGATCGTCAATTGTTAATTAAGCCCACTAGCGATCGTGCCATTAAGCGTGTACTAATTCAATTCATTAAAAATATCGCGTTGCCGACATCACCACCAAATCTATCACTCAATTCCCAATCACCAAACTTAGTCATCGAAATAGCTAAACACATCTACAGCCCAGAATTTATTGCCCTTACTAAGGACTTTTACTCATAGCACTTTACAGCTTGTGGTGCATATGGGTAGTCTTAGGGCCTGTTTGAGAAGTCTAGACATTCCCTAAAGATGTTGGTTGATCCCCCTAATCCTCCTTTCGCAAGTAAAAAAGTCCTCCTTTTTAAGGGGGATCTAGGAGGAGCAAAACTTTTCTAAAACATGAATTAGCTATAAAATGGGTAGTAAATCAAGTTATAAATTTCTTGCAGGAGTTGGGTTGTGAGTTTAATTGCCAATTTGTCTGAAACTGCCGAAAGCGATCGCCTCCTCCCCCACCGTGCTGCCTTTCCTGCCCTTGCTGTTAAAAATCGCTATTATTTTAACTATGGAGGGCAAGGCGTAATCTGTACGCCCGCTTTAGAAGCCATTACCCGCAATTTTTACCATATAGAAGCCTTGGGCTGTTTTTCTAGGGCAGCAGGGGATTGGATGATGGGCGAATATGAGGCAACTAAGGCGGCGATCGCCCAAGCATTTCAGGTCAATGCCGATACGATTACCCTCACCGAAAATACGACCGTGGGCTGCAATATTGCGATGTGGGCTGTCGATTGGCAACAGGGCGATCGCTTGCTGCTATCGGACTGCGAACATCCTGGTATTATTGCTACAGCGCTGCAATTGCAAAAACGCTTCGGCATTGAGATTGACTATTTTCCCCTTTTTGATCTTCGCAATACTAGCGCCGATGGCAAAGATAGCACCGCCGTGGTTGAGCTAATTGCCCAGAATTTGCAACCGCAAACCAAAATGGTGATGCTTAGCCATGTTTGCTGGAATACGGGGCAGGTATTGCCATTGGCAGCGATCGCCGCAGTTTGTCATCAACAGCAGACCTTGCTCGCCGTTGATGCTGCTCAATCGGCGGGGATGCTACCCGTAAATCTAGAAACTAGCGGTGTTGATTTCTATGCCTTTACCAATCATAAGTGGTGGTGTGCGCCCCTCGGACTTGGCGCTTTGTATATCCGTCCTGAAATTTTTGATCAGATTGAACCTGTATTTGTGGGTTGGCGCGGTCTGCTCAGCGATCCGCCCAATTTGCAATGGCGGCGTGATGGCAGTAAATTTGAGGTGGCAAGCTCTACCTATGCGCTCTATGAAGCTTTGAGAATAGCGATCGCCCATGCTGATAGTTTTGCATCGCAATTACAACGCTATCAACGCATCTGCGAACTAAGTGCAATCCTGTGGCAAAGGCTAGAGGCTTTACCCCATATTAATTGTGTGCGTCAAACTGCCCCCGAATCGGGACTAGTTTCTTTTTATGTGGATAGTGGCATTGCTAAGTCCCCTGCTCAAATTGCCAAAGAGTTAGAAATGGAACAACAAATTTTTATCAGGGCAATTCCGACTCCCAAATGTCTCCGCGCTTCGGTGCATTATTTAACGACCCTTGATGAAATTGATCGCTTGGTAGAGGCGATCGCTTGCTGCATCTCTGCGTCATAAAAATAATACGGTAAGTGGGAAACTCAGTGCTTTAGCGCTGAGAGGGAAACGAGCGAGGCAATTTATTGCCTTTAGCCTTTTTCTGGTATAATCAA
>NZ_JACJPY010000126.1 GCF_014696345.1 Pseudanabaena cinerea FACHB-1277
CTAGATAGGTCATACTTACTATGACTTGACCTATCTTTTTTATCTTAAATCCTCAAATCCCCATCTACTCATACTTCCCATATCTTTTGTCGCCCCGTCAGCTTGTGAGGGCAAGTAATCTGAAACCATTTACTAGCAAAGCTGTTAATTTCTAAATCTTGAAATGGTGCGGCTTCTAGTGCTGTAAATGCTTGAAGTAGATGGTTGTAATGATGATTGCGTGTCGCTATTACGATAGAATTTTTGCCATAGCGATCGCTAAATATTGATAGTTGTTGAGCCACCTCTATGCGAATGTCTTCAGCTAACTCATCTAATTCATCCCATAGCAATAAAAATGCACCATATTCTAGTAATTGTTTAAGAATTAGATCCGTTAAGTATTCTGTTGGGGATAATGTTGATAGTTGATAGTTTTTCAGAAATTCTAATCGCAGATCATGGGGTAAATATCCTGATAATTTGTCTAGGATGCCATGATTGTCAAGCTGCGTTTTAATCCATGCAAGGG
The DNA here is from genome assembly GCF_014696345.1 of Pseudanabaena cinerea FACHB-1277. Lineage (GTDB taxonomy): Bacteria > Cyanobacteriota > Cyanobacteriia > Pseudanabaenales > Pseudanabaenaceae > Pseudanabaena > Pseudanabaena cinerea. The sequence continues at coordinate 512 of NZ_JACJPY010000126.1, forward strand.
GTTGCAAGTCTTGAAAATCTTGGTTGCGCTTAGATCTGCCAAACACTAGCGATCGCAATGGTAAATAGAGAGAGATACGGTTAACAATATTGGGGGCTAGTACTGTTTGTTCATTACTATTGACAGCGCTATTAACAGCGATCGCCCAATGTTTGAGCAAGGTGGTTTTGCCTGAACCCAGTCCACCCACTAGCAGCAGATAACGATGGGCGGTTAGTGCTTGATTGGCACTAATGCGTGGAGGCTGCAGCTTTTCGATGTAAAAGCGATCGTACTGCTCAGGAGATACATTTACGAAAGTCTCATCAAGATCAATATATTGAGCATTTGCTAGATTTGCAAATAGATTAATCTCTACATATAGATCAGTGAGTTTCAAGGGATGATTAATGTCAATAATTTTAAGGCGATCGCATTGACGATTAATAGGCGCAATAATATCTTTCTTTAATAAACCAACAATGTCTTCCCTAACAGCCTCCATGTCAATCATTTCTAGGGCATTATTATCCAAATCAGCTTCCAGACTACTTTCTGGATTAATCATACTGAGGTCGTCAATCATCTGGCTGCTATTATCATCAGTGATTTCGCCAGTGATTTCGCCAGTGATCTCGCCACTTACTTGGGCCAAGTTATTAATATCAGAATCATTTTGATTCTCTGACTTCTCCATAGGAAAATCCGTTAATATATTTAAACTTTGACATAGTAGATCGTAAGTATGCCGATCTACTATGTCACCAGCAAAGAAATTCTCCACTAATTGCACTGCTAAATTATTTTGATTAGCGATCTGTTCCTTGCTATGACCTTGCCTTAATAGCTCCTGCTCTGCTTTCTGAATTATTTCCGTTGGCGCACTTAGCATTAAAGGTGTCATGTTTTTTTCACTATTTTTGTCTGTCATATGGTCTATTGAGTCTTTATGTAGTACAGAAGTATTTTTAAAAGGAGTACGAGGCGCCGCTTTCAAAAATATTTCTGACTTTCAAGTAAGCGCTTAGCACTGTATTAATGTAGATTACTTGATCTTATTACCAGATTTTCGATCAATTCATGAGCTTATTAACCTTAGCAATTGATGTGGGTGCAAGTAGTATCAAAGCGATCTTATTGCATCAGAATGGTACGTTAGCCTCTAGCCGATCGCAGATCGCGACCCCTCACCCTGCCACCCCTGATGTGGCGATCGCTGCCCTCTGTGACCTAATTGACACAATGGGGCATTACGATCGCATCTCCATAGGCTTTCCCAGCGTGGTGGAGCGGGGAGTCACTAGGGGTGCGATTAATTTACATCCCGCTTGGGACGGGTTCGACCTTGGGCAAACCCTGCGAGCGAAACTGGCTAAGCCGATCCGCATTGCCAATGATGCGGATGTACAGGGCTATGGAGCCATCGCTGGGCAGGGGGTAGAATTGGTGATCACTTTAGGGACGGGGTTTGGTTCGGCATTATTTTTAAATGGTGCGCTGTTGCCCAATCTGGAATTGGGGCAGCATATCTGGCGCGATCGCCACACCTATGAGGATTGTTTGGGACAGCCAGCCCTAGATCAAGTTGGTTTTGACCTCTGGCTAGATCGTCTATGCCAAGCGATCGCCTCACTATATAAATTATTTAATTTTGACAAGCTCTATATCGGCGGCGGTAATGCCCGCTTGCTATCGACTAGTGATCTCAATCTAGCGCCCAACCTGCTGCCCAAAGTGGCGATTGTGTCTAATGATTTGGGATTACTAGGTGGACTGGCTCTATGGCATGATGCACAAAATTTTCTCTAGCAAGTTGTATAATCTATGTCCAATTGGCTAAAGGAATTATGAGTAAAGATTTTGAGGCGATCGGCGATCGCTTGCCACCCCAAAATATTGAAGCAGAAGAGGCGGTACTAGGTGGCATTTTGATCGACCCAGAGGCAATCTCGCGGGTACTCGATACCCTCAACCCTGAGATGTTTTATGTGGCAGCCCATCAAGAAATCTTTCGTGCCTGTTTGATGCTGCACAATCAGTCTAATCCTACGGACATGATGAGTTTGACCACATGGCTCAGCGATCGCGACCTCCTCGAAAAAATTGGCGGTCAGTCTAAAATTGCTCAACTCTGCGATCGCACCGTCAGCGCCGTTAATATTGACTTTTATGCTCAGTTAGTTGCTGATAAATATACGCGCCGCAAACTTGCGGAAGCGGCTAGGGCAGTGGTGGAAACCAGCTACAGCAATGAGTTAGAACTAGCACAACTGCTCGATCAATCAGAGCAAAAAATCTTTGCCGTCACCCAATCGCGATCGCAACAAGGGCTAGTCCCCGCCAGTGACATTCTCACTAAGACCTTTTATGAATTGGAAAGTCGTTTCAATTCCATTGGTACGGGCAATACCACTGCCACGGGTTTGATTACGGGTTTCTATGATTTTGATGCCATGACCAACGGTTTGCAGCGATCGGATTTGATCGTTTTAGCTGGTCGTCCGTCAATGGGTAAAACCGCGTTCGGACTAGAGATAGCGCGAAAGATGGCAGAAATTCATCGTTTACCTGTGGCAATTTTTAGTTTGGAAATGTCCAAGGAGCAGTTAGTTTATCGACTATTGGCGAGTCAATCTAAAGTCCGTTCTAGTGACATGGGCATCGATAGCAATCGCCTCCGCACAGGACAGATCAGCGAAAATGAATGGGGAACCGTGGCAATGGCAATTGGGGGACTGTCGGAATTGCCGCTTTACATCGATGATACGCCCAATCCACCGATTACCGAACTCCGATCCAAAGCTCGCCGCCTGCAATCGGAAAAGGGCGGCTCCTTGGGTTTAATCTTGATTGATTACCTGCAACTAATGGAAGGCTCAGGTTCCGATAATCGGGTACAGGAAATTTCGAGAATCACGCGATCGCTCAAAGCCCTTGCCCGTGAGTTGAATGTCCCCGTGATTGCTCTATCTCAACTAAGCCGAGGCGTGGAAGCCAGAACCAATAAACGTCCCATGCTTTCCGATTTAAGAGAATCGGGATGTCTTAGTGGTGATGCTCTAATTACAATGGCAGATACGGGAGTTGAAATACCCATTTGTGAATTAGTGGGTAAGTCAGATTTTGCAATTTGGGCGGTAAATCCCCAAACTTGGAAACAGGAAAAAGCGATCGTTAGCAATGCTTTTTGTACTGGATCTAAAACTGTTTATCGGCTAGAAACTCAACTAGGACGCTCTATTAAAGCAACAGCCAATCATCAATTTTTAACCCTACAAGGATGGAATCGTCTTGACACCTTACAAATAGGCGATCGGATTGCCATGCCAAGATTTAGTCCTAGCTCTGAATTACAAACATTAGGAGATGCGGAGTTAGCTTTATTAGGGCATTTAATCGGAGACGGATGTACTTTGCCACGCCATGCAATTCAATATACAACTAGAGAGCTAGATTTAGCTGAATTAGTTGCTAATTTAACCAAGGAAGTATTTCGTGAGCAAATTGTACCAAGAATTACCCAAGAGAGATCTGGGTATCAGGTTTATTTGTCAGCAGCAGCACATTTAACTCATGGCGTGCAAAATCCTATTACAAAATGGCTACAGAATCTTGGTGTATTTGGTTTGCGCTCCTATGAGAAATTTATTCCTAAACAGGTTTTTGAGCAACCTAGAGAGGCGATCGCAATCTTCTTGCGACATCTTTGGGTTACTGATGGCTGTATTCTTACTAACAAAAAATCTCGTTATCCTACAGTTTATTACGCTTCTAGCAGTGAGAAACTATCCAGAGGTGTGCAATCTCTATTGTTAAGGTTAGAAATTAATGCAACCATTAGAATTTTGTCCCAAGGAAATAAGGGACATGATCAATATCAGGTTGTGATCAGTGGAAAACCAGATTTAGAAAAATTTGTCAATCTCATCGGTACAGTTGGCAAATATAAACAGAGAGAGTTAGAAGCAATTAATTGTTACCTATTTAATTCTGGAAAAGCTAATACCAACAGGGATTTAATCCCTAAAGAAGTATGGAAATTATACGCCAATCCTGCTAGGGAAAAGATTGGATTAACAAGTCGACAGACGCAAGAGCTTCTTGGCAATAAATACTGTGGTACAAGTTTATTTAAAGGAGCAATCGGGCGCGATCGCGCTCATCGTTTAGCACATATTGTCAAATCACAGGAGCTTTTAAACCTTTCTCAGAGTAATGTTTATTGGGATAAAGTGGTTTCAATTACAGCATTGGAAGAGGAAATGGTTTATGACTTAACTGTGCCAAATTTAGAGAACTTTGTGGCAAATAATATCTATGTTCACAATAGTATTGAACAAGATGCGGATTTAGTAATCAATCTCTATCGCGATGAATATTACAATCCAGAGACACCCGATCGCGGTGTTGCGGAGATCATCATCGCCAAACATCGGAACGGTCCTGTCGGCACGGTCAAACTTCTATTTGAACCGAGATTAACCAAGTTTGAGAACATGGCTTCTGGGCGCAATTAAAGATTCTTCCCAACCTTACTCAAAACACCCCGATGCAAACATCGCCAACACCATCACAACCAATTACTCTCGTCATATCGGAAATGGTCGAACCTAGCCTCATCGCCGAATATGAAGATTGGACAAGAGGGATCAATCACGCTACCCAGAAATTTGGAGGATGTATGGGTGTGGAAGTAATTCGCCCCCGCGATCATCAACATCCTGAATATGTGGTCATCGTTAAGTTTGCTAACTATGAGTATTACAAAGCATGGCTAGACTCCGATGAATATGCCCAGTGGATGCGAAGAGCGTCTCAGTTTATTGCCAAGCGATCGCACCAACATCAACCTAATGGACTAGAGCTATGGTTTACATTGCCTAAAAGCTCAATGATCGGAGCCAAGCCACCCGCTTATTACAAACAGGTAATCGTGGGCATACTTTCCGTATATCCATTAATTATTCTTGCCAATTTAATTATTGCTCCTTTTTTGCAAGGGCTGCCCGACCTATTAGCACTTTTAATATCCGTCACCTTTGTATCCGCATTGATCACCTATCCCGTAATGCCCATTCTCACTAAGATTCTCGGCTTTTGGTTATACCCCCATCCCCGCCCTAAACGCCCTAAAAATAAGCGCCATTAGCTTCTTTTGCTATAACATAACAGACTACAGCTATCTCAATCAACATCATCAAATAATCTGTGTTACTAGGTTTCGATCCAGGCAAACAAAAATGTGGAATAGCCTTGATGGGCTTAGACCGTAAGCTCATGTTTCAAGCCGTTATTCCTAGTCAAGAGGCGATCGCTAAGGTGGCTGACCTCCTCGCAAGCTACCCCATATCCTTGATGGTCATGGGCGATCAGACTGCCTCCAAAGAGTGGAAAGCGCAAATGCAGTCTGCTTTCCCTGATTTACGAATTATTACTGTCGATGAAAGGTATAGCAGTGAAGAGGCAAGGCAAAGATTTTGGCAAATTTATCCAGCCAAGGGCTTAATGAAGCTAGTGCCTTTAGGAATGCGATCTCCCGATCGCCCCATCGATGATATTGTCGCCGCAATTTTGATCGAGCGATATCTTAGCCGCCTCATCAGTTCTTGATATGACAGCGCGGCTTTGCCACGCTGCCGTCATGGGAATAGAAAAAGTTTTGTCAAGCTTCGTAAAGTAACGTTAAGTAAGCTTGAATCAGGGGTATGTACAGATGATATCTTTGCACTTGTTATCAAAAGCGTATACGCAAATTTGGGAGAACATCTCAATGTCAGAAGAAACAATAGCAAAGCCCACAGGCAAGACCCCAATCTGGGGCGGTAGCACTGGTGGTTTACTCAATGCCGCTTTTACTGAAGAAAAGTACCTGATCTCTTGGAACAGCCCCAAAGAACAAGTATTTGAAATGCCTACTGGCGGTGCTGCAACTATGGTTGCTGGTGATAACTTGCTTTACTTAGCTAAGAAAGAGCAAGCTCTCGCATTAGGTACACAGTTGCGTAAATTTAAGATCACCAATTATAAGATTTGGCGCGAATTTCCTAATGGCGACCAAGTTTATCTGCATCCTAGCGATGGCGTATTCCCTGAGAAGGTGAATGCTGGACGTGTTGCCGCTAATAGCGTCAGCCGCAAGATTGGTGATAACCCCAACCCTATAAGCGTCAAGTTTACTGGTAAGGGTACTTACGATGTCTAATTTGTAGCTTTGGCTACTGATTCCGTTCTTATTTATTTTTAAATTTCTGCTCAAGCCCTAGCGATCGCTGGGGCTTGAGTTTTTTTTAGCGAATCTGTCTTTGGTGGTATAGCATATTAAAAAATATGAAGTATTATTAAGACATACAAAGATTTACGTCTTCTAATTAACAGTCTAAATCACAAGGAGATTACAGCAATGACAGACAGCACAGAGCCTAAATTTGGTTTTAACAACTTCGCTGAAACTTGGAACGGTCGTCTTGCTATGCTTGGATTCGTTATCGGTTTAGCAACAGAGTTGATCACTGGACAAGGCATTCTTTCTCAAATTGGCTTAATGTAATTTGAGAGTTATCAAAAAAGGAGCGCATAGCGCTCCTTTTTTATTGGAGATTTGCCAAGCTATATAGCATTTTTTCAAATAGCTCAACGATTGCTTGACTGCCATTGTCGCGAATAAAAATATCAAAATTCGGGTGGGAATTTGCTTCGATGAGCCAATAGTTATTTTGGTCATCACAGGCAACATCTAGCCCCACGTAGTTAATTGTCGGCATTTTGATAAAGAGTGGTTGAATAAACTTAGCGATCGCCTCTAAAATTTGCGGATCGGTCACGGGTCTAGCGATCGCCCCCTCCCAATGTAAAGGGCTAAGATTGCCAACAAATTTTGCTTGAGAAAAGTCTTTGTCATAGGTTAGAAGGACTTGGTGATTGAGACAAACGCAACGATATTCCTTAACAATACTGATCGGTTCTTGGACCAATGCCACATAATCATAGCTTTTAGATTCCACATCAAAGATTCGCTCTAGAGCCTCCTGCACCTGTGAGATATTGTCACATAAAAATACATTATTGCCACCTGAGCCGCGATTGCGCTTGATGATCATGGGCTTAGCAAACTTTTGATCCAACTCCGATACGATGTCAGCAATGGAAGTAAATTGCAAATATTCTCTATATTTTTCGTTGCAATAGGGGGATATAAACCAAGCGGTGCGAGGCATTGAGACAACATCATGGAAAATCTGATAGAAGTATTGCTTGTCCTTAAAGATCTCGGCAATTGATTGGGATGTGAGAGGGGTGGAGTAGTTAGTGAAATAGTAGTCGCGATCGCCCACTGTCACTCTAACTAAGTTCTGATTGGGATGCAGAATCTCGTAAGCAATTCCGCGATTCTGACAAGCTTCCAGCAACATTTTGATATTGGTTAGCATTGTTTCTGATGAAAAATTATATATTTTGCACTTTTGCTAAAAGCCGATACTTTATATCTAATTGACATCCGCCCCGCGCTGAAGCGACGGGGATTCCTAAGACTCACGACTTAGGTTTCTGCTTCATAGCACCAGCCTTAACAGATTTACTCTGTTCGGGTCTTACAGTCGCTCCACAGACATTAACCGCAAGCCCTGCGGCAAGAATATTTTTAGCAGCATTCACATCT
>NZ_JACJPY010000127.1 GCF_014696345.1 Pseudanabaena cinerea FACHB-1277
CTAGATAGGTCATACTTACTATGACTTGACCTATCTTTTTTATCTTAAATCCTCAAATCCCCATCTACTCATACTTCCCATATCTTTTGTCGCCCCGTCAGGTATATTCTGCGATTGCAAATTGATAATTGATGGCAACTATAGCGTTACAAGACTGTTAAGCGATAAAGGTGGCTTTGGAACAATTTATGAAATAGAAGACGGGCAGCAGCAACCAAAAGTGCTCAAAGTACTCAATCCTGAATTTAATGATCTGCCCAAAGCTGTATCGCTTTTTCAGCAGGAAGCATTTTTGTTAGGAAAAATTGACTCTAGGGGTTTGCCTAAAATTGAAGCCTATATTCATCATGATTTGCCAAAGGGAAAGATGCTGCATGGCATTGTGATGGAAAAAATTGAAGGCATTAATCTCTATGAATGGATACAGAGCCATAGCCCACTTACAGAAAAGATGGCGATCGCTTGGATGCGTCAGCTTACTAAGATCTTAAAGTTAGTCCATCAGCATGGCTATTTTCACCGAGACATTAAACCCTCAAATATCATGATCCGACCGTCAGGACAACTAGCACTGATAGATTTTGGAGCCGCAAGGGAGGCGAGTTATACCTATCTTGCCAAAGTTGGCAGTGTCGGCGGCATCACCCAAATTACTTCCGCAGGCTACACATCCCCTGAACAAGTGCGTGGTTTTGCTGTTCCACAATCGGACTTTTTTGCATTGGGGATGACTTTTTTGCATCTAGTTACGGGCAAATATCCCCTAGATATGCATGACTCCCATACCGATAAGTATAATTGGCGGGATGATGCGCCGAAGATTTCTGAGGAATTTGCGAAGTTCTTAGAGCAGTTAATAGCTAACAGACCTGTCGATCGCCCATCTGACTGTGAGACGATTTTGCATAGTCTAGATGAGATTGAGCGGTTGCAAAAAGATCGGCAAACTAAGCGCCAGCAGGAAGCAAAGCAAAAAATAAGTCGACAGCAAAATCTTAATATAATATGGGCAGGAATAGTCCTGCTCATGGTGAGCATAATGAGCTATGCGATCGCTGTTGTCAATCGCGTATTACCCCCGCCAATTCCTGTAGAAGCGCCTACAGTGCAACCCAAATAGATTTACTATCTTCCAACGGTAAATCTAGACATTAATCCTTGGAAACACACTATGGCAATCAAGGTCTTACATCTTTCTGATATCCATCTTGGTAGTACTACCCACGGTAAGCTCAACCCACAAACGGGTCTGAATACACGCTTGGAAGACTTTATGGCAGCTTTGACAACCTGCATTGATCGCGCCATTAATGAACCCGCAGATTTAGTTCTATTTGGTGGTGATGCTTTTCCTGATGCCACGCCGCCCCCCCTCGTGCAACAGATGTTTGCCAAGCAGTTTCGCCGCCTTGCGGATGCGGGCATTCCCACGGTGCTGTTGGTGGGCAACCATGATCAATATTCGCAGGGAGTGGGCGGCGCGAGTTTGGCAATTTATCGTAGCTTAGCGGTTCCCAACTTTACGGTGGGCGACACGATCGCTACCCATAGGCTTAATACCAATGCTGGGGATATTCAAATAATTACCCTCCCTTGGATCACACGATCGACCTTACTCACCAAATCGGAAACGGAAGGCTTCTCCATGAGTGAGGTGAGCCAATTCCTGATTGATCGCTTGCAGGTGGTTTTAGAAGGAGAAATTCGCCAACTTGATCCGCAGTTGCCCACGATTTTATTGGCTCATGTGATGGTGGATACGGCAACCTATGGCGCAGAACGCTTTTTGGCGGCAGGTAAGGGCTTCACCATTCCGCTATCAATGCTGACCCGTGATGCCTTTGACTATGTGGCATTAGGTCATGTGCATCGCCATCAGGTTTTAGCCACCGATCCTTTGGTGGTTTATCCAGGTAGTATTGAAAGGGTTGATTTTGGCGAGGAGAATGAAGCCAAGGGATATTGCTGGCTAGAGATCGCCAAGGGAAGTGTGCAGTTTGAATTTTGTGCCGTTCCCACTCGCGTCTTTCGGACAATTGAAGTGGATGTCACACAGGCAGCAAACCCACAGGAGAAGTTACTCAGGGCAATTCAAAAGGGCAATATAGAACAGGCGATCACCCGTTTAATTTATAAGGTCAAGGCCGAACAGTTAGCCGAAATTGATGATCGTCTCCTCCATGAAGCCATGGCGATCGCCCATAACTATGCCCTCATTCCTGAAGTGGTGAGTCAAAACTTGCGATCGCGGCTCCCCGATCTTGGCACAGCCGCCGCCCTTGACCCAATGACAGCATTAAAAACCTATATGAGTACCCGTGAGGATTTAAAGAATCTAGAATCAGACATCCTCAATGCAGCGCAGGCATTACTTAGTGAAATTGGGAGTGAAATTGGGAGTGAAATTGGGAATGAAATTGGGAAAGGCTTGCAATTAGAATTTGCTAAGTCGGCGGACACTGCACAATCCCACCCCGCCAGTCAATTGTTGATTAGTTTCCCGTAAGTTTCCCGTAAGTTTCCAATAATTCTATCTCTAAACTATTTACAGAAATCTGACGCAGTTGGGCTGCCCGTTCATAGATTTGCTCAATTTGCAAGTCTTGGCGATCATCGGTTTCTAATAGAAACCTACTGGTGGGAATCGTGGCGATCGCGTCTGCCACAAAAGCTTGATCCTGTAAAATTGCCGCCCCAAAGGAAAAATAAAAACCATGCTCAAGCAATAATTGATATACAGATGCTTTTTTATGGAAACCATGAATAACCCAAGGCATCATCGGTTTAGCTTGTTTCTTAAGGGCAATTAGTTCTGAAAATGCTTTTACACAATGAACCACTAAAGGCTTTTGCAAACTTTCTGCTAGTTGAATCTGCTTTTGAAAAATAATAGTTTGTAATGCGATCGGTAATTTACAATTGCGATCTAAGCCACATTCACCGATCGCGATTACCTGTGGCAGTTGACTGAGTTCTTCGAGATTGTGCCATGCATCTTGCCACGAGCTTTCCATAAACCAAGGATGCAAACCAAGACTGCAAATATTGGGGAGAGCCTGCGATCTCGTCTCGGCGCTAACGTGCAGAACCTGCACATTAATCAAGTTCAACGAAGAGCGATGATGGTGAGTGTGAAAGTCAATTAACACAAAATCAATACAGAATCAATACAGAATCAATACAGAATCAAAAAATGCAGCATCAATACAAATTTATCGCAAATCGATCTTGTTCATAGGTTTAATCGCGGGTTTAATCACGGGTTTAATAGCAATTTTAATTTTAATTCTAATCATAATTTTCTCGCAATTGCTGACCAACCAAACCAGAAAAGGTTAAAAACTTTGCCAAGCAAGGCTTTCAGTTTTCTTAGAGTAAGAATCTTGAGGGAATTGCGCGGTAATTTGGCTATACAGCTAATATAGGCGATCGCTATTCTGGTATAATGCGTTACTTAATAAATACATAGCGATCTGTAATTAAGAAACATCAATGCAACTTACCCATCGCCCCCGCCGCCTGCGCCGCAATCCTTCCATTCGTAGCCTTGTCCGAGAGGCTACTCTCTCTGTCGATGACTTTATCTATCCGATGTTTGTCATGGAAGGCGAAAATAACCGCGTGGAAATCCCTTCCATGCCTGAAGCCTATCGGTTTACCCTTGACCTATTAGTTCAAGAAGTTACAGAAATCTATGCGCTTGGGATCAAAGCGATCGCTCTATTTCCTGCGGTTCCCGAAGAGAAAAAAGACCTCACAGGCAGCGAGAGTTTTAATCCTGAAGGATTGGCGCAACAAGCGGTTAGGGCAGTGAAGGCGGCAGTTCCCGACATGATTATTTTTACAGATGTGGCGCTTGACCCCTTTACGACCCACGGGCATGACGGCATCATTGATGACAATGGCGTAATTCTCAACGATGAAACTGTCGAAGTATTGGTAAAAATGGCAGTTTCGCAAGCCGCCGCAGGTACAGATTTTGTATCTCCCTCAGACATGATGGATGGACGCATTGGCGCAATTCGTCAGGGACTAGATGCCAACGGCTTTGAAAATGTGGGCATTCTCGCCTATTCCGCAAAATACGCATCGGCTTACTATGGACCATTTCGCGATGCCCTCGGCTCGGCTCCTAAGTCTGGCGATAAAAAAACCTATCAAATGGACCCCGCCAATAGCCGCGAAGCGATCAAGGAAGTGTATCTAGACATTGCTGAGGGTGCGGATATTGTGATGGTGAAGCCTGCTTTGGCATATCTTGATATTATCGCTAAAATCAAAGATGCAACCAATGTGCCGATCGCTGCCTATAACGTTAGCGGTGAATATGCGATGGTCAAGGCTGCCGCCCAATTGGGTTGGATTGATGAAAAGAAGGTCATGTTTGAGACATTACTAAGCATGAAACGGGCAGGAGCCGATATCATTCTGTCTTACCATGCCAAGGCGGTCGCGCAGCTTTTAGCTTCGGGTTATCGTTGCTAATATCCCAGTCTGTACTATTTCTGTGCCATTAATCCAGTGTCATTAACCATGAATGCCAAAGAACTGCTCTTGAGCTATGCGTTAGGCGATCGCGATTTTAGTCAGCGATCGCTTGCGAGATTGATTTTGACGGGTGCAAATCTATCGGGTGCGAATTTCATCGAATCGGATCTCGAAGAAGTTACTTTGGATTTAGCTAACTTAGAGGATACAGAGCTAAATCTAGCCAACCTATTGCGAGCGAACTTGAGTGGTTCAATTTTGATTCAGGCAAATCTGAATGGCACAATTTTAGAGCAGGCTTCTTTAATTGGAGCAAATTTATCAGAGGCTTTTCTGATTGAGGCGGATTTGAGCGATGCAATATTGGTGGAGACAAACTTCGCAGGGGCATTTTTAACTAGTGCCAATCTCACTCGTTCGCGATTGTGTCGTGCTAATTTAGCCAATGCCTTTTTGACAGGAGCCTTTCTCAATGGAGCCGATCTGCGGGGAGCAAATCTCACAGAGGCTGACTTAACTAGGGCAAATCTGACAGGGGCAAATCTGGCGGGTGCTGACTTAAGCCGTGCGAATCTCACCAATGCCAAGCTCAATTGGGCAAATCTGGCTAATGCTAAACTGGTGGGGGCTGACTTGACAGGAACTTATCTGTCAACCCTAAGAAGTATCGAAGGAACTGACTTTACCGATGCGCGTAATGCTCCTAATTCCGTGGAGATTGTCACCATTACCGAGCCAGATCCCTTAGAGCCAAATTGATCACTATTGTTTATTGTCTATGAATTTCTTTAGTCGCCTTTCTAGTCATCTCTTTAATATTGGCAGCCATCGACAATGGCAAACCGCGATCGCCATTGTTGCCCTGACCATGAGTATGGGCTACTTGCAACCCAATTCTGCCTATGCTCAAGCAAAAAACGCCCCCCAAGATGCCACTGAATGGATCCGTCGGGGGCGACAGCTTTGGCAAAGAAATGACATTGCAGGGGCGATCGCTGCTTATCAACAGGCTTCTCAATTAGAGCCGAAAAATTCCAAGATCTTGACTAGCATCGGCTTTTTGATGACACAGCAAAGCAATTATTCTGGGGCGATCGCGGCATTAGAAAGGGCAACCAAGCTAGATGCTAATAATGCAAAGGCTTTTAATGCTTTAGGATTTGTATATGTCCGCATTAAAGACTATCCCAAGGCAATTAATGCCTATCAACGCGCCATCAGCCTAGATCGTCAAAATATTGACGCTTACAACAGCGTTGGGTTTTTATTAACTGAACAGAGAAATTATCAAGAGGCGATCAAAATTTATCGTCAGGCGATCGCTGTCGCCCCCAAGGATGCCCAAGCCTATCTCAATCTGGGTTATGTGCTGAAGTTGGCTGGTGACAGCAGAGGCGCTTTTGAGGTATATCAACAGGCAGATCGGATCGCCCCTTACAATGCCGATGTGTTAGTTGCAGTTGGCGATTTGTTTGCAGAACAAAATAAGACCGATGAGGCGATCGCCAAGTACAAACGCGCCCTAGAAATCAATCTTCGGCATCCGCAAGCTAATTTGTCGATGTCGAAAATATGGCAAAGCCAAGGTAAGTATGCTGAGGCAATTGCAGCATTGCGGAGGGCTGCACCGTTAAGGGGGAATTCGTCTCCAATCCAAAGGGCGATCGCTGATCTGTATATGCAGCAAGGTTCACTATCGGGGGCGATCGTCGCTTACCGTCAGATCATTGACGAATTACCATCGGATGCGATGGCGCATCTCAATTTAGGCAAAATCTTGGCAAGGCAAGGACGCAATACAGAAGCGCGGAAAGCTTTGGAGGCTGCCGAGAAACTGTTTAACCAGCAAGGTAATGTCGATGGGTTGAGTCAGGCGCGTAAAGCTTTGGCTGAGCTATAACAACTGTGGCAACCTGATTTGCAATTTTTTCGTTAATAATCTGTAGGAAACTTATCTTGCCAAAACCGATGCCAATCAATCCATGATTTTTCAAGATATTGATAGTTTACTTGGGTACTAGCAGTTTTCGCGATCGGCATTGATATCACCGTAAACAGGCAACGATAATCACGTAAGTCCGCAGTTCCCAACAAATAAGAGCCTAGACGCGACAGTACAACATCAATATGATGTTGGTTGCTATTGAATTGGGCTTCGGTGAGAGTGCCTTGCCCAGTGGGGTTAATACAGCTAGCTAAATAAGCTTGGTCTTGATCTGCAAAGAGAGCGTAATGACCGATGTTAGCGGCATACTTGAGTTGCAGCGTGGATTCAATATATTGAATATTAATATTTTTGATTATATTAAGAAAAGAACTAACTCTATTTAAGTAAATTGCATCAATTCGTACTTGATGGTTACGGGAATAATCATTGTATAAATACTGATGTGCTGTGAGGAGGCTATCTAAGGGTAAATTTAAGGGTTGGCTGGAGAGCGATCGCCAATTGGGCAGATCTATTTGTGATGGCAATTGATATCGAGGACGATTACTAAATTTAGGAATAGTAATAACAGAAATCGCGATCGCCCCAACAGCAGCGATCGCGATCGTGACCAAACAAATATTCTTGTATAGTATTTGCATTCTATATAATTTTTTAAGCTTAGATATATCCATATAATTTATAAAATATAATTTATAAGCCATCTTCTAATAGTTTATAAGACATACCACCAACTAATACAACAATTATATTAGAAAAAATTGCAGCACCGCCACCACTATGCCAATATTCAAAGCCAATATCATTTCCACTATTCACCAGTAATGCCAATAGACAGAGCCTGACACTATTAATCATAAAAACAGCAACAGTCGCAATTGAATAAATTAAGATTTGCTGCTTTCTCTTAGCAGCATATAAGCTAGTAAGCATTACCAACAAAGCAAAAACTGTGACCAAGGGGATGACGCTAGAGCATCCGCCCATGACCTCTACAGCACCCTTTGATAGTAATATGGTTGTGTTTTGTCGGGATACGTTAAAACCGATATAGTGCAGGATAAAGTTCATTAATCTTGCATCGATATGGGCAATCGGACTTAAAACAGTGGTTGAAACAAACAGGGTCGGAACTGACATTAAGCTCATAATTGCTAGTTCTGATTTGTAGTTAATTAGTTGCTTAAAGCCCACGACTATTAACAATGAACCTACAAAAACAACAATTGGGAAAGTATAGGATAGAGCATCCATTGCTGGATTAGCTTGGCTCAATGTATGACGTATAACCATCCATATAATTAGTAGTAAACCTAAAATAGTAGAGATAAAGTTACTTCTAATTTTGATGCTACTGCCTCTTTTCCATAATAAAAAACCTGTGCATAACCAACCAGAAAGATCAATTAGGGATGGAACATAATTTGCGACTTTCCAAACATAGTAAAAATGTAAATTTGCTAAGCAAGCTAAAGCCACTAGCAGATAAAAGACCCTGACGGGGCGACAAAAGATATGGGAAGTATGAGTAGATGGGGATTTGAGGATTTAAGATAAAAAAGATAGGTCAAGTCATAGTAAGTATGACCTATCTAG
>NZ_JACJPY010000128.1 GCF_014696345.1 Pseudanabaena cinerea FACHB-1277
GCAATATGCGATGTCTCAGGTTTTGGCTCCTTTGGTTAATCGGGGTGAGTTAGAGGTAGTATGGCAAGTTTTACGCAAGATTGCAGAAATAGAATCTTGATTTTTGGATGTTGTTAAGCAGGTTGTTTTTCCTGAACAGTTACTGAGAGTTTTAGCCCTAATTGGTTTAGTAATTTAGCAATTGTCATTAATTCACTGGGCTGTTGGTTTGGAAATAGTTGAGAGTTGAGATCTAAATTCAGATTATTGTTTTTTGAATTGCTAGTAATATTTTGTTGAGCTTCTGCGACGTTTTTCAAAGCCAATAAAATATGTTCAAAGTCACCACCTTCTAGGACTGCATCTAAGTAAGCAGCAGCTTCTAAGGGATCTTTTAAGGATTCAATTAGGTAGGAATGATAGCTTTTATAGGTTGGCATTTTCTCTTCTCTGAAAGTCTACCCAGTAGTGCTTTGCTCTGATGATATCTTGATTTTGGGTATTTTTGTCACCGCCACATAGCAAAAGAACAATGGTTTCTCCTGCTTGAGCAAAATATATGCGATAACCTTGTCCATAGTCAATTCTGAGTTCCATGACTCCTGAGCCAACAGGCTTGTAGTCCCCAAAGTTTCCATTTTCAACTCGATCGAGTCGTGCTTTAATTCTAGCTCTTGCTTGGCGATCGCGTAGTGACTCTAACCAAAGTTCAAAGGGACGCTCGTCCTCTTCGGTTGTGTAAAAGATTACCTCTTGTGGACGTGCTTCCATTGGCGTATTTAGCTTATAAAATATACACTTTTGATTTTGTCACAACTTAAATATTTAGTCTGCAACAAAATCATTTTATACACTATAATGTGATTTAAGGTAAACCTAATCAAAAGCTTTAAAAAGTTTTTACAAGTATGGCTCGTGGTGGTAAGCGTAAAGGTACAGGTCGTCCAAAAGCTAGTAGTGAGCCTACCAAGACAGTGCGTGTGCCGATAAGTTTTGCTGAAAAAATTCCTGAATTGCTTCAGCAGTATCAGGAAGAAAACTCTTTTGATGTTCTTCAGTTGCCTAGCAAAAGAGATGAAAACCTATTACCGCTCGCAAGTCTTGCTTGGGATGCGTTTGAGTCTTTTAGTCTTGATTTTATTGCTCGATTGCTCAAGCCTAAAGATATTTATCACTATGGTAATCAGGGGGATGATCAAGAAGGAGTTGATATAGTTGCTGATTTACAGAGTGGGGAAAAGTGGGCGTTTCAATGTAAACAGTGGCAGAAGTTTAATAAAAGTGATGCAATAAAAGTCATTCAACAAGCTCAAGGATTTGAAGCGAATCGCTTAATTTTACTTTTAAGTCGTGTAGCTAGCGTTGAGGTTCGGAAAGTTATTGCTGATGATCCCAGATGGGAACTTTGGGATGTGCGAGATATTTCACAAAAGGTACAGGAGATTGAAATTGAATCTGCTAGACGCTTGGTAAGAGGTCACTTTCATCCAGAATGGCAGAGTGCTTTCTTAAAAATTTCAAAATTAACTCCATTTATATCCTATGAAGACTTTTTTCATGGTTGGCTTAATGAAAATCGGCTATTTAACCATACATGGAAGCTTGAAGGACGTGATGAGGAGATTAAAAGCTTACAATGGTTTGTGTCTTTACAGGATAAGCAAGTTGCTATTTTATCTGGGCGTGGTGGTATTGGTAAAACTAGGTTACTCTACGAATTTGCAAAGACTTTTGAGCATTCTAATTTTTTGCTATGGTTTGTGGAAGAAGGACAATCAGTTACGTCAGAAAATGTAGATAATTTGTCACTGCATCCATGCATTATTGTTTTAGATGACGCTCATAAACTTGAGCGAGAAAAGGATTTACAGACTCTACTAGCAATTACAAGAGATCGTGCTAGAAATCATCAGCCTGAAATTAAATTGGTTCTTTCATCACGCCCCTATGCACTTGATCGCCTTAAATTAACTCTTAGACAAGGAGGAGTTAGTTCTTCTCAAGTTGAGATTATAAAAGAACTTAAAGATTTAAAAATGTCTGAATCTAAAGCTTTGTCGCTTCAGGCATTAGGAAATGATTATGCTCATTTTGCAGAACTATTAGCAAAGGTTACTAAAGATTGTCCATTGGTGACAGTAGTTGGTGGGCGATTACTTGCAACTAAGGGTATTCCTTTGTACTTATTAGAACGAGATGAAGATTTTCAGTATGAAGTACTTAATCAATTTGAGAGTGATTTGTTTAAGTCCATTAGTAATAATATCGAACCAAAAATTAGCAAGAAAATTCTAGAACTAATTGCGGCGATTTCTCCTATTCATTTAATGGAAGAGCAGTTTCAAGAAGCTGCTTCAGAGTTTCTTAATATAGATAAGTCTGAGTTACTCAGTTATATAGGTACTCTTGAAAATGGGGGAATTCTTCTGCGGCGTGGAGATGGTTTAAGAATTACGCCTGATGTCTTATCTGATCATATTCTTCACAAAGCTTGTTTAACTGATCAGGGAGAACCTACAGGTTATGCAGTAAAAATATTCAACTCATTTAGAGAAATTTATCCATCACAAATACTAAGAAATCTAGCTGAACTGGATTGGAGAGTTAGTTTGAGCAAGCAACAAGAAACTAATCTTCTTAGTACTATTCTACAGGATTTAAGAGAGGAATTTAAAAAAGCGCCTACAAACTTAGATAGATGCAAAATGCTAGACTTACTCAAAGAAATTGCATATTATCAGCCAAAATATTCATTGAATATAGTAGAGTTTATAATTCGTAATCCTCTTGTTACTGAAAAGAGAGGGACTTATGACTTTACACATTCAAATGTGATTAAAGAACTGCCAGAAATCATTGAACGAATTGGTAACAATCTTGAATATGTGCCTCAGTGTTGTGAGCTATTATGGCAGATTGGAAGAAATGACCAAAGTAAAACATACAATAACTCTCCTGAATCAATTAGAAGTCTAGTTAATTTTGCTAAATATGAAATTGATAAACCCTATGATTTTAACTGGCAAGTTCTTAAAACAGTTGAAAAATGGCTTCAAGAATCAGATATTCATGATCATATCTATTCTCCTTTAGATATTCTCGATCCGCTACTGGATAAAGAAATTGAGCATAGACTTTATGACGGTATAAGTCTTAAAATTAGTACATTTTCTGTAATTCGTGAAGAAACTCAAGAGATTCGTCAAAATGTTTTAGAAGTTATTCAAAATCTACTAAACTCAAGTAATCTTAAAGTTGTTCTAAGGGCGTTGAAGAGCTTAAGTAAAGCCCTGCAAGAGTTGAGATCAAGTGAACCACTTGAAGAGGTAAATCAATTGTGGGAATCTGAGCAGTTAGAAATTTTAGAGATGATTAATTCACTAGTTATTAGTGATAATATTGAGCCATTTGTCTGTTTAAATTCTATTGAATATCTTGACTGGTATTCACGACATAGTAGTTCTGAAGCAGTTAAGCTAAAAGCAAGAGATATTATAGATTCTGTCCCTAAGACTGATGACTTAAAACTTACTGGTGTATTGAGTAGTAACTATCTATGGGACTGGCAGGATGGAGAGATACATTATGATTGGAATCGAAAGGAGCAGATTGACACTGATATCGCCAAGACTTTCTTAGAAAGATATCCATTTCCTCAAAATGGTATTCAGGCTCTCAACGAAAGAATGCAAATTATTTCTGCAAATGGGGGCAAGATATCAACTCTTTTTTTGGATGTGCTACCAAGATTAAACCCAAATTATTCAATAGAAATATGTGAGCAACTTTTAAAACTGGAAGATTGTCCACTTTCTATGCACATAGCATCAATTCTTTACCAAGCGAAAAATTTTGATATTCAACGGGCTATCAAGGTCGTAAAAAATGCTATCAACATTGGTAGATCCTCATTTTGTACTTCATTTGCTAAGAAGTATTGGGCTTGGGATAAAGATTTCACTCAAGAAAATTTAACTGAAATAACTCAAACGCTTCTAACTCATTCTGATTTTGAGGTAAGAAAGTTGGCTATTAGTTCTTTAGCTATGCTGATTCAGTCCCAACCAAAATCGACTCTTTCTCTAGCTTTAAATATAGAAATTAGTGAGCATGAAGAACTAGCTGAAGAGCTTTTTGGAGCTATTAGCAGAGTTTCATTAGATGATTTAACTGATGATGAGCTAAAAATACTTCTAGATAAACTAGAATTGACGCGCACTTTGGATAGATTTCATATCAGTAACTTTCTTGTTCATGCGTGTAAGAGAATACCTTACCTTGCATTTCAATTGATACTTAAGCGAATTAAGTTATCTATAGATAAAGATCAAACTATTTACGAACCTATTCCTAAAAAATATTATGAAAACTATCTTCATTATTTAAGTGAATCTGAAAGATATGATGATATATTGAGAGAGATTCGTAACCTTTGGCTTGAGCAGTATTCAATTAGTTATAATTCTTCTGCCCATAATGATATTTTATCTTCAATTAAGCTAGAGCCATTGTACAAAGAGCTTTATAGAGAAGCCTCATTTAATTTTATTGGAGACTCAAAACGAGATATTAGTCCTGGAAGCATCAGAGTAGTTAGTGAGTGGGTCAACTCTAAAGATTCAGAGAAAATTGAAGCTGCTGGTACGTTAATTAATCAATTTCATTCTGGATTTATTTTTGGACACTCAGAATTTGTAAAGAATTTACTTGAAAAAGCTTATGATGCGGGAGATCAATGTTACGAAGCAGTAAGTAGAAATTTATTTGTAATAGCTTATACTAAAACACTTATGGGTATATCAGGGCAACCTTTTCCCGAAGACATCCAATTAAGAGATCAAGCTTCCGAAATTGCAAAACAATTTTTCAAAGGATCACCTATTTATAAGTTTTACAACTCTTTAGCAGAATATGCTGAATCCGAAATAAAGCGACAAGTGGATTTATATAAGGATGTGATAGATTAATTCAAATATTGGTTGTAGCGATCACATTGAGTTTTGTATCACTAGATTTAGCGATCGCCTATCTCTACCTTACTCACCTTCAAACTTTCACCGTGATTATTTTGTCTACAAGGCTCTGTTAGCGATCGCGCTTGATAATGACAAAAAGCGAGCGGCTGTTTCGGTCTTACCCCACTTTTGATGCTTGAGGCAACTGACGGATAACGTTACCCGTCAACTCAGAAATTGATGCAAAATGCTCGTTAAGCCCAGTATTTCTAGGTGTAAATTTATCTGAAATAATTAAATTTATTTTAAAAGCAGCACAGTTTATAAAAAAATTCCAAACATAAGTTACACTGCTTAAGTGTTGTTTACCAAGATATCCTGTGACCAAGATTATTGCCCTGTTTAATCAGTCTGGTGGGGTTGGCAAAACCAGCCTAACCATGAATCTGGGATACCAACTCGCCCAACGCGATCGCAAAGTCCTTCTCGTCGATATGGACCCCCAATCATCATTAACATCATTTCTAGGACTTGATATCTACCAACTAGACAAGACTATTTATCAGTCCATTACTCAGTACGAGAGCTTACCAATCCATCACAATATTCATGGCATGGATTTAGTCCCATCTAACATTCAGTTGAGTGCCGCCGAGATGGAGTTGGTCTTAGCTGAGTTTCGGGAAGTGCGTCTCAAAGATGCGATCGCTACAGTTCAAGAGCAGTATGATTTTATCTTGATTGACTGTCCTCCCAGTCTTGCCATCCTTAGCTATATCAGCCTGATTGCCGCTACCCATGTTTTAGTGCCTATTCAAACCCACTATAAAAGTCTAGTTGGTTGTAATTTGTTACTAGAAACTGTTGCTCGTGTCCGACAAAGGGCTAACCGTAACCTTAAAGTTGCAGGTTTTATTCCCACTATGCACGAAGGACAAACTCTGCAAGCAAAAACTAGTCTCAGTACCATTCAGACCCAACTATCATCAATTGCCACCGTCTATTCTCCCATCCCAAGGACGATCGCTTTTCCCGACTCGGCGCAAATGCACGAACCTTTAGCATTGCATTCCCCGAAGCACCCAGTTATCGATATCTTAAACCAAATCACAGATTCATTGGAGATAATTTAATGGCTAGCAAGCGACCTTTACCCGCGTATCAAATTAGCAATGTGCGCTTATTGGATGATCTGACTGCTGCAAATAATCAGACTGTTAAGGTTGATATGATCCAATTGCCAATTAAGCAGCCGCGCCGATATTTCGATCCGCAAAAGATGCAGCAACTTGTGCAATCGATCCAAGAACATGGCATCTTGGAACCGCTATTAGTTCGTCCTTTGGCAAATGGACAATATGAATTAATTGCAGGGGAAAGAAGATTTCGGGCTGCTCAAATTCTTGAACTAGATGCAGTACCGATCATCATTAAAGATGTTACCGACAAAGAAGCGATCCAAATCGCTCTTGTCGAAAATTTGCAGCGTGAAGACTTAAACCCTGTTGAAGAAACTGAGGCTATTCTAGAGTTATTATCGCTTTCCCTTGATATTGAAATTAGTGATATCACGTCAACCTTAAACCAATCTGCCAATGCTAAAAAGCGTGGATTAGAGTTGACGGATAACGTTACCCGTCAACTTGAAGCGATCGAATCTTTGCTAGCCAATGTCGGCAGATTTAATGCTGAATCCTTTCGCACAAATCGTTTGCCGCTATTAAATATGCCTGATGATGTTTTAGAAACATTGCGTCAGGGCAAATTAGAATTTACCAAAGCAAGAGCGATCGCCCGTATTCGCGATGAAGGTCAACGACAAGAATTGCTTGAGGAATCCATTGCTCAAAATCTGTCTCTCTCTCAAATTAAAGCTCGAATTGCTGCCTTTAAATCTGTTAAAGATGCGATCGCCACAGAGCCTTCTCTCAAAGATTTGATGAGTAATACTTTCACCGCAATGAAAAAATCAAAGGTTTGGGATAACCCTAAAAAAACTAAGAAGCTTGCCAAGCTTCTAGCCGAAATCGAAACTTTAATTCAGGATGAGTAAAACTCATTGAGGTTATGCCTAACATATACGAACTTTCTCAAGAAGTATATCAGTTAGAAAAATTTGAGCAAATTGTTTCTGGTAATAATATCCAGATTGAGCGCATCATTTCCACAGGACAAACCACCCCATTAGGACAATGGTATGACCAAGAACTTGATGAATGGGTAATCTTACTTCAAGGTGAATCCGAACTTTCCTATGCAGACGATACGAGAATACGACTAAAAGCAGGAGATTATCTGCTTATTCCCGCCCATACAAAACATCGCGTTGAATATACCAGTATCGATCCAGCCTGTATTTGGCTTGCCGTGCATGGCAACTTTCACCTTAGCTAATCCAAATCTCGTTGGAATCATAAAAGCTTCCCCGTTGCTCAAGTTTGAAATCGCCCAAAAGTAGTCCCAGCCAAATTTCTACGATTGGTAAACCCAAAGCAGTTTGTAAGTCTATCAGGCGGATAGGAGAAAAGTTGTTTTTAATACAGTGGGCGATCGCCTCAACCCAAGCCGACACATCTTCAGCATGAGCAGTACTAATCGCTTGTTCAAACTTCTCTTCAAAACCAAGCAAACTTGCCTGCTCCAAAGTTTGCATCAAAGTTTCCTTGTCAATTTCCTGAACAATTGAATTACCGCTTTTCGTTTGTTCAGCAGCCTTCTTAGGTAAACTTGGTAATGGCTCAATGAACTGGTCAAAATCCACTACCATCGACTGGCGCACATAACGATCAAAAGCATCATCAGCCATGATCGGCTCACCTTTTACCGCACGAGAATGTAACTCCTCAAATAAAAAACTAGAGCGATCGCAAAACAAATCCGCAATCTGACATACTGCTTCTCCAGCTATTCGCAACTGCGATCGCGTATCAAGATCAACCAGAGTCAGATCCAAAAGC
>NZ_JACJPY010000129.1 GCF_014696345.1 Pseudanabaena cinerea FACHB-1277
AAGGAATATTCTAGTAAGCTCGGATGGGACATAATCGTGTAAGACCTAAGTATGTGCAAGCAGAAAGGGCTGTGATTAGCTCAGGAATCCCCGTCGCTTCAGCGCGGGGAATGTCAACCCGCCCAACATTAGCCCGCACCCATTTCCGAAACTCCCTTAGGGTTCCACTTTCTCCTAAAGTTAAACGCTTCTGCACATATTCCATAATAATCTCGGCTGGCAAATCAGGAAAAGATAAACTCTTGTCTATTAGTTGATACTCTCCATTCTTTAAAGCTAGAAACTCCAACCAATAGCCATCATAGCGCCAGACTTCAGGTACTCCCAGCAAGGCATATATCGGTAAACGGCGATCGCTAGGGTTGGTAATATCTACTTCTAAAACTAGATCGGGTGGTGGATCTTGTCCGACAATTACATTCTCTTGAGCGCGAATCCTTAACTCATTTTTGAGGTAATAACAAGAATCTGGTTCACCACCTATTTTTAATTCAGGTATTTTCATCAGCAAAGAACCTAGGCAGCGCATATCAATTTCTAATTCATCCACAAAAACTGTTAGTAATCTATCAAAAAAACGACTGCTACCTTCGTGGAGTGATAGTGGAGACATAATTTCTAAAGTGCCGTTGAGGTAATGAAATAAAGTTTTGCGGCGATCACCTAGATCGGCAAGTAAACTTTCAAAGGTCTGCCAACTAACGTTATGCAAGATCACACGCTCTTCGGCAAGCGGTCTGCTTTGCTCACGCACAGAAGTAGTAATAATAGGTTTGCTTAGTGTGGTGGCAGTCATTTTGATTTCCTCAATTATTAATAAGATCGGTGATCTTGATTTAGTAATTTACTGCTTAAGTGAGATAATCTTAGCATTTTGAAACTTTGGGGTTAAAGTGATCGCGGTGGAGTTCCTTGCTAAACTGCTGGCATTAAATCATTCAGATCCTCAATTCTCAGCATCCGAATGTCTCTAACCGATCCTGCAAACCACGGCAGCGATCGCGACAAGTCGATCGCCGCAAGAACACAGGTTACAGCATTGATATTTTCATTACCAAAATAAACGCTACCTTGTTGTCTGACAAAGCCGTTGCGTTGTAAAACTTTACCAATCTCGGTATAAGCGTTGTTATAGGGATCGCCATAGTTTAGTCTTGATGCTTCAATGTCCATATCAAAAGCGATCGCGTACACTCTTTCTCCTTTCTGTTTTACCTGTGTTTGGGTGTGGTGAGCAACTATTTTAGTCATCTGCGGTTTTAAAGTTTTTTGCATAAACACCTAATTTATTTCCAAATTTATAATATTATAGTCACATTATCTAGCTTGAATCATAGGCAAGATAGCGAAAATCTAAAAACGAGTTTAGAGTTCATCAATGGTATATCATCAATATGACCTATACAAATAATCAAGGCTCAACGAGAACTTCTAGAAATTATCAAGGTGTAACACGGGCGGTTTGCATTGGCTTAGGTGGTTCAGGACTACAGACAATTATGCGTCTTCGGCGTTTAATAGTTGAGCGCTATGGATCTTTAGAAAAATTTCCTATAGTGCGTTTTGTCCAGATTG
The DNA here is from genome assembly GCF_014696345.1 of Pseudanabaena cinerea FACHB-1277. Lineage (GTDB taxonomy): Bacteria > Cyanobacteriota > Cyanobacteriia > Pseudanabaenales > Pseudanabaenaceae > Pseudanabaena > Pseudanabaena cinerea. Next base: position 1,576 of record NZ_JACJPY010000129.1, read on the forward strand.
ATACTGATAGTGGGGCTTTGGATAATGCTAATCTCAGTGGCAAGACTTATCATCGTGGGGTTGATATTAGTCTCAAGGAGAGTGAAAAAGTACATATTGGCATGACCGCAGAAGATGCGAATCGGTTACGCATTACCCTCAAAAACTCTCAGGGCAATAGTCCATATGATTTTGTGGGAGAGTGGCTGCCTGATTATGTGATTGAAAATGCAAGGGCGATCGATAAGGGGGCTGGCGGTGTCCGATCTGTGGGGCGGCTTTGCTTTTTCATGAACTATGCCGCAATTCAACGAGCGATCAAATCGGCAGAAATTAGTACTCAGGGTACATATCCGCATCTAATGCAAGAGTTTGGACTCTTACAAGATGAAGGTTTAGACATTTTCATTGTGGGTTCTCTGTACGGTGGTACTGGGAGTGGTACTTTCCTCGATGTCTCCTATAGCGTTAGAAAGTTATATCCCAATGCTAAGGTTTATGGGTACTTGGTTATTAATCCTGAATTACCCACAAAAGATGGTGGAAATAATGGCTTTGATCAACAGGCAAATATTTATGCAGCCTTGATGGAGCTTGATTTTTACTCTCGTGGTAATAATTTCAAGGCATTCTATGACAAAAACGATCCACTTTCTCGGATTGAAAGTAATGGAGCGCCACCATTTAGTTTTACCTTTTTGATTGGTAGAAATACTAGCAACCCCCGCTATCAGATCAAGGAGAAAGACAAGCTATTCAATGTGATCGCTCAAAAAATTGCGATTGAGTTTTCGAGTAGACTTGCTCCTAAGCTCAAGGAAAAGCGTGATGATTTTAACTTTCCTCTCAGCCAAGATGATAATTATCCGCGCCCCAATCCTCAGTATTATCTAACTTTCGGTCTATCTGAGATTTACTGCCCAATTGATCGAATCATTCAAATTACCTCTGCAAGGGTCAGTGTAGCCATAATGCAGTTTTGGCAATTTGGCTATGGTCAAGCTCCAGATATTGAGAGCTTAATGCTGACTTTCTACACAACCTATGACTGGTATAGAGACGTTAATCAAAAGCAGGGCTTTCCTGAGAAGAAACTCGATAAAATTCCTCTTGAAGGTAATAACGCGGCTGATTCGTTGATGACAAGTTGGAAGAGCAATTGTGAAAAAAATATCATCAATACTTGTCAAACTGCCAGCGATCGAGAGTCATTATCAACTCAACTAAAAAGTACTTTTCGCAATCAATTTCGGAAAGTCGAATTTGGCGATACAGATGCAACCAGAGGCATTTGGCTGACCAAGATCATGCGTGAAGTTGCTGCTTACATCATTCAATATCATCAAAATATTGACGAATTTCGTTTGCGCTTACTCAATCCCCGTGAAGAAATATTTAGTCTTGGCAATGCCCAGTCTTGGATAATTAGGCTCATGCAAGACCTAAATGACAATCGCCGTAGATTAGAAAGGGAGATTGGATCACTAGGTGAAGAAAAAGCCCTTGAGGGTTTAGAAGCCCGTTGGCGGCAGATGGAATCGGAAATTGAAGAGGAAAATCGTCAATTTGGTTGGCTGGGCTTACGAAATAAAAATCAGACTGTCAAATCCATTGCCCGTAGATATCTAGAAGAAACTCGCAAAGCGATCGAACATAACCGCAAGTTGTTCACTGCTAAGCAGTCCCTAGAAATTACGGATGCATTGAGTAAGTATTGCCAAGATATCAGCGCCAAGCTGGTTATCAGCAAAAATAAAGCGGCTGAGATCGAAGTTGAGTATCGCCAGATCGAGTCAGAAAGACGCGAGATGAACCTCAATGAATTGAATGGCGAGGCAATATTTACTGAACAAGATGTGACTGATGCCGAACAAACTCTCATGCCAGAGCAAGATCGTCTGTCAAATTATCAGCAAATTACAGATGAATTGTGCAAAGTTTTACAAATTGACTCTTCTCTCATAGAACTTTTACAGCAAGTTTCTATGGATGACACTGTTCAAAAGATGGATATGGTTCTAGAAAGGATTTTTAATAATCGTATCCTTTCGTTTGGTCGTCCTGTAATTAACGCATTCCTAGAAAAATATCAACCATTACAGCCTGAAGCAAATAAACGGCTGAGTGAAATACTAGACATGGCAGAACCCCGTGTTGACCTAAACCTTACTGATCCCTATTACATTAGGGGAAATCGTAAGCGTTTTGTTGGTTTCTTGCGTGAGCAGTCTTCGTCTGTTGAGAAGTTTGAAAATTTACTCAATCAAAACCAAATTACTGATTCTGAGTGGATTCCCTTAACAGAAAAAGATCGGGTTGTTGTCGTTACAGAGTTTGCTCCTTTTCCGTTACGCATCATCAAAGGTATCGAAGATTATGGCTACCAATACCGATTGAGAATCCAGCAAAATAAACCTCTACACAATGATAAACGAGTACAGTTTACCGACTTTGTGCCACCATCTGATCAAATTATGGAAAGATTACAGTTGCTTTTTTTTCCATGTTTAGCCCTAAAGTTTCTTGGTGACTATACACAATCAAGTTTGCAATTCGGCTATTGGAGCCAAAAAGCAATGCAAATGCAAGATGTGTTGCTGGAGGGTAACTGGGATCAGTGTATGGAGACAATTTACAATGACAACGATCTATTTACCAGTTTAGAGGAAGAGCTAAAACACTTTGAAAATGGTTTAAACAAAGATACTTGGGGACAAAGTGCCAGTAGAGATAGTCAGGGTTCTGGTGCAAGAGCAACTATTGATGCGTTTCAGAGATATGTTAATAGCCTCACTGATGGTTACAACAAGCGATACAAAGACAAACTGATTGGTAAAGACGGAGAAATCGGTATATTGGAGAAATATCGCCAAAAGATCGATAAGATGCTTCTTGAAAAATCAAATTCTGAGCAGCCTAGTAATCTATCTCCTAATGCACAGAATATTTTGGAAGCATCTCCTATCAATGATGAACAAGCATCTACTAGCACTGTAGAAACTCCTCATGACGTGGTTATTATCAACGATGAGTATGCATCAGAAAATGCTCGTCAGCGCCGCCGTGAAGAAATTGAACAATGCAAGAGAGATCTTGAGGATGGAATCATCGATCAGGAAGAATATGATCGAGAAGTTGCGGCAATCAAACAAAAATACCCCGTATGAAATAGAATGGACTTTAGCTCACTACTCCCATTACTAAAAATCCTGACCTCTGCTGATGGACAGAAAATATTTTTCTTTTTGGTTGTTGGCTTAACTGCTGTTGTTGCTGTAATTAGAGCCTTTTTAAGAAAAGACTTAGAAAATCTAATTTCACAAGCAAGAATTCTGGTTTCAGAAAGAGACGTAACTTTAAAACACCCCATTATTCAAGAGGCGGAAAAAAGAGTCAAAGCTTATAAAAATGGATCAGATAAAGTTAACACCTCAGTAATTATTGACCAAATTTATAGTAGTAATAAATTTGGGATTGCAAGTAGAGATTCTTGGGATTTTGTATGTCGCTCTTTTCCAAATGTTCTAATTTCTTTAGGATTGCTCGGTACATTTGTGGGCATCACCTCCAACCTAAGCAGCATTCAAGAAATCTTAAAAAGTTCTGGTGGTACTACTGAACAAATAATTACCAAATTACAAGAGCCTCTAAATGGAATGGCTACTGCTTTTGGAAGTAGCCTCATAGCCCTGCTATGTGGTATAGCATTGACAATCGTAAATCTAGTTTTTAATACAACAGTAGCAAAATATCGATTTCTGAGCTTACTTGAAGATTATCTGAATAGTGAAGTTTCTACTACTCCTACTGGCGTATTTTTAGCCCAAATTGAAGCCTCTCTTACAAGTTTTCGGCAAGAATCGATTGGAATATTCACAAAATCGCTTGAGAAAGCAATCGGCAATTCTTTTACTACTCAAATTTCTCAAATCATAACAGAGAATAGAGTATTAAGAGATAACCTCAATGATCTTGTAAGTAACTTTAAGGATTCTGCGACAAAAATATCTGAAAGCTCTCAAGCATTTCAATATGCTGCTAGTGTTTTGTCTGGTTCTGAATTACCTAATAGCATCCATAGGTTTTCTAGCACTATAGAACAGGTAACTGCAACTTTTGAAGAAACATCTAACTCTGTTGAAAGTTCATCAATACAGTTTCAAGAAGCAGCCCAAAAGTTAGATGACTACTCAGGTAAATCTCTTAAACTTTATGATGCCTTTAGAGATTTAATACGAATAACACAAAGTAATGAAGAGAACTTACTGGAAGCAATTCCAGCTATCAAAGCAGAAAGAGAAATATTAATTTCTACTGTGGAGTTAATTAAAGATCTGCAATCAAATATTGAATTATCTGCACAGTCATTAAGTGCTAAAAGTGATGAATCTATACTGGCTAAGGCTGAGTTAGTTCGATTAACAAAATCCATCAACGCAGTTACTCAAAAAATTACCGAGAAATTATATCAAGGCTTAGATTTCAATAGCTTACATGATGACAACCAAACAATTATTCAATTATTACAAGAAATAATATCATGTGTTGATATAAGTAACAGTAACTATTCAGATACAACAAATAATTTAGACAACAATCCAAAAATCGATCAATTAATACTAGCAGCTAATGAAATTAGTTCGCAACTTATTAATGCTAGTGTAATTATGAATGAAGATAACGCTCAAATGAATCAATCGTTAGCTTCAATCAAAAGTGATTTTCAACAAGCTCTTGAATTTCTTTTACTGCAAAATCAATCTTTGAAAGAGGGATCGGTTTCTGAAAATGAATCCCCACTGCTAAAGATTGAAGATATAAGCGAAATTAAATTTCAAATATATAGTTTATCAAAAGTAATAGAAAATATAAATGAACAGATTTCAATTATTTTTCAAAATAATAGACAGCAAAATAGTCAATCAGAGTTATTCCCAACTACCAAAAAGGCAGTTAGTAATATTAAGAATATACTAAGTAAACGAATTATTAATTAATAAGTAATAATGACTATGAGACGGAAATTTGAGTCAGAAACTGAAGATCTAAACATTTGGGTAGCATTCACAGATTTAATGTCTAACTCATTTTTAATTATCAGTCTTTTTTTAATAACCTCCTTTCTGATAGGTTTTACCAGAAGTAAACTCAATGCAAAAGAGGGTAAGAAAGCTACAGACCTAATACCGACCCTTGAAAAAAGGAACAATGAGCTTGAGCAAAGAAATAGAATTTTACAGCAAGAGATAGATCGGTTAAAACCTATAGTTCTAGATCGGTTAAAACCTATAGTTCCTCAAAAAAACGATACACCACCAATTATCTTTCTGCGTGATTCAGGAGCCATTCGATTTAAGTCGGGGAGTGCTGGTCTACAAGGTCAGCAGATGCTAAGAGAATTTGATAAAAAAGATGGATTAATAGAAGAGATTGAAAATAATGCTAAATCCTATGGAATTAATTTAGTGGAAATTATTGGACATACCGATCCTCAGCCTATTGGTGGTGTATCCAGTAATCTTGACAAGGATCTAGCCAATATAGCCAATAACGCAGACATTGATCGAGTAACTGCCGATAGACTTGTGGCTGGATCTAATGCAGACTTAGGCTTAATGCGTGCCGTAGAAATCATGCGTATTTTGCGGTATCACCAAAAAAATAATGGCAAATTACAAGGCTTAGAATTCCGTGCATATTCTGCGGCTCAGTTAGTGCCACCAAAACTACCAAATAATGAAAAGCCAAAAGATGATGATAAACGCCGCATCGAGATTCGCTTCACTAGGCTAGACGAGAAGAATACGATTGGTAGGTAGAAGAGTATATTCCACTTATAATAATCAGGCGAACAGGTTGCTAAATCGTGATCCCAATCGTAGGACAAGCCCACTTGTTTAAGTTGCGATCGCATATTGTCGATATTTGCGTAAGTCCATTTCGCGGGATGGGTATTGCGATCAATCGCCGCATTTTCCGCAGGCAATCCGAAGGCATCCCAGCCCATTGGGTGCAACACTTGATAGCCCTGCATTCTTTTATAACG
>NZ_JACJPY010000013.1 GCF_014696345.1 Pseudanabaena cinerea FACHB-1277
CAGGATTGACAGAAATTTCTGTTGTGCCTTGGTTGCTACTTTCGGTAATATGTCATTAATGCTATTCATTTGGTGCTTTGATTCATTACTTGCACCTTATCCGATGAATAGCTTTTTTGTTCCCCTTTTTTTATGTCCGAAGTATTGTTATTACAGGGCTGTTTGTGTAAGTCCTAGTCAGCAAAAAAAAGAGCCGCGCATTGCGCGGCTCTTTTTGTAATCAAGCGATGCACTAGGCAACGTTGTTGTCTTTTTTGCGAGCTTTCAGCCGCCTAGCTAAAAATAAACCGCCCAAGATCACCAATCCACCCGATGCTTCAAACTCAAATGGTACCTGTGTTACATCAACGTCAAAAGAACCGAAACTTGGTACAGCAGCAGTGAAACCGTCGCCGCCAGCATCGACAGTGTATTTGTAGCCTCCAGCTCCCAGAGATGCGAGACCACCTGTTGGGGCAGTATTCGCGGCATTAGATATCCAATTGAATGTAGTACCTGAATCAAACGCAGCTACAGATAGCCAGTAAGTAGTGTTACGCTCAAAGAAGAATGTACTGCTAGGCGTAAAGGTGATCGTCCGTGGAGTGTTGACAGTAGATGTAGGTGAACTAAAGGTTGTAAATAGATCATCGCCAAAAAAGCTATTTCCGTTGGCATTGTCTGTGATTGACAGCAACACCTTATCAGCGCTAGGTGCGGTAGAGTTTGTTCTGAAATTTGAGACCCTCAATCTAATATTGTTGAGTTGGAACTTGTCGTTAGCGGTAGGTAAGTTTGGCGTTGTAAACTGAACAGTTAAAGTTCTATCTGTATCGATAAGGCTAGCAGTACCATTTGTACCATCAAGATTGCCGATGAGAGATATTGCATTAGCAGAATCAGTTAGGACGCTGATTGAGACAGCAGAGGTACAGAGAGCAGCAATGCATACTTTTGCTGGGATGCTATTTAAGGCTGTTAGCATAATTTTAATTGGAATGTTTAGATGGGCTTAGTTTAGTCGATGTTAGAGAACTGTTGCCTGAGTTTTGAAATTTAGAAGTATTTGAAAGCTTTGTTACAAAGCTTGGACGCACTAACTTACTAACTTTGCCTATGAGGCTACCACAAGACCATCGAAATATCAATGGTCTGTAGATAATATGATAATTTTTGGAAAGTAATGACTGTTTTGGTATACAGAATTACGATCTGAACTAGCGAAAGTCAGAATGCTTACGCCGCAAGGGGCTATAAAGTCGAGGTCGCACCTAATGAAGTTGTATTTCACCCTTGAATTGACGCTTTTTCAGGGAGTCCTAAATAACTCTTGCCCCATAGGTGCATCGCGTCTAGGACTGGTTGCAACGTCTTTCCTAGATGCGTAAGCGAATATTCCACCTTGGGCGGAACCTGTGTATAGACCTCGCGATGGATTAATCCATCCTGTTCCATTTCTCGCAGTTGTTGGGTCAGCATCTTTTGGGTAATGCCATGCAGATTGCGGTGTAGCTCACCAAAGCGCTTAGTACCACCAAATAACTGATGGAGAATTAGCACTTTCCATCTACCCCCGATCGCCTCAAGGGTGGCTTCAACAGGACAGCTAGATTGATGAGTGTTGCGATCTAGCTTTAGGTCGCAAAGGCTAGCATTAACAAAGCTTTCTACCATAGTATCTTTTTAGTATGTACCTTACAAAAAAGTGCATACTTTACTCAATGAATGTGTACAACTATACTATGCTCCATAACTATGCTGCATAACGCATTTGGACAAGCCCATGAGTGAATCAACCAATAATCCTGCCCCTAATTCTCCCAACAATGCCAAAATTGTTGACAAAAAGCCCATAGTTCTGGAACTAGAACCCAAAACCTATTACTGGTGTACCTGTGGCGAGTCTACTAATCAGCCCTACTGCAATGGCGCACATAAGGGGACAGGGTTTGTGCCTCTATCATTTGCAGTCACCGAAACCAAAAAAGTGGCGCTCTGTCTCTGCAAACAGACAGGCAATGCTCCATTTTGTGACGGCGCACATACTAAACTGTAAAAAGCTGTAAAACGGAGTCAAATTTATGCTGACAATTCGGAAGTCGGAAGAAAGAGGTCATGCCAATCACGGCTGGCTCGATAGTTATCATACTTTTTCCTTTGCTAGTTACCATGACCCGCAGCATATGTCTTTTCGGGCTTTGCGGGTGATCAATCAAGATCAGATCGCAGGAGGCAAGGGCTTCGGCACACACCCTCACCGCGACATGGAAATTATTACCTATATGCTTGATGGAGCGCTAGAACATTGCGATAGTATGGGTAATGGCTCGATCATTAAAGTGGGCGATGTGCAGAGAATGAGTGCAGGTACTGGGATTACCCATAGTGAATTTAATCCTTTGGCAACAGAAACCGCGCATTTATTGCAAATTTGGATTCTTCCTAATCAGCAGAATGTCACACCTAGCTATGAGCAGATTTTCTATAGCAGGGAAGAAAAGCTCAATCAATTACGATTGATCGCTTCTCCCGATGGGCGCGATCGCTCTGTCAAAATCCATCAAGATGCCCTTATCTATGCTTCCATTTTGGAAGATGCTCGGAGTGTTGTCTATGTGCCACAGCCCGATCGCTATACTTGGATACAGGTGGCTAAAGGTGAAATGAGTATTGGCTCTCTGAGGTTGCAGGCAGGAGATGCGGTTTCTAGCGATCGCGCTGATAGTTTGGAGATTATCGCTCAGGGCAATGCCGAATTTCTTTTGTTTGACTTGGCATAGTCGGAACTCATGGCTAATTACTGCGGTTTGCGCTTAAATCCAGAAGGTCGTGGTTTTGAATCTCGCTAAATGACATGGCGCGATGTTTGATTAGGGTTGCGAGAGGTAAGGCAATTTGCAAATGCTGCCAAGGTAGAATTTGATCAACTGCCCAATCTTGATGGACATACCATTCTAAGGGTGGTAATTCGCCGCGCAATTCTTTAAAGGCTCTTTTGTAAGAACCATCACTGGGAGATTCGCGATCGCCGTAGGTACAGGCTAGGCGCAGTAATTTGGTGAGGCGGCGATCGCCCCGTGAGATGAGGGCTTGAATGAGGGAATCTTTGTAGCTTTCAGGGCGAAAATCGATACCCTTGGACTGTAGCTGCTTGCGGAAATATTGCAATTTTTTCTCGGCGGTTTTGCTCACCCCTTGCCATTGCCAAGGCGTATGGGATTTCGGCACAAAGGTGCTACAGCCAAAGGTGATTTTTAATTTGGGTGCAGCTTTTTTGAGGGAAATTAACATCTCAATGGTTTGCTCAATATCCCGATCATTTTCCATTGGTACGCCCGCCATGCCATATAGTTTCAGTGCTTTTAATCCGCCCGCTTGAGCATTGATCGCCGCCTGTGTGATTTCATCATTGTGCAGTTTCTTATTAATAATTTGCCGCAACCGTTCCGAACCACTCTCGATCGCTACGGTGACAGAACGGCTATCGCGTTGGGAGAGAATTCGTGCTAGTTTTTCGGTGAGGGTATTGGTACGCACTGAGGCAAGACTGAGGCGCACTTGATCGAATTGGGGTTGGGCAAGATAATCTAATAGACTATCAAATTCGGGATGTTGGGTAATGGATGCACCTAATAGTCCAAGGCGATTGGTGACGGTTAATCCTTCAGCGATCGCAGGGATGAGACTGGACTCAATGCTGGCGCTGCGAAAGGGCAGGGTTAAATAACTGGCTAAGCAGAAGCGACACATTTCGGGACAACTGCGAACCACTTCCACCATAAAAATGCTTTCCCAAGCGGCGCGTTCTGTCACCACCGTTGAAGCTGATAATATATTCCCTTTGTAGGTCTGTTTCTGCACGATCGCAGGAATATCGCTATCAATGGGAGTGATTGCGGCGATCGCACCATCGGGAGCATCATAGGTGACATGGTAAAGTTGCGGGACATAGATGCCTTGAATTTTAGCGAGATGGCGCAATTTTTCCATGCGACCAGCATCACGCACAGTCTGATATGCTTCCAGAAAGTTGCCAATTAGTTCTTCTCCATCCCCCAATAGCACCAGATCGAACCATTCGGCAAAGGGTTCAGGATTGGCAGTGAGAACTGGTCCGCCGCCAAATACTAAGGGATGATGATCTTGGCGATCGCGGCTATCAATGGGAATCTCAAACTGGTTTAGCGCCGCCAAAATATTCACATAATCTAGTTCCCACGAAAAGGAGAAGCCGAGAATTTCGATGTCCCTTGGCAGATTTTCGTGAGCATCGGTAAACCAACGACTGACATTAATATTTGCGCGTCTAGCCAAATTTGCCCAAACTACCTGATAGCCCAAACTGGTGATGCCCACTGTATAGCTATTGGGGAAGGCAAAGACCAAGGCGATCGCGTCATGGTTGGGAGTTGTTGGTTCAAACAACAAATGCTCTGATTGAAAATATGCTTGATTCAAGGTTTTTGTTAATCGCCTAATGTAAATAACGCTTTGCGCCATTTATATTATAAATATTATAAATCCCATTATAAATCCACGGTCAGGTGAAAACTTGTGCCGATCGCCGATGACATTTTCAGATTTGCCCTTAGCTGCTGTGCCAAAATCCTTACCAATCTCAGTCCAAGGGAATTAGTATCCTGCAAGTTAATTTGTGCGGGCATTCCGACCCCATCATCGCAAATGATCAAGTTTAGGCGGCGATCGCCATCGGATTTATAGAGTTTTACCGCGATTAAGCCCTGTTCTTGATGGGGAAAGGCGTGTTTAAAAGCATTGGTTAATAGCTCATTCACAATTAAGCCCATAGAAACTGCCATATCAATATCCAAAACAACGGGGTTCAGTTCGGTTTTTAAATCCACATGATTAATATTGTCACTATTAGAACTGTAGAGATTATTGACTAAACGCTGAAGATATTCGCAGAAGTCAATTTTGCCAAAATCCTGTGATTGATGCAGTTGTTCGTGGATTAATGCCATTGTGTGAATGCGTCTTTGGCTATCGGAAATTGATTTTAGGGCTTCTGCATCCTTGACATATTTTGTTTGCATTGACAGCAAGCTATCAACCACACTTAAATTGTTTTTAACGCGATGGTGTACTTCGCGCAAAAGTACTTCTTTTTCGGCTAAGGATGATTGCAATTTATTCTCAATTTCCTTTAATTTAGTAATATCAGAAGCAGCACCAATCACCTGTTTGACATAGCCATTTTGATCGTATAAAAATATATTTTCTTGACTATAAAACCAGCGCCATTTGCCTTGAATGTCGCGCATTCGATATTCAATTAAAAATAGACCATCGGCATTTTTATCTAATGCTATTGCAGGATTGATATCTTGATTAATTTGAATTTTCCTAATCCGATTGTAATGCTGACTGATTTTATCGAGATCCTCTGGATGCAAAAGCGTTCCTAATAACTGCTCACCCATTACCTGAACTTCTAATTTGGTATAACCAAGGATATGGGTGATCGCTTGATTGCAATAAACATTGCGCCCCTCTTCGATGTCGTAAATATAGAGAATGCTGGGGGTGGTGTCGGCAATGCGTTGAATGAATTGTTGGCTTTCTTTGAGTGCCTGTTCTGCCTGTTTGCGGGTGAGGGCGATCGCAATGTAAGTAACGATAGTTTGTGTAAGCTGCACCTCTTCTTCGGTGAACTGGCGCGGCTCATCGAAACAAGCCACGATGTCACCTAGATGCCTAAGTTCATAATCAAGGGGGAAAATCGCCCAAGCCCCAATTTTTTCTTGATGGAATAGTTCTTGCAATTGGCGATCGCTGGGTAAGGTGGCACTATGGGGGAAGGTTTTAGGCAAATCTGCTGATTGATTTGACTGATTAGGGCGATCGCTGTAGAAATCATCAAAAAATATCTCAATAGATTGACTGTAAGTATTACTCACTCCCATTGATGCCTCATACTTTAGTCCCTGCGCTGATTCCACCATGACGATCGCTTTATTAATTCGTAGGGCGGCACATAGTCCATCAAGGGCAATCTGATAAATTTCATTGAGGGTTTGCGCGGCATTTAACGCTGACACAAAGTCATACATCAGTTTTAAGCGGGTTAGTTGTAGATTTAAGCGATCCTCCGTCAATTGATGTTCGGCGATCGTCTGCACTAACTCCAAATTCATCTCCTTAAGTCTGGGGCTATATTTCGCCATCACAATCTCCTCCCACAATCGCGTTTTTAATTCGCAAGCTCGGCGCACCACAGCCCACCGCTAAGCCACTCTGTCCGCCCTTGCCACAGCCGCCCGACTCATCCCAAGCAAAATCATCGGCGATCGCCTCAATATCTGCCAAGGTTGCAAATACATTCCCTGAAATGGTCACATCCTTCACAGGTTCGGCAATCTTGCCATCACGGATCATCCATGCCTCACCCGCCGTAAAGGTAAACATCTCGCCATTGGTCATGCCGCTTTGCCAGTTTTTAGCATAGATACCCACATCGATATCATCAAAGAGGCTCGATACTGGGGTTTTACCTCTACCAATCCAAGTATTCGTCATCCTGACTAGGGGCGGATAGTGATAGTCCAAACAACGGGCATTGCCTGTGACTGCCTCTCCCAATTTGCCTGCGGTTTCACGGGAATGCAATCTGCCCACCAATACGCCATCATGGATTAATTGCGTGGTGGAGGCGGGTACGCCCTCATCGTCATAGAGATAGCTGCCACGATGCCCTGCGGGAGCCGCGCCATCAAATATTTGCAAATCCTCTGAGCCGAACCGCCGCCCCAAACTCATGGTTTCCAGCATATCAGGGTTTTCATAGAGCATATCCGCTTCCGACAGATGCCCAAAAGCCTCATGGACAAACAATCCTGCCAATATCGGATCGATGACAATCGTATAACTGCCACCCTCAACGGTTGCCAAGTCCAATGCCCTCACCGCCCTCTGGGCTGCCCCCATCACTTGATTTTCTTGATTTAATAAATCAGCATAGCCACGACGGGAGCCGAAGGTTTCACGACCAGTTTGCACATTGTCTCCCTGCCTAGCCGTGGCAGAAGAGCGCATTTCCCAATCCGACCATTCCTGCTCAATGAGCGTCCCTTCAGAATTGGCAAAGAGAATTTGCTGGGTGCAGTCGCCATAACGCACAGCAGTACTAATGATGCGATCGCCGACCGATCGCAAAATATCGGTGTAATGACTGCATAGAGCCTTTTTATCGCTCAAACTGACCTCTGGCTGTGGTGTCACCAATGAGATCTGTGCTTGCACTGGTGCAACTTCAGCAAGTATCGTTTGCTCATCACCCACCCATTTCGCCGCCGCGATCGCCTCAGCAATCCGCATTTCTAAACTCGCCAAATCGTTAAAACTGGCAAATCCCCAGCCGCCGCGATGACATACCCGCACCTGTCCTCCGATGGATATGCCTGTGCTAAGGGTTTCCACCTTGCCACTCCGCAAAAATATATCCGTGCCATGCGATCGCTCTAATCTGATCGCCAAAAAATCCACTTGAGACTTGTAGCGATCGATTAAGCCAACCACCCGATCTTTCAACTGACGCACCATAAACCAAGTCTCTGTAATGTATTTCCTGTCGAATTATATCAAACTAGAACCCCTAGAGGATTTCAGTATAGTGCGAAGCACTATGCTGAAATTCATAATTTATGCTGTGTAGAGTGATCGCGAATCGCGAATGACTGTAATGGAATAAAACTATCGTGGAAAAATTTTCAGTCCGCATCTTTTGGACTTGTAGATTTAGCCACGATAACTTCTGCCGATCGCAGAACTTTGTCACCGTTCATATAACCAGTTTTGAGGATTTTTACAAGCGATCGCTCTGGCAGATCATCACGATTTTCGGACTCAAGGATACGACATAGGTTTACATCGACAGCTTCTTTTTCAGGAATGACAATTGGATAAACATCTTGTTTTTGTAATGTCATCAAAAGTTTTCGTTGAATGGAGCCAATTGCACGAGGTAAACGTTGATGGCTTTCTGGGAGAGCTTCAAGGCTGTTTTCTAAAGATGTTGTCAAATTATCAAGAGTATCAATAACTTCTAGCAATTCCAGAAACAAAGCATCTTTTTCAGCTTCAGTATCATTACTATTATTACGAATATTTTGTTTTAATTCTGCCTTTTCTTTTAGTAAACTACTCATACTTTGGAAAAGGCGATCGCGAAGTTCTGTCTTAATAACCAAGTTCATATTTTGATTACTCATTATCTATTCCTCAAAATCTAAAGTAAGTGAGTCTGCTAAGGTTTGCCCAAACTGAAGGTCAAGTTCAGAAACATCTTTAATAGTGCGAATTGTATCGCCTAGTCCTTCAAATTCGGGCAAAATTTCTAGGGTGGGTAATTCTTCTTGTAAAGCTGATAAATCTGAGCGCTCAAAACGTTGCAGCGTTGGTAAGATCGGACATAAAAAATCGGCAACTAATCGCTCTTCTGGTTTCATCAGAGCTTTTTGAGCTTTAGCGATCGCATCAATGGGATAAGCTTTTTGCTTCATGGCTGTTGCCATAGCTTTCGTGATTTCAGCTTTAGATGATGCTGATGTTAAACCTAAAATATCGTAAGGATTTCGTTCCATGATTACTTTCAACTATTGAGTCTATAAATATTCGATATGGTTAATCATTTCTTCAGGTGTCAGCAGTTCCCAAATTAAGACAATTCCCTGAATAATTTGTCCTATGGATTTTGTTTGCTGTGGGCAGTAGACAATTCCTAAATGATTGACTCCTTGACGATGAATTCTTAAAAAGTCAATGTCTTGAGTGAAAATCGCCCTTTCTTGAGAAACCGCAAATTTAAGCTGTATGTCATCAGGAGCAGCAATGAGTTTCTGCTCTGGAGTCGTTGTTACATCAATTCCACGCATACGCAACCCATTAGCGATCGCGTTGCTTACATTTTCATCTAAATGAAGTTTGATTTCCCTAGCCATAATTGAGTTTTAGCTTTCGTTGAACTAGGGAAGGATGTTGTAACTGTATTTCTTTGGCAAATGCTTCATCATTGGCAATATCTTGTCTAATTTCGGCAACGTGATCATAGTAGTAAGCTAAAGCAGCGTGAACATCGGCTAAGTTAATACTGGGATAGTGATAAACGATTTCATCGGGAGACATCCCCATCCTTTCATAGCAGATGACAATATTTTGCACTGTAATCCGATGTCCAGCGATGCGCGGCTTACCGCTACAAGTTCCTGTGGTGATTTCGATGTGATTGGTGATTGTTGCTGTCATGACAATGCCTACTTAATAAACATAAATTTTACATTATCGAGCTTAGAGATTACTAATTTACCAGATCAGGGACTAACTGAGTAATCCAGCCAACTACTTGTATTCTTTCGCCATAGCTAATTCTGCCTTGTCTATCAGCTTCTTGCAAGATGTTGAATAGAACTTCAGCCAATGCTTGTTTGACTTCACGATTCCCAGAACGCATGGCACGATTAAAAGCATTTTCTGTTTCGCCTCTTTTAAGAAATTTAACAACATCTTCATTTGCAATTACAACTTCAATGCGATTAATGAGATCTCGATAAACAGGATTGTTAGAATCAATGCTATTAGCTTCATTTACAGTAAGATCTCGCAATTTTGATAATCCTTGTGCAGGCGTAATTCTTTCTTTGCCAATTTGCATCCGAATTTCTTCGGTTTTATATTCTGTATAATAGTTTCTAGATGCTTTACTAGAAGTCGTTTCCAGCCATAACTTAGCAAATGTTATTTGATCTTTTTCGTCCAGTTCGCGTACTATTAACTTGCATAGGCGATCTATTTCACTGAGCCATTCAGAATTTTTTTGAATTGACTGTTTGAATTGCTTCGCTAGTTGTAGAGCATTTTGCCATTGATTTTTCTTCAGCAGATGACAACACTCAAAGTAAGAGAGCATTGCGTGGGCATTGTTGAGATGCTCCTTGTGATTCAAATATCCTGAATTATAGTATTTTAGTTGTAAGCCTCGTTCAACATCACCATCAAGACAGGCAGCGATCGCTATTCCTAAAGGAGAATAAAAAAGTGATAGTTGAGAAGATGTCGGCAAGAGTTTATGTTGATATTGATATTGTAGATCCAGCATAAATTTTGTCAAATTATTATTTGACTTCTCAAGTTGTTCTAAAAAATCTATGGCGCTAGGTAAGATGAAAACTAAGCCTAACTTAATGCTTGCTTCAGCCGAACTTGTGAGAATATTCAACGTATATCGATCAAGACGTTGCCAGTCGCGTAATTGCATATAGGAATTGAGATCATGTCCTTTAAAACGATCCAATACGCGATCCCAAAGTTCTTCTAGTTTTTGCTTGAGTTGAGATCGATTTGGGGTTGAATTACCCAACCAAGGTAAGTTACTTAATGACGGATCGTCTGGCAGATTAGCGATCGCAGTTCCCCAACTGGCATTAAATTCCATAATCAAGTCGAGCTTTGGATACTCTGCATTCATCGCGCAATAATAAGCAGCAACAGCCCAATTATGCAAACTTTGTATGTTGGGACGTTCTAACCAAATAGAGCGCGTTTTTTCTAGCAAAGCATTCCAGTTGATTTCAGTCTGTTTCCATGCTTCCGAATCTAGTCGAGGGAGAATATGTGTATCTAAATTTTTGCGAATGACTTCAGCTTGAGGATGGCGTTCTAGGGCTTTGTGGCTGATATTAGCTGCTTTCTCAATCTCACCTTGATCGACAAATTTCTCGATCGCTTGCAAGTCCAAAAGATAAGCTTTTTGCTTGATAATCTTCAACTTTGAGCGTTGAGTATCCAATTCAGACGAGCGAATATTTTGCCATTCTCTTGCATTTTCATCATAATTTTGGTTCTTAGCAAATATAAAACCACGCAAATAACTGGCGCGATCGCCATTCAAACCAACAAGAAAATTTAATGCTTGTTCCCAATTTTCCTGTTTACAAGCAACAATAACCTGTCGAAAGCGACATTCTAAATAGTCTGGCATTAGCTTATAAGCTTTGGTGTAGCAATCTAAAGCTAGATCTAGTTCTCTAGACTGTTCATGGTGCAACCCTTTCTGAAAAATTGTCTTAGATTCGAGAATGCGCTCAAGACTGCGTAAAAACTTTTGTCCATCTTCACGGGGGAAAGAGGCGATCGCCATTCTTGCAGCTTTAAAAGCCTTTGGAAAATCAGCTTGCTGACAGAAAGATTTAGCATTTTTTAATTCTCGGTAATATTGTTTTTCAGCAATTGCGCTTGCCTTGCAAACTGCAATCAGTTCATTTAGTTCATCTGTATTGTAAAATTTTTGTGCTTCTTCATAAATTGGCAATGCTCTTAGAAAATATTTAGCTAAAGCATTTGCCTGTGCATCTTCAAAAAGTTCTAACCAATGTTTACGTTGTTGTAGTTCAGAACTGTAGGATTTTACCTGCTCATTAACTTTGGGATCGAATAGTAGATTTTTAGCTCTTTGTAAGCAATGAAGCGCTTTTTCTAAATTTTCATATTCTTTAGGATCATTAGAAACTAAGGTAAGCAGATTATTTCCTTCTTGAATTAGGCGTTGAGCATTTTGCATCTGCCCACTCCATTTCTTTGAAGATTCTTCTAGCTTAATCAGGAGATCGCTAAGAAACCACTTCCGAAACAATTTCTCCCAAAAATTAGGATTTTGGCTCCATAGGCGTGTTCCACTTTTAGCAAGCTGAATTGCTTCTTTGAGTCGCTTTGCTTTAGCCCGTTCTTCAGATTTGACTAGAAGATTTTTCGTTTGACTAACGCGATCGCGAATATCAAATATTCCCACCCCACAACAAATAATAGTCAGGGAATTAATTGGTTTAGTGAACATAGAGTTGTCAGACCAGAGTCCTGTAGCAAATAGAAATAGAAATAGAGAGAGAAAGATGATAATAATCACTAAAAATACTAATAGAGAGTAGTTCAAAATCTGATTGCCGCTCTTGGCAGAAGTGGCTCTCTCTAAACATACTTGGGGAAAGACTAATGTTTCACCGATTTCTAAATTGTTTTCTCTGCCAATCAGCTTAGGGTTTGCAGTCACAAAATCTTTCCATATTTCACGACTGCCACAGGATTTTTCTGCCAAATAAACCAGAGAATCACCACTTTGCACAGTATAGATAAGTTCTATAGGCTTAGATGTATTTTGGAGATTCTCCTTAGATGGTTGCGTGATCGAGTAAGCCAGCCACCAACCTATCACGCAACCAATAGCAAAAAGCAATAAAAATACTAACCAGAATTTAGTAATCACATTGATTAGTTTAGGAAACATTAATCATTACTCTCCTTTACAATTTTGAGGAATGATCAATTTTTCTCTAACTTCTAAAGCACTTTCTCTCCCAATTAAACTAGGATTTACAACCACAAAATCACGCCATTTTTCGCTATTGCCACATAACTTTTGGGCTAAATCTTCAAGAGAATCACCACTTTGAACAATGTAACTTTTAGTCGATATCGGTTGATTTTTGGGCGTAGCTTTTATCGTTGCTACAATTTCAGGCTTGTTTGCCAATGATGGATTGGGATTGTTGGTAATGCGATCGCCGATGACAGACTGAAACATAGAGTAACCAGTCCAACCACCCATTACAAAACCAATCGCTATACCCAGCAATACTAATAGCCAAATTTTGGGAAGTTTCGATTCCTTGGGTACATTTTGAATATTCTCAATAGGCGTATCACTTGCAGCTTGCAAAATCGGTAACTCTAAAAGCGATCGCAATAACGACACATCTGTATCGCAATTGGGACAGATGCTTTTTTGTAGGTCTTGATAACCACAGACAGGGCAGTTAAGTTTGATAGATTCAGTCATTTGAACTCTTGCAAAAATAGAATTGAATAAAACTAGCGAGACAAACCTGTACTAATTGCTGATGTTGGCATTCGCTTATCAACATAGCGCTCCACCATAGGGAATAGCTCCTCTGCCATTCTGGAGACTTGCATATCTTGATTGTTTTTCATCGCAGAGATCATCCGATCTAACTTACTTGCCATAACTTGACCCTCTGATGGATTGATTTGGCTTGCCTTACGGATTCCCACCACACAAAGCATAATTAGGCTGACGCGATCGGGCAAATTCTGAATTTCCTGTGCGGCGCGTTCAGTAACCACCTGCATTCCAGAAATATTATTTTTATCAATTGCCTCTTGCAATTCGCGTGACAACTTCTGTATTCTTTGCTTCTGCGCTGAAGGTATTAGATCGCCACAGATATTAGTTATCCGCTCAAACTCATTAATGTATGACTCAGCCTCTAGCCTTTCCTTCGACATCATCACCTTGAGAGATTCAAGTTCTTTCTGTGCTGTCTGAAGCATATCAGGGCGAATTTTATCTGTATTATTGTCAACAATCCGATTAGCCGCTTTGATAACAGCAGAGATTTTTTCGGTAGCGGCGGCAACTCCTAACTTAGTTAAGCCAAGTTCATTCAATTCCTGAATTACTTGCTTCGTCTCCTTAAGAACCTCTTCATCAGATTTGCCTCGTGAAAACTGGCAAGATACATTTACGCTAGGGTCATTCTTTAAATGAGCATGAACCTTTAGCGGACTATCTTTTTCATCCAACTCTAAAAAAGTCTGAATCTCTGTTCCCTTTGGATAGTCCTGTTCCAAAGACAGCCAGACTTCTCCAATACTCTCATCGTTGCTTTTGCCATCAAGATCCTTGCTCACTTCATCTGGGCTAAAGAATTGAAAACGAATTAGCCTTTGTCCATCATCAACTAATTTGAAAGTATGCGAAGTTTTGATTGGCAAAACATCGCCACGCCGAATAATGAGATAGCGCGGATCATCAACCAACTTGATGCAATAATCCCGCGACACAGTACCCACTTTATCAATGCGACCCGCCGCAACAATTGCCGCACCTTCGGCGATCGCATACATCGGACGTGGATGAATAACTACTTTCTCATTACCAAATGCAGCCCTCACCTGTGATTGCACATAGGGAATTTGTGATGAACCGCCCACCAAAAGCACTACATCTACTAAATCAGGCGTGTATTCTGATAATTGCAAAGCCTCATGACAAATCTGAATTGTTCGCGCCACCAATGGTTTAATCATCTGCTCAAACTGCGATCGCGAAATCTCCACTTCTACAGGAATCCCGATCCCTAAATCATCTTTGAGAGGCGTAGCAGGGGAAATGATCGTAGATGTAGATTTACTCAACTCCACCTTAGCTTTTTCACAGGCTAACTTGAGATCGGCAATGAACCGTAATTTCTCATAGTGAGGCATTTTGTCAATCAAGCGATCGATATCTCTGATACCCTCTTGCTTAGCAACTTGTTCCTTCACAAATTGAGTCAACTTCAGATCCACATCATCACCACCGAGCCAAAGATCCCCCGCCTTGCCTTGCTCAATAAACTGAGTACCCGCCGCCACAATCAAAGAAGCGTCAAATGTCCCACCACCAAAGTCATAAACCAAAATTGTCTTTACATCATCACTATCAGGCTTAAATCCATAGGAAATCGCCGCCGCCGTTGGTTCTGAGAGCAACTCTAAAGGTGTTAAACCTGCTTTGTAAGCAGCCGATCGCGTGGCATTTTTCTGTTTGTCATTAAAATAAGCAGGAATTGTAATTACCGCCTGATTAATCACTTCATTTTGCTTACCAAGGCGATCGCGGCGATAAACAATAGCATTACTCACAACTTTTTTGAGAATTTCTGCGGAAATATCTTCGGGTGAATATTCCTTACCGCCCATCCAAACGCCAATACTATTTTCAGTGCCATCGCTATGCGCTGTAACCTTGTAAGCACACTTCGATTTATGCTCTTGTACCTTCGGATCAGCAAACCCACGCCCAATTAATCGCTTGATCGAATTAATCGTATTTTCTGGACTATGCCCCAGATTGTTATAGGCAGATTCTCCCACCTTGATTTGATTGTCAATGCAGCTAACTATTGATCTAGTCAGCTTGCGATCAGGAGAAGTATTATCTACTCCTGTAACGATTTCCACCCCGACCTCACTAAATGCTCCAACTGAGTTTGTTGTCCCTAAATCGATGCCTAGCGCTTTGCTCATGGTAATTTACGACTAACTTAATATGGATCTTACCAACAAAGCGAGGTAAATACGCAAAATAGTCTGAATATTTTCTTTCCATTAAAACTGGCAAATCCCCAGCCGCCGCGATGACATACCCGCACCTGTCCTCCGATGGATATGCCTGTGCTAAGGGTTTCCACCTTGCCACTCCGCAAAAATATATCCGTGCCATGCGATCGCTCTAATCTGATCGCCAAAAAATCCACTTGAGACTTGTAGCGATCGATTAAGCCAACCACCCGATCTTTCAACTGACGCACCATAAACCAAGTCTCTGTAATGTATTTCCTGTCGGATTATATCAAATCAAGCTATTCAGCGCGATCGCCCAACCAATCGCCCCTAATCGCACAACATCATTCTTAGTTGGGTCACATTCTTTTAAGCAGTTCATCATATTCATTATGCGTACCAACTCAGTACCAATAAATATGGTCAGATTCCCAAAGCTCTAAAGCGCGATAATTTAGACTGATTCAGACAGAATAGATTGGTTGCCTTTGCCTTACACGTTTAAATTGAAGGCTGTTATGGTATAGATCTGTTTGCCAAAGCGCATAGGCTTTGTCTGCTTGTTCTTGAACTGATTTTGGAAGTTGTTCCAGTTGTTTACGAAAGGAGTTGGTTACGCTAGATTTCATGGCTAAGATGGGAAAACTTCTTTAATGGGAACTGTTTGGCTGTTTGCAATTTCTTGACGTACCATTTCTGCCATGAAATCCCATTGTTCGTTGGTGGTATTTGTAAAGCGGATTTGCCATTCTTGCTCGTCTCGTATTTCATCTAGAAAACGACTGGCGATCGCTTGTTGCAGGAGTGTAGTCATATTTTTCACCGATGATAAATATCGACATATTATACATCTTCGTAATTTCATGCCAATGAAGCGATCGCCGCTAATCCCACAAAATCAGATCGCTTTACCATTATTAGCTAAAATGTTGTAGTGCTACAATTTATTGGCGATCGCTAAAATTAACCAGCGCAGACTATTATGTTACAGACAATCCAAGGAATATATCGAAACGGTAAGATCGAGTTAGCGGAAATCCCCCAAGATATTACGGAGAGCCAAGTTTTTGTGGCTTTCTTTAAGCCTCAGTCAGTTAGTCCTGCTAGTCAGTTTATGTCGTTTGGGATGTTTTCAAGTTCTCAACAATCGACTGAAGCTGATTTTAGAGATGCTGAGTTTAATGGCGATGTTGACGATGCTCTTGGTTGGGTTTAATTCTAGCAATATGAAATATATTCTTGACACCCATGCTTTAATCTAGTTTTTGGAAGGTAATTCTCGTTTAGGGGTGACTGCTAAAGAAATTCTTGCGGATTCAAGTAGTGAATTAATTTTACCTGTGATCGCTTTGGCGGAGTCGGTATGGATTGTGAGTCGTGGCAAGACTTCGATTCCTTCTGTTGATGCTTTGCTAAAGGTAGTGAAGCAAGATAAACGACTCTCTATCTATCCACTTGATGCTAATGTGATTGAGAAAAGTGTCAACCTCACTTCTATCAATGAGATGCACGATCACCAGATTGTATCAACGGCTTTGGTGGTAGAGGAGCAAGGAAATCAGGTGGCTCTTTTGAGTTGTGATCAGAATATTTGTGCTGCGAATTTGGTTAGGATTATTTGGTAGTTTGACTGTTATTGTTTTCTGGAAAGTTATTTCAGGAGAGATTCTAATTCCTGTGACAATAGGGCTTGTTCTTGTCTAATAGACTCTAATCGGCTCAGAATTTCTGTGATGCGCTTTTTGGTGTCAGTGTTTTGAGTTCCATTATTTTGCTTTAGAGATTTAGAAATTGACATCCAAATATTTGCAAGTATCTTAGCAGGATAGCTCAAAACCAATAGCCAAAACTTTTCGGTGAGTTTAGAGAGAGCGCCTAATAATCCCGAAAATAGAATCATGCCTACTAAAAAGATACTCAAACATTGTAGGGGATGATTGATACACCAAACTAGTTGAGGGTGTTGATCAATCCAATTATTCAAAGATGAGTTAATAGAAGCTTGTATCCCATCGGATAAGGTTTGATTGAGGGTATCAATTTTCTCAATAGCAGTGTGTAAGGAGTCTTTTAGGGTGTTAGTGGCATTGGTTATACTGTTAACTAGCTGACCACCTTTCTCGGTAACATTACCTAGGGTATTGTTTGCTGCTTCAGTGAAACTACGTTTTGCGTCTATTGCTGTTTGATTAATAGTTTCAATAGATTGATTAGTAATCTCTGTGACTACAGATTTAACCTGCTGAACATTTTGATTGACGGAATCGACGGCGTTATCAAGCAGGCTTTTGGTGCTTTGTAGTTTCTCGGTAACGCTATCTGGGAGGAGAATTTGCATAGTTTATTTGAGGGAATATCAAGAAAATAGTATGAGGAAGTAGCAAAATTAGTTAGAATTGTATAGACTAACATACTTGCCAACAATTTCTTCAAGCATTAGAGTAAATTTCTGGTGTTCTTGTTGATTAGGTAGCGCATCCGATAATTTAATTAAATCATCTAAATTATGGCGAGAACTCTCTTGAATCAGTAATGTTCCAATTCTCTGATTAAAAGTATCATTTAAATCATCGTAAGATAAGGAATGGCTACTATCAAGTGGACGCTTCCAGATAACTCTTTGATCAGTGAAAATAACTCCCTCTTTGGCATCATTGAAGAAGCTGGTATCTATCAGAGCAACTACTTTTTCACCAGACTCAATTTCAACCCATGATTTCAAAACATTAGACAACTTATCAAGAGGTAAGTCAGGAGCAGTAAAGTGTTTCTCATCAAAATATTTTTTCTGGATGTTTTGAGTGATAAAGCCAGCTAAAGATTCCAATTTAGGTTCTTCGGTTAGGGTATATATTCGTGCTTCTAACTGTTCTAAATAACCTTGATCTCTTTTTTTATTACTTTTCAAGAAAGACCAAATTAAGTATGCCGTACCTGAAGCTATTAAAGCTGTTCCGCCTGTCATCACACTTACCCCTCCTAGCGCAGCCATTGTGGCACTAGCAGCCGCAGCGCCGCTTAGTGTTTCCGCTATGCCAAAGGTACTAGCTGCTGTCCAAGCGACTAGCATAGCAGATGCCCCTGCAATTGTGCCGCCGCCAACTGCAACACCTAAGTTTTTCTGATCTTCTTGATCCATTTGTGAGAATAAAGCTAAGGAAATGATACCTGCTGCACCAACTAAAGCCGATCCTCCCGTCACAACAGTTAAACCACCTAACATTCCAAATCCACCAGAAGCGACTGAACCGCCACCTAACCATGCTAGTGTGGCATTGGTGGCAGCCGCACCAGACAGACTACCAATAGAGATTCCCGTGCCAGCTTTGACACCAATTTCTGATAACAGTTTGGTGGTTTGAGGTAAAAGATTACTTGCATTTTCTTTAGCCGTTTGAGTTACATTTTTAAAATCAGATATTTTGGATTTTAATTGGGAAATTTGCTCAATCAAGTCTTTCCCTTGAACTGAAGCTTGATGGCGAGCTTCTTGATAAATAAGCCTAGCATTTGCAGACAAGTTATCGTCACTTAATATATAAGAATCCAATTGATTGAGAGTGGTTGCATCTGTACTAGGTTTACCATCTCTTACCTCCTGATAAACTTCTAGATACTGCTTTTTCTGCTCAGAACTTAATCTTTTATCATTGCCAATTTTATCGACTATCAAATAATCGACAGTTGAAGCCCCAGAAACAGCACTACCTAGAACGTAACTTTGTTTTATTGAGTCAGAAAGATTTGAACTTAGAACGATTGAATCAAGCTGTGTAAGAATATTAAAATCTGGTATTGGTTGACTAGCTTTGACTAGTTCAAAGGTTGCCATTAATAAGTTCTTTGTCTTCCCAGTAAAGTTTGATGTCGCTAAGGCTGCGTCAATTGCCTGAATTATTCCAACCAGACGAGAGTTATTGCTGGCTAATTGATATCGCTGAGATATATTCTGATCCAGTTTAGAACTTGATACCACATAATCCAGTAGTTCTAAAGCTTCGATGTCCTCAACAAACTTTCCGTCTTCAATGTCTTGATAAACAAGCTTGCACTTTGTTTTACTGGTTGACTCAATAAATTGAGCATTTTCGATTTCTTTGTATATTTGATCAGCAATTCTTGTTTCTGAATCATATAGAGTATGGATTTCAAATTCAAGATCACTTCCCTGTTCACTAGCACCGCGAATCTTGATAGATCTGCCATCTTGAAAATGATTAGTAATGGACAATGAATAAGGCTTTCCAGAATATAAATTGATCACCTGTGTACCGCCTTGTCTTGCAACTGTATAAGGGATAAAAACAAGATGTTTTCCTATTGTTTGTCTGGTTGCAAAACTTTTTTCTTTAAGACTTTCATTCGCATTGGCAGGTGCGGGAAATAGTAAATCTTTGGACAGCAAACTCGTTGTCGCAAATAGAAAATTCATACAAAAGCTGCGGCGGCTGAATTTGCTGTCCATAATCTTGTAAGTATAAGTAAGTAGTGTGTTTGCTAAATTGATTCTAAAATATCATGGTGATGTAATTTTTTCCCTAAATCATCATAAAGCTCCCGAATAGCATCAAAAGCATCGCTCACACTTGTAAAAGGCGTTAATTTCCTGCAAACTAAAACAGCGCCTACACCAAACTTGTC
This sequence comes from Pseudanabaena cinerea FACHB-1277, assembly GCF_014696345.1. GTDB lineage: Bacteria > Cyanobacteriota > Cyanobacteriia > Pseudanabaenales > Pseudanabaenaceae > Pseudanabaena > Pseudanabaena cinerea. The sequence continues at coordinate 19,756 of NZ_JACJPY010000013.1, forward strand.
TCAAGAAGCGATCGCTGAAAACTTAATTTCAACTTTTTGATTGAGAGCGCCAGCAATTTTCTGTAACATTGACAGCGATCGCCCATCATAATCAGCATCCTCAAGCAATTCGCGATCGCCGATTGTTTACTACCAACGCGATCATTGGGTTTTGTTTGGGTTTGATGAGAGGCGATCGCCTTGTAGATTTAGAGATCTGGGGTATAAAATATAACTACGATAAAAGGATGATCATCATGGCGATCTCACTATAGGCTGAGTTCACCAACTTTTAAATTGCATACTATAAACAATGACCGACAACAAAAAGTACCGCATTCAATTAGAAGGACAATACAAAGCACTTGAAGAACATTTACAAAAACTGGCAAAAGAAAGAGAAAAGCCCATTGAAAATCAAGATTTAGGGTTAATCGCTCACTGGGAGAAAACCGTAGCAAACTGTCATAACCAAATTGCAAAACTAGAAAGGAGACTCAAAAGATGAACACAACCTACAAACAACCAATCGATCGCCTCAAACGCCACATGGCAGAATACCAACCCCAACTAAAACGCGCCATTGCAGCCATTAACATTCTTGAAACAACTAGTCCAGACTCCGATGAATTCTGTAATGCCCTAGCTGAGCTTCACGTTTGCACCACCATCTTAGAGCCATACTCAGAAGGAATGCTAGAAGCGATCGAGCAGTTTACCGAAGATGACTCTATCTCGACTGATTCCTAACTTCTATTTAATTTGCTAAAAAAACAGTGACTACACCAAACTTGACTCAAGAAGCGATCGCGCTAAACTTAATCTCAACCTTCTGATTGAGAGCGCCAGCAATTTTCTGTAACTTCTATGTAACATTGACAGCGATCGCCCATCATAATCAACATCCTCAAGCAAGAGCGATCGCCGATTGTCTAATGCCAACGCGATCATTGGGTTTTGTTTGGGTTTGATGAGAGGCGATCGCTTGTTTGCCTAACAAGTGACTTGATTAGTGATCGGCATACTCTAAAATATTGATTGTAGAGATATTGATAAATATGAAACGCACACAAGTAAAAGTAAATTTATCTCTTCCTTTTAAAGCTCTCATAGAAATGATGAGTTCCTTAGAACTGCGCGAGAAAATCAAACTGCGAGAACTATTAGATCGAGATATAGCCATAACTCAACAAAAAATTCAAAACTTATCCCCACAAGAAAACTCACAGGAACTCGAACCTGCGGTAGAAAGTTTTCGGCGTGGTTGGGATGACGTGATGAATGGCAGAACTAAGCCAATTTCAGAACTATGGGATGGGATTGATGTCGATTGATCCATTAGTTGAGCTTAAATTCTCAGAAGAGTTTAAAAATAAACTTTGCGATTTATCCAAAAAATATCGTAACATTCGCGCAGACTTACAGCCAGTTCTTGACGACCTCCAAGCAGGAAACTTTCAAGGCGATCAAATTGCTAACGTTGGCTATACAGTTTTCAAATTGCGGATTAAGAATCGAGACAACAAAAAAGGTAAAAGCGCAGGTTACAGAGTCATTTATTACGTCAAAACAGCTACATCGGTGATTCTAGTTACGATTTACTCAAAATCTGAGCAGTCCAATATCCCAGCCGCAGAAGTTCAACGTATTCTGGCTAAATATGAATAAATTTTAAAACAACATCTACACCAAACTCGTCTCAAGGAGCGATCGCGCTAAACTTAATCTCAACCTTCTGATTGAGAGCGCCAGCACTTTCCTGTAACTTCTCTGTAACCATGAAAAGGAAAATCGCGCTTAGTATTGGTAATCGGACAGACAATCGCCAAACCCTTATGCTGATTAAACAGCGTATTACAATGATGGTATAGAGCGATCGCTGATTACCTTACTAAGTTAAAATTTGACATATTGGTGTATCACAACTTCTATAGGTATCTCTCAACGTGAAATCAATGCAGCACTTAAACTCGTAAAAGATAATGAACAAGAAATCCGTATTGCTTGGAACAGACATTTCCCAAGTTGAAGTAACAAACATATCCCCGCATGGTCTTTGGCTACTTTTACACAACGAAGAACTTTTTCTACCATTTTCTGAATTCCCTTGGTTTCGAGATGCAAATATCTCCAAAATATTTAATGTAGAACTTCCATCTCCAAATCATCTTTACTGGTCAGAGTTAGACATTGATATATCTGTTGAATCAATTCGTAATCCAGAATGTTTTCCACTTTTTAGCCAAATTGGATAATTTAGTTAGCGATCGCCCCTCTAATGCATGAAGATGATACGGGACGATCACCATAATTACGGACTTTTCAATCACTAGGTTAACAAATTAATATTTCTCAACGATCTAGCTCCGCTAAAAAGTCATCAACCGAACCACTCTTAAACTTACCTGCCATAAATTCTTGCCTCACTTCTTGCACTTCCTGCACAATCTGATGCCGTTGACGTAGTTTCAAGCGATTATGCAAAACATCCAGCAACGCTAACTGATCATCGAAAGACAAAGACTCGATCGCATTTAATGCTTCTTGAAATCTTGATATTTGTTGAGCGAGCATATAAGTGTTTACTACAAGTTGCGATCGCTATTGTAGCAACACCTATATGCCCTATATGTCATTTGCTGCGATCTATGGCTTCTGTTCAGGGAACATACACTTATCAGAATCGCAACCCGCAGGTCCCGCATCCATCAACTCACCCGAATCATAACGCAACAAACTCGCGTAAAAATCATCGGACTTGCGACATTCTAGCACCTCAGCACTGAGCTTCTCATAAGTAGCCTTATCGATTGGTTCAAAGGGCAACCGAGGGAAAGTTTGCAGGTCATCAAAACGCGCCAATAGCGCCGCCGAGATATAACCCTCATCATCACGAATCGCTTCGTAAATCTTCTTCCCTAAAGGCTCGATTTCATGCTCGCGCAATTCCAAAGTTGCGGAAGTATTATGACGAGTGTAGAATTTCTGCACCTGCATATAGAAATCAAACTGCGCCATCACATCGAACTTGCTGATTTCCACCAGATCCGCGCCGTCAAGGTCAGCCCAAGATACGCTCACAGGGATCTCCACCAGCCATTCCGTGCATCTCGGATCGAAGGGATCATTGAGCAATTGTCCATTCTCATCTTTGTCCGATTGCGAAGGAATGATGCTATAGCCATAGTCCATGCAAGCCCGCGCCACAGGATCTTCCTTACGGAAAGTAATCCGACGGATAAATCGCTGCGCCTTCGGAGGATGCCACCCTGGGGAAGCACCAGTGAGTAGAGACTTGGTGTTGTGAGACTTCAGCGCACCTTGCCAGTACCATGAGTCGTCATCATCAATTCCCGATACCGCAAAGTCATAGCTGTAGTCGGGAGTAGTTTCAAACTCGATGCTAGTGACGCGATAGGGATGGAATGCAAATTGGCGTTTAGGTTCTGGTAATGGACGTAGCTGACATTTCCGACTGTGGGTATTGAGATATGCCAAGGATTCAGGTTGTGACAACATCCGACTGAGGGATAAGCCCCACATATCCTTTTGACCTTGGAAGTTCTCACCTTGAGTATTATGGAAAATGCTAAAGCACAAACCAACAGCTTCACCAACCTGTTGCAGGTTGCGAATAAAGGCTTCGCTCGATGAATCAATAGAAAGATCTCCTTTTACCCGAACGCATCCATCGGTATCAATCAAGCCACAGAAGAAGGCAAGAATTGTCTCACGGGAAGATTTGCGAATTGCAAGGGGAATCCGATCTAGATCCTTACTGCTACCTTTCTGTAATTGGTTCAACTTCAGCCAATCAAACAACTGTCCAGAAGCAAAACTTAATTCGCCTCTTGTACCACCATTGCGAGGATCATGGCTGATTTTGCCTGTGAGTCCAAACTGATTTTGGGCGATCGCTTGCAAACGCTCTACCAAATCTAGCTCTTTCTCATTAAAAGCAAACCTTACCCGATCTTTGCCTTCACTCATTGCGCCATCACCAAACAAGCAACCCAAGAAATAACCCAATTCTGGATTTAATGTAGTTGGTGTCGTGATTTCCGCAGTTAGCACACCACGACCATGCCCTAAAAGTTCTTTACGACCTTCGCGAGTATATTGAGCAGCATTGAGGCTAAGCAATAGAGCATCTTCGGTATGCCGATATTCACCGAGGGAATAGTCAATGTCCATACCAAGTTCTAGGCGATCGGCTCTCACCCATTGATTGGCAATGGAAAGACGATGATTAGGAGTCATCCGCAAAACGCGACCATTTTCAAGGGTGACTCGCACTAGGTTTAGAGGCTGATTGGCGATCGCTGTATCAGTAGCAATCCCATTCCGCACACTCAAATCTAAACCTTTGCTCTCACCACTACCAGCTTCGACAATTTCATCGGCATAGAGCAAGCCTTGATCAAAAATGCGTAAAGCATTGCGATCAAGGCATCCCGCAGGTTGAGTTGTTGTGCAACGATTCGGGCGGCGTAAGCCGTGCGCGTCGCAATATTCCCAAACCGTCTGATGGACGATTTCACGCCAACGATTTAGATAATCAGCTTCCTTCTCTTTGAAGTCTAGCCCCTGCACAGTGTCAGGACGACCCGCCTCAAACCAGCGCAACCATTCCACACCAAAGGCATGAACAAAGAAGTCAAATAGACCTGTGAAGGATACGCCCACAATTGGGTCAACTTCTCGACTAAATTGATAGCGTTCTTCATTGAAGCGATGATTGAGCAAAGCGGCAACCGACAAAGCACCTGCTTTAAAGGCTTCTTCCTGTTCTTTCTCATTACGAGGATTAAGTTGATTCAGGTGAATTTCGGATAAATTACAGTGAAAATCCATCCCCAGAATTTCCCCGCACGGATTCAGACCATAACGTTGTAATCTATGCTCTAGTTCACGTTCAGTAATTTCAGGCTGTTGCGATCGCAACCATTCTTTTCCTTCTCCTTTCACATATGCAGCAAGGAAATCACGCTTGAGTTCGGGAGTTGTAATCAAATCAGCATTAGAACGAGCGATCGCTTCACCCGCCCATTGAATCGCACCTTCACCTGAATAATATTGCTTGCGAACGGCATCAATACATTCTTGTTCAGTGGGTTTACGATGGAATACCCTTGTGTGATTACTCATTCTCAAAGCATCACGTTCAGGATCAATTCTCCAGTTGCCTGCTTCATCCTGCTGCCAAAGATTGTCCTTTGCAACAGAACCTAAAGCATCTTCAGACAAAAATTGCCTCATGCCCGCACTGCGACGGATGTTTCCAGCCACGATACAAACGGCGGCTTCATCAATTAGTAAACAGCACTCAACGGAGGTGAGTTGACGACCGATCGCTTTATTAAGAATATTGGCACAGCGATCGTAAAGCGTAGGCAACTTAACAGGATTTGCCATACCGCCGAAGCCTTTGAGGGGTTCACCACTGGGGCGGACATCGCTAATATCAACGGTGATTTGGACGGGCTTAGATGCATTAAACTTCTCGTTGCTCGATAGTTCTAGCAAAGATTGATAGGACTTGACCCAACCTTGACGGCTATCGCCCACATAGAATTTCACCGCATTGTTGGCATAGTCAAATTCGACATCGGTATTGTGGCGGCGTTTTTCAACTGGAGTATCTCCGATCGCACCGATCACATTTACTTGCAACTGATTACGAATTATGGGCAGTTGGCTGATGTACTGCGGCTCTAATACGCCGCCCGTGCCAGAGCCTTGCATGGCGAGATCCATCATCAAACCAAAGGCACGCCAGTCGATCACATTGGTGCTGGTGCAGTTGTAAGAACCTGAGAAATTTTCGGGGCGATCGACCCATTCAGTGCCACCGACCCACAGCCAACGCCCAGAGGTGAGCGATTTTAGCTGCTTTTGCATCTTGTCGATTAGGTCAGCTTGTTCTGGGGTCAGCTTGCCCAGCTTTTTTAAACCCGTAAGTGTGCGATCGCATACCTCAGCCCAGCTTTCGCGTTTGTTATTATATTTGCGGCTATAAGTCCTGAAAAATACAGGATAAGCGGCAGGAGCGCTATCGGGAAATCTGACTTCTTTGGAGATCAGTTTAAGTTCTTGCACCATAGGAAGGCTTTTGTTTTAACGATGAGTCAGATAATACATTAACTCACATTTAGCGGTAAATGCTCAATAAAAATTATTCATTGCGCTATTAGTAGATTTTCGCTTGATTAAAGTTTGCATTGCTACAGCAGCTTGGTGGGTAAGCCGTCAATGCTATGTTGATTATTCTTTTCCCAATATTCATACACACCTTCCTCACCTTTTTTCTCAGCCCATTCTTTTAAAACTGGGCGATCGCCTGAAAATTCATAAAAGGGAACAGCAAAACCACAGGAAGTTTGCACAGATTCCACCTTGACGCGCACAATTTGGCGAGTACCCGCGATCGCTGGAAACAGCGACAGATATTCTTGCCATTGACCATCCCTAGGGCGAATTGCCACACCTTGACCATAGAGGCGCAAAATTAGCGGCTTCTCCGTAAAACTACAGAGCATAACGGTAATTCGACCATTTTCGAGGAGATGGGCGGCGGTTTCGTTACCACTACCTGTCAGGTCGAGGTAGGCTATTTCTGATTCACTGACTACCCGCAAAGCATCCATTCCTTTTGGTGACAGATTCACCCGCCCATGGTGGGGAGCCGTCGCCACGAAAAAAATATGCTGAGCTGCAATGAAATCTTGTAATTCGGGAGTAAGGCGATCGTAAAACTTAGCCATTTGGAAAACCTTGCCTATGCGACTATGTAAAACATTTCTGAAAAACTGCTTCGGTTTGGGCAGCTAAGCGATCCCATGCAAAACGTTCTTTTAAATCTATTTGAGCATTATCTGCCAAGGACTTTGCATATGCCTGATCCTTAAGTAGTCGGATAATTCCTGCGGCTAAAGAGTCGGCATCATTTACCTTAGTGACAATGCCCGTAACTTGATCGCGTACCACCTCTGGCAGTCCGCCCGTATTAGAGACAACCAAAGGAATTTTGGCAGCAAAACTTTCAAGGGCGACAATACCAAATGGCTCATAGAGGCTGGGAAAAACCGCACAATTTGCTACTTTTTGGAACTTCCAGAATTCGGCATCTGCCATAAACCCTGTAAATAGAACCTTATGATAAATTCCTAAATCCCATGCTTGGCGCTGTAACAGAATTGCATAGGCTTCACCCGTACCAATGATCACTAAGCGCACCTTGTCATTCATGGCGGCAACGATCTTGGGCATTGCATTCAGTAAAATATAAATTCCTTTTTCATAGGTGATACGGCCAACGTAATAAATAATTGATTCATCGGGTTCAGCGTATTTTTGCCGCAGGGCGGTAAAATCGCAGTCCTGTTCGGCAGTAATTTTTTGCCAACGCTCAACACTCAGACCGTTGTAAACCACATCGGTTTTGGTGGGGGGACAGTTTAATGCTCTTTGCAACTCTCCTTGCATATATTCAGAGCAGACGATCACACGCTGGGCAAATTGGGTTAGTTTTAGTTCTCTTTGATGAATATAGCGCTGAGTATCATTGTGAATGCCATTGCATCTACCATATTCAGTGGCGTGGATCGTAGCGACTAGGGGAATATTAAAATCTTGAGATAGGGCGATCGCTGACTCCTCCACCAACCAATCATGGGCATGGATTAGATCCATAGATTGCTCCTGTAAAAGCTGCCGCGCAAAATTGACCATGCAGGCATTCATGCCCACCACCCATTGAAAAAATTCTCCATCTGTACTAACGGTAATGCGATAGACATAGATGCCATCAACAACTTCATTGATCTCTAGTGGCGGCACATCTGATGCCGCTACCGTAATCAGATGGACCTCATGTCCGCGCTTGACAATCTCTGGATATAGCTCTGCCACATGACGAGAAATTCCTCCAATGATGCGCGGTGGAAACTCCCAAGCTAGAGCGAGAATACGCATGATGTTTGATTGATAAATTTATGGTTATTGGCTGTTGCCCTTTGTGAGTTTTTATACTCACACACTAGCCCTATTAACTATACCAACTGGAAGAGCATCATACATAAAGAATTGGCTACAAGGTATGCTAATGTCACTAAATTAAATTATGACAGGAGGCAGTTATGACAGAAAACAAAACTAAAGAAATAGTTGAGCGTGTCTCGCAACAGGTTGGACAGACTTGGACAAAGGTGCAACCACAACTGCAAGCGCTATTGCTCAAACTAGTAAAGAGTTTGCTGCCACTCCTGCATAAACTGCATACGCAGCTAACGGACGCAGCAAAAGTAAGTTTGCCGATCGCCCCGATCGCACAGGTCACGGATGCACCAGAGGAAGAGGTCACGGATGCAACTACAACCGATGCGACTAACGTCAATGCAGCAAAGCCTATAACCAATGATGCAACCGCAACTAATAAGGCTTTGGGCATTGTGAAAGGGTTTTCTGCCCAAGCGATCGCCTTACTAATTTCGGCACTGACTAAGTTGCAATCAGCACTGCAAACTAAAGAAGTGGCGATCGATGAGACTAGCGAACCCATCGGGCTGCTCAATGCGGCTCCTGATTCACCGATGGTTGCCCAAGTTAAACAAGAATTTGGTATTGCTTGGAAATTTGTCCAAGAGCAGGTCAAGCCCAAGATTTTGGCAGGATTGCAATTTGCTGTCGACAAACTTGATCCGATCGCCTCAAATATTTGGGAGAAATTATCTACTAAGGCGGCAGCAACCCCTTCGCTAGTCAAAGCATGGGAAGACCTCCAATCTAAGGATGCTTGGAAAAAGACTGTAACCGCGACTGCCCCTATTTGGCGATCGATGACAGGCATCGCTAAGCAAGTGCCACTGTCTGACGAAGTGCAACAAATCTTTGACAAGCGGGCAGGCACGATCGCTTTAGTTACTTTATTTTCACTTTTGATCATCCTCAAGCCATCCCCCGCCCATAGCCGCAACCTCAAAAAAGTTGCTACTCCCCCCGCGCCAATCGCTCAACCCTCTGGCACAGTTGCCCAAAAACCACCAACCACAGCACCTGCCGTAACAGATGAGCTAATCCAGCCAGAGAAGGGGGATGTGGCTCTGACTCCCGAACAAATTGAAATCGCCAAGATTCAAACTCAAGTAACAGAGGTCGCTAATCAGTATGGCGAAACTTTGCTAGGCTCGGTGCAAACCAGCTTCAAGCGAGGGCGATTGATTGTGGCATTGAGTGATGATTGGTATCAGTTGGCTCCCAATCAGCAAACGCAATTGGTGAACGATCTGCAAACTAGGTCGCGATCGCTAAATTTCAAAAAATTGCTAGTCGCTGATGCTGCAAACCATTTAGTAGCCCGCACACCCGTCACTGGCGAAGGCGTAATTATTTTGCGCCAATAAAAGAAACAAGGAGCGAGTGGTAGGGCATAGCGCTCTGCCACTCGCTTTTTTGATGTCGTTTTTGATGTCATTTTGTAATTTATTTTTTGAGCGAGGTGACTAATGGCTGAAGGTAAAAATCAAAAAGAGCAGAAAGAGCAGAAAGAACAAAGACATCCGCAATACACGAAAGATCGACAGATCCTGAATGAATTACTCGGTCAGTTGCAACCTAATAACCGCAACTATGCTGATTTAGCGAGATTAATGATTCGTTATCAAGGGTTTATTGGCGCAAGGGATATTCAGGCGGATTTACTCAAGGTTTTGCAAAGCTGGCAACTATCTCAGGAAGAGCTTTTTGCGAAAACCAGAGCAATTCATGCGGTGGGCAAGGTCTATATGGCGCAAGATGAAGGTCAAGATGACTGGGCATAAAAGAATAAAGATGTGATGCAATGCGTCATACCTTTATTCTTTTGTGCTTTTCACTCATATGGACGGGCAGTATACTCAGGAAGACCGACTATAATGTTATGTATTAGTTTATGGGGCAAGTCTTGTTTTGGCTCTATTGTGGTTTTATTCTGCGGCTTGAATATTAGGACTTACGCAAATCAGCCAGAACTAGGGGCAATTTATGAATTGATCCTATGCTGCAATAACGGTTTCAAGTATTTGCGTAAGTCCTAAATATCTAATTTAGAAGTAAATCAATAACAGAAATTCCCATTAAGGCTTGAGAAATCAATAAACATTTTTATTCTTAATACATTACAGCCTTACATTACAGCGCTTGCTTAAAACCTAGATAATTTTCTGGATGCGGCGCGATGCGCTCCTCTTAAAAAAATCACCTATACTACATAAAGCCTCAACAGACTGTATTGCTTTTAATATCGCTTTTAATATCTTTTAATATCTTTTAATATCTTTTAATATCTTTTAATATTCTTGTTTTTTAGCAATGTATAAGTCCCTAGAACACCTACTCTTTTATAAAAAAGGTCAATCATCGCAAGTAAATGTTTTGATTGTGGAAGAAAACGCTGAAGAGCGTTTAATTTATCGACATCATATAGAAACCGACCTACGCCTAGATTATCGAGTGTTGGAAACAGGCGATATAGATGAGGCGATCTCCATTTGGCAGTCAAAACCACTCGATCTGATTTTGTTGGCATTGACCGATGATAAGGGTTTAGGGTTTTTAGAAGCGATCAGCAAAAGTGCGATCGCCATCGAACTGCCCGTGATCTTGCTGATGGAAACAGGTGACGAAGATCTAGCCGTCAGCGCCATTACTATGGGAGCCACCGATTACCTCATGAAGGATGAAGTTAGCCCTAATACTTTACGGCGCAGTATTTACCGCACCCTTGATCGGCTCAATCTTTTTCGCCAACTTCAGCGATCGCAGCGCCAAGAAACTTTAATTGCCGAGATTGCCTTAAATGTTCGTCAATCGCTCAATTTGACGCAGATTTATGAGGCGATCGTTACCGATGTCAAGAATTTTCTACAAGCCGATCGCACCATCATTTACAAGTTCAATCCAAATATGAGTGGCACAATTGTTGCCGAAGCCGTCGATTTACCTTGGGATAAAAGCCTCAACCAAAATATTATTGACACTTGCTTTCGGCATAGTACGGGAGGAGCCTATCGCCAAGGTCGAATTTTTGCCGCCAATGATATTCTCAATGCCAACCTGACCCCATGCCATATTCAGCTATTGCAAAGATTTCAGGTCAAGGCAAATCTAGTAGTTCCTATTCTTTTGCGTCAACATGATCCCTATGGGGAAACTCTGCTAGAGCCTGAAATGCCACTGTTAGCAGAAGAGAATGACCATGATAGCTTTCTCTGGGGCTTATTAATTGTGCATCAATGTCGCAGTACTCGTAATTGGGAAGATCTGGATCTGCGCCTGTTGCAACAGTTGTCAGTACAATTGGCGATCGCCATCAGCCAAGCCGAACTTTATCAAAACCTTCAGAGGCTTAACACTTCCTTAGAAGAAAAGGTCAAACAACGCACCATCGAGCTAGAAAATAATCAACTTAAACTACAACAAAGAGAACAACTTCTCAGTATATCCTTTGATAATGCCCCTGTCGGCATGGCAATTTTGAGTTTAGAAGGCAAATTCTTAACGGTTAATCAGAATCTCTGTGATATTTGCGGCTACAAAGCGATCGAGCTTTTACAAATGAGTGCCTTTGACATCATTCATACCGATTTTTTGCAAATTACCAAAGATGGATTTAATAGTCTTATTGATGGCACAAATACTAATATCTGCCTTGATAAAAAATATATTCAATCCAACGGTGCTCTTGTTGATGTGATATGTCGGGTAAGTCTCATTCGATCAAGTAGTAATGAACCCGTCCAATTTGTCATAACTATTGAAGATGTCACAGATAAGAAACAGAATGAGTCTAAACTAGCATCGGCAAGGGCGGCTGAGGCAGCTAATAAAGCTAAAAGTGAATTTTTAGCCGCCATGAGTCATGAATTACGCACACCGATGAATGCGGTAATTGGAATGTCGGGACTATTGAGCAATACGTCTTTAAGCGCCCAGCAACAGCAATATATATCAATTATCCGTCATGGTGGCGAAGCCTTGCTATCAGTAATTAATAAAATTCTTGACTTCTCTCAAATTGAATCAGGTAATTTACTCCTAGATGAACATATTTTCAATCTGCACCAATTAATTGAAGAAGTGCTGAATTTAATGTCCTCGGCTGCTTCCCAGAAGGGCTTAGAATTGTCTGCTCTAATTAATTTAAATGTGCCAACGCAAATCAAGACAGATTCTACCAGCCTTCGCCAGATTTTGGTGAATCTCCTTAATAATGCCATCAAATTTACAGAGCAGGGAGAAGTTGCCCTTGAGGTTAAGTTGGTACAACCAAATCAGCTAGAGTTTACGTTGCGTGATACGGGCATAGGCATTGAGCCTGAAGCGATCGCCCGCCTATTTAGACCCTTTAGCCAAGCCGATGGCTCGATTACACGCCGCTATGGTGGTACTGGGCTAGGTTTGGCAATCTGCCGTCAACTCTGCGAGCTAATGGGGGGAGAAATTACCGTTGAAAGTGAATTAGGTATAGGAACCACCTTTAAGTTTTCTATTAGCTTTCAAGCGGTTAATCCATCATTAAATAACCTCAAGACTATTACAACCCAGCCATTCCAACATGCCGAGAGCTATAGCTCGCAGCAAAGCGATTTGGGTATGCCCCTAGAACAACTCAAAGACAAACGCTTGTTGGTGGTTAATTCTAATGCCTCTGTTTTTAAGGTAATCCAAACCTATACCCAAGACGCATGGGGCATGAAAATAGATAGAGTTAATTCAGCAATTGCTACTCTTCAAAGTCTTTCTAGTCAAGAATTTGATGTGGTTTTGATTGATCTAAATATATCCGTTGATCGCAATTTATCTATAGCTGAAGTTTTAGATTTATCTAAGGATATTCATAGCGTTTTGCCATCTTTGCCCATCATTGCATTAGTCGCTATCACTACTCAAAGCGATTTCAACCTGAGTCATATGCGCGAATGTATCACCAAGCCCATCACCCCTTCAAAGCTTCGTCAAGCATTGTCATCAATATTTATCAATCCTAAGTCCGATTCTGTGGCACATTTGCCAATAAGCTCACTGCCGATAAGCTCACTGCCGATAAGCTCACTGCCAATAAGCACTGAGGAAGTTCAACCATGTTTAACTACTCTTGCTACTGCCAATATTACACCTCATATCTACACTCAGTTGACTGCGCCAAAGATGGCGGAGAGCATTGATAATAATGATTGGAATTGGGATTGGGATTTAGATCGTGAATTTGCGTCTCAACATCCCTTTAGACTCTTAATTGTTGAAGATAACCTTGTCAATCAGCAGATTTTATTGTTGATGTTAGAGCGTTTGGGATACGATGTTTTAGCGGTCAATAATGGAATGGAAGCAGTGGAGTTGCTCAAAGGGCAGTCCTATGATCTCATATTTATGGATATTCAAATGCCCGTTATGGATGGTCTGACTGCCTGTTCGCATATTCGTAAAATCCCTGATCGCCACCCTTGGATTATTGGCTTATCGGCTAATGCTTTTAGTGAATGTCGTGATGATGCGATCGCTGCGGGTATGGATGATTATTTAACCAAGCCATTGCAGATCGAGCAGTTGGCAGAGATTTTACATACATTTTCTAAGCATTGCCGATTGCCACAACAGGCTCAAAATCCAGAATACGCTGTTAATCTTAGCGGTGATCATTCTTCCATGCCTAAGACATCAGGGCGATCGCGCCACAAACTAGAGCCACTATCTGAAAGCTTGCTAAAGCCCCAAAGAGACTCCACTTCTAACATCGATCATTCCATGACCCACTATGGCGTTTATTTTCAGACTGACTTTGCCTTGTCTGGCTTAGATGTTATTGATATGAGTGTCATTCGTCGATTGGAAGAACATTTGGGAAAAGTAGGACTAATGGAAATTCTAGAGTCTTATTTAAGTGAGTCCGAAAAATCAGTTGCCCAAATTCAATCATCTTTTTCAGTCTTGGATTTCAAACAGATCGTCTTTTATATTCACTCCCTCAAAGGTGGCTCAGGGACTGTGGGAGCAAATCGCGTGGCAGCAATTTGTAAAGAGATCAATAGTATCTGCAAATTGCCTGTTCATGGCAGTAAGGTAGAAACTATCGAAATCATGCTCCAGCAATTAGAGGTGGAATTTGCTAAGGTTGCACAATTTATCAGACAGCAACTTCCTTGATTGACTGGCAAATCTCTTCCATCGGTGGCTATCCTGCCCACGCTACAGGGTTTTAATTTTGTTGGTCAGACATTTGGCGCGAAACCCCTTTCAACTATCAATTGCGATCGCGTTTGGCTAAATATCAAATTTGTAGTCAACCGTGACAGATCATGTTATATTCTCGACTAAATTTTTACAGTGGTGTCGTCGCCTATGCAAGCCAACCCAGTTTATAAAACCCAAAGCTCCCCAACGAGCTATCAACCAACCCCAGCGAGCTATCAAGCCTCTGTACCTGTGACAGTATATAAAGAACTGGCGGCGGAATTGCAATCGGCTCAAGCAAAGCTGTCTTTTTTTCAATTGCAAAATGAGCAGCTAACTAGGCAAAATCAAATGCTATTGCAAGAGTTTGAGGCGATCGCCCAATCCACTGATCGCATACAGGCGATCCTCACCCAAGCCAATTTGCCTGAAGCCAAATTGTCAGAGGTTCTCGCAGGGATTCGCGCCTCCTCGCAAGTGGCAACTGCGCCGCCCCGTCCCAGCAGTCAGCCCCAAGGTCGTCCCCCCGCCCAAAAACAGCCCCCCGCTAAGCCCCCTGCCTCACCCCGCAAAACTGCCGCCCAACAAACAACCAATGCTATTCAAGAGGCGATCTCGAGGGCTAGGCAACTAGCAACAGAGGCAGCACCAAATAGCAATAATGAAGCATCGGGCAGCGACACACTATATTATGACAGTGCCTTTGCGACCTTTGATGCACCTGCTCCCGTTACCAAGCCACTACCCAAAATAGAAATCCGCGAACAGGCTGCCGCCCGTCCAGTGCGTAAAGAATTGCGAACAGAGATCAGGCAAGAGACTCGGCAAGAATCGGGAGACGAAGATGTGCAGGAGTCTAGCGGTCTTAGTGGTTGGATGCTTACCCTCACAATTGTGGCGATTATCCTCACCTCCTTTGGTGCTGGCTATCTGCTCATGCGTCCTTTTGTCAAATAATGCCAGTTCTCAAGGTTGTCTTGTGATCGCCACAAACCAATAAGAAAAGCAAGCGCTGCGTCGCAGCGCTTGCTTTTTTACTCAGAACTTACTCTGACCAGCGCCGCCTCTGGTTGCACCAATAATCCAACTGCCCAAAAATGGGAAAGCATGACATATATTCACCCCCAGATGGGCGAGAACTGGCTGGACAAAGCAGTTGTGCATAGCTCTTCCTAGTTGTAATCTTGTCTGAAATTCCCTTTGCCAAGCGATCGCATAGTTTTGTTTAAATTTGTTGATATTATTGACATTCACCTCCCCATTCAAGAATTGAGAAACTAAAGGAACAGCAATTTCCGCAGAGCGCAAAGCCATTGCCATGCCGTCTCCACAGAGAGGTGCGATCATACCTGCGGTATCACCAATCATGCAAATATCATTATAGAAATTCCCTTTGAGGGCAAAGGTGATCTGGCTGAGCCCTTGCAAGTTCACAGATGTTTGTTGCATATTTCTAAAGCGATCGGCAAGTACAGGATTTTGACCAAGGGATTTAGGGATTTTTAATTCTGGATCAAGTTCTTCTTGCATAACCCTCTGATGGGCAATCCAACAGACATTAATTTCCCCCGTTTCTATTTGCGACAGCCCACAATAGCCATTTGGAAAGCTATGTAGCTCGATCACATCTTGAATATCAACACCTGTAAAATGCCCTTTATATGCGATCCAAGGAGATTTTTGCTGGATAAATTGACGAGCTAGACTACGATCTAGCGGCGATCGCTTGCCAAATGCCCCAATCACTAATCGACTAGTGAAATTACCTTTGTTGGTAGAGACGAGAAATCCCTTAGCAAGATCGCCGCTAACCCCTGCCACTTTAGTTAAATCTTGACAATGGACATTAAGACTTTGCGCTCTCTCAAATAACATCAAATCTAGTTGATAACGGCTCAGACCTAGGGCAGTGCTAGGCAGTTGACTACGAAAAGAAGCACCACTTGCGGTGGTCAAGTAAGCACGATGGATCGGTTGTGCGCCCAATGTTCGCACGCGATCGAGAATGCCTAATTTCGCAAATATTTCAATTACCTCTATGGATAGAAATTCACCACAGAGTTTGTGTATGGGATAGTGATTCTGCTCTAGTAAGAGGACTCGATAGCCAAGCTGTCCTAGCTGGATCGCGGCACTGCAACCCGATAGCCCTGCGCCAATAATAATGATGTCATAGTTCATGGTTGTGGAATCCTGCATGATGTTTGCCTTGTTGAAATTTAACATGGGATATAAAGATCACATCTCTATGCTTTAATTGCTCCGAGGACTTACAAGCAACCTAATAATAGATGACTAACATAATCACAAATGATCTTGGGCTATTGAGCGGCAAGATCTCTAGGACAGGTGCGATCGCCGCAGGTCAGCAAGTTCAATATAACTTTGAGATTGGGCGCAAAACGGGGATTGAGCATAGCGCGAGACTGACATTTAAGGATCTTAAAGGACTTGCCGATCTCGATCTGATTCTGTATAGAGATGATGGTCAAGGAGGTGTGCAGATCAACCAAAGCACTACCGCCAAAGCGATCGAGCATATTCAATTGAATGAGCTAGAAGCGGGTAAATACTTTCTTTTAGTCACCAATAATAAGGGGGGAACCCATAATTTTGAACTAGCGATCGCCGCTCCTGATACTACCATTATTGCCGATAGTGCTGGCAATAGTTTTGACAACGCCACAGAGCTTAACCTAACTCAAACTCGCTTCAATGGTTCCATCGGTGTTGCCAATGAAACTGACTATTACAAGTTCAATCTAGCTAGTCAGGGTTTGGCTTCTCATTATCTCAATGTGCAGTACGATGGCTCTGTCGGTGCGGTAAACCTTGTTCTTTATGATGCCAATCAGCAGGCGATCAACATCACCAATCGCCTCACAACTGTAAAAGTGGCAGGCTCCGCCGATAAACTGGTGGGCAATGCCCAAATTAGCCTCGCAGGACTGGCATTGGGTGATTATTTTGTAACCGTCAACGGTGTAACCCCTGTCAACTACAAGCTCACCGTTGATGCGCCACTGCCCACCGCCGATGCTTGGACAGTGATGACCTATATCACCGCCGATGACTTAGAGAAGTTTGCCCCCATCAACATCGAACAAATGGAAGTGGTGCTAGACAACTCCCCCAACTCAGTCAACTTCTCTGTGCTTTGGGATCAAAGTAGCGCTGAGAAAAACGCTAAGGGCGAACCCGCCACCCGTTATCCCACCCCAGGGTTTGATGCTTGGGGAAGCACAGGCGAAGCAATGCTCAGGGCTGGCAAACGGGATAATAAATATTTCTTGAGTACCACCGATGCCGCGCCGCAAAATGCACCACGTATTGTTTCCCCATTCACCCTCAAACCCGAACAGAATGCAGGGGATATCAATAATTTAATCAACTTTGTCAAATCTAGCACTGCCAATGCCCCCGCTCAAAAATATGCCCTCGTGATGTGGAATCATGGCGGCGGTGTGGGTGGACTTAATTTTGACAATTCCGACAATCATCCCAAAGATGAGAATGATCCTAGTAAGAATTCTTTAACCACTGGCAAGATGGTACAGTCGCTAGAGAAGTTGAAAAACGATGGTATCAACCTTAGTTTGTTGGCTTTTGATGAATGCCACATGGGATCTGCCGAAGTCTTTTATGAGCTGCGTAGCTATGCTCCTGTTTTAGTTGGCTCCGAAGAAGTGATCTCTGGTCCTGGTTATGACTATAGCCAAGCCTTTCAAGTGTTAAATACCAATCCTGCTAACGTTGATAGCGCCACCTTAGCCCAATCGATTATCACTGCCTTTGAAAACGTCTATGGCAGACAAAGTGCTAACACCCTCACTGCGGTCACGACTAACAAACTGCCCGATTTGATTGTAGCAATCAAGCAATTTACAACGGCAGCAGAGTCGGCAACTGCTCAAGAATGGACTTTGATTGGTGATGCGCGGAATAGGGCGCGGCAATTTACCAAAGGAGAAGACCGCGATCTGGGCAAGTTTATGGCGGGTATTCAAGCTGAGGGGGCAATTAGTCAGGCGATCCGCGATGCTGCCGCCAATGTGATTGCCAAGTTGCAAGCGGCGGTGATTGCTCAGACCCCATCTTCGCGCCCGACTACGACGGGCTTAACGATCTTTCTGCCCAATAGCCAAACTGACTATGACAATAGCAAAGATAATTACCTTGCTAATCATAGTAATTTTGTTAGGGATACTGGATGGGGACAGTTTATTGAGACGTTATTAAGCCGTGTTACTACCAATGCGACAAACACAGGTGCAGCAACGGGGGCAAGTCGGAGCCGGACCAGTTTTAATGCCGCCAATTTTCAAGCGCCCTTCACTCCTCTTGATCCCCTGACTGAGGATAGTTTATATAACCTGCGGGGCGGGGGCTTTGCTGTCTTGGCAGCCGATCGCTTTTATGATGCGATCGCCTTTGAGGAGAACGATGAGCCAGATGCCTACACCTTCGCGATCGGCGCAACAGGCACAGCCGAAGACATCATCGAATTAATTTCTAGCTCCAGCACTGCCAATATTACATTGCGATTGGTTGATGCCAACGATCAGCCAGTACGGGAACTATTAAGTCAAGCTAATAGCAACCCCAAACTCAGCTTGCAAGGACTCGCCGCAGGTAAATACACTCTCGAAGTTACGGCTGAACAAGATATTTCTAATTATAGTATCTATCTCAAAGCACCTGGGTTCACCCCTAGCCAACGCGCTTTCTTTGGTAATAGTGTATTTGAATTTAATGGTTCTCTCAAAAAAGCGGCAAAGATTGAGGAAGGTACATTCTATGCGGGTAACTATCTAGTTGCCCCCACGGATGAGTTCTACAGCGAACAGGATTGGTACAATTTCCAACTACCTCGCAGTGCAGATCCCGATGATGATCCCCTCAATCCTTCCCAAGGTAAACTGACAATCTATCTAGCACAAGCCAATCGCACTGCCAAAGTGGAACTATACGATGTGGTGGGCAACCTTTTGGCAAGCAACCAAGGCAAGGGCAGAATTTCGGTCGCTTTTGCGAATAATGACGGTGTGGATTATTATTTCAAGGTTTCTCGCTTAGCAGGAGATACTGCACCCTTGGGATATAGCTTTATTGCTTCCTCCTTTGATGAATCGGTGGCAGGGCTATCCCTCAGCAATGCGTCTAGTGGCGGTAAGAGTATTTTGGAATTTGGCGATAATCCTGAAGCGATCGCCCTATCAATTAGCCTGACTAATAAGCCATCCCAAGCATTTCCCACCACCATTGATGAAATTGGTATTATCTTTGTGGATGATGCAGAAGGTACAGTCAATGGTATCAAGGCAGGACAGACGGGTTATGTGGAAGCTGCTTTAAAAAGAGGACGCACCGCTTTCTCGGTGTTGTCCGATGCCTTTGCTCCTAACCCTACCCGTTTAATTGATGGATTTGCAGAAAAATCACGATTCTTCTCCTTCTATTTGATCAAAAATAGTACCCGTGATGCGGTGTTGAATAATCCTAGTGCTTTGCAAAATCAAGTTCTATTTGGGAAAGGCGCAAATGGTGTGGACACAGGTGCAATCAATGCCAGCAGCCTATTGGCAGGTAAACTAGCTGTAGATTTTCGTGATCCTAGTAATCCATCCGCCGCAGTTACTTCCATTTCCGTTGGCATCAGCGATGACTTTCGCCCCATCGGTGCAGACTTACAGGATAATCGCGAACTCATTGACTTGCGTTTTCTAACAGGTCAAACCGTAGCGATTAACTTCCCTGTTGTCGAAAGCTCCGCCGCTTTCAATAATACGGTGGGCTTCTATCGCCTCGAAAATCAAGATGGAGCCGTGCGCGACCCAATTACTGGCAATGTGATTAATCCAGATCAATCTGGCTATGCCCTTGCTGCCATCCGCAATGGTCAGCAGTTTGGCGTTAGTCTTGGGCGCAATGACAGGGGCTTTAGCGGTAATCTTGCAGGGGGCTTTTTGTATGCTCCTTACATTATTGCCAATGGCACTGTGAATAGTGTGATCAGCACTGGTGCATCTGCCAGCAATGTATATTTCGCCTATCTAGGGGCAAATACAGGCAAGGCCGATCATGTTAGGCTATTGGGTGATAACACTTGGGGCTTTGAAGATTTACCAAATCTTGGTGATGCCGACTACAACGACATTGTGATCAAGGCTAGTTTAAGAGCGCTGTAACACTTCAGAATAAAACTTAATCCCGATTTCCAAAAACAAAATGGCATAGCCATTTTGTTTTTTGGTATAAATGGCACAGCCATAGCTGTCATCACTAACTCACGGCAAATAGGAATTAATGGGAACCCTACAACAAGCGATCGCGCTGATTACCTTTTCGAGCGTCATTTTTTTGCTGATTACGGAGTGGATACATTTCACGATCGCTGCATTCTTAGGTGCTTTGATCCTAATTGTGGCTAATGTAATGACCATGCCCGAAGCCCTGAGCTACATCGGCAAAAGTCATGGCACATTGGGGCTGTTTTTTGGTGTAATGGTGATGGTCAGAGCCTTTGAACCCACCAAGGTCTTTGAATACCTCGCCACGCAAATGGTGATTATGGCTAAGGGTAGAGGCGATCGCTTACTGTTGGGGCTAGTTGCCCTAACTACACCCATCTGTGCAATTTTGCCTAATGCCACCACCGTCATGCTCTTGGCTCCCCTAATTCCGCCGATCGCTCAAGAAATTGGCGTAGACTTTATTCCATTGCTAATCCTGATTACCTTTGTTGCGAATAGTTCTGGACTGCTCACCCTAGTTGGCGATCCTGTCACCTTTATCGTTGGTGATGCCATTAACATCAGCTTTATCGATTATTTATGGCAACTCAGCTTAGGTGGTGCATTAGCAGTAGTGGCAATCATCGCTTGTTTACCATTTCTATTTCGCAAAATCTGGAACAAAAAATTAACCAACCTCGAACGCTTGCCACACCCCAAAATCAATCATCCCCGTACCCTCATCGTTGGCACAATCATCACCGCCTTTGTCCTCACATTTTTTGTGATTGGTGACTCCTTACCAATTCCCGTATCCCCTGCCACCGTAGCCCTTTTAGGTGCAGCCCTTGCTCTCATGCTATCCCATCATAGTCGCATTGATTCAGTCCAGCATATTCTACGAGATGTGGATTGGAGTACATTAATCTTCTTTATGTGTTTCTTCGTGCTGATTGGTGGGTTAGAAAAAACTGGTGTAATCAGCAATATGTCTGGCATTCTCGCCCTAGTCTTGGGTAAAAATGTGGCTTTCGCCACAATTATCCTTGTTTTCTTTATCGGTCTCATTTCTAGCGTGGTTCCCAACATTCCCCTTGTGGTGGCGATGGTTCCATTACTCAAAGAATATGTGGTGAATGTGGGACTAGCCGATCCCGCAATCATATCACCTGATTTTGCAGGGCAGTTACCTGCCAATGTATTGCCTCTCTTTTATGCAATGATGTATGGTGCGACCCTTGGTGGCAATGGTACTCTAGTGGGTGCTTCGGCAAATATTGTTGCCGCAGGTGTTGCCGAACAACATGGGCGGCGCATCTCTTTTCGATACTTCTTGCGTTACGGCATTCCTGTGATGCTAGTGCAGTTAGCGATCGCTGCTATATATATAACTTTGCGATTCCTGATTTGGTGAACTTTCTTGACAAACAGGACTCTGCCCTGTTTGCAAAAGCTTAGTTCAATGGCTGAGAAATGTATTTTTCGAGACAGACTTTGAGCATTTTGACATCAAATAGAATCGGTAGGAAGTGAATGCTTTTAATTTCTTTGAAATAAAATAAAATTGGAAACCTAACCCAAAACACCTGCCAAGTTTGCCACTCTTGATAAGGAAAAGTACGGAACTTTTCTTGGGATCGATATACCTCTAAAGCCTGTTGTGTAAATATTAAGCGAATAGTGCCAGCTTGATAAAAGAGGAACAAACCGAAAAGCGCGATCGCCCCAGCTACAAATGTTTGAACGAAAAAGATAGGCAATGATGCCAATATAAAAGCGATCGGAATTGCATAACTTGGATTTAATTCTGTAGTCTGTGATGCAATATTTGGTTCGATTGGGGGATTAGAAGTATTAATCATGATTGGTATTATTTATTTCTATCTGCAGATATACATTTAATTGTAAACCCTGCGGTTTTTTGATGAAATGTTAGTATAAATGTGGTTAAGTTAATCATAGTTCTAATTTAGATATATCTTAAATTTAGACAACTAGTTAGCATATCCACAACTCAATCCTTACACAAGCTCAGGGAACGTCTATGAACCTATCCTCCACAGCAAATAACACCAATGATCCCCAAGTTTGGAGCAACCTCAAACAGGCGATCGCCACTAGCTCTGGGTTTGACAAGTGGCAACATTCTCGTGAAGTTGCCCCCAAGTTAGGTCCTAAAGCTAATGACCACAATGATCTCAAGCTTGAGTCTTGCAATCTGCCGCCTGCTCAAGAAAGCAAACTAGATGATCTTGTGCGGAGCTACTTGCGTGAGACACTAGAGACGCTAGCTTATTAAAACAAGAGATTTTACTGTGAGTGAAACGTTTTCTACCTTGAGAGAGCAACTAGCGACCGCAGAAACTGGTCTACGGATGAAAGCCGTTCATGCTAGTCGCTCTCTTGAACTAACTCAAAGATTTGAATTAATGGCGATCGCCTCAATTGACCCCTATGCCCGCATCCGTTACGATGCCATCAGTCAACTAGGGACGATCGGCAATGTCGATTTAGAGACATCCCTTGAAATATTATCTAAATGTTTATTTACCGATCCTGAACTGGATGTTAGAGCCGCCGCCGCCGCGTCCTTAGGTTCTCTTCACCTCACCCAAGCCTTTGATCAACTTAAAACCGCCTATCAATCCACTAACGACTGGATGTTTCAGTTTAGTATCATTGCGGCAATCGGCGAGCTAGGCGCTCCTGAAGGATTTGAATTCCTGATTGAAGCATTGCAAAGCTCTAATGAACTCGTCAAAATTGCGGCGATCGGCTCCCTTGGCGATCTCGGCAACCCTGCTGCCGTTGATTTACTCATCCCCCTAGCCGCCGATCCTGATTGGCAAATCAGACATCGTGTTGCCCAATCTCTAGCTCAACTAGGCGGCGATGCCGTAAAAGCCACCCTTGAGCAGTTAGCCAACGATCCAATGCCCCAAGTTGCCGAAGCCACGCGATCGCTGCTTAGTTAAGCCTGACTAAATTCCATGAGCAGCTATGACAACACCTGTAAGTTCTTAGCCGAAACATTTCCCGCAGATTTTGCCAGTTGGCTACTTGGCAAACCTATAGCCCTAACCAAACTCGAACCATCGGAGCTATCAGCCGAGCCAATTAGGGCAGATTCAGTCATATTTCTAGAATCATCCGAAGTCGTTTTACATCTGGAATTTCAGACGAGAACCGATGAAACGATGGCATATAGGATGGCAAATTATTGGCTAAGACTTTATGGTAAATATCCCGATCGCGAAATTCACCAAACCGTAATTTATTTAAAACCAACCCACTCACCTTTAGTTTATGAAGCAAAGTTCAGTTCGCAGAAATTAAATCATGAATTTAATGTAATTAGGCTGTGGGAGCAACCCACTGAAGTTTTTCAAGCATATTTAGGTTTGTTGCCTTTATCAGTTTTGAGTAAATCGAGCGATCGCGTAGAAACACTGAGGCAGACAGCCAAGCTAATTGACAATATTGAGGATGGACAAGTAAAAAATAATGTCAGTGCAGCAACCGCGATTATTTCTGGGTTAGCATTAGATAAGCTGGTAATTCAACAATTATTGAAAAGTAATATCATGAGAGAATCAGTAATTTATCAAGATATTTTGGCTGAGGGCAAGGCTAAGGGTATTGCTGAGGGCAAGGCTAAGGGTATTGCTGAGGGCAAGGCTAAGGGTATTGCTGAGGGCAAGGCTAGGGGTATTGCTGAAGAAAAGAATCAGATTGCGATGAATATGTTGCGATCGCATCTGAATATTGATCTCATTGCTCAGATTACGGGGTTAAGCGTTAGGCAAATTGAGAAATTGCAAAAAGCTGTAGCCGCTCCTGCTAAAAATACTAAAACCTCTACGCCTAAGCGATCGCACAATCAGTAGTAATTTAGCGCTCAAAATATGCTCAGACTAAATTAACCGTGCTTTCTAAAACATCTTTGATCGAGTAAGGGCAATCAGCAGGAAATTCTAAGTCTGTTTCTTTCTGAGCATTTAATCGAGCTAACACATAAGTTTCGGCTAACCACTCATCGGTTAGATACCGCTTTAAGCTGGGGCTGTCTTTCAAATAGCGCGTTATATGAAGACGTTCGCGTTGAATAGTTATTTGCCAACTTCTCGATCTAAGGTGTGCTTGATAATCCCACTTGAGTAAATGATGCAAAATCAATCGCATACTACTCAATAAGCGATCGCGCTCTCGCTTAGACAAATCGCGTACCTCTTCTACTAAATTTTCGATATCTAACTCTGCGAAACGACCTTCTGATAACAGATCAGCCATTTGTTCAGCCCAGAGTCCATAATCCTGTTCGTATAGTATAGTCATCGCTAAACCTCTAACCAAGGCTAATCGCTTTTACTATAGCAATCCTAACTGATTTGTGTTTTCACAAATTCAATTTCCAAAATTCAATAAAAAAGAGAGGCTAGTTTTAGCCTCTCTAAGTTTGTCTAGTTTATAAAGATTGCGATTACTGGCTAACCAGTAACTTTGCTCAATTTAGAAGGAGAAAGTGGTACGAATTACACCAACAGTTGCAGTGCCATTAGCGCTACTGCTGTTTTGATTGAATACAAAGAATACACCAGGAGTAATGGTGATATTCCGAGAAACACGGAAGCGATAGAGAGCTTCGAGGTGATAAGGAGTAGAAGTACCTGCTACAGCTCCATTGCTGGCGCTACTACGGAACAAAGGCTGCCCAAACAGTACAGCAGCCAAATCGCCTTCACTGAACAAGTCCTTAGCAGACAATGCTGCCAGCCAACTGGTAAAGGTTGTAGAGCCAGTAGCTGCACCAGCAGCACTGATACCGTCAGCAAATGTCCAAGCACCCCAAGTGTTAAATGTCAGCTTCTTGGTGATATCCCAAACTAGGCTACCTGCAACAGTATTAGACTTGATACCAGCAGTAGCAGCAGTACTGATGGAGTCTTGATTCAAACCAGCAGCAAGACTATTAGATGCGGTGTAAGCATTAGCATAACCAATACCAAGCGTTAGTACATCAGAAGGCTTATAAACCAATTGAGCAGCAATCTTGGTATCTCCACCAAATAAACCTCCACCAGATGTGACGTTAGGAGCTGTACCAGCAGGATTTTCTGGTGAAGCTGCATTGGATGCACTGTAGACTAATTCTAAATTAGCTTGATTGTTAAACTTAAAGTTTAAACCAGCTACAGCTAGACCTGTTGTACGACCACTAGAGGCAATACGAATCAAAGGATTGAAACGACCGAAGCGAGAGATTGTACCTTGGCTATCACTTTCGAGTGGGTTTAAAGGGCTGATGACATCTTCAGGAGCGCCGATTGGTGCAATGTAAGCAGTGATGCTTTCACCAATGGGGAAGCGGTAGAACAAACGGTTAATTTCAAAAGTATTGTTAGGAGTGCCGCTTTCAAATGACAAACGGTTACCATTCCAATTTGGACCACCGCTTAAAGCTGTAGCAAGATTTGGTGTGTTGCTGGCTTGTAAGCGAGTTCTCAACAAATCCTTGCCAGTAAAGCTGGTATCTAGATTCAGACGAGCGCGGTAGCTAAAGATTGTGTTGGTTCTGTCGGCGGGAGCGCCAACGCCATCAGAAGCAGCAGCTAGACCCATTACAGCTTCGCCGCGTAGCTTGGTGGTGGTGGAGAATTGTTGAGCTTCGAGCTTAGCGGTCTTAGCATCGAGGGCATCAACGCGACCACGAAGGGTGGCGAGTTCAGCAGCGAACTCTTCTTGAAGCTTTTGCAAGGTGGCGAGGTCTTCTTTGGATACCTTGTCAGCCAAACCTGCGGAGATGATTTCGTTGATCTTGTCTAAGCAAGCATTCAAACCAGCAGCAAATTCATAACGGCTGGTGGCTTGGTTGCCACGGAAGGTGCGATCGGGGTAACCAGCGATGCAACCGTAACGCTCTACAAGGGATTGCAATGCGGTGAATGCCCAATCGGTAGGACGGACATCGCTGAGTTGAGATACAGAGGTGACGTTTTGAGCAACGGCGCTAGGACGAACTAGGCTATCAGTGCTTACGGAGCGGATAACTGCGGAGTCTTGAGAAGCTTGAGCGTTAGCAGCACCACTGATCAGAGCAGAGGCGGCAACAGCAGCAGAAATAACTACGCTGTACTTTTTCTTAGAAGTAGACATTTAACTTAATATTCCTCACAATGCAATTAGCATACATCTAGATTAATCATCTAGCCTAATGAATTGTATCAGAGATAGCAGTATAAAGTTAAGTGTTGTGGAACACATTTATAGATTACATTTAGCTCAGTTGGCTGGGCATAGAAAATGCGACTAGACATTAACGCCCTAGGTTTAACGTGGGCGAGCTAGATTTTGGATTATTTGCCCTAGCAATTTAGGTTAAGCGGCAGCAATTAGGCTAAAATAACCTTAGTTAGGGGAACATTGTGTGAACTGACTTCTGCAAATTAGTAAGCTGCTCAACCCGCACAAGCACTCCTGCACCTCAAAAACAGAGCATTAATCAAAAGAGGGTATTATTCAGCGTGTTGATAGCGCGTTGACCCAATAAACGAAAACACAAGCAAAAACATAAGCAAAAACATAAGCAAAAACACAGATGTGAAAGCAAATTTTATAGGTGGGTTTGTTAAGGTATCCGTAGCCATCAAAAGTCTTAAGTTTGATGATCGGCAATATGGCTTACGCCCCGATATTGCTTCTACTTGTAATTGAGTTTGTGTTTAGTTTATCCCTCCAAATTGTAAACTGTTGTGCTGTTGAGTCTTGCTTATTGAGTTTTGCAATGTTTTCCTTTCCCTGCCATATTTTCTGCCGTAATTATTTTTATGTGTAGATTGTGTGGGAATTTTACTTGCTCACCTTAGCCAATCGTTTTACCTTCGCCTCATGGAATTTTCGATTACTCAACTGTTAGAAAACTTTTCGGATGATAAGCTGGTCACACCCAAAGCGATCGAGAAAAAGCTGGGTATCAGTGACGACAATAGAAGTGTCCGCCGTCTTCAAGTCGCCCTAGATGCCCTCGAAAAGATTGGCATTCTTGAAAAGGATAAGGGGCGCTATCGCCGTATTCAGGAAGAGGGCTTGATTGAGGGGCGGTTGCGCTGCTCTAGTAAGGGCTTTTGCTTTGCGATCCAAGATGTGGAGGGCGCTGAGGATATTTACGTGCGCGAGAGTCGCCTGAGCAACGCTTGGAATGGCGATCGCGTATTGGTGCGTGTAACCAAAGATGGGGTAAGGCGGCGATCGCCTGAGGGTGAGGTCAGACTAATCTTAGAGCGATCGAACCCTACTTTGTTATCGACGGTGAAGATGGTTGAGGATAGCTATCGGGCTGTACCACTAGATGACCGCCTGCTGTTTGAGGTGGAGCTAGTTGCTGATGAGGAAACCCCTGATTTGAGTCTTGCCGATGGCAAACTCGTCCATTTAGAAATGGTGCGTTTTTCTCTGGGGCATCATTTACCGATGGGGCGGATTTTGCAAATCTTGGGCAGTGATGCTGAGTCAACCAATGATATTGATTTAGTTTGTTGCAAACATAATTTGCCGCGTCGATTTAGTGCGAAAGCGCTGACGGCGGCGGCTAGTTTGCCGAGGGGGGTGCGTAAGGCGGATCTCAAACATCGTTTGGATCTACGCAAAACCCTAACTGTGAGGATTGGCAATGGGGCGGCGATATCGGCGGCTCCCATTGAGACAGGTTGGGAGTTGGGGGTACATATTCCCGATGTGGCGACCTATGTGCCTTCGGGTTCACCATTGGATTTGGAGGCAAGGAAGCGGTTACGCTCATTTTTCTTGGGGGATACGGTGTTGCCCATGTTGCCTGAGATGAATGTATTCAATCAACCTGAA
Organism: Pseudanabaena cinerea FACHB-1277; assembly: GCF_014696345.1. Lineage (GTDB taxonomy): Bacteria > Cyanobacteriota > Cyanobacteriia > Pseudanabaenales > Pseudanabaenaceae > Pseudanabaena > Pseudanabaena cinerea. Next base: position 48,033 of record NZ_JACJPY010000013.1, read on the forward strand.
TATTTAACCGTATCAGTATTGATGAAGCTGGATCACGAAGGGAATATGACTTCTTTTGAGATTCAACCTTCGGCAATTTTGGTACGGGCAAATTTGAGTTGTCAAAGGGCGCAGCAAATTCTTGATGGTGAGGTGACGGTGGATGAGGATGCGCCGAGCCAAGAAATTGACACAGAAATGGAAGAGTTGGTCAGCCTAGTTGCTAAGGTGGGAGCCTTGTTGCAAGCAAAATCTCCGTCTGTGCGTTTGGTGCTGCCGCAGATGCCTTCACAGGAGGCGGATGAGGGTGTGCGTGGTTTGACGGTCATCCCTGCGACTTTGCCGATTTTGGGGATTGTTACTGAAGTAATGATCTTGGCAAATAAGGCGATCGCCTCCCATTTACAGTCTTTGGCGATTCCGAGTATTTATTTGCGGCAAATTCCGCCTGATCAGGGTAAGGTTGATGATTGGCTAAAACTATTGGAGAGCTTGGGGATCAATGCGCGTTTGAGCGATCCTGAGCAAATCCAAGTGACAGATTTGCAAAATATTCTTCAGCAGGTCAATGGCATTGACAAAGAAACTACCCGCGACATCCTTAAATATTTGCTGTTGTCAATGTTTAAAACTAATGAGTTTGTGTTGGCTCCTGCTGTGCATTTTGGCTTGGGCTTGACAGATCATCCCTATGTGCATGGTGTGTTTACCCAACATCACTATGCTGACCTGTTGGTACAAAGAATTTTGCATACTGTCTTTGAGGAGGGGCGCGATCGCCGCAGCATTAGGATCAAGGATGGTGTCAATTTGCGTAGTTCTAGCGCCCATGGGCAGGTGAACTGGAGTGTGCTGCCCCCTGAAACTGAGCGACAACTGATTGAGGATTTAGAGGCGATCGTGCCTAAGCTCAATCAAGCTGATGCGCTGTATGATCGCTCGATTTCGGATCTAGATGGACTAAGGAAAGCCGAGTTTATGCGATCGCATACGGGGGATAATTTCTTCGGGATCATTACCAGTGTGCAGTCCTATGGCTTTTTTGTCGAAATTGAATCTTTGCTGGTGGAAGGGTTGGTTCATGTTAGCTCCCTCAAGGATGACTGGTATGAATTTCCGTTGATCAATGGCAAGGGGCGTGCTAGAGCTTCAACTTTGCTAGTTGGTCGTCGCAGTGGTCGCCAATATTGCTTGGGTGATCGCGTAGAAGTACAGGTCAAGGGCGTTGACTATTATCGTCAGCAAATTGATCTCGTTGCTGTTAGCTCAGGCGATCGAGAGCATGAGGCAGTTAATAAATTTACAGCCATTGCTCAAGCTGCAAATGCTAACTTAGATGATGGCAATGATCTTGTTGAAGATGAACCTGACACAGACTCTGATACAGGGGTTAATGCAGACATCTCTGAGTTTAATGATTGATACCTTACAGTTTTCAACCTAATTTCGCCGTGAGTTTCCACCATGTCGCTCTCCCGCTTACTGGTGACAGTCCTCAATCGTCTTCAGCCATCGGCGGAGACGGTCATGCTCATATCGGCGATCGCGGTCGGGTTGATTAGCGGCACTGCTGTCACCCTGTTTCGCAAGCTGATTTTATTTACCGAAGAGTTTTACTGGCATGAAATTGCCGTATTTTTTAGCGCCAAAGGGCATTGGATTGTGCTGTTTATCCCGATGATGGGGGCGTTGGTGGTTAGCCTACTGCGCTTGCAGTTGGATAAATATGAATTGGCAATTTCGCCCAAAGCCCAGCCCGTAACTGGGGATGCGGGAATGCCCTATTTTCAAATTCCTCTTAAGACAGTGGCGGCAGCGCTATCTTTAGGATCGGGCGCTTCCCTTGGTCCTGAAGGACCTAGTGTGGAACTGGGCAGTAATATTGGCTCACAGTTAGGGCGGATGATGCAGTTTTCAAGCGAGAGGATTCGCTTGCTAATTGGTGCAGGCGGGGCGGCAGGTTTAGCGGCAGGATTTAATGCACCGATCGCTGGTGTGTTCTTTGCCCTTGAGGTATTGCTGCGCGACTCCTATCGCACTAACAAATCCAGCCCCAACTCCGATGTTAGCGTGGTAGTTATTGCCTCGGTGATTTCTGCCTTGGTATCCCAAATTAGCCTCGGTGAGCGCCCTGCCTTTAGCTTGCCTGTCTATGAGGTCAAAAGTTATTGGGAACTGCCGCTTTATTTGGGCTTAGGCATTCTTGCCAGTGCTGTTGCCCTAATTTTTACCCGTGCGATTAAACAGGCTAAAAGTTTTTTTGCGGGGGAATGGGCGATCGCCAAATTTATGCAAAATGTGCCGATGCCGATCAAGCTCCAGATGGGTGGTTTGTGTGTGGGTATAGCTGCTTTTACTTTCCCCGAAGCCATCAGCATTGGTTACGAAACCGTAGAATCAATTCTGCAAGATACGCCTTTCACGATTCCCCTATTAGCAATTTTGTTGGTGGTGAAGCTGGGGTTAACGGCAATTAGTGCGGCTAGTGGGTTTGTGGGAGGGATTTTTGCCCCTGCCATTTTTTTGGGCGCAGTACTTGGCAGTCTATATGGTCAGGCGATCGCTGCATTTTTTGCATCCTCCATTGCTATTGCCAACTCACCCGCCTATGCCCTTGTGGGCATGGCGGCGGTTTTAGCAGGCACTGTTCGCGCCCCTTTGACCTCGGTGCTGTTGCTATTTGAGATGACCCGCGACTATCGGATCGTCTTGCCTCTGATGGCGGCGGTGGGACTTTGTGCATGGGTGCTAGATCAGATCGATACGGTTAAAGGCGATCGCTTGACGATTCAATGGGCAGGTTTACCCGCCGATATTGCTGTGCTGGAGAAAATTAAAATTGCGGAGGTAATGACCCTTAATCCTGCCTCGATTAAATATTCGATGCCCCTAATGCAGGCGGCACAGTTTATCACCAGTGGCTATCACCACAGCGCCCTCGTATTCGATGACATCAATCATTTACAAGGCATCCTTACCACCCAAGACCTCAACCGCTCGCTATCAATGCCATCGGGAGATCGCCCTCTCGAAGAGCTTACTGTGCAGAATATTTGCACCAAGGATGTGATCTGCACCTTTGCCGATGAGTCCCTTGCCGAAGCTCTCAAGCGTATGTCCACTAGGGATTTGCGCCAAATGCCCGTGGTAGATCGCAATCAACCTAAGCGGGTGATTGGCATGGTTGATCGCCTCGCCATCACCACCGCTTACAACACCGCCCTCACCAAACAGGCGATCGCCGCCCGCATCACCAATAAGCCAGCGATCCCTATCAACTCCGTAGTTATAATTAGTGAGAAAAATGGCGAGAAAAATGGTGAAAAAGATAATAATCTAAAAGACAATGGAAAGGATAGCCCCGTCGAGCTAAAACTAGACGTTCAGAGTACTGAGGTGATTTTTTAAAGAAATAATTTGATTCAGGGGCTTCGTTAACCATCAAATGAAATTGATTGCATAGGGAAATTAACCAATCTAAGATCATTTACTGTTTGAGTAATCATTATTGCTGCTATATATTGTCTGAATCTAACTAATTAGCTTAAAGAGATGTCATGGATAGCGAAGAAATATTAATTGAATTTGTGGCAAAAAATGGCGATCGCTCTGCCAGCGAATCGATCCAAGCGGTTAATGCCAATCAGCTAAAAAATAATATTCAGAAGCTTGTGAGCTTAGTTCAGCAAATTGCTGCGGACACACCTAAAAGTAATGAATTAAGCCTTGATGAGGTGGAGGTTTCGCTCAAAATTACCGATAAGGGGGAGGTGGTCTTGTTAGGGGATGGTCAAGGCAATGGGGCAGTAAAACTCCGCTTTCGGCGATCGCCTCATCAAGGCAGCATTGCAGTCAATCAGGTTTCTACAGCCGCAGCGAATGTACTCACCTCTAGTACGGGTATTGACTACAGCAAGCTCCAGACCCTATTAGCAAGCTCTCAATGGCAGGAAGCAAACCAAGAGACATGGAACTTGATGTGTCAAGCCGCCCATAAAAAAGTTGGCTCAGTGCTTTCCACCGAGGAAATCAAGCAAATTTCCTGTCATGACCTAAAAATGATTGATCAGTTATGGCAGCAGTATAGTCAGGGACGCTATGGATTCAGCGCTCAAAATCAAGTTTATATGTCTTCGATTTTGGGCTAAGGGCTGATGACACGGCACTGGGCATTGGGAAAAGAATCACATCAGAACTACAGTAAAACAGCAATCTATCTAAACTGAGGATGTCAACATCATGGATCAGGACAAACAGAAGCAAATTACGGGCTACTTCATCGAAGAAGCTAAGGAGCATTTACAAACCATTGAGTCGGGATTACTCAATTTGCAAACAATGATGGGGGACTCGGAAGCGATCAATGAAATATTTCGGGCAGCGCACTCGATCAAAGGCGGTGCGGCAATGTTGGGCTTTAGTAGCATTCAGCACGTTGCCCATAATTTTGAAGACTATTTCAAAGTAATTCGAGAAAATACTAACTTTAAGGTCGACCAACATCTCCAAACCTTATTTTTGCAAGCCTTTGATAAGTTGCAAGAATTGGTGGAACATCTGCAAAGTCCCTATGGATTGACCAAAGACGCTGTAGATACAGTGATGGCAGGTTCCGATCAAATTTTTGCCAACCTCAAAACTCATCTTCAAGAATTGACCACTGGCAAACCTGCGCCTGTCGTAACTACTACAGCCGCTAATGCCAATAAGGTCGAGCCTCAAAATGATACTAGGGCAATGTTGACCATGTTTCAGTCGGAAGTACCTGTCAAGCTGCGCGGTATGTTAGAGCTTTTCAAGCAGCCCGATAGTCCTCGTAGTCGCCAAAATCTGGGTACAATCTGTGCGGATTTGCTGGGTATGGGTGAACGATTTGGTTTGGAAAACTGGGCTGTGATGATCAAGTCGGTCAGTGCGGCAGTCGCCAATCCCAACAATCAATTTCGGGTATTAGCACCAATTTTGATCAAGGAGATTAAACAGGCACAGGAGCAGGTATTGGCACAGAAAGCTAACAATATTAAAGTTTCTCCCCAGCTATTGCAGTTAGTCCCTGAAGTGGCGGCGATCGCCAGTACGGGCAATACTTCAGCAGATGAGGTCAGCAAGATCTTTGGGGCGGTAATCGAAGAAGATAAGGCGATGAAGGGTTGGCAAGTGTTTAGCGATCAGGTGGGTTGGCGGCAAAGCGGCAGTTGGATTGCCAGTAATGCGACTATAAACAATGCGCCTGTGGGGCATTTCCCGACACCGCTATGGCTATCGAGTTGGCATCAGTCAAAAGATACAAAAGCGAAGGAGTTTCAATCTCAATATGCTGCGTTTTTGGCGAAGATGTCTAGCTGTAACTTAAATCAGTAGCACAAGGCGTTAAACTAATTATTAAACTAATGCACAGAAGAACATTTGCTAGTGCGGTTGATGTGCGCTTGCAAACAAACAAACTTAAGTGAGGCTTTACTGAAGTGAGGAAAGTGAGGAGTTTATTTGCTTCGATTCTAGCAATTAGTACTAGTGCGATCGCCAATCCTGCGATCGCCCCAGCTACTAATCCAACTAGTGTCTCGGCGGTGGAGATATCCCCAAAAACGGCTACCCCCCCATCAGCTCCGCCGTTTTTGCTGGCTGAAAATACAAATACAACCGTTCATAGCTTGAGAGAGCGGTCATTAAATATTGCTAAGCGGATTCCTGCAAATGCGATTGGTTTGGCTGTACTCAATTTGCAGCCACAGTCATGGCGGGAGTCGCCGCTAGTTTCACCTTCATCGATTAGCCCCTTAGTGGCTTTAGATAATCTTTTTAAGGTTTTGGGGTTTGGAAATTCGTCAGCAATATCGATCGCCGATGATGTGCAGCCTTGGATTGGTAATGAAGTGGCGATCGCGGTGCTAGGGCTAGCCGAAAATCAGCAGGATCTGTTATTGGCAGCCTTAGCTCCTGTGGTTAACGATTCGCAATTCGCGCAATTTGTGGAGAAGGTTGGCAAGGTGAATGGATCGCCTGCAACCGAAACTACTTACAAAAGGATTGTTATCCGTGAATGGGAATTGGTAAAACCCAAACCAGATGCTGAAGCTGAAAATGGAACTAGCGACCCTGACGAGGGTAAGCAATTGCGCGTCAAGCAGGATGTTACTAATTCTGCCACTCCTAAACAGCCTGAAGTAAATGAAGATGATACTGAAGCTTTGGAAGAGACTGAGAATACGGAATCATCTGAGAATCAGGTTGAGGTGGCTCCCCCAATATTGGAGTTTCCCTTCAAACGGGTGGCGATCGCCAAACTGCCCAATGGCATGGCTGTAGTGGCATCGGATGCTGCCGCCGTCAAGCAAATCATCGATGTGGTCAGGCTAGGCAATCGGGCTAATTCTTTAGATAAAGAACCACTATTTTTGCGATCGCTGAATAATCCATTGTGGAATCGTTCTTTATTGGCAGGTTATGGCAGCTTTGAGGGCTTAGGCAAGATTTCAGAATTGCTCGCTGCCGATTTGCCAGAGGAAGCGATTATTCCTGGTTTTGGGCGCAGTGAATATCTCAAGGGATTGGCGCAAACAATATCGGAATATAGTAGTTTTGATCTATTTACATGGGTAACGCCCACAGGTATTCGCAGTCAAAGCAGTAGTTACTTTACTAAAGTCCGTCCACCCATTGCCAGAGACTTTACCCCTCGCGATCGCCTGTTAAATTTACTGCCTGCCAATGTCTATGGCTCTATCAGCAGTCGCAATCTTAATCAGCAATGGCAATGGCTCGTCAAGGAAACTGAGGTGCAGCCCACTTACAGGATCCTTGTGGAAGGCTTGAGAATGTTAGTGCCGATGCTTGCTGGATCAGGCTTTGATCTGGATATTGAGAAGGATATTATCGCTTGGATGGATGGCGAGTATGCCATTTCCGTATTCCCTAGCGATCGTTCGCCCATGCAAGCCATTGGCGTGGATGCAGCTTTGGGTATCTTGGTGCGTACCTCAAAACCCGATGCGGCTAATGCCTTTATCGCCAAGCTAACAGGATTTATTGAGAAGATTGGTGCAGGCTCAGTTGCGATCAAGAAGCGTCAAGTTGGAGCCGTTTTGCTAACTAGTATTGAGGCTCCCGATGACAAGGAAGAAGGGAAAACCATAAGTATTTTCTCCTATGGTTGGCGCGATCCTCAAACCCTAATCCTCACCCTTGGGGCAGATGTGGCTAAGGATTTGATTCCATCGCCATCGCCGTCCCTTGCTGATTCTGAAATGTTTAAGGAAGCGATCGCCGATATGCCACAGCCAAATATGGGATATTTCTATCTCAATGCTAAGGAAATAACGAAAATTGCTGTTTTAGGCTTTTTACAAACCTTTGGCTCTCCATTGGGTGAAAAGCAATTGGGCGAACTGCCTCCAGAGTTTCAAAGTGCAATTGATCGGCTGGGTGGTTTATCAGTTGTCTATTCCGAAACAAGCGATCGCTTCCAAGCTGATTTATTTTTAGGCATGAAATAGTTTGCGTAAGTTCTATAGCAATCATTGATCAAGCTAACCACAATGAAAACCTTGAAAGCTTCGCTTTGTGATACTTTCAGGGTTTTTATTAGTCTGAGGGTTTGTGAAAACAGGAAAGAGCCAAGAAAGAGCAGAGAAATTTCCCTGTTGAGGTTAAAACTTACAGGCTTGGTGTAACCATGCGATCTCTTCTCCATTGAGCATGGGCGACAACTTAGCGATCACTTGAATATAGTAATTTTCAAGCCATAGGATTTGTTGTGGATTGAGGCGATCGCGGTCAATGAGTTTCTTGTCAAAGGGAATATAGGTTAGAGACTCAAATTCGTACCAAGGAGTTTGAGAGGAATTTTGAGAAGATATTGGCTTGTCAATTTCCTTGACGAAATAGAGATTTTCCAAGCGGATGCCGCCCCATTGGGGTTGATAATAGCCAGGCTCGATGCTGTTAATCGTGCCAACATCAAGGGTTTGACTGACGCGCTTACTGATGCCATTTGGTCCTTCATGAACATTCAGAAACACGCCCACGCCATGCCCCGTGCCATGTCCATAGTCTAGCTGCTGCTGCCATAGAGAAGAACGGGCAATGCCATCAATTTGACTGCCTGTAGTTCCTTTGGGAAATTTCTGCATCGCACAATTGATATGGGATTTGAGAACTTCGGTATAGCGATCGCGTTGTTCTATTGTGGGCTGTCCAATCCCCAACGAACGGGTGTCATCGGTTGTGCCACCATAAAATTGTGAACCAGAATCTAACAATAGCAGATCGCCATCTTTTAGTTTACATTCTGAACTAGGATTGCTGTAATGCACAATGGAACCATTCGCCCCTGCCCCCGCAATCGTGGGAAAGCTAAGATCATAAAAACCTTCCTGTTGTTTATATAGTCCTTCAATTTTATCGGCAACATCTCTTTCACTAATAGATTTACCCGTTGCCACTTCTTCTTCTAACCACTTGATGGTTAAAGTCTTCGCCCAACTAGCCTTAAGATTTGCTTGCTGCATTTGGGCAATTTCCACAGCATTTTTATGGGATTTGTAATTTTCAATAGGGTTTTCCGACTCCACAATTTTTGCATTGCCCTCTTTGAGTTGCAGATATGTGCCGAAGGTGGTTTGACCGATCGCCACCATCACGCCATTGCCCCCATCAATCAGCGATCGCAGGACGGGAATATACTGCTCATAGGTCAAAATCTGCACTTGCTGGGCGATCGCTGCCTTTACTGCATCATCAATACGGGCTGTATTGGTAAATAAGTAAGCATCGGTATCGGTGACGATCGCATAGCTAATGAATACAGGGTTACATTCCACATCCCGTCCTCGCAAGTTATAGAGCCAGGCGATTTGATCCAACTTTGTCACAGGCAAGACTGTAGCCTTCTGCTTTGCCATTGCCTCACGCACACGCTGCAATTTTTGATCAATTCCCTCACCCGTGAGTGTTTCGGGCAGAGCAATGATGGGTTGATCGCCAAAGATCGGGATAGTTTCATGGTCTGCCCAAGGGCTTTGCGATCGCACATTATCCACCAGATTCTCAGTAATTGGCACAATTTTAGTACCACTTACTGAAAGGCGATCGCTAAGCTGGCGATATTGCGCGATCGTAATCGTAAAAGGATCGATTCCCAAGCGCAAAGCTTGATTTTGCTTAAGTGCCTTTTCACCGAGTTCGGCAATGATCTCTTCCATGGTCTGATGACCTTCCAAACCAACCTTACAGACCTTTTGCAAATTACTATCCACCTGCATATCCGCTTGCTCGTAGTAACGCGAATCTACAAATAACCAAGCCGATTCCATACCGATCAAAAAATCCCCCGCCGATCCTGTAAATCCGCTAATCCATTGACGGCGCTGCTTTGCTGCGGGCAGGTATTCATTTAAATGCTCATCAGCCGAAGGCACGAAGTAGATATCTATTTGTTGTTGTTGCATCAGCGATCGCAGAGCGGTAAATTTCTGGTGCGTATTATTACTCATATTATTGTGATTTATAAGCGTACAGCCTAAGTATAGCCAATATAGCCTCAAGTGATGAAATTACAGTGCTTGGCGCTCAAAACCAAATCCAGAGAAATTTTAAAAGCTTGGCTTTTAGATCTAGCGGGATCTAGCAAGATTTGGTTACAACCATCGGCGCTCAACATAGATTGGTGCGGCGGCAAGTTCCAATGGGCTGTATATTGGAATTGATACAACCCTACAGCAAAATGATTGGCAAACTAATTGGTGGGCGCTATCACATCATCCAAAACCTTGGCAGTGGTGGTTTTGGACAGACGTTTTTGGCTGAAGATTGCCAGTTACCAGCAAGAGCGCAATGTGTGGTTAAACTTCTCAAGCCAGCAACTAGTGATGTTGCTGTCGTCAAAACCGCCAGTCGTTTATTTGAAAATGAGGCAAAAATTCTCCATCAACTGGGAACTCACGATCGCATTCCTCGCCTGTTGGCGCATTTTGAAGAGGATAGTGAATTTTATCTGGTTCAAGAATTAATTGAAGGCAATGACCTCACCCATGAGTTTGTTTCACATTATCGCGATGCCGAAGGCTACCAGCTTGGTTGTTTTAATGAAGTACAGACGATCGCCTTTCTGTTAGAAATTTTAGAAATTTTGTCCTTTGTCCATGATCATGGCGCAATCCATCGTGATATTAAACCTGCCAATTTGATGCGGCGGCGCAGTGATGGCAAGTTGATCTTGATTGATTTTGGGGCGGTCAAACAGATTGGTACTGCCCTTGGTCATCAGCCCCTATCTACGGTGGCAATTGGTACTGATGGCTATATGCCCAATGAGCAGGCGATCGGCAAACCGCGCCCTTGCAGCGATCTCTATGCAGTGGGGATAATTGCAATTCAAGGATTAACGGGTGTCCAGCCGCATCTATTGGCGGAGAATATGGAGACGGGGGAATTGGCATGGCGGATGTCTCCTAAACATATGAATTTTAAATATCGAGCGGTTGTCAGTGATGGATTGGCAAAAATTATCGATGGATTGGTACGATATGACTTTCGCGATCGCTACCAAACCGCGAGTGCGGCACTATGGGATTTGCAAAATCTATGCCAAGATATGCCCGCTTTTACCAATGTGGTTAATTTGATGGCTGCCGCATCTGCACAGCGATCGCCCTCTCCCCAAATACAGAATATTCCTCTAAATAATCAAAGAAACCATAAGCAGCAACCAACAAACCCTCTAAGCTTTACCACTTTAATTTCTAGATTAACCGCCAATTTTGCCGTTGGTCGCCACCCCAAAACTAACATTCCCGTCACTATTCAACAACTGGATGGAAGCAAGAGTGATGCCAATCAGTTTGCCAATCAGTTTGCTAACAAATATAAACTGTGGCATTTCCTAGCGCAATACTTTAGAAAGTACCGTTATGGCATTGTCGGCATCTTAATTATGCTTGCGATCGCTGGATCATTCTATTGGCGAACATCTAAGGGATTACCCCCTAGCCTAGCGAGTATCAGCACTATCAAGTATATTTTCCTGTCGGAACGTACTGTCACCACTGCCGATTTAGCCAATAAGAATAGTTTTGAAATAGACATTATGGCGAGTGAAATATTAGCGCGTTATGGCAGTCGCTTTAATAATCCTGAATTACAAGCCTATTTTGATCGTCAACCTTGGTATCAACCAAGGTATGCACCAAATGAATTTTCAGTGGATTTATTGACTCCCACGGAGCTGGACAATGTGCGTTATATTCTCAATTATCAAAAAGATCAATTCAAGAAAACCGCGCTTTCGACAGAAATTAATCCTCAAATTAGTCCTAAAATTGCTATCAGTGGCTCTCAAGATTGGCAAAGCTTACCAAATCGCTCTGAATCTAAATGCGACTATGCCAAGCGCTTGATCTCTGATCCCCAACCACCGATTAATGTCCGAGAGGGGGCTGGTACAAGTTATCGAATCATTGGCTCACTCCACAATGGCATTCAGATAACTGTGGTTAGTGAGCAGCAGGGTTGGCTAAGGATTTCGGAGCCTCTCGCGGGATGGGTAGCCGCCAACCGCACCAAACCCATATGTTTTTAAAAATTGGTGGTTGCTCATGATCGCTGTCAAGCCAAATTTTGCTAAAATAACTTTCTCTACTTTTGCAATTCTCACGCATCTAACTAAATTTAACTCCCACTAATCATGATTTCTCATCACAATATCGCTGAACTAATTCGTGCGGCTCTGCCTGATGCTAAGGTGCAGGTCGAAGATCCAAATCATGATGGTCAACATTTTGCGGCGATCGTGGTTGCCGATCAGTTTGAAGGGTTGTCTATGATCAAGCAGCACAAGCTAGTCTATGGCGCAATCCAAGATCACCTTGACAGTGGCGCAGTCCATGCCCTCCAGCTTAAAACCTACAGCACTTCGCAATGGCAAAGTATGCAGGTGCAGGTTAGCTAAATCAAAAGCACTCCTTTGGAGTGCTTTTGATTTAAAGGGCTAAATCCGCTTGCAAAAAGTTGACAAATTGTTGAGCCGTGCGCCCTGACTGACCATTGTTGCGGGTTGCCCATTGCAAAGCCCGAAAGTTAAGCTCCTGCTCGGTAATTTGCAGTTGGGCGCGTTTGGCAAGGTGATGGACGATTTTGAGATAGATTTCTTGATCCGCTTGCAGGAATGTAAGGGTCAAGCCAAAGCGATCGCTTAGGGATAATTTTTCTTGCACCGTGTCCCAAGGATTGACCTCTTGACGTTCGCTGAGATCCTTCAGGCTAGGGCGATCGCTAAAATATTCGCGCAGTAAATGGCGGCGGTTAGAAGTGGCATAAACCAATAGATTATGGGGTCTAGCCGAAAGATTCCCTTCCAGAATCACCTTGAGCGCTTTGTAGTTTTCATTCTCTTCTTCAAAAGATAAATCATCAACGAAGATAATAAATTTCTGTGGTACTTCCCTAACCATCTCCGCGATCGCTGGCAAATTTTGCAAATCATCCTTAGCAACTTCAATTAATCGCAAATTGCGATCGCCATAGGCATGAATTAATGATTTCACCATTGAGGATTTGCCCGTGCCACGGCTGCCATAGAGCAGGGTATGCAAGGCGGGATAGCCTGAAAGAAATGCTTCTGTATTTTTGTAAAGTGCCTGACGCTGTGACTCATAGCCGATGATGTCAGTAAGCTGCACAAGGTCGGGATAGGCAATGCCCTCTAGATGTCCATTGTGCCAGCGAAAAGCGTCATATTCTGTAAATATACCTGTACCAGAGTTTTGATAGTAACTAACCAAATCAGGTAACAGGTCAGTCCAATCATCGGTAGTTTGGAACTTAAGCATCAGCGATCGCTTCGCCTCAGATAACCTTGAGAGGTCGCTATGTTCTAATTGCCAAGTTACAGAGCGATCACCAAAGGACTCGATCACATCGATTAGTTTATAGCCACCCCAAAGGCTAATTTCTTCCAGAATCTTGAGATCGTGTTTAGCGGCAGCAACTAATGATGGGGGTAGTTGCGCGATGTCACTAGCTTGCGCCTTTTGACTAAAGGGGTTATCAGAGCTTAAAATTTGCGAAATTACATAATTGCGCCAGTTATAGCCTGTCGAAGCGATCGCCCGAAACCATCTCCCATAGGCAAATAGATAACACAGCCGTCGCGAATGATCTTCGTGACCGTCAAGGGCATAGTTAGCAAGACATTGTAATAATCGCTCGTAAGTTTCCCATACTTCTTGAGCAAGCATATTTTGATAAAGCAGCAAAGAAGCAAGCTTTACCTGCTTTTCATAGATAGATTGCCTTGTTTCGTCAAGCATATTGCGATCGCCCTGTGATTGTTTGTCTTGGTTTCGTTATGATTAATTAATTGTATAGTTGTCATAGTCATTGATACAACGATCTAGTTGAGCGGTAGGAGATCGCCTTGAACTCAGCACGCATATCTCTCGGCTGTTCGCTCCAAGGCAGTGTTATGTAGTCTTCGCTTGTGAGGTTAACTTACAGCCAACAGTTCATTGAGCTTGTTTTTCAGATTTGGGGATGTCATGAGCGGATTGTAGACTTCGCCTGCGTAGGGCTGCCAAACATAACTAGGGCTAAAAGGACGAAATACTGGCAATGTTCCTAGTTGTCGTTCCATTGTTTTTGCTAAAACTAGTCCTGAAATAGATAGCTCGGATGATTCTTCGATAAGCTCACTGTAAGTCCTAAATTCGTCAACTTCAACACCAACTAGCGCATAACGAAATAGGGGAGCAAATCGTAGGGACTGATAGAGTAAAATACCTAGCTCTGTCATTAAATAAGCACTTTCAGGGCTATCTATGCCCACTTCGCTAAGGTTGCTGGGTGAAACTCGACACCACCAATTGTCTTCTATGTCTTGGAATATATCTGTGCGGCATTGGCATTGGCGACCATTTGATAGTAACCATGATATTCCTTCAAAATGTTCAGCAAATTTATGGGCATTGTTCTCATCAGAACCACATTCTGCCGACAAACTAAATATCCATGCCATTTTCATAGACTCCTATGGTTTGTGTATTTCACTAATCAACTCTTTCCCAATATTTTTGGGTGTTTGCCAATGCTGCCTCGTACTTTTCTAGAGCCATTGTAACTCTTGGCATGATGCTAATGTGGGTTGGGCTGTCTTGGATAGCTTGCAAATCTCCAGTAATGACGCTGCTATCAATTTCCCACAAGGGATCTTTGCCGATACCCCTAAATTTTGTAGGTTTGCGAAATGCGGGTAGTGCTTCGATGGATAGGGAAACCGACATTCCTTTGATGTCTTTGCAACATTACTCAGAACTAAACGTAGGGTGTGTTAGCTTCAGCGTAACGCACAAATTTTGGACATTCGACAAGGTGCGTTACATTTCATTAACGCACCCTACAAGATCGGCGATCGCACTACTGAAATAGGGCTAGGAATTAGGGCAAGTTTTTTTTAATTCGGCTGTGAGTTCTATATTTTCTTGGAGGGCTTTGTAGATTTTTTCACCATTTTCTGATAGCTGATGACTGATATCGAGTTGTTTTTTGAGGTTGTCAGTTGATGCTCCATCATTAGCTGATAGCTCTTGCTGTTTGGCAATACCTGCCCCTGAAAGTGTGGATTTTGCCCAGTCATCATAGTTGCTAACAAGCTTTTGTTGTAAGGCTTTGAGTGATGAGTCTGATAGTTGAAGCTTTTCGATTTTTTTTGATTTCTGAAACAACTGATCGGCACTTAATTCATAGTTTTTACTTCTGATTGGCTCTTTGATTTCGGTATATTCTTTGGTTATTATTGTTAATTGTTTGCACTGATCGGGTAATGATGCGCCACAGGCAATAAGTAGCTGAAGCGTGGAAATTGAGCCAATAATTTTTAAATATTTATTCATAAGAAAATGAGATTATTGTGCAGAGAATATGATTTTTTGCAAGAAGGTATTTTACTTTACAACTAAAGTACTTTGTACGGCTTGCTACAGGATAGTGTAAAAACCTGTCCTAAATAGATAATTATCTTTTCTCAATCCCATTGCTCCACCCATCAGGCAACGGTACAAGATTTCTATTTTGTGGTTGCATCGAAGGATCTTCTATCATCTCCTTATGTCGTGGATTTATCTTCGGTAGCAAAATACCTGCTGTACACCTACAGCCCTCATGGCATGGAGGAATATTTTCCTTATCATCGATATCCCAAATACAACCGTTTCGACTCATACATATTTCGCAACAGCGATCATCAGGAATAGCTAAAAACCGCCAATGCGTAGCTAGTGATGATTGTCGAAATGAAGTATATCTCGATTGGCTATAACCACGCATTTCTTCTGTATGTTGAGCTATGACTTCAGATGAATCTGGATTTGAGGCAGCCTTTGGTTTTTTTGTTTTCGTGCCTTCTGCTTTCTTATTTACTCGCTGACCTTTCATGTCTTGACCACTTTTTCTCATACTAGCAAGACTTTCTTTAGTCTTTTCATGAGCTAATTCAAGTAGGTTATTAATAGCCTTCTTTAGCTTAAAACTTTCTGAGATTACTGGCACAGAAATTGTTTTATCAAGGATAGATGTGTTAGCAAATATCTTTAACTCTTCTGTCCTAATTTTTTTTATTTCTGTTTTGGAAATAAAACGATTTATATCTAGATCCGTTGACCCAATTTCCGTTTGCATTACTAAACACAAATTCTCTTTAAATATCTCTGGATAGTTCTTAACATAGTTTGTTTTCGTAAGCTCAAAAGTCTTTGCCATTCGCATTATATCTGAAGGCTGTAGAGGAATTGCAAAGCTAAAGTAACAAATCAAAAATAAATTATCAGAAAATACAAATTTATAATCTTTATCAAGAGATGCAATAAATTCTAGAGCTAAGTCACATCTTTGATGAAGCATACTCGCAAGCACAAGAGCATTTGCTGAGTATGATTGAAATGATTTATTCTGATGTACATCCCTTAGTTTCAAAATAACTCTAAAAGCAGATTCAAAATCACCCTCAAGTAGATGTCTTTCTAAACCATAATATAAGATAAAGATAAAACCGATATCAATATTAGTATCGTAGGGATTAGACAACAGTTTTAAATAAATCCACTTTTGTTCTGGAGTAAGTCCTGAGTATGTTGGGAAGTATGGAGGTATTTCTATTTCTCTTTCATCTACTGGAGCAGCTATTTCTACTGTTGTATATATAAGGCTAGGTTCATCATTTCCCATTAGTGAAACCGTGAAGCTTACACCATTGACAGTGAAATTTTTATAGCTCTCTGTCTTTGATACATAGTTTTTAGATTCACCGTCTGCAATCCAAACTAAACCATTTAAATCTTCGTGAATGGTAGCAACTATTTGAGGAGTAGGAACAATCTTGTCCTGAGAAGTAGGAACAATCTCCTTTGTTTTAATTTCGGTAGCAGCTTTATGCACAACTTCCTTTTTTCTAAAAATATCGAACAAAGACATTTTGGTACACCTCTAAATTTAATTAGAATTTCTATAAATCCTGATATGAGTCTTATTATAGATTTATATCTTCCATATTGCAATTAATTCATTAACAAGCACTTGCAATTGCTTTGTAGGTTCATCAAGATTAGGCAGTTGATAGCCATGTAAAAGGCGATCAAGGAAAATTCTTGTAAAATCCTTCACGACTTTCTATTTTGAGAATTTCAATAACTTCTCCGTCCCAAAAAATCCCAATACGATAGCTATAATCAAATTTAATGCGATAGTATCCCGAAAACCCTTTTAGTGGCTCAAGATCTGAAATTTCGGACAGTGTTTGAGAAGTACTAATTGCTTCTATACATTTTCTAACTTTTGCAAGAAATTTGCGATCGCTGATTTTGTCTAAATCTTTTTTGAAGCGCTTGGCAATTTGATATTTCATTGAGGCAAACTCTCCAAGAGAGATTGTGACTCTAATTCAGA
>NZ_JACJPY010000130.1 GCF_014696345.1 Pseudanabaena cinerea FACHB-1277
CCGAACCAACCGATGTATAGACGGTTGTTGGTGCTGGTGATCCAATTGCAAAACTGATCCCAGATGGAGGCGCTTTCGCGTCTTTGTACTGCTGTGGTCATTTTTGTATTTTGGTTTAAAGTTTGTTTTTAATAAGCTTTCGCTTACATATACAAATATATCAAATTGTAAAGTTTTGTCAACATTCCTTTCGGTAGAGGTGAGATTACCGAACACTTCCATAAAAAAAGGAGCGCTTAGCGCTCCTTTTTTTATGGCGGATTTTTATGGCGGAAATACTTACTCGTAAATCCAAGAAGTGATGCTAGGTTGCCATGTAACTAGCTCTTCGGGGGTGAACCATAGGGCTATTTCAGTTTGGGCGGTTTCGATCGCATCGGAACCATGAATGATGTTGCGCCCGATATTTGCGCCATAGTCGCCACGAATAGTGCCAGGCTCAGCCGTGAGTGGGTTGGTTGCGCCAATAATTTTCCTTGCCGAAGCCACTACGCCGTCACCTTCCCATACCATTGCCACCACAGGACCAGAGGTAATAAATTCGACTAGCCCAGCGAAGAAGGGTCTTTCTTTGTGAACGCCATAATGCTTTTCGGCTAGTTCGCGGGTGGGTTGCATTAGCTTGAGACCGACTAGCTTAAAGCCTTTGGCTTCGTAGCGACGAATAATTTCGCCGACTAGTTGACGCTGTACGCCATCGGGCTTAACTGCTAAAAATGTACGTTCCATGATTTTGATTGAATTGTTAAGCAATTGTAAAAAAGTTTACAGACAGCATTATTTCATTTTTTGCGTACTTATTTTGTGTACTTAAGGTGTAACTTTTACAGTTGTGGCTGTGGTCACTTGGCTAAATAATTCGCGAATGTCTTCGTTATACATACGGATGCAACCGTGGGAGGCAGCTTGACCAACAGAGGCGCGGTTGGGTGTGCCATGAAAGCCCGACCAGTTTTTGCCATCTGTCCAGAAGCCAATCCAACGATCGCCTAGGGGGTTGTCAGGATCGCGGCTGGCAATGACATCACCTGTGAAAGGATTTTCCCATGCGGGATATTCAATGGTTTGCAAGACCCGATGGCTGCCCATGGGGGTACTCCAGCCTTGCCGACCGACCGCAACGGGATAAGTTTTGAGAGGGATTTCACCATGAAAGGCGGTGACTTTACGTTTACTGATGCTAACTTCGAGGCGCGTGACCTGCATTAGTTGCCGATCCCATAGTTTGCGGGTGGGATGGACTGCGTAGGGCGATCGCAGGGCAGGTAATTTTTGTTGATAGGCGAGGGCTTGGTAAATTAAGACAGCCAACTCGCTTTTGGTAATGGCTTGGTTAGGGGCAAGGATGCGCGGATCGGGATAGTTGATGGCTAAGCCCTGTTGGGTAATTGTAGCGATCGCGGGGATCGCATAGTTGGGAATATCGATCGCATCACGATACATTGACAGTAAATATGCCTGAGGTTTTTTGGCATCTTTGATATTGAGGTTTAATTCACGGGCGATCGCCACTAATGTTTCGGCTTTGGTGGCAGGTTGATCGAGACGGGTATTAATCTTGGGACTGTTACGATTGGCAAAAGCCACATCCAGAATTTTGGCAAGTTCAGCGCGGCTAATGACGCGATCTGGTTGAAAAAGGCTGACCGCATCGTTTAAAAGCAGGTCTCGCATATGTGCCAGAGACAGCAATCCTTCAATATGCGATCGCGCCCAATGCCTCTGAAGATCTAGCAATAAAAAATTACTAGATCCTTTGGGAGTTGCACTTTCTAGCTTGGCAGAGGCTTGCAATATCTTGGTATTAGTTAGCGCATCAGCAAAAGCTGGTGATAGCGGTAGCCCATAGCCTAGCAAGAGCTTAATTGATAGATAGGCGATCGCGTAGGTAATTTTGGGGATGATAACCTTCATAATGAGAGATGCTGCTAAGGATTACTGCTAGTCATATGTGGTCAATTGTTATTCCAACTTATAACCGTTTGCCAATTTTGCAAAAATGTTTGCAAGCTTTGGAGCAACAAGAATTTCCACATCCCTATGAAATTGTATTGGTAGATGATGGTTCTGATGATGGCACGGTGCAATATTTGCATGACCATACTCAAAACTTTCCCCATGTGCGCCTGTTTCAGCAGGATCACCAAGGGGCAGCGATCGCTAGAAATACAGGAATTGATCTGGCAAGGGGGGAAATCATCGTTTTTATCGATAGTGATTTGGTGGTGACACCTGTATTTTTGGCGGCTCACGCGCAGGCTCTAGCTCACGCGCAGGCTCTAGGGGGCAGTGATCGCGCTTTTACCTATGGGAGCGTCATCAATACCAATAATTTTGAAAATCCCACATCTGAGAAATTCACAATTCAGGATATTTCGACCGCTTTTTTTGCCACGGGCAATGTGGCGATCGCCAAGCATTGGTTAATTGCCGCAGGAAAATTTGATATTAGCTTCCGTCAATATGGCTGGGAAGATCTCGAACTAGGCGTGAGGTTGAAGAAATTGGGCTTGAAGTTGATTAAATGCCCTGATGCCATCGGCTATCATTGGCATCCTGCCTTTACGATCGCGCAGTTGCCGCGTCTAGTCGATGTGGAGGCGCAACGGGGACGCATGGGAGTTTTATTTTATCAAAAGCATCCCACATGGGAAGTCAGGATGATGATCCAGATGACATGGTTTCATGTTTTGCTATGGGGCATATTATCGTTAGGTGGGTTGCTCAATGAGCGATCGCTGCGTCCTTTGCTAGCATGGCTGGTCGATCAAGGCAAGCCCCAACTCGCTCTCGAAATTGCGAGAATCTTCCTAAATTGGTACAGCGTCAAGAGTGTCTATGCCGCCTATCGCCAAATTTCTTAAAGTTCACGATTTTCGACTTTCTAAGCTATTTTGTGTTTTATTGGAATTATTGACTCAATTAAAAAAATGAACATAGAAGAAATTTTGGCAGGGTTTGAAATTTCTGATGGCGAATATAAGCTCAAAGAAGTTGAGGCCGCTTTAGAGCAAAAAGAAGAAATCATTCCCCATTTGATCGCGCTTCTTGAAAAAGTTAGAGATGAGCCGTCGAAATATACGGGAGGTTCTGGTTATTACGCTCATGTCTATGCCTTAATGTTGTTGGGATATTGGCGAGAAGCTAAAGCCCAACAGGTGATCATTGATTTAGTTAGCCTTCCCAAACCTCTGCCAGAGGATCTTTTTGGTGATATCATCGTCGAACATCTGCCCGAAATTTTATTGCGAACCTGCGGCGGCTCTGTTGAAAAAATCAAAGAACTTATTACCAACAAGAATGCTGATGCATATAGTCGCGAAGCGGCAATTACAGCGATCTCCTATGCTGTGCTAGAAGGGTTTATCACTAGAGAAGATGCCTTATCTTACTTTGCTGGATTTTTCTCAGCAGATGCAGCGCCCGAAGACTCATTCTTTTATAGTCAGTTAGCCTGGGAAATCTGCGATCTTTATCCAGAAGAATTAATAGATACAATTCGTGGAGCCTATGAGCGAGAGCTAATTGATGATTTCGTTATTGGGATTGAGGACTTTCAAATAGCTTTAGACTGCGGCAAGGAGCAATGTCTGGAAGATTTTCGTAAGAAAGCCTCTAATCGTTCCTTAGACGACTTCCATAGGGTCATGCAATCATGGACTTGTTTTGACGATGAAACTATTAAGCCATCTATACCTAAAAAAACTAACCAAGAGTTTTTTGCCAAACCCGCACCAAAGCCTAAAAAGAAAAAAGAATTTTGGGATTTATGAAAGTTGCCCTCGAATTTCTCTACCACTTTCATTGCGATCGCTGTCGTAAATGGTGGAGTCGTGCGGATATAGAACCCCAAATTGGCGAAAGGGTTTACTGTCCTTATTGTGGACATATCAATGAAGTTGAGGCGATCCAAACTTTTCGCAATGCCGCAAGGGGGGGCAGTTGCCTGAGTCAGCGCCCTGACGAGAAGATTTCAGCCGAGCCAACACCATTGCCAATCAAAAGCCTTGGGAACTAGTCTTTGTGCCGTGAACCTTTGATTTTCTCAATGAAAAATTCTTCCAGAGTTTGTCTTGCTAATTCGATCGCGATCGCCTTTGCCCCAATGGTATTGAGAAAGTTTAAGAAATCTGGCAAATCCTGCGCTAACTGCCCATGCCAAGTATCACCTTGAAAAATCAGGTGCTGTAACCAAGGCTCTAGATCGGCGGCTGTGCCTCCGTGACCACTAACTTGATAAGACTGCTCAGTACCAAGTAGCTCATTGAGTGTCCCAACGGCGATCAACTCACCTTTATTGAGAATGCCAATGCGATCGCAGATCAGTTCCACATCCGACAAAATATGGCTGTTGAAAAATACAGTCTTACCCTGCCCCTTGAGCATCAGAATAATTTCACGCACCTGATAACGTCCGACAGGATCAAGCCCTGACATTGGCTCATCGAGAAATACGACCTCAGGATCATTGATGAGAGCTTGGGCGACCCCGATGCGCTGCACCATGCCCTTAGAATATTGCCGTAATTGCTTTTTGCGGGCAACGGACTGTGACAGCCCCACCAGATCCAATAGGTCGGCAATGCGCTGGCGGCGAAGGGGCGTTGGCACACCAAATAAATTGCCAATAAAGTCGAGTAGCTCCCAGCCTGTCAGATAGTCATAATAGTAAGCATTTTCGGGTAAATAGCCGATCGCCCTTTTCGCGGCGCGATCGCCGAGGGGATAGCCCAAAATTCGCCCTGTTCCTACTGTAGGCTGGATAATACCCAACAGAATTTTGAGTAA
Organism: Pseudanabaena cinerea FACHB-1277; assembly: GCF_014696345.1. GTDB lineage: Bacteria > Cyanobacteriota > Cyanobacteriia > Pseudanabaenales > Pseudanabaenaceae > Pseudanabaena > Pseudanabaena cinerea. The sequence goes on from NZ_JACJPY010000130.1 coordinate 4,789, forward strand.
AGTGGTTTTACCTGCACCATTAGGACCAAGCACACCAAAGGTTTCGCCCTTAGCAATTGTCAGTGAGCAATCTTGCAGAGAGTTGATTTTTTGATTTAACCAAAAACCTGTACGGTATGTCTTACCCAAACTCTGCGCCACAATTGCATCGTCTGTCGTTACCTTAGTTAGAGATTCACTAGTCAAGACTTCCACCATAAATGCGATCGAAGTTACAGAACTTTTTTAGCACCATTATTCAGTCACATTTTAACGCACCTGTCCCCCAATAGCCTATACAATATAGCCAAATGAGGGTAGATAGCACTCAAGCTATGAGTAATATTTTTTTGCTGCCAGCAAGTTTAGATAAGAAACAGCGCTTCGCTGCTTTTTGGGAATATTTATTGGAAAATGTGCCTCACATCGGTCAAGAGCTTGTGGATTTTTTGGTACAGCGTTCGGGGAAGGCTGGCTCCAAATTCATAAGGGCGACTAGTCACCCATCGATTGCTGCCGATGCTCAGCCTGACCTGCTGTTAGAATGCCAAGATTTTGATATTATCTGTGACCATCGCCTTGATAGTGAAATGGGGCAGCATTCGCTGGAAACTTTCTTGGATTTGGCGCGATCGCAAACAAAATTGACCTATGTGGTGATTATCAGCAATAGTTATTGTTTGATTGATCAGAATTTGTTAGAGCGCGATGAGGTAAGGCGGCATTATCTGATGCCCATAGATGACAATAATGCATCTATGCCCTGTTTTTGTTGGCAAGACATCTATACTATTGTTGCCCAAAGTCGGGAGCGACTTGCCCACGAGTTTGCCGAATATATGCACTTCATGGATATGCAGCCTTGGCAACATAGCACTTGGGGCGAGCTATTTATCAATCCCAATATGGCAAAGGATTTTTGTAAGGAGTGGCTACCAACGATCAATTATTTTCAAAACTTGGGGGTAAGTAGCAAACTTACTGGCTATAGTGCCTTAGAAATTATGAATCCTTTGCCTTGGTTACAGCTTTTGTATATTTATACGGCAAGATCAGTATCTCATAACGATTTGCAAGCGGTCAGCCCTTACTTAGTGGCGACAATTTGGATCAAGGGCAATGAGTTTGAAAAAGCCAGAGCATTTCATGGCATTTTCGATCAACTGGTGGTTCCCCAAAATCCACAGATTGAGGTGGATGTTCGTGCTAGTCTTGCCGATGGTCTATGGATGATCAAATCTGGTAATCGACCAAAATTAGCAGCCACCTATTACACTTCGCTAGATCGCGTGGTATCTAACGATCGCCCGCAGATGCAAGCCAACCTATTAGCCTTCACAAAAACCGTATTTGATCATGCCCAAGGTATTTAGGGTGCAAGAGATTATTACATCAGCAAGATAGCTTTAGGGCTGTCGTCCTTTTGCAGACTCAATTTGGATTTGGTTTGGGTGATCTCGATATAGATATTTTCAAGGCGCACGGGTTGACGCATGAGCGAGTCGATCACAATGCCATCAAAACATTCCAATATCTCTTTTAACTCCATTGTCCTTGGCAATAATAGGGCGAGGTCTTTGCCGTAGTGACGGTAAGCAAACCCTAACTCAAGGGATCTCGCAATCACCAAATCTTCACAGGGGGTTTGTACGATCGCAATTTCTTGGGCAGGCACATAGCCACGCAACTCTTGCAGACTACCCTCCGCCAACAGTTGCCCCTGTTTAATGATACCAATGCGTTGGCAGAGTCGCTCAGCCTCTTCCAACATATGGGTTGTAAGCAAGATGGCGGTATCTTGGCTAGACAATTTACGAATTAATTCCCAAATTTCATAACGGGCTTCGATATCTAGCCCTGTGGTTGGTTCGTCCAGAATTACCAATAAGGGCTGATGTACTAGGGCGATCGCCATACTCAGTCTTCTTTGCATTCCGCCACTGAGCTTTTCGGCAATGCTATCAATGCGATCGCTGAGTCCCACTAGATCCAAACAATTAACAGCCCTCTGACGCGAGAGGCGATCGGTGAGTCCGTAGAGCTTACCAAAAAATATAAGATTTTCAGCGCAGGTTAAATTTTTATAAAAGATATTTTCCTGTGGCGCGATCCCAATCAGCGATCGCCAAGACTTAGATTGAGATAAATTGCGGCGCGGAGAATTGATAAATTGGGGATTGATTCGGCTATCTCGCTCCTGATGATCATGCCAAATTAATTCGCCGTGATCGGCTTGCAGCAAACCGCAGAGAATACTAATTGTCGTTGTTTTACCTGCACCATTGGGTCCCAACAGCCCATAAACCTCCCCAGCATTGATAGCAAAGCTCAAGTCCTGCAAAACTTGCTTGTTTCCATAGGCTTTACAGATTTTGCGAACCTCTAGCACAGGTTTACCTATCTCCGATTTGTAATTATCCTTAAAGATACCGCGCTTTGCCCTGACTTAAAACCCATAAATAAAACCCATAAATATTTTTGATCACTAGCAAGCATTGCGCCTATGATTTAAGTTGCGAGGCTTGACATCCGCCCCGCGCTGAAGCGACGGGCATTCCTAAGACTCACGACTTAGGTTTCTGCTTCATAGCACCAGCCTTAACAGATTTACTCTGTTCGGGTCTTACAGTCGCTCCACAGACATTAACCGCAAGCCCTGCGGCAAGAATATTTTTAGCAGCATTCACATCT
>NZ_JACJPY010000131.1 GCF_014696345.1 Pseudanabaena cinerea FACHB-1277
ACGATCCAAATCTACACTTGCTTAATAGCGTATGTTTTATTAGAGCTAGTAGAGATACCAAAAGAGTTTGGCTGTAAGATGTTAGATAAACTGAGGTATTTACAAGCATTCATGAGTGAGAATATCAGTTATGTACATTGGTTTAGGAAGATAGTGATATTAAGCTGAAATCACGCTTTTTGCAGGAGTAGTGTGTCCACTTTTGGGATAACCTCATGTCTGATTCAACACTTCTGATATCAACTCTCTTACTGCGAGAGGTAACAGCAGAATGATAAAACAAGGCGTGTTCTTGAAAAGTCCTTTGGGACAGAATGGACAGAGCGCTATATGACCATCAAGCTTTTTGACTACAGCACTTGTGATGAGTTGCTGTGTTTGAGTCTTGATCTTGTCTAAGGCAAAGTGAAAAGTTATTGGTAAATTATTAGCGAATTATTAGTAATTTATTAGTAATTTATTAGTAATTTATTAGTAAGTCGCTCACCATAAGTAAAGCCTAAAACCAGAAGCCATCCCGCTCGTTATGCAGACAGGATGGTTTTCTAGATTTTTAGTGTACTTATGTCTAGCTAATTATTTCTCAAGGGAATGGCAATACTTAGCACTGCCATTCCTTTTTTTTGCTTTAATATTAAGAAATGAGAGCAAATGCAAAGTTATCGTAACAATTGTCGTCTAAGTATAGAACCAGAGAAACCTAGTCATATCCAAGGTTTGCATTTATTTGCATGATTTTGTCCACCTAGTAATTAAGTAATTTAAGAATTGCACAAAATCTGCACAAACTAGTTGCTTTAATCATCTTAATTCAGAAGCCACTAAGCCCAAAGACGTATATTTAATTGCGGTTTAGGTTCTTGAAAACAGATTGTGAAGAGTGTGGTTATTACTTAGCACAGTCCACATTTAGGATTTCCGTTACTTTAGAGTAGTTTTCCTGATTACTGTTCTAAAGTAACGTGAAGGCTTTGAATTGTTTTTGATTTATATATTTTTTTAATTTATTAAATAAGGAGATTCTTTAGCATGCTAGATGCTTTTACTAAAGTTGTTACCCAAGCAGACACCCGTGGCGCTTTTGTATCCGATTCTCAAGTTGATGCTCTCAAGCAATTGGTCGCTGAAGGAACCAAGCGTTTGGATGTAGTTAATCGCATCACTGCCAACTCATCGGCGATCGTCACCAATGCCGCCCGTGATTTGTTTGAGGATCAACCTCAACTGATCGCTCCTGGTGGCAATGCATACACCCACCGCCGCATTGCTGCTTGTATGCGTGATATGGACATCATCCTTCGCTATGTCACCTACGCCATCTACTCAGGCGATGCTAGTGTCCTAGAAGATCGTTGCCTCAACGGTTTGCGTGAAACCTACGGTGCATTGGGTGTACCTGGTGGATCGGTTGCTGTTGGTATCGAAAAAATGAAGGCAGCCGCGATCGCGATCGCCAACGATCCTAACGGTGTAACCCGTGGAGATTGCAGCGCCATCATGTCTGAAGTTGCTAGTTACTTCGATAAAGCTGCCGCCGCCGTAGGCTAATTGTTTGTTTTTAAGATCAATTTTTCTCTTTTTCTTATCTACTTTTTTCCTTTCTTCTTTTTCCTTTTTCCTTTAACTTTATTGAGGTATACCAAACATGAAAACCCCTTTAACCGAAGCAGTTTCTACCGCCGATTCTCAAGGTCGCTACCTTGGCGTTCCCGAAATGCAAGCCGCCTTTGGTCGCCTTCGCACAGCTGCTGCTAGTCTTGACGCTGCTAAAGGCTTGAGCGCTAAAGCCACTAGCCTCGCCGAAGGTGCTGCCAATGCTGTTTACCAAAAATATCCCTACACCACCCAACAACAGGGCAATAACTTCGCTTCCACCCCTCGCGGCAAAGCCAAGTGTGTTCGTGACATCGGCTACTATATCCGCATGGTTACATATTGCCTGATTGCAGGCAGCACTGGTCCGATGGATGACTACCTCGTAAGTGGTTTGACCGAAATCAACCGTGCTTTTGATCTATCCCCTAGCTGGTATGTTGAAGCCTTGAAGTACATCAAAGCCAATCATGGTTTGGGTGGAGACTCAGCTTTGGAAGCCAATTCTTACATTGACTATGCGATCAATGCCCTTAGCTAATTGCATCAGCTAATTGCATCAGCTAATTGCAGAAGAGCAGGCGGTACTACCCAAGGTTAAGTTTCGTTTCGTTCTTTAACTAATTATCACCAGGTTTCTCAGTTGTGGTTAGGCTATATAGTCAAGCCATAACTGCAAGCAAATTCACGAAACCCCGAAAACGGTAAGTAAGCCCTGCGGGGATTCCTTACCGTTTTCATCGTTTATAGCCCTTGACACTGACTGAAAACCCAGAAAGAGCTTTGAAATCTTTGCGGAGTGCTACTTTCAAAAATCTTCCTGTAATATTAAAAGCCTTAATGCGCTGTATTTATAGCTGTGGGTTTTCGGTAAGTGACGACAGTTATGACAACGATTATTAATAAAAAATTTTTAAAACCTTATTTCAAGGAGATTCAATATGACAAGTTCCATGGCTGCAAGTCGGCTAGGATTTGAGCCTTTTGTGAATACCTCTCCTGTGGAGCTATATCCCAATTGGACTGCTGCTGATGTCATCGCGGTAATTACTGCGGCAAATCGGCAAGTATTCGGCAATGCCCACCTGATGGCATCTGAGCGCCTCACTAGTGCTGAGTCACGATTGGCTGGTGGTAACATTTCTGTACGCGAATTTATTCGTGCTTTAGCACAGTCTGAGTTATATCGCAAACAGTTCTTTTCTTCCACTCCTCAAGTTCGCTTTATTGAATTGAATTTTAAACATCTGTTGGGTCGCGCTCCTCAAGATGAAGCCGAAATTACTGCCCATGTTAATCTCTACATTGAAAAGGGATATGAGGCAGAGATCAATTCCTATATTGATTCGGAAGAATATCAAGAGAATTTTGGCGAATCAATTGTTCCCTATTATCGGGGCTTTGATACACATCTTGGACAGAAGAATGTGGGCTTTAATCGGATGTTTCAGCTTTATCGCGGTTATGCCAATAGCGATCGCGCCCAAGGTAAAAACAAATCTGCTTGGCTAGCCGAGGATCTTGCTCGCAATGCCGCAAATCCCATTCGTACTCCTCACTTTGGTCAAGGTTTGGCTGGCAATACGGGCGACGATCGCGGCAAGTTGTATCGGGTCAGAACTATTCAAGGCGATCGCCTTGGCAATCGTCCACAATTGCGCCGCAGTGTCAGTGAATATTTAGTTGCCTACGACCAACTTTCCAGTACATTGCAAAGGCTAAATCAGCGTGGTAGCCGCATTACTCAAATTTCCCCTGCGTAATGAATCAAGATTTGTTTCATCGCCTTGGGTGGTGGAACAAATCCATAATTTTTAATATGTTTTTAACTATTTTTAACTGAATAAGGAGAATAAACTATGGCAATTACCACTGCTGCTTCCCGTTTGGGAATTACAGCTTTTAACAGCGCCAACGTTGTCGAGCTGCGTCCCAATTGGACTGCCGAAGATGCCAAAATTGTGATCAATGCGGTCTATCGTCATGTGTTGGGCAATGACTACATCATGGCTTCAGAGCGTCTCATTGGGCTTGAATCTTTACTCAATAATGGACAAATTACGGTGCGTGAATTTGTCCGCGCTGTCGCAAAGTCTGAGCTATACAAGACCAAGTTTTTCTATCCTAACTTCCATACTCGCGTGATCGAGTTGAATATCAAGCATTTGCTAGGACGCGCTCCTTACAGCGAAGCAGAAGTTATCGAGCATCTCGATCGCTACCAAACCAAGGGTTTTGATGCTGACATTGATTCCTATATCAATTCGGCAGAGTATGAGGCTAATTTTGGTGACTCGATTGTGCCTTACTATCGCGGCTTTGAGAATAATGTCGGCGATACCACGGCAGGATTTACGAGAATGTTCCGCCTCTATCGTGGCTATGCCAATAGCGATCGCGCTCAGATTGAAGGTAGCAATTCCCGACTAGCCGTAGAGCTTGCTCAAAATACGACTTCGGCGATCGTGGGTGCTTCGGGTGGTAATGATGGATGGGCTTACCGTCCAGCCGCTAAGGGCAATATGGCAACCCGTGCCTTTGGGCGTTCGATTGGTACTGGCGATCGCCTCTACCGAGTTGAAGTTGCCGCCGTATCCCTCCCTCGCTATCCTAAAGTTCGTCGCAGCAACCGTGAGTATATCGTCTCCTACGAAGAGCTATCCAACACCTTGCAACGCATCAACAAAATGGGTGGCAAGGTTGCTAGTGTGACTATTGCTTAAACGCATCAAAGAACAGAAGGGCTAAGCCCTTTTTTTCTTTAAAAAAGAAAGCACCGTGCCAAGCGCGGTGCTTTCTTTTTTAACTCTCTCTGGCATGGGGAGTAAATCAACAAAAATGTTGTCACACTTTCGTTAATTGGGATGATTCCTGTATTGGAGCCGATAGTGCCTCGGATAGGGGGGCGCGTCCAAGCCGCTCTTCGAGAATATCCATTACCGCCCGACCAAAATCATCCTCATTGCGATTCCATGCTTCTAGACAAACTTCACCAAAGAAAGAACCCATTGGCTCAGGATTCCACAGTAGCTTTTTGGCTGTCCAAGGCATCATACTCATGGGGTTATAGCCCTGTTTGAGAAAGTTATTTTTGATCGCATATTCTTCTAAATGGGTATGGGGTTGTAAACCAATAAAGAAGATGGCGGGTTCCACTTTGTCCGCTCCAAAAATTGCTTCCAATTCACGGTGATAGGCGATGGTTTGGCGCACGGTTTCGATGGTTTCATCAATGACATTAAAGGAATAATTAACCGATACTAATTCATTGAAACCTGCGGCACGGAGATCGCGACAGTTCTGCAAAACAGACTTGAGGTTGTAGCCCATACGCATTTTGCGAACTAGCTCCTGCGAACCGCTAGTAATACCAATTTCAAAGTAGCTCATGCCTGTCTCCACCATTAACTGACAGAGATAAGGCGTGAGATTGTCGGCGCGAATATAGGCTGCCCAATGGATATCGGTCATGCCCGATGCTTTGATTTTTTCTAAAAGGACGATCGCATCATCAATGAATTTTTTGGCAGGAATAAACTGAGCATCGGTAAACCAAAAGTTCCGCACGCCGCGATCGTAGAGTTGACGCATTTCCTTAATCACTTCATCGGTGGGGTTAATGCGAACCTGTTTGCCCTCAATCACGGTGTAGATACAGTAACAGCAGTTGTGGGGACAGCCGCGCTTAGTCTGTACACCAATATAAAAATCGCGATCGCGGAAATAGTAATTAAAATCTTCCCAAATTGATTCGATATAGGGATAATCGCAGGCGCTTTTTTCGATGGGGGCAGGTTGCTCATGGATCAGGCGATCGCGGGGTTTGGTTTCGCCAGCGATGTAGCAACGTTCATTGTCTAGCGATCGCCCCTGCACTAATCGCTCTAAAAGAGACTCCCCTTCACCGACCGAAATAACCGTCCCCTTGGGCAGAATATTTCCCAGTTGTTCATAAAATACACTCACCGCACCGCCACCGATTACGGCTCTGGCATTGGGTTGATAGCGTCGCGCCCTTGCCAATCCTCGCCTAATTAGCTGTGAGTTGCGCCATAGCTCGGTGTAATAAGAGGTGAATAGCCGCAAGCCATTGACCGCACCGCGCAACTTTTTGAGCGGATTTTTGGCATAGTAAAACTCAAAGGCATTTTGCAAAGGATTACCGCCGCGTCCACCCACGGGGGCATAGATCTGAATATCACGCCAAGAAAATACTAATAAGTTGGGTTGATATTGATCGATCGCCCGATCTAAAGCGCTATAAAAATCTAGAGGCGGCACTGTGCCGAGATCAAAAATATTTTGCTGCACATGGGGCGCAACCTTGTGAATGTGATCGGCGAGATATACTACGCCAATGGGAAAAATGGGGTTGCAAGGCAGTCGCACATAAAGGATGCGATCGCTGCCTGTATTGGCGGTATCAACCTCTATGGCGGTTTTAGGTTGGTTGTCTGATGGCTGTGTTAGTTGATTTTCTAAACTGAGGCTAGACATAGGTTTTGGGGGTAATGGCTATTTATTTAAGGGCTAACGGCTTGAGAAAAAGAAATTTTAAAGAATGGTTGTAAATGGTTGTAAATAACTGCTTCATATATCTTAACGTCAGTTATTCACTAAGGGGGTTTTACTTCAATAACTTGGTTTGGTATATTCCCCTCTGTGCCGATAATCAAAAATCTTTCTGTACTATTCAGAGCCTCAATAGGCTGTATCGTTTGCTAAATTTCGTCTTTTGATGATGCTACTACTATTGCGGCGGTGGTGATGGCGGAACTACAAAAGTCGCCTATTATCAAGGTAAATGAGGGAGAAAAAATCAAAAAATTGCTGCGACTCAAAGCCGCCTACTTTTTACAAGAATTAGTGATGTATCTCTTGATACAACCTCATAAACATTGCTTTTTTGTTATATAAAAACTAAAAGGTATCTGATATAGTTTATTTGTCACTTGATTAATTTTGAGCTTTATGAGGTTAGAGGTAGAAAGCTATATAAGTTTTAATGAGTGGATTTCAGTCAATGCTAAATTTAAGCCGACCCCAACTTGCCCTAAAACAAAGCTTTAAGTGAAATTGACTATTTCGAGTGAGTCTCAAGTATTATCGCATCGTTGACGTAGTCCAAAATTTTACGTTAATCTTAATCTCTATCTAAAAATGAAAATCAAAAGTTATGGATTATGAATCTCGGATCAATGAATCACAGCAAAAAGTATATGAAAAAGCTGTAGCCACAAAAATCCTTGATTTAATGGACAAATTAAGAAATAGCAGCAATGAAAACGATAGGAAGCGATGGATATGGGAGTTATTGCAAAACGCAAAAGATGTTAAAAATCTTAATCGACAAGGTGTTGATGTAATTGTTGATTTAGATCAACAAGAGAAAATTTTGCTGTTTAAACATAATGGAAGATGTTTCTCCACTGATAATATTACTTTTTTAATTGAACAAGTATCCACAAAAGAAAGAAACCCTGAGAATACCGAGGAGACAGGCAAGTTTGGCACAGGCTTTTTGACAACTCATCTTCTTTCTGAAGTTGTTGAGGTAAGGGGAGTAGTTAAGGATGATGATTTACCTTATCGTAAGTTTTGTATTACTTTAGACAGAAAAAGTGTAGAAATCCCAGAAATTATAGTAAGTCTCAAAGAGTCAATTAAAGAATTGAGACAATTAGCCAAAGCAGAAGATTATAAAAACTATAAAGAAGATGATTTCAATACATCTTTTACTTACCATCTTGATGAAGATGGACTCTGACGGGGCGACAAAAGATATGGGAAGTATGAGTAGATGGGGATTTGAGGATTTAAGATAAAAAAGATAGGTCAAGTCATAGTAAGTATGACCTATCTAG
>NZ_JACJPY010000132.1 GCF_014696345.1 Pseudanabaena cinerea FACHB-1277
TCGTTACGGCGGGGCATATTTCTTGTTTTTCGTAGGTAACTCGCATTACATTTTATAGCGTCATGGCGATCGCGCAATGTGTAGCGCATGATGCTAATTGGTTTGTTGGCTATTTTTTAGCTTGTTGTTTATCGAGATTATGCTAAACACGACTGTTAATCAGTTGACAATACTAGTTATGAAATTCATCTTAAAAACTTAATCCTTGTTATGGTCTTACCTATCTTGACATTATTAGTATAAATCTGTTTTAATTAGGAAAATCAGATACAGACATGAGTAATAAATAATGATTATAGACATACAGGTGTTAGCTGACAGCGCTATATTTAGCGATACCCAATTTAGCGTACAGGACTTCCAAAATGGATTGTTCAATCTGATAGTTACACAACAGCAAAGCCTGTATTTTGAGAATGGGGATTCCTTAATTGGTAGGGTTACAAAACCAGAAAGAGAGTTTGCAGAAGGGTCGGCAGGACTTAAAGAAATAGCTCATGGTGCTGCAACAACAATTTCGCTCCTTATTATTTCTGTTAACGTTGTTGGTGATGTTGCTATTGATCAATCAAACAATATTGTTGACGAAGAACGGATAGAGCAGGTAAAAAAGGAAGTTGTTGACAAACTCAACGCAGGTAAGCACCTTGTTCAGGGAGGGATAATTGTTTATGAACTCATTGATGGGAAAATAAAAGCATCGAAGAAGAAAGTTGATGAGCAAGCCGAAAAGAAGAAGACTAATGGACAAGCTGATTCATCCAAGAAAAAAGGTGAGTGAATCTAATGACAAAACGAGCATTAGTAATTGGCATACCTGGTAATCCATCTTTTCCTAGAATTCCAAATCTTGATGCTGTATATAGTCAAGCTAGTGATGTTGAAAGACAATTTAGGCTTAGAGGCTTTCAAGTAACTTCTTTAATTGGCAATGCTGCCTCAGCATCAGTGATTGAAGATGCCATGCGGAAGCTATACAGTGAGAGCTTTGTAGAAGATACTACTTTGCTGTACTATCTGGGACACGGTTTTTATCGTAATAATGTTCTTTGGTTAACTACATCACAAGCATCATTTGAGCAAGCTATACGGGAACATCACTTAATTGACATTTCTACTCGCTTACAAGGACTTCTTAAAGATTATGCAGCGGCAGCACGAAAAAACTACATTATTATTGATTGCTGTGATAGTGGATTAATTAAATTACTACCAGATAATCCTGCTCCCCCTCCTCCTTGGTTTTGCTGTATTACTTCCACAAACTGCATCGGAGGTATACCACAGGAAGCGATCGCAGATCATGGTGACAAAAAAGAGCTATTGTTCACCCACAAGTTTCTGGCTTGCTTAAGGCAAGGTAAAGCGTGGTCAATGGAAGCACTTTATGACTCTTTATATACAGAAATACCCATAGAAGCATCCAGACAAAATAGGACACAGCAACCCTACTGTATTCGTTCGAGCAATTTTGGTAACCTCTATCAAGAAACTTTGTTTGAAGCAACTGAGTTAACTGCTGAATTTGAGCGGATTCAAACATTTTTCTTTGCCAATGCTTGCACAAACCTAAAGTCATCTTACTTTTTCCCTTACGCATATTTACTATCTTTAGAAGATGATTATGAGCAATCTTCTACTCTAAATACCCTATACAAAAAAGCAAAAGATCAAAAAGTAGATTCAGAACAATTACGAATAGAAATAACACGCTGGCTCAATTTTTTTCAGCATTACGAACGCCTTTGTTTGGAAAACGAAATTGATGCAAATGTTTACAAGGAGCAATATTTAGCAGATGAGGGGCAATATTTAGCAAAATCTTATAAAGTGAAGTTGAGTCATATTTTTGAATCAATTAGCTTAAGATTGAAAAGATTTAGAGAAAAAGCTAATGATGATACACAAAAACGATTTGCTGAGATTGCTAAGAGCTCATATGATATTTACAAAGAGGAATACTTTATTAACACACGTAAATACAATACAAAGCTGCCACAGCATCAGATCCAAAAGTTAACAAATGATTGTTTGGGAATTATTAGACATGAATTTTTTCCGATAGGAGCAAATTTATGGCAAGGGAATCAAGAAAAGACTGAGGCGGAACTTGAGGTTCCCCCTTTTGTCTTTATCACAAGAACGCAAACTTTAGTAGAAATTCTTTACGAATGTGCAGATGATATTGTAAAAGGAATCAGAGATAGAGAAAGTGTGGTTAAAGATAGGAAATTTCTCTCTCAATCTAGTAATTTTGGAGTAGTGACTTGTAATCGTGATACTGAAGATAAATCACAAAAAAAATGGATAGAAGAATTAGACTGGGCGATCGAAAAACTTGCTCTCCCTAAGCCAATCATAGAAATCGAGTCTGAAACAAGAAAAGATCCAGTTCCACCAGTCCCTGAACCTAAAGATTCAAACAAACCGTCAATTTCTCCATGGTGGTTGAGTTTAGGCTTACTGATAATTGCTATGGGTGCTACGGCAGCAAATTTTATCCCAAGAGGATCGCAAGCAACAATTCACCAGCCAATTTCTTGGTGCGACAAAGAAATCTCAAATGATTTAGTTAAGGAAATAATTGAACAAAACAAATTAAATTGTAAGGATGTTTCTTCCTTAAAGTCAATACGTTTGGATGGTCAAGGAATTGATGATACAAAGTTGGATAATCTTATAAATTTGCTAAAGGATTCTAAGCTAGATGAGATAGATGAGCTAGATTTGTCAGAAAACAATATTGAAAAGCTTGAAAAGATAGAGAAGTTAGGAGAGTTGAAAATCAAAAAATTATATCTTTCTAGGAATTCTATTAAAAACATTGATATATTCTTGAATAATCGCTCTAATTTAATGGAATCTTTGAAAGTTATTTGGTTAGATAATAATGCAATAGAAAACATTCCTGAAACTATAAATTCATTGAAAAACCTTGAAGAATTAAGAATTAGTAATAATCCTCTTCTTTCTGCTGATGATAGTATAGAACGAATCTTAAGATTACCAAAAATTCAAAAACTATGGGCTGAAACATTAGGAGCTTCAGAAAAAATTTGGTCAAGTATTAATAATAAAGAAACGTTGAGATCTCTGTATTTGGCAAAAAACAATATTAAAAATATCACTAAAATTGATTTACCTTATCTGCAAGAATTAGATTTATCTGAGAACGGGTTAGGATCAAATAAATTTGATTTATCTAATGTTAGGAATTTGAAAAAGCTAAAGTTAGGTTTCAATAGATTACAAGACGTTGATATAAATCTAAACTGTGAAATAGAAAAAGAGCAGCTTAATCTTAGAGAAATTGATCTTTCTTCTAATAATCTTGGTGGTGATGTTGACGGTAATCCCGATGAAGATAAGTTAATTAAGGCAATTAGTGATCATTCAAAATGTTTTCCATATCTCCGTACTCTAATTCTTAACGAAAACAAAATTAAATCTATAAAGGGTATTGATAAAATCAAATCTATCACTTATCTCAAGGTAAGTGCAAATCAGCTATCTAATATTAATGGTGTTGAAGGTTTAGAATCACTTAAAGAACTTATCCTTTTTGATAATAAGCTTAAATATAATTCACAATTGATAGACAGTTTAAAGAGTCTTAGTGAAAAGTCTAAGGGTTTGCTCATACTTGATCTCAGTAGAAATGATTTGAGTCTTTCTTCCGACAATGATACTCCCTTTAGCAAATGGGATGAAATGAGGTATGCCTTGAGTGAATTTAAAAAGATAAAGAAGATTAGCTTATCTGGAAACAGAGGTGTAACATCAGATATAGAAAAAGCCTGTCCCGATACTAAGGAAGCTAAGAAATGCGACTTTTGAGTAATTTCTGTATTATGCACTTGGAACATTACATTTGAATTAATCACAGAAGTATGTCGCGATCGCCAATTAGAAAAGTGAATTAGTGCAATATTCACGCTAAATTTTTGGGCTATCGTTACGGCGGGGCATATTTCTTGTTTTTCGTAGGTAACTCGCATTACATTTTATAGCGTCATGGCGATCGCGCAATGTGTAGCGCATGATGCTAATTGGTTTATTGGTTGTGGTGATGGCGATCGCAATTTATCCACAGAGAAATATCATCATAATCCCAAAATCCTGTAGGGGCATAGCATTCCCGCAGAGATTTATGATTTTGCCGATTCCCTTTATTTGGGAATGTTCTGCACTAAACCTCGCAACGCAGGGACAAGCGATCGGTGAAGGCGAAGAGGGTTAAGCATTTGCGGAATGATGTGTCTGTGATGTTTTTAAAAATTGTGGCGCAAATGCTTAACCCCTACGGGAAAATTTGGTGATAATTTTTCCTTTTTCCTTTCTACTTTTTCCTTGGTAAAAGCATCGTTGATTCGATTTCTTCACGGACTTGTTTGCTGACGTAGCTGCGGTTCATGCACTCGACAAGGAGGAGATTGGCTGCGTAATATTCTTTGAGAAGTTCCACTTGCTCTGTAGCAAATTGCCAATCATGACCAATATTGCGGCGACCAATACATACCCGTCGAAGTTCTTCAATCCATTCCTTTCTATGATTGTCCCACCATTGATAGAACTCCTCTCGTTCAGTTGGGAACTGAGACTTAAACACTTGCAGCGCTTGTCGTAATACATCATCACCAAGATCGGACGCGCGTTCGAGGTCGAGGTCGATGGCGCGGGCGCGGGCGCGGTTGAGGTCGATGGCGCGGGCAAGGTCGATGGCGCGGGCAAGGTCGAGGACAAGGTCGAGGGCAAGGTCGAGGGCAAGGTCGAAGTCGAAGTCGAAGTCGAAGTCGATGGCGCGGTTGAAGTCGATGGCGCGGTTGAGGTCGGTGGCGCGGTTGAGGTCGGTGGCGCGGTTGAGGTCGAGGACTTCAAGGTATGCGTAAAAAGCTCTAACTGTTACTGCTTTGTATGTAACCTCTACAGAATTTGTCTTTTGATCTGTCCATTCTAAGAATGATTGCAACTTCTCATCATTTGCAATCATTCTATCAGTGCGATCCTTCATCATCTTCAAAAAATCATCCGATCGCCTCAACATTTCCGCAGTCAATAAAAATACCTCCTTCCATCGAGGATCGGTAATATGCTGCATCAACGTTTCAAAATGTCTTTCTCTCTCAATTTCTCTCGCTGCAAAATATTCCTGAAAAGTCAAATGGGAAAATGAATAAATATTTCTCGCCCTCTCCACTAACAACCCATGATGATGCTCGATCGCCTTTAGCACCACCTCACTATCCAGCCGCAACGCCTCAGGATCGGCGGACGCTTCAGGGAGATTGCAGATATAGTCCTTAATCTGACGTTGCAAATCCTCTTGCCGAAAGAAATATTCACCATTCACAAAAGTATTAAAAGCAATCTGTCCCAGCATATCCTCTTTATTTTGCGGCGAAAGATGTTGATAAATTATCTCCCGTTCAATATTGCGCTTCGCATCCCATTTTTTCATCAATACTTCCAAACCTTCCTTATACAGTTCCGATCGCTTCGGCGGGAAGTCGTTACGCTCTCCAAATACCAAACACAACAGCGTCAGTAACAAAGGACTTTTTGCCAATTCCTTGACAGGTTCATTACCCTTCAACCTCTCTAGCATCCGTTCCGCCTTTGATTCATCCCTCTCCCGAAACCAGTTATTGACAAAGGTTTCAATCTGCCCATCGTCAAAATCCGCAACCTCAACTTCCGTAAACTTCTCAAACTGATATTCCCTTGCCGCAATCCGACAGGTAATCGCAAATCGATTTTTTAGCCAATCTCTTGAGAATTGATCGATATCTTGCTTAACACGCCGATCATCTTCCTTCTTCACCTCATCCAATCCATCTAACAGAATTAGCGCTTTACCTTCATCTAGCAAACTTTTCACTACATCCTGCGATACCTTGCGCTTTTCAAATTCCGTCAAAATATAATTCTCTAGCGATGGCTGTCCTCTCTCTTCCGCATAAGCTTTCAGCGTCACAAAGATCGGCACAAGTTCCCCATGAAACCTACCACCGAGACAAGACATCGCCAAATATTTCATAAACGTGGTTTTCCCTGCCCCTGGTTTACCCAACACCACCAGCTTTTGAAATTCCTCTACGGCAGCAAATCCTGTCACCCGTTCTTTAATCGTCCCCACTAAAAAGCGATCAAAATGCTCACGGGTACATACCTCCATCACCTCGTCATAGCCAATCCGCCGCCGCCCGATCACATCCTTGATGATATTCACATCGGTATAAATCCGATCCAGATCAACAGGTTGCGTCATGTCCAACACCCGCATCGTCCCACAGCGCTCCCGAATATCATCCGCGCATCTCTCCCGCGCCAGTTTCACCAAATCCTCAATACTCAACTTCGGCATATCTTTGGCTTCAGCCGATTGATCCGAATTACCGATTATTTGATTGATCGTTAAGTTAATATCATGTCCAGCAGTCAGGCGATCGGCTCCCACCTGTTTAACGGTTGGCTGAATCTCCGCTTTTACATTCTGCTCATCACCGCCATCAGTCAGGCGATCGGCTCCCACTAGTTTAAGGGTTGGTTGAGTCTCCGCTTTTGGATTCTGCTTTTTCGCCTCTGCCTCTAACCAATTCCTCAACTTATTCGACTTATTCGCCCCATTACCCGCAATACTAAACTTCTTGTAAATTCCAGTCTTGCGATTGCGGATCGCCTCAGCCGTGACGTGCAATATTTCCGATATCTCGCGATCGCCCTTACCATCGCCCCACCAAAGCAAAAATACTTCCTCTTGTTCAGGAGACAACTCGTACTTACGAGCCAAATCAGTTAAGAAATTGGGAGAAAACATAGGCAATCTGGCGATTTAGATAGCTTTATCTTAGCCGAAAATTTAATATAAACAAACATATGAACAAAACCTGTAGGGGTTAAGCATTTGCGCCACAATCTCAAAACCCATCACAGAGATATCATTCTGCAAATGCTTAACCCTCTCCGCTTTTGCCGATAAATTTTCCCTGCGGTTTGAGAATGATCAATGAATGTTCAAGGTTAAGGGTAGAGCATTCCCGATTTTAAGACCTTTCCCCTACGTTTTGAGGTTAAGGGCAGAGCATTCCCGATTTTAAGGGATTGGTAAATTTGTAAATGGTTGCGGGAATGCTTTGCCCCTACAGCCTTTGATCTTTTTTGTGGTAGTAGAGGTAAGTTCTGTAACCCTGACTACGCAAGGAACTATGTAAGGCAATGTAAGGATTGTAAGGCTATGTATGTGGATTAGACTTGTCGGGAAATAAAAGAAAGGTATAGAGGCAACTTCACATTTATTTCTGCACTTCAATCCATTAGTAAATACTAAAGCCATAAGTTCAATAAGTTGAAGCATAACCAAGGTTTGATATCGGTTATCATCATCCCAATACGCAAAAAAAAAGATGATAAATA
>NZ_JACJPY010000133.1 GCF_014696345.1 Pseudanabaena cinerea FACHB-1277
AAAATTCTTGTCCCACCAGTTCATCATTTTTTCTTGCCTGCTTTTGTTTGCTTTTTACTACTTTAACCCCATCTGTACCCTTTACCTGAAAGCCCATTCTGGTCCACCTTTTAAAGATGCCGTGAAAAGTAAGGTAAGCTTATATACTTGAAGATTTTATGGATCTTATACAATTTTCAAAAGAGTGTCTACATCCATAGCAATTTTTATACTATTATTTATGCTTCTTTCATCAGGATATAAGTGAGCCATATTAGCAATATAGAGATTTGGGATCGGTGTTTTATAATCTGGAATCTTACGAGAAAAATTCTTGTCACAAACAGTAGCAGCAGTTTTTGTGCGGAAAACCTTAATTTCTTTAATTCCCTTCTTTTCTAAATCTGGAAATATTGAAATTAACTGATTTTTGAATATAGTGGCAATCTCTGCATCACTTTTATGAAGAATTGGTTCATTCCAAGTTGCATATCTAGATAAATAGGTGATATGTAATCCTTGATATTCTTCTGTAGGGACAAAGTTAGTTTGCTCAATTATGCCACCAAACTCAAAACCAAGGTCGCCAACATTAAGCCAATAGATTTCACTCAAAGCTTTGCGGGTGACAATGACTACACAAATAGCACCAAAATATTCAATTGTTTCTAATTGTTGGCGATAATCAGCAAATTGTTCGGGAATCATTTTAGCCAAATAAACCGTAGGAATTGTTACCAAAGTTTTGCTGGCAGTAAAGTTCCCATTGGGCGTTTTTACACCCACCACTTTATTCTGGTGTAATAAAATTTCTGTTACTGAGGTGTTTTTAATTATTTTTACCCCTAGATTTTCTAGATTCACTTCTAGTGCATCTACCAATCTCTGTAAACTTCCCCTCAGATATCCCAATTTCTCTTTGCCGCCAGAGCGAGATTTCATTCTCTGTGCCATTCTACCAATCATCCAAGTCAAGGGAATTTCTTCAGCGTATTGACCAAACTTAATTTTTAGCATTGGTTTCCAAATAGCATCGGTTACAGCTTTGCCTGCCCACTTATAAAACCAATCTAAAGTTGAAATGTTTTCATATTTTCGCCAGTTTTTTTGTCTGGATAAAAAGATACTGGTTAAACCAAATCGTAATTTATCGAAAATGTTCAATCTCGGAAACAATAGCAAGTCTTTTGCAGTTGTAAAAGGATGAATTTTTCTATAGCGATACATCCCCATTTTAGTTTCTACAAAACGAATATCTGAAGACAGATTTAGTTCATGCAGTAGCCAATTAATCTCGCGATCATGGGTAAAAAAATGGTGATAAAAGCATTCAAGATTAGTGCCGCCAACTTCAAAAGTGGTTAACAAGCCACCCAAGCGATTTGATGATTCTATTAAAGTCACCTGCTCACCTCTCTTAGCTGCAATATAAGCTGCCGCTAAACCTGTTGCACCGCCACCAACTATTAACAGACTCATTGACTTCTCCGACTTCTCTAATTAGGTGTTTTTTCTTAAGCGATAGATGATTAAATTTCTTATAAACTCAAGGATGGCAGAAACTTTAACAAAAGAACGTCTATCCTGTATCTGATGAAAGACAACAGGAAATTCGATAAAACTTAGTTTTAATCTTCTTACTTCAAGCATAATTTCAGAATCAATAAACCAATCATTTGAGTAAAGTTTAAGCTTATCAAAAGCCTCTCTTCTAATAATTTTAGGTTTTGAGTTGATATCTTTGCTGTTCAACCTTGGAAATAATATTCTAAAAATTATATTATAGCAAAATGAAATGAACCTTCTGTAAGCACCGTCATAACGACGTACTCTAAAAGTTTTTACCACATCAACATTGTTCTCTCTGATCAGTTTATAGGCTTTTCCAATACTCTCTATCGGAAACTGCCCATCACCATCAATTACACAAATGTATTGTCCATCAGCATGTTCCATACCCATTCTCATATCCCAACCCATCATACCCTCTTTAGGTTTAATAATCGTTTTTATTTTGTCATCTTGTTGAGCCATTTTTAAAATAATGTCACCCGTTTTGTCATCAGAACCGACTAAATAATTACCAACCAAAACCAACTGCCAATCTGTTTCAAAACTATTCAAATGATCTTGAAGAGCCTTAGTAAACCCAATAATACTTTCGCCTGCTCGGTAACAAAGTACAACAACTGAAAGAGTAACAATCTTATTGTTTAACGAATGAATATTTGTCTGTGCCATTATCAATTATTTTGACTATGTGTTGTGTATACCATTAAGCTATTTCTGATTGACTAACCAAAATGCTTGTAAAATTGTCTGCCAAACAATATGTCTGATCTAAAAGTTTAAAATCTCTGTAGGGTGTAAGTCCTGAGCATTTTTTTGAGAGATACATCAATCGGTTAGAAATCATCATCTTCTCGTTGTAAAATACTTTTGATCTAACTTATTTTGATCTAACTTAATTGTTATAAATTTTTAACTTATTTCACTGCGATCCTCAGTTTCTCTATAGAAGAAAAACCGAAGTACCTAAGATAAAATGCTCCCCATAGTGTAATTGGTAAATACTGGCAAGCATGAATCAGTATCACGCTGGCTAAAGCATCGGCTGAATTTACTTGCCAAGGGCTTAATGCTAGAACGCCGAAGTACTGGAAAGCCCCTAAATATCCAGGAGCAGCAGGAACTAAAATCCCTAAGTTTATCAATCCCATCACAAATAGGGGGGCTGTGGTTGGAACTTTGATATCAAAAGATTGAATAGCAATATAAAACATAATACATTCAACTAGCCAAACAAGTATGGTTAATCCTAGTATGGTGAAGGGTAGTTGAGCATTTCTTCCTATTAGCGTAAATCCTTTAGCAAACTGTCCAAGGATGTTGTTTAGTTTAGATGATGGAAAAGCCTTAATTTTTGCTTCCCATAGGGAACGAGTAAAAGCCAAAATTAAAACTAAGCATAAGGCTCCGCCAAAAATACTTAGCCCTAGCACTCCTACGGATAAAGCCCAATTGGGTATATCCTGACCTCTAATACCCAAATATAGTAGCCCTGTCAGAACTAAACCATCAAAAATTCTCTCCACAAAAATACTAGCTAAAGCTAAAGAACGGCTAATCTCACATTTACGCCCGATCGCCTGCGCTCTAACCAATTCACCTAAACGAGCAGGTAAAATATTGTTAGCAGCATAGCCTAAAACCACTGCTCCTAAAGAGTCAGCGATCGGTATTCCATGAGGGAGAAGAAATTTCCAACGCAAGGCTCTTATTACAAAGCCCAAACAGTAAGTTCCTATCATCAAAATAGGAGTGAGAAAAGAGACTTTAGCAAAAGAGGCTATGACTAAAGACCAACTCAAACCGTGAAGAGCAAAGTACAGAAATATTAGGCTGATTAACCAACCTAAAACAAGAAAAATTTTATTTTTCAATATCTTAGCTCTCCTAGCAATAAAGTCAAAGAAACAGAATCTTTTTCCATAGATTCAAACCTTTGCTGTTGCTTAACTATGTACAAAGACTTTTGTTGTACTTCGTCAAAAATACGCCCCAGATATTCACCAAAAAGACCCATAAAAAGTTGTACCCCACCGATCAATAAAACTGCCAATATCAAGGATACCAATAAATTAAAGCAAACAAACAGTTAGTCCTAAAGCACTGCTAATTTGTAAAGGGCGATAGGAAAAGTTGATGACTCCATCAGGCATTGCGTGCAAATAATCCACGATGTGCCACTGATCGAGAAAGCGGTAAAGCTCTTCAGGGGGGGCTGCAAGACCCGCATCCATATCCCCTTTGGTATAGCGTAGCCCTTTACTAACGGTTGTTTGATGCCCAAATTAAAGCATTAAACATAACTTGTTTATAAGTTTGTACTTTTAAAAAATTTGCTACCCAATGTATTACAACTTCCCATTCAGGTCAATACCAAGCGATCGCATTTTTGTCTTGAGTTCCTGTAACTCCGCCTTAGCCTGCTCAGCAGTTTGGCGCTCCTGCTCAGCAATTTGCCGCGCTTGATTAGCTGCTAACATCTCATTTTTAGCCGCTTCTTGGGGAGTTGGCAACAAAGCACCCTCTAACGAAAAATATCGCAATTGGCGATTGTGAATTCCTAAGAAAAACCCTAAAGTCTCACTCCATAGCCAGCCGCGATCGTTGGCAACAATAGGGCGATACTTATTAAAATCTAACCTAAACCCAGCAAACTCTAATGTGTCTGGTGAGAAATAAAAGTATTCGGGTGTGTGAAACCTTTCTGCATATAAATCTCGCTTTAAGGTGCGATCGGTATTCGCAGTGGAATCAGATAAAAGCTCAATAATCAGATCAGGATATCGCCCATCCTCTTCCCAAACTACCCATGAGTTGCGCGGCTCTCTGGTCGTATTTTTAACTAAAAACAGGTCTGGTCCCCGAAAGTCATGATTTTTTAACTGCTGACGGCTAAAGTAAATTGTCAGATTTGCCCCAATAAAAAAATCATCCCGCTCTTGCCATGCCCATTCTAGGCAAGTTACTAGCAATAGCAGTTGCATATAATGCAAAGAACTTTCCATCTCAGGCTCATCACTCAAAAGTTTACGCGCATCGGGCATTTGCATTTCTAGTTCACGCGCCGTAATTGCTGCCATAGATTTATTCTCCTGATGCAGTCACATTTAATTATAGATGATCCCACCTTAGTAATTGATCAGGAGTAATTGATCAGATATTTTGCGCTCAATCCCAGAATTCATAGAAGTATCTGGTATAGGATTTAACAGAATTTAAAATTTGTTATCGAGAGGGACAGTTTTGAGGGAAAATATGTACCTGATTGAGTACAAAAATTTTTTAAGCAATTGTAACTATGGTCGCTGCACCCTCGAAACCTCAAACCCTTGAGACACTCTGCATCAACTCCATCCGCTTTTTGTCGATCGATGCGGTCGAAAAAGCTAAATCTGGTCATCCCGGTCTGCCGATGGGCGCAGCACCAATGGCTTTTGTGCTATTCGATCAGTTTTTAAAGTTTAATCCTAAAAATCCTAAGTGGGTCGATCGCGATCGCTTTGTCTTGTCCGCAGGGCATGGCTGTATGTTGCAATATTCTTTGCTGCACCTAACTGGCTATGACAGCGTAAGCATTGAAGATATCAAAAATTTCCGTCAATTGGGTAGCCCCACCCCAGGACACCCTGAAAACTTTGAAACCGCAGGGGTCGAAGTTACCACAGGTCCCCTTGGTCAGGGTGTGGGTAATGCCGTTGGTTTGGCGATCGCTGAAGCACATTTGGCTGCGCGTTTCAACAAACCAGGTCACAATATTGTTGATCACTATACCTATGTGATCCTTGGTGACGGTTGCAACATGGAAGGGATTGCTTCTGAAGCTGCTTCCTTGGGTGGACACCTTAAGCTTGGCAAGCTGATCATGATGTATGACAGCAACAGCATTTCTATCGATGGCAGCACCGACTTAGCCTTCACCGAAGATGTGGCGATGCGTTATGAAGCTTACGGTTGGCACGTTGTCAAGGTTGCCGATGGTAACGAAGATTTGGAGGCGATCGCCAAGGCACTTGCCGAAGCAAAATCTGTCACTGACAAGCCTAGCTTGCTGGTCGTCACCACCACCATCGGTTATGGCTCTCCTAAGAAAGCTGGCACATCGGGCGTTCACGGTGCGGCTCTCGGCACTGATGAAGTTGCTGCCACCCGCGCTAACCTTGGTTGGGAATATGAACCTTTTGATGTTCCTGCCGATGCTCTAGCTCGTTTTCGTCAAGCGATCGACAAGGGTGCTAAGGCTGAAGCTGAATGGAATGAGCGCTTTGCTGCTTACGAAGCTGCCTATCCTGCGGAAGCTGCGGAGTTTAAGCGGATCATGGCTGGTGAATTGCCTGAAGGTTGGGAAAAAGCCCTTGAGCCTGTTGCTCAAAAGGAAACTTCAACCCGTCTGCTTTCGGAAGCTTGCTTGAATGCTTTGTCCCCTGTACTTCCTGAATTCTTGGGTGGATCGGCGGACTTGGCTCACTCCAACATGACCTATGTTAAGGGACTAGCCGATTTCCAACATGGCTCTTATGAGGGGCGTAACTTCCGCTTTGGTGTGCGCGAACACGCTATGGGTGCAATCCTGAATGGAATGTCTCTCCATGGAGGCACAATTCCTTACGGTGCAACCTTCCTCGTATTTGCAGACTATATGCGCGGCGCGATGCGTCTCTCGGCATTGTCAGAGATCGGCGTGTTGTACATCCTCACCCACGACTCCGTAATGCTCGGCGAAGATGGTCCCACCCACCAACCTGTAGAAACCCTCGCTTCTTTGCGTGTGATTCCCAACTCCTTGACTATTCGTCCTGCGGATGCCAATGAAACCGTTGCGGCTTATCAAGTGGCGATCGCCAATCGCAAGCGTCCTAGTTTCCTCGCTTTCACCCGTCAAAACGTGAAGAACCTGGCTGGTACTTCCATCGAAGGCGCTAAGAAGGGTGCTTATACGGTTGTCGAAGCCGCCAATCCTGAGTTGATCTTGATTGCCACAGGTTCGGAACTGGAGTTGGCAACTAAGGCCGCCGCGATCCTTGCAGAAGAAGGTAAGGCAGTGCGCGTTGTCTCTATGCCTTGTCAAGAACTCTTCAACGAGCAGTCGGCTGAGTACAAAGAATCTATTCTTCCTGCATCGGTCAAAAAGCGCGTCAGTGTTGAAGCTGGTAGCACCTTTGGCTGGCATAAGTATGTCGGTTTTGAAGGCGCGGCGATCGGTATGGATACCTTCGGTGTTTCGGCTCCAGGTCCAATCGGTTATGCCAAGTTTGGCTTCACCGTTGATAACGTTGTGGCAACTGCTCGCAAGGTTCTCGGTTAAGTTAAATAAGGAAGCTTTTAGTTTCTAATAAAAAGAATAAAAAGAGTCTCGCATTGCGAGACTCTTTTGGTTTTGAATGATGGGCGATAAGGGATAGATTCCGAAAGCTAAAGTCTGCTTTAGCTGACTAAAATACTTCTATGATCAACCCGTTGAAACGGGTTTGAGATTTCAGCCCGTAATTTATTACAATACTACGGACAAAATTGGTCAGAGATAGAGCCGTAAGAGCAAAGCTTGTGGAAATTAGGGTGTAATTTAATCGAAGTAAGGTCTAAATCTAACAGGGA
>NZ_JACJPY010000134.1 GCF_014696345.1 Pseudanabaena cinerea FACHB-1277
GCTTGATCGTCTAACAGTTCAGTTAGGGGAAACTTGATCATGTTTATGTCTGTTGTTGCGTCAAAACTTTTTTCCTATTTTACCATTTCACCTATTTACCCACATGAGCGAAAATCAAAAATTTCACGTAACTCCTTCTCTCGATTAAAAAACTGTTCAGATTGCTCAATCCTGCCATTAAGCGGCTGAAAAGGATTAGCAAAATTCTTGAGCGAATCGGATGGTGACGATCCTAACTGACTCAATTGGCTTTCTACTCGATCAAATTGTCGAAATAGATCTTCTTTATGCCTTTCTAAGCGAACTCTATCAACTGCACTAAAAGTGCTATTGATAGTCTGATTAATCTGCACATTAATATTTCCACCTGCCGAAACATTCTCCAATGCTTTCTGGATAATCCTTGTATTAGGAATTTCAGATTTATCTGGTTTTGCCTCATCTTGCCCAGCCTGTGCCATAACTCTCCTTTCCCAAAACTCAATAATTTTATTCGGTGTGCGATAAAACTGAGGCATTTGCGGATATTGCAAACTCTGCAACTTTTCTCGTACCGCGTCCTCGATCGCCGCACAAGTAATCCGCCGCGCCATCGTACCAGTTCTCGCCAGAGCCTCTACCAAAACCCTCGTAAATACACCCATTTCCCCCGCAATCTCTTGATAAGCAGGATCTTGGCTACGCGAAGCCGTGATTATAAATCTGGTTTTGCCATCATTGCGATCGCATATTTCCCGAAAATCTGCGAGATCGCCCCCATAACAACAATCTAACCAAACAATCTGCTCCCTCGCAGGGCAGTCTCGCAAAAATTGCTTGAGTAGATCGATCTCAATGGATTTACGATAACCATCATCTAAAACTTCAGTCTCAGAGGTTGCCAAATATGTCTTGGGATAATGCTGTCTGCCCCGCACACCATGCCCCGAAAAATAAAGTAACACCGTATCCAGATCCGTCGCCGTAAATAAATCTCTGATTTCGGACTGTAAGCGATCGCAGGGCATAGTCCCCTTATCCTTACCCTTGCCCACACATACGCGATCGCCTTCTACCGCTTCAGGCAAACGCTTTACCTTAAAAGTTGGCTCTAAAATATCGGCGATCGCATTAGCATTGTTAGAAAAACTTTCAAGGCTACGCAACTTACTATACTGACTTACTCCAACCACAAGCGCCTTACGCTGCATAGCTTGAAAATTCCACAAATTATGTCTGCTATTCTATAACCATTACCATAGCAAAATCAATCATGACTAGCCTAACGCCTCTCCAAATTGATGACAATACCATCATCTATATCGAATCCAGTGAATCCGTTGATGTCCCCACCATATCATCCAAAGAACATGGTTTAGTCGAATTCGGAGACACATCAACGCAAGCCGAAAAAATTAGAGAGAACTTTGATCGCCTCAAATCCACACTCACTCACTACACCCTCAGCACCATCGATGCTTTCAAAAAAGCAAACAATACAGATATCGCCAATATCGACAAAGTAACCCTCAAATTTGGCATCAAAATTGCAGGCGAAGCAGGGATTCCCTACATCACCAAAGGCACAGCCGAAAGCAATCTGGAAATTACAGTGGAATGCTCCTTTCCTAAAAAGGCAGATTGAGAATAATTTTACAGTTACTGTCCACCCAACTTCGAGCCAATGAATGACCATAATTTAGAACTTAACTTTCGCATCGCCCAATTTATTGACATCGATCCACTGATGGCTTTGGTACATGAATTCTATGAATTTGAACAAATGACCTGCGATCAGGATGTAATCAAGGCCTTTAACGCCTTACTGAGTGATGAACAATTAGGCGTAATTTGGTTGATCTGCGATCGCGATCGCCCCATTGGATATGTGGCACTCACCTTCTTTTTTAGTATGGAATATCATGGACGTTGCGGCTTAGTGGATGAATTGTATATTCAATCTGAATATCGTGGTCAGGGCATCGGCAAACAGGTATTTCAGATGTTAGAGAACTATTGCCAACAGATGCATATGCGATCGCTCTCTTTGGTGGTCGACTTCTGGAACGACAAAGCCGAAGCGCTCTATACAAAACTCGGCTTCCATCGCGAAAAACGTCATTTAATGGTGAAGCATATATGACCGAATTAGCAACTACAAAAACAGGCGATCGCCGCGTTCCTAAAGGATACAAAACCCAATCCATCGATACAGCGATCGATGCAGAGATGTATCTATTTGGATTATGGAAATCATTGACACTAACTCAAAAAGCTTATAAATTGAGTAATTGGACAAAAGGCTGCTTAGATTTGAATTTAATTGGGATTAGACAAAGGTACCCAGAGGCAAGTCCATCAAAGCTAAGATATGAATTTGCTAGAGCTACCCTAAAGTCTAATTTCCCTGACTCTATTTACCAACTGATTTCTGAGTACAGTCAAATACTTATGCTTACCGATCCGATCTCCCTTGCCCTTGATATTGCCGAAATTCTGAATGCGCTAGATATTCCTTACTTGATTGGTGGTTCAGTTGCAAGTACATTGATGGGAGAAATGCGAGCGACTGAAGATGTAGATATTGTGGCTGATATAAAGATGGAAAAAGTTGCTCTGTTATTGCAATCTTTACAGCCAAGATTTTACGTTTCCGAAGATGCAGTACGAGATGCAATTAGGTACAAACGTTCATTTAGTTTAATTGATAATGAATCTCTGGGAAAAGTAGATATTTTTATTCTCAAAAACAATGCTTTTCCGCAAATCGAATTTCAACGTCGCCGATCGCAACTTGTGAGACAGAACCCCGATCAAAGTTTGGTATTGCCAACTCCTGAAGATATTATTTTGCAAAAGTTGACTTGGTATCGCATGACTAAAAATGAGTCTCAGAGGCAATGGCGCGATGTGTTGGGGGTTTTGAAATTACAGGGCGATCGCTTAGATTTTGAATATATGCAAAAATGGGCTATGGAACTAGAACTTAGCGATTTGCTAGAAACTGCTTGCACAGAGTCAGGTATTGAACTTTTATTTGTTACAAGCTACTTTAGTCCAGACTCAATTAATGTAGATTACAGCAATTAAGTAGTTCGGCTTAGTTAAAACCCAAAACCAGATTTTGCACCGTTCGCGTAGTGATCGGAATAAACCTCTTGGTTTTTACTTTACTTATGCCTAGCTGCTTATCTAAAATTTAATCAAGTAAAACCAGTGATAAATATAAAGTCAGTTAAGAAACTTATTGGCTATGCGATCGCTGCTCTGATGTCTGGACTGCTAGTGGTCGCCTGTGGACAAACTAGCGCTCCTAACTCCAGTAACGCTCCTAACGCCCCTGCCAATAGCCCCAATACAATTCCCATCGGCATTGCTGTGGCACAAACTAGTAATGTGGCGCTCTTAGGTCAAGAACAGGTCACAGGCGCAAAAATTGCCGAGGCATATTTTAATAAACAAGGTGGGGTCAATGGCACACCAATCCGCTTGATTTTTCAAGACACCGCAGGGGATGAGCAAGGCACGATCAATGCTTTTAATACACTCATTGCCCAAGATAAAGTGGTGGGGATCGTTGGCCCAACCCTATCGCAACAGGCATTTAGTGCTGACCCGATCGCCGAACGCGCAGGTGTACCCGTAATCGCGCCATCGAATACGGCTAAGGGCATCCCACAAATCGGCAAATACATCTCGCGGGTATCGGCTCCTGTGGCAGTCGTTGCTCCCAATGCGATCGAGGCAGCGCTGAAAATCAATCCTCAAATCAAAAAAGTGGCGGTTTTCTTTGCTCAAAATGATGCTTTTAGCAAATCGGAAACAGGTACTTTTCAAGAAACGGTCAAACAGAAGGGCTTAGAACTCGCCACCGTGCAGACCTTCCAAACCACCGATACCGACTTCCAATCGCAGGTGACAAATGCCATCAATATCAAGCCTGATTTGATCATCATTTCAGGGCTATCTGCCGATGGTGGCAACTTGGTAAAACAGTTGCGCGAACTAGGTTATCAGGGCTTAATTATTGGCGGCAATGGTTTAAATACTTCCAATATTCTGCCCGTGTGCAAGGCGCTCTGTGATGGCATTATTATCGCTCAGGCTTACAGTCCTGAATTAAAAAATGATATCAATAAAGCTTTTCGCGATATCTATGTCGAACAGAACAAAAAGGAACCGCCCCAATTTAGCGCCCAAGCCTTTACAGGGGTGCAGGTATTTGTGGAAGCTTTGCGATCGCTGGACACCAAAACTAAGCTAAATACCCTCGATCTCGCCACCCTTCGCACCCAACTCAATGAAACTCTGCTAGTCGGTAAATATGAAACACCCCTTGGGGAAATTGCCTTTACCCCTGAGGGCGAAATAATTCAGAAGCAGTTTTTTGTTGCTCAAATTAAAATGGAAGCGGACGGGAATAGCGGCAAGTTTACCTTTTTGCAATAATCGATATGCTTGTATTTTGCCTAATACCAAACTAAGAAATGGCTACGCCATTTCTTAGTTTAAAGAACCATACTGGGTTTGGTTTTCAGTTCACAAAAGTGTGACTACACTTTTGTGAACTGGCATAAGGCAGAATACAAGCTCCAAAAACCTGAGACAAGCCTATGCACATTCGTTTAGCAGTAGAGTCGGACTTGCCCACGATTATTCATATTTACAATGCTTCGATTCCTAGTCGCCTTGCCACTGCTGACTTAGAGCCGATATCCGTAGAGAGTCGCCGCGCTTGGTTTCATGCCCATAGCGATCGCTATCCTGTCTGGGTAATCACCACTACCCAAGGCTACCGCAAGGTGATCGGCTGGCTCAGTTTGCAAATGTTTTATGGTCGCCCTGCCTATCACAAAACCGCAGAGGTGAGCATCTATGTCGATCCCGATTATCAGCAGCAGGGGGTGGGCAAAAAGCTGTTGAGCTATGCGATTAAGCAATGTTCTAATCTAAATATCTCTAGGTTAGTGGGCTTTATTTTTGCCCATAATCTGCCGAGTCGAAAGCTATTTACCAATTTTGGATTTGTGGAGTGGGGTTTTCTGCCCCAGATTGCTGAAATGGATCAACAAGAACAAAGCTTAGTAATTCTTGGCAAGGTGCTGTAGGGTGCTGTAGGGTTTTTGAAGTTAAGAAATGTCTATGACATTGCTGGATTAGGTTCTATCAATCTTGGTATGAGGATTTTGCTAAATGTTTAATATTTCCCGCAGCTATCAATCTTTGGGCTTATCATGCCTCAGTTTGGCGATCGCTCTACCTGCGATCGCCGATGAAAATGTGCAGCGATCGCTCGACAAAATGCTTGATAATTCGCTGAAGTCAGCACCAACCGCGCAAAATGATCCTGTTGCACAGGTAAACGCTGTATCCCAATTGAGCGATGTACGGGCAACGGACTGGGCTTTTACGGCTTTGCAGTCCCTTGTGGAGCGCTATGGCTGCATCTCTGGCTATCCCGATCGCCGCTTTCGCGGTCAACAAGCCCTCAGCCGCTATGAATTTGCCGCAGGGCTGAATGCTTGTCTAGATAAAGTAAATGAGATCGTTGCCGCAGGGCTTACCGATAAGGTTAGCAAAGAGGATTTAGCGACTTTAAGCAAGTTGCAAGAAGAATTTGCTGCCGAACTCGCCACTTTGCGCGGTCGTGTGGATAGCCTTGATGCTAAAACTAGCAAACTGGAAGCCCAACAATTTTCCACCACAACCAAGCTATCGGGCGAAGCGATTTTTGCTGTTGGTGGCGTTTCTACGGGCAGCGACACACTAGTGAGTCCCTTCGGAGGTTCGGCTCCTAGTAAGCAAAATATCGTTTTCCAAAATCGGGTGCGCTTAAACTTCTTGACCAGTTTTACAGGCAGCGATCGCCTGCGTACTCGTTTACAAATGGGCAATGCTCAGCCCTTGCTCACCTTCAATAACAGTATCGGAGCCGCCAGTCTCCTCGCTGCTAACGATGGGCGCTTAGGCTTCGATGATTCCACGATCGCCACTAATAATAATTCGGTTTTTCTTGAAGCTCTAGATTACAGTTTCCCTCTAGGCGATCGGGCGCGAGTGACCATTTTTGCCAATGGCGGCAACCATTTTTACTATGCCGATACCCTTAACCCTTACTTCGATGATCAAGGCGGCGGCAAGGGGGCAATTTCCCGCTTTGGCGAACGCAACCCCATCTATGGCATCAATGGCAATGGTGCTGGCATTGGCTTTAACTATAAAATCAGCGACAACTTTAAACTTGATCTTGGCTATTTGGCAAATACAGCCAATACGCCCACTAGTGCTACAGGTAGCGGACTGACGGGCGGCAACTATTCGGCTCTGGCACAGTTGGTATATCAACCCAGCGATCGCTTTAAGGCGGGGCTTACCTATGTGCTTGGCTACAATGGCACAAGCGGCGGACAGACAGGATTTCGCTATGGTGGCGCAGGGCAAGCAACAGGTAGTTTCCTTGGCAATTTGATTGCTGGAGCGAGATTAATCCCCACGGATGCGACTAGTGGAATTCCCACAACCCCAGTTTCCAGCAATTCCTATGGCGCTCAGTTTTCCTATAGCTTTAGTCCTCACTTTGTCGTGGGCGGCTGGGCTGGCTATACCTCCGCTCGCCTCCTTAGCCTTGGTGATGCCGACATTTGGAACTATGCCATTTCCTTTGCTTTCCCCAATCTTGGCAAAGAGGGCAATCTATTAGGAATTGTGGTGGGTGTTGAGCCAACTCTCAAGGGTATCCGCACCTATGCAGGGGCTTCATTGCCTTTAGCTAATAATAATGTTTGGCATATCGAAGCCTTTTATAAATATCAAGTCACCAACAATATTTCCATCACCCCTGGAGTGATCTGGATCGCCAACCCTAACCAAGTCTCCACCAATAACAATTTATTCATTGGCACGGTTAGAACAACATTCTCGTTCTAAGAGCAAATTACAGTGCTTTGCTGTTAGAAGCCATTTAAGAATTAGTTTCCAAGGTCAAAAACTCTAAGAGATCCCCCTCAATCCCCCTTAAAAAGGGGGAAGAAAATGGGAGCATCCCAAGTTTGCGGTAAGTAAATATACTTATGTACAAGCAAGGAAGAAATAGGAAGAATAAAGAGGAATAAAAATAGTAACAAGAAAATGCAGT
>NZ_JACJPY010000135.1 GCF_014696345.1 Pseudanabaena cinerea FACHB-1277
AGCTTTAAGCTTGCTCAAGATAGCTGAACTTAATGGTCATTGGAATCATCTTTGCTTCCCTTCTCAACCTGTTTAGCCATCAACGAATTATTTACAGCAAGGCTGATTTCGGGAGCAAGGCAGAGAATTAGTAAATCCCGCTCGAAATGCCCTAGTTTCAGAAAATCACAAAGGGCGGGAATCGCTAGGTGAATATTTTGGGCGCGGCTGGCTTCAAGGCGATCACCATAGCGTCCGAGGGGGTGTACGATCGTTGGCGGACTAGGGGCAGCACTGCCGCCTTTAGATGGATCGATCGCCATAAAGCCCTTCCACCAATGACTACTAGCACGATCGGCATTATTTTTCGCCACCCGTTCAACCGCTTGATTATCTTGTCTTTGCTTGGCAAGCGATCGCATTAACAAGCGATCCAGCCATGCCAGTTCCGCCTTCAGATATGACCAATTATCAGCAAAAGGTGGTGGCGTGGTTGGATTTGGATTTGGCTCAGCCTCCGCAATCATGCCACCCCTCGGCGCAATACACCGCGAATTGCTACCGCCACAAAAGCACCAAATCCTAACAAAGCGATCGCGGCTGTGGCGATCGTCATCGTCCCCCAAGGCGCAGTGAAAATAACACTATCCCAACCCCAAGCACTATGACTATAGACATAGCGAATCGGCTCGATCGCCCAAGATAGGGGATTTAAGCTGGCAATCCACTGTAACCATGTCGGCATAAAGCTAAGGGGAGCAAGGGCAGTACTCGAAAACATCAAAGGCAAATTCACCAAAAAGATGAAGGCAAGCATTTCCTGATGTCCTGGCATCGCAAAGGCAAGCCCCAAGCTCAACATCGTAAAATCAACAATGAGCAGGGTGAGGATCAAAGCCATCAATGCCAGACCGCTAGCACTGGGCAAGCCTGCCCCCATCACACCACTAACTGAGACGATCGCCAAGGTTTGCACCATACTCAGGGTAATGATGAAAATGGCGGAGGCGGCAATAATGGAAAATCTTGATACCAAAGGCGCAACCAAAATGCGATTGAGAAAGCCAAACTCGCGATCGAACAACATGGGCAGTCCCGAATTGAGAGCGCCACTAAAGGCGGTAAATACAATAATTCCTGCTGCCAAGAACTGCACATAGGTTTGGTCTTCGCCCACTAGCCCTTTGGGGAGTCCGCTAAATAGTGCGCCAAACAGCAACAACCACATCAAGGGTTGCAATACACCTGCGATCAAGGTCGTTGGACGGCGGCGCAATTGAATGAATAGGCGAGTGGTCAGAGCAACGACTTCCTGCTGAAAGTCGGCTGACCAAGGGTTTGTGCTAGGGGAAAATGGAGTTTCAGGGGTAAAGGGTTGGGGGCGATCGCTAGTGGCAATCGCGGGTAAAGATGTCTGCGCCATGATATTTGCTGATTTTATTGCCTATATTCTTGCCATTATAACTGCCTCTAAATATTGTTGATAGAAAGATTGTTGATAGAAAGGAGAGCCAGAATTAGCCTATGCTCAAACGGGCGATCGCCTATTGTTTTTTCATGTATGGGCGATCCTAAATCTGCCCACCTACGCCTTTAAACTTCTCAACAAACGCTGTAATTTTTTGGAAAACGCTTTGTTTCATGTTTTGGTATTGTGGATTAAGCGGACTCATTTTAGGGAATGTTGAATTTACCTCAGACCCATTTTCCTTATTGGTGCAAAAAAGCCTGAAAAGCTTTGCTAGGCATAGAGTCTCATTATGAGATAAGAGACAAAAAGGGACAAGAGATGAGATACACAGCTCACCATTGATAGTACAGGGGGAAGTGACGACTAAAGGTTTAGGTCTGGTTATGGATGAGTTAAGTTTTTGATTAGTCCAGCAAGATTTCTGATTGCTACTTGGTCAAAAATCTTGCTGGGTTGTGTGCATTAGGGTGAAATCATTTGCAACACCGCCTTGGGTGACAGCTTATCCTTAAACCACAATGTCATAGCAGGGGTATCACTAACTTTCACCCCAGCTTTTTCCAGATTTAACCGCTCAGAAATTGCCAAGATCAAATTATCGCAATTGGATTGACGTACCTGCGAAAACTTTTTGCGTAAATATTCAGGTCGCCAATAGCCGACAATCTCTAACAGGTAACTGCGTCCATCGGGATGCACTAGGCGAAAATCAGGGATCATCACACTGCCAGGAATCGGAATCAAATCCACTTCCCTTTCCAACTTCCATTCAGTTTTTAAATCAGCCCAACGTTCGGCAAAGGATGACTCGATCGCACTGTCATAGGGCTTCCCCGCAGGATAGTGACTGACTAGATCGCAACTAGAGTCGAGGGTAAACAACCCCTTACGCTTCAGTTGCGAATAACTATCTTTTTCGATGAGTGTTGCTTGTAAACTCCATTTGGTGACATGGAGTAATGCGGGTAATAACTTAGCGATCGCCAATCCATAGCGGGTACTATTGCCAAACAAACTAGCCGCGCCATCGACAGTGATCGTAAAGCCATAGTCCAGATCGCCCTCAATGTAAGCCATGAGTTGAAACAATTTGAGATAGCGGAATAGTAATTTGTATTCGCCTGGGTCATTGCGATGCACCGTCAAAATCATCTGACTAGCACGATAGAAGATGCCTTGCACCTGCGAAAGATTGAAACGATGGATTAAAGCCTCAGGGGTTGGCGGATCAAACTGAGTCAGAATGCGGTTTTCCATTAAGTCGGCATAAAGTCCATCGGTAATGTGCGTGGTCAATATTTCACGCTGAAGATCCTGTGAGAGGGTGGCGGCAACCTCCTTTAAGGTTTGGCTTGTCGCAGTTGCACAAGGAATTTTAGTTGCCGATCGCGTAAATACTAACCGCCGTAATTCTTGCGGCTCCATCGGGCTAACAATTTCAAAGGTGCTGAAGCTAGACTTGAGAATATGCGCTAATCCCCTTTTTACCCGATAGTCTGGGGTATCCCCCTCTAGCTCTTGCAACTGTCGATCTAGCTCTCCCTGTGTTTGCCCACGCAGATTCTCGAAAATATTGATCAAATCGGCAGCGATCGCCAAATGATGACTATCTACCTTCAATCTTTTAGGAATTAAGGTTTCACCATTACGGCGGTGCATGAGCAGTTCACTAGGCAGCATAGACTTATCAAAAACAATATCAAAAACAATTTTCGGGGCTTTACAACTATGGGCGCTCTTGTGTAATAATTGTAGATCGCACTTTTAAGTAATATCACAACTAAAAAAATGGCTAAAAACAAAGGTGTCCGTCTGGTTATTACGTTGGAGTGTACTGAATGTCGCACCAATGCCAATAAGCGATCGCCTGGTGTATCTCGTTATACAACCATGAAAAATCGCCGTAATACCACCGCCCGATTAGAACTCAAAAAGTTCTGCCCCCATTGCAACTCCCATACAGTTCACAAAGAAATCAAATAGTTTCTAGTAATTAGTTTCTAGTGATTAGTTTCTTGTAATTAGTTTCTAACATCTTGTTAATCCATTAACCAAAATCGCATAATCCCAATCATGGCAATGAACTCCTCCTTTTATCGCAAGCGCCTCTCCCCGATCGCGCCTGCTGCCAAAATCGACTATAAAGATGTCGAATTACTGCGTAAGTACATCACCGAACGCGGCAAAATTCTTCCTCGCCGCATCACAGGCTTGACTGCAAAGCAACAAAGGGCTTTGACCACTGCAATTAAACAAGCCCGCGTAGTTGCTTTGTTACCTTTCATCAACAAAGAAGGCTAGATATAGCGCTCTGCGCTGCTTTATATGTCTTTAGGGTTATATCTTTAGGGTCTTTAGATAACTCGCAGCCTTGATAAACTATCATCTCACAACAAAAAGGGAACCACATTGTGGTTCCCTTTTTGTACTTATGCCCTAACGAATACCTCACCATTTTCGATTTTGGTGGCGTACTTGGTCAAAGGCTTATCAGCAGGACCACCAAGGACAGCACCATCAGCCGCAAACTTAGCATCATGGCAAGGGCAGACAAAAGCACTGGCGCTTTTTTGCCACTTTACATCACAGCCCTTGTGAGTACAGACTGTACTCACTGCCAAGACCGCCGCCTCATTTTTGGGATCGCGTAATACCGCAATCTTGCCCGATATAATTGGTTGATCTTTACCTAATTGTGACAGCTTGCCAACGGACTTGAAAGTACCCGCAGGAGAGGCAGCAACACTTTCAGAAGCAGCAGTGGTCGTAGTCGATTGGGAAGTGGTTGTAGCGTCACTGCAACCAACTAGGGAGGAAGGCAGTAGGCTGGCTAGCCAACCTAGTCCGAGCCAAGATAGCAATTTACGGCGATTTAGATTCATAGTTCAATGTGAGGTAAAGATGGATGCGTTGATCTTCTAAATAAATCTTATCTTAATCGTTTTAAAATTGATGCTGCGGCGCGAAGCGCCGCAGCATCAATTTTAGGGATTAAAACTTAATCGTGCGTCTATGGGCAGCTACGGATTCCACCAGCCCGATCGCCATACAGTTTGCCAATAACGCCGAACGCCCATAGCTGAGCCAAGGTAAGGGAATGCCTGTAACGGGTGCGACATTGATATTCATGCCAATATTGACGAAGGTTTGGAATAGAACAAAGGAAAATACGCCGATCGCCAGTAGTGAACCAAAATTGTCTCTAGCATTGACAGCGATCACTAACAAACGCCAGCAAATACCCACAAATAGCAGTAATACACAAATACAGCCGACAAATCCAAATTCTTCACCGATCGCCGAAAAAATAAAATCTGTATGCTGTTCAGGAATAAAACTTAACTGAGTTTGCGTACCCTTGAGCCAACCTTGTCCTAAGAGTTTGCCCGCGCCGATCGCAATCTTAGATTGAATGACGTGATAGCCAGCACCTAGCGGGTCTTGATTGGGATCAATGAATAGCAGTAAGCGTCTTTTTTGATAATCATGGAGAATATTCCAGAGCAGAATCCCTGCCTGACCTGAAATTAAGTTGATCGCTAGGGCAATTACGGTACTAAATATGCGAAACCAAGGCAGAGAGATCCAAGCTGTCACCCCCATGAGTATTACCCACACAAACCATGCAGGGAGATACAACGAAAATAGAACTGCGGAGACAATCGGCGAAAATAGCAGCACTAGCCAGCCCAAACTCGCCCCTGCCCAATAGAGCATTCCCATGGTAATCGCCGCAAATACTAATGCCGTGCCTAAGTTGGGTTGTAGAAAGATCAAGATCCAAGGCGGCAGTGTTACCCATGCCACTTTGAATACATCAATGGGGCTTTGGATTGGGCGATCGTGCATCACTGCGGCAAGGCTAATAATGATGCTGACCTTGGCAAATTCTGATGGCTGAATATTAAATCCGCCAATGGAAATCCAGCGTTCTGCCCCTAAGGCGGTTGTGCCAACAAACATAACTAGCACTAGGGAGAGAATGGTAATCCCGTAAAGAAACCAATGGATCTGCCGCAATTGGTCATAGTGCAGACGGGCGATCGCAAACATGACCGCTAGTCCCACACCACCTGTAACCCAATGCTGCCACCAGTCCGTCCGTTGATTGCTAAAATCTGAGCTATAGATGGCAATACCACCAATAGTCATCAAAATGATCGGAAATATCAAAAGCAATGGGTCGGCATCTCGCCATTCCCGCTTAATATTTTCCCAGTTTGGCAGTTCTAAACCTTTGACGATCATAAGTTTTTTTAACAGACATTATACCAAAGGGGAAAATGGCTATGCTATTTTCCCCTTTGGCAATGTTAAAATTGTGAGCCGATTATTAAGCTTCTAAGTTTAAGCTGCTAAGTCATGTCTGTTGTTAGTTCTGTGCTGATTCCTATTGTTAAGCTTTGGCTGCGATCGCAGGTGGAGCATATTGATCTGATTGAGATCGCAATTGCGGGGCGGAGCCGTCAGATTTTGGGTGGGGATATTCCTCAAGCAACGGTGATCGGCGTAGGGGCGAAATATCAAAGCTTGGCTATTAGTCATATTGAGTTAACTGCGGCAAATATCCATCTCAATATTGCCCAAATGCTTAAGGGGGAGCCGTTGCGATTGCTGAATGCTATTGAGGTGACGATGGCGGTAAATCTTAATGCTGAGGATCTGCAAAGTTGCTTGCGATCGCCCCTATTACTGGAGGCGATCGCCTCTGAGACTGCGCCCATTGCCCAAAACGATCAAGATATCCGCCATCTTTTAGAAACATTATTAGAAAAACTTGGCGATCAATTTACTCTCCATGAATTGAAAATCAACGATGGGGCGGCGCAATGTCGGGGAGCCTTCGCGATCGCGGCAACATGAATGTAAGGATAAGCAGCACGAAGCGCCGCCCACACTTATCTATTCAGCGTCAAGCGCTGTATGATTAATTTATATATTCTTTTTGCCCACTCTTTGCTCAACCCTTTGCTAAGCCTCAAATATCTTTCCAAGTATTTATTTAGCGCCATGCTTGCCGTTATTTGTATGGGTTTCGGTATCGCAAATATGGCGATCGCACCTGTATGGGCAGCCCCCTATGCGGTGCGGGTATTTGATGGCGATAATATTACCCTCGTGGATCGGGGGATCAAAACTAAGGTACATTTAGCTTGTATTGACGCGCCTGAGTTGTTGCAAGATGAAGGTCAGCACGCCCGTAAGGTGCTTGATAACATTCTCAAGGATGAGGAAATCTATATCAGGGTTTTTAATAAGGACAAATTTGGGCGTTACAATGCCGAAGTTTTAGCTGGTGGACAAAATGCCAATAAGGTGATGGTATCCTTGGGGCTTGCCCATTATGATCGCTTACAGGAAAAGGATTGCCAAGGTTACGCCGAATTGGAACTAAAGGCACAAAGTGAGCATTTAGGCATATGGGTCAAGGGTACAGATATAGTTTCCCCCAGCCAGTTTCGGCGCGACAATAAACCCACATTCCGCTCGTAATGGAATGGGAAAAATAATTAAGAAACAGGCACAGGTAGGAGATAGTAGCGTTGGCAGGCAAGAGAAAAGAAATTTAAAATG
>NZ_JACJPY010000136.1 GCF_014696345.1 Pseudanabaena cinerea FACHB-1277
TATTGAAACTAGCTCCCAATAAGTTAACCTACTATCAACGAGGTAAGAGGGCTATGCAGCTTGTCACGGCTACGTTTTAGATGTCTTTGTCACCCCCTCAGGTTGAACACAACTTCTATCTATGCTGCTATTAGTCAAATTATTGGGCTACCCGTAACAAGATCAACTCTCTATCTATACCCATTAAATCTTGCAATATTCATCATGTATAGCCTCTCATCAATCCTGAAACCCACAGCCATATCGGCTCTTGCGATCGCCATAATTGGTATTGATCTAGCTAGCCATGATCATCAGGCTCAGGCGATTAGCTTTCGGATTGGATATAACGGCGCTTCAGGTCTTGTTGATGCTGGAAGCAGTGTTGTAAGAGGACAGAGTTTTCAGGTACAAGTTACAGGTAGTTTTAGTGATCCTGGGGGCGGGGTTAGTGGTACTTTAAATTCAATTAAGTTTTTGTATAATAATGCTACTGCTGCCACTGCGAGTGCCAGTAGAGTTCTTATTTACAGTACCATTCCCTCATTGACTGATTTAAATGCGGGAATTGGCTTCATTGCGGCCAGTTCTGGTGCTAAGACCATAGTTGCTGGTAACACTGATACGGACTTCTCAGGGGTTAATGCAAACGCACGAAGCGTCAGATTTGACTTTGCATCGTCTCCAATCTTAAATGCAGGTACTACCTATTACGCACTGTTTGAAAGCGGTCAGTCAATACAAGGTACTGGACCCACCGATCGCTATGCTGGTGGTGATAGCTATGTTGCTAATCCATCATTTGCTTCCCAGCCAGGCTACGATCGCGCATTTGTCGTGAATGTGCAGGCGGTGCCTTTTGAGTTTGAGGCGACTGGTGGGGTTTTGGTTGTGGGTGGTTTATTTGCATTGCATAGGCTGCGTAAATTGAAAAGGTCATAATCTTTGCTAAAAACTTGCTAAAAAATAAGGATATCGCCATTGACGATATCCTTATTGATTTTATGCGGGCATTACCCTTGGCAACTCTAGCCTTTGTTGGGTATTGGGGCGGCGGGTGCGACCTGAGAGGCGGAAGCTTAGGCTTTGGAGTTCGATGTGCAGTTGACGGTTTTCCTTTTGCAAAGCCTCAATTTTTTGCTTGATCGGCACAATGCGCTCGGCAAACTTGGCTCGGTAAATATTCGGTAACTCCTGCACAACCTGTTCTAACATCCGATTGCGATCGCTCATTTCTTGAATGGTTTGACGTAACTCAACTGCCTCGCGATCGCGTTCTTGGATAATTGCTTGAGAAGCAATCAATTGTTTTTCTACGCCCGAAAGTTTGTCGGCAAGTAGGCGCATTTCTTCAGTGTGCTGCCCATGTATCTCTGGATTTGGTAAAAAAGCGGCATTTCCCTTTACTAAACGAAAAAGCTCTTCCGAGAGTTGTTGTACTAGTAAGTCTTTTTGGTCTAACTCCGCCTTGAGTAAGCTAATTTCCTGATGGAGGTTAGCTGCATTCATGGTCATCGAATTAGAAGGACTAGCATCGATATTTACGGTGGCATTCATAGGTGCATTTCGTTGGGGAATTTAGGCTAAGATTTATAGCACACAAGTATTCGATTGGCAAGTGAATAATCCATTGACACAAACATCAGCGCAAACATCAGCGCAAAAAGCATTGCAATTGCAAACGACTTTGCTCAAAAACTCAATTTCCTATGTGCAGTCGATTAGTGGTGGTCTGATCCTTAGAACCACACTCAAGAATATCTTGGAGTCGCTCGTGTCTTTTACTAACTGCGATGATGGCAGTATTTTCTTAATTGGTGAAGATGGTGTGGTTATTGAAGGCATTTTGGCGCGAGGACCTGTCACCCGCGATCGCAAAGATGCTGTAATTACGAAAGTCTTAGATGAAGGTTTAGCAGGTTGGGCTTTTCGTCATCGACAAATTGGTTTGATTTATGACACGACTAAAGACGATCGCTGGTTGCAATTTCCCGATCAGCCCTACAAGGTTGGCTCAGCGATCGCCATGCCCTTAATTTATGGGGTTGAGCCGATCGGCATCATTACCCTCAGTCATGCTCAAACCCATTGGTTTGATGAGTCGATAATTGAGATATTACAAAAAATTATGGAGGGATTAACAGCAATTATCGTTAATGCTCAACTCCATGCTGAATATCGTCCGTTAGGCTTTATTTAGGGAGCAGTAGCAAAATGACACAGACGATAATCCATAAGTCTCACGAGACTCTATATGAGACAGATTTTTTGCTATGGACTGAAGAAACTGTAGCCAAGCTCAAGGCTAGGGATTTTGACCATGTGGACTTAGAAAACTTGATAGAGGAGATCGAGTCGCTGAGAAAATCAGACAAAAAGGAGATAAAGAGTCGCCTAACAACTTTGCTTACCCATTTACTTAAACGCATATATGTGAATATGCCGCAAGAGTTTAATAAATGTTGAGTGTTAAATTTTGGGAGCAGGAGTAGTAGCCCTTATGCAGTTTTGATGCTGCCGTAAGCAATATCAAAACTGCCATGGCTAGGCTGAAGGGGGAATGGAAATAGGGCTAAGTCTTAAATCGGGATGATCGGATTTGACCTGATCGAGATTCCATTGATTTTTGAATAGCAATACGGGCTGACTCCAACGATCTTTGACGATGAGGGTGTTAAATAGCCTGCCTGCTTTCTCGATCGCTTCCCAACCATCAACCACCCACCTTGCCACTGAGTAGGGCAGCACATCGAGATAGGTCTCTACGCCATACTCCTGATTCAGGCGAAACTGTACCACTTCAAACTGTAGCTGACCGACTGCCGCCAGTACGGGATCGCGCTTGCTCTCGTCGGTGGATAGCAAAATCTGCACCGCGCCTTCTTCCTGCAACTCCGATACGCCTTTATTGAAGCTCTTGTATTTACTGGGGTCAGTATTGCGTAAATAGGCAAATAGCTCTGGCGAAAAGGAGGGAATATCGGGATAGCGGCGTTTTGCCCCCACACAGACCGTATCGCCAATCACGAAACTACCAGGGTTATTTAAGCCGACCACATCGCCAGCATAGGCAGTTTCTACGGTTTCGCGGTCTTGGGCAAACAGCTTTTGGGGGCGGGAGAGGCGCATCTGCTTACCTGTCCGCGCATGGGTGACGACCATATCTTTCTCAAATTTGCCCGAACAGACGCGCAAAAAGGCGATGCGATCGCGATGTTTGGGGTCCATATTCGCTTGCAGCTTAAAGACAAAGCCTGAAAATTCGGGATCGGTGGGTTGGACTGCGCCGCGATCGCTGTCGTGGGGGGTGGGTTTGAGGGCATATTCCAGAAATGCCTCAAGAAATAGTTCCACACCGAAGTTATTCATGGCACTGCCAAAAAATACGGGTGTCACCTTGCCGCGATGGATGGCATCAAGATCTAGCTCACCGCCGATACCATCAAGGAGTTCGAGATCCTCCAGCAACTGTTGGTAAAGATGCGGATCGATTAAGTCTTTGATTTCAGGATGATCGAGGGCAATTATGGTGTTTGCAGCTTTTTTGCTGCCGTGCGATCCCGTTCTTTCAAATAGATGGATGCGTTGCTGGCGGCGATCGTACAGCCCTTGAAATTGATCGCCCGTGCCAATGGGCCAGTTGACCACATAGGTGGTTA
This sequence comes from Pseudanabaena cinerea FACHB-1277, assembly GCF_014696345.1. GTDB lineage: Bacteria > Cyanobacteriota > Cyanobacteriia > Pseudanabaenales > Pseudanabaenaceae > Pseudanabaena > Pseudanabaena cinerea. The sequence goes on from NZ_JACJPY010000136.1 coordinate 3,639, forward strand.
GTCCTAACTCCTGCTCGATCTCATCGATCAGTTCTAAGGGACTCATACTGGGGCGATCAAGCTTATTGATGAAGGTAAAAATCGGCAGCGATCGCATCCGACAGACCTCAAATAATTTGCGGGTTTGCGTTTCTAAGCCCTTAGCCGCATCGATTAACATCACCGCATTATCGGCGGCGGCAAGGGTGCGATAGGTATCTTCACTAAAATCTTGGTGTCCAGGGGTATCGAGTAAATTTACCAAATGCCTTTGATATTCAAACTGCATCACCGTCGAAGTGATCGAGATCCCGCGCTGCTGCTCCATTTCCATCCAGTCCGAGGTGGCACTGCGTTGCGCCCTCTTTGCCTTGACCGCCCCTGCCTCTTGGATCGCACCGCCGTATAGCAACAACTTTTCGGTAAGCGTAGTTTTACCTGCGTCGGGGTGAGAAATGATCGCAAAATTGCGGCGGCGATCGACCTCCATCCCTATCTCACTATCTACACTATCTATACTTGTGGGCGCTATGGTCACTGGCGCTGTATTCACTTGCATTAATCTAAATCCTTGAGCTTAATCTTTCATTTTATCTGAGCGCTTGCGAGTTTCTATGACAAATTGATCGCCGTGAAGATAGTCCAAGCATCCACCAACAGCAACAGCAGCGTAAATACCAATAAAATTAAGTACATCCAAGGCTGTGCTAGAGGCCGCACATCCTTTGTATCGATCCCTGTGCGCTCCTCAATCTGTTTAACCAATCTAGCAAAGCCCACCACCCGCATTGGCAGTAAATAGGCGCGATCAGAATTTTGGCTGACAAAATAATAGACGATCCCCCCCTGTCCCGTAATTCTGGGCTTTAGAGCCTTGATCTCTTGCCAAGGCAATGTCCAGCCTTGACGAATAAAGCGAGGAAACCAACGCGGGTAGGTTAGCGTGATCCCCGTTTCATCTAAAACTAGGCGATCGCTCAATGCCCCATACAAAAATACAAAGCCGATCGCCAGTCCAGCGCTTAGCCATGAAGCAGGAACCGCCGCATGGGTAAAGTTGCTTAAAAATGGCAAAGGGGCAGTCAGGGCAACATATAGCAACAAAAGCGTGAACCTGATCAGGGGGGAAACGTAAAATATTTGGCTGGATACAGGATTAGGAATATCCGATAGATTTAGATTAGTGGGCGGCAATTCGGGCATATTTAGGCTAGTTTTTGTGGTGCTGTGCGGAGATATGAATAAATTATATACAAAGCTTTGCGCTGCCCATCTCAAGCTTTTTTGTTGCAATTTTAAGATTATTTTGAAAATTTGGATAAATGACTAGATATGATGTTTAACAAACAAGATTTTTGAATACCTAAAAATCGACAAGCAGAATTTTAAACAGTACGGATGGTGTAAAACGTGGGTTGGCGTGTACGTGGCATTCGTGGTGCAACCACAGTCGAAGCAAATACTTACGAAGCCCTAGAAAGGGCTGTGTTAGAGCTTATGGAGGAAATCGAAGCTCAAAATGATATTGATCCCCGTGAAATAGTCAGTGCCACCTTCTCGGCAACCCCTGACATCAATGTGGTTTTTCCCGCCAAAATTGCCCGATCGCGATCGCATTGGGAGAATGTACCATTGCTCGACCTACAACAAATGCAGGTAGAGGGTAGCTTAGAGCGCTGTATCAGGGTCTTGATTCATGTCAATACCCTCCTTGAGCAGCACCAAATCAAACATATTTATCTCAATGGGGCGAGAAACCTGCGACCTGATCTTAGCTATGCCCAAATTTAACAGGTATAATTTTGGCAACGAAATCAGTATCAATTGAGGCAGTGGTATATGGGAACGATGAAGGCAAAGGTGGCGACTAAACTGAAAGTACGCCCAGAGGATTCGGCAAAATTGACGAGACCTAATGAGACCATAGATGTGCCTGCGGGAAAAACCTATGGCTTTGACAAGGTAGAGCCTGCAAATAATGGCCATCTCAAAGTAATTTTGGCGGCTGGTAGTGGGACTTTTTTTGTGTTTCCGCCCCACTGGGAAGGTTTGGATGTTGTCAAGCAAATTGTCAGCAAGCAGCAGGCAGAAAAGTTATTTGGTAACTCCATTAGTGATGTGCAGCTTCAAGATTTAAATGCTTGCCTCAATCGTTACAAGATTAATACACCGCCAAGATTGCGCCATTTTTTAAGTCAGATTGCCCATGAGTCTGGGGGGTTGGTCTATACCCAAGAGATTGCCGATGGCTCAGATTATGAGTTTCGCGATGATTTGGGCAACGTCAACCCAGGAGATGGTCCCAAGTATAAGGGGGCAGGTGTAATTCAGCTTACGGGTAGAGCCAACTATCAAGACTTTAGCAAGGCGATCAATGATCCTAGGGTAATGGAGGGAGTGGGCTACGTGGCAGCCAAATATCCTTTCACTAGTGCTGGTTTCTGGTGGGACAATAATGAGATGAATGCTCTGTGCGATCGCGGTGGCACGGTTGAGCAGGTAACAAGGCGGGTCAATGGCGGTCTCAACGGTTTAGAAGATCGCTTGCATTATTATGCCAAAGCCACCAGCATTTTCGTCTAGAATCAAAATGCCGCGCAAAGTGCCGCATCTTGATATTTGAGGAGCATAGAAACATACCATTTCCCAATCTACTCCCTTCCCAATCAATAATTAGCGGTGCGGCGCTTTGCGCTGCACCGCTAATTATTTGGTTTTAATGTCTATTGTTAGGCTGGGAAGGGAATAAGAAAGCTTGCTAATGGAGAAATTAAATTATGTAGCTTGCTATTGATAATTCTCACGAGCATTACGAATCCGCTCTTTGTAATCTTGCCATCACACTTTCGCCATCTCGCCCTTCATCGCGCTCAAGTTGATCTGCTCAACTTGAGACGGTAAACCGCCAAAACAGCGATCGGGTATCCCCACAGACAGATCATGAGTGTGAGTGCTTTACAAAACTACATAGACAAAGATACATTAAGGACATAGCGAAAGCTAATTATAAATACATCTAAACCGCAATCATAAACCAATGACCACAGCAGTACAAAGACGCGAAAGCGCCTCCATCTGGGATCAGTTTTGCAACTGGATCACCAGCACCAACAACCGTCTATACATCGGTTGGTTCGG
>NZ_JACJPY010000137.1 GCF_014696345.1 Pseudanabaena cinerea FACHB-1277
CTAGATAGGTCATACTTACTATGACTTGACCTATCTTTTTTATCTTAAATCCTCAAATCCCCATCTACTCATACTTCCCATATCTTTTGTCGCCCCGTCAGAGCCTGTCCTTTCTATCTCTTTGCCTGTTTTTACAGGATCTTTGAGTACGATTAAGACATCAAAATCTGAGTCGGGGGTTGCATCGCCGCGTGCTTGTGAACCAAATAGGATCATCGCTATTAATCGATCGCTATATGTGTCAATCAGGAGATCGCGCAATTCGTTCATGATTTCATCAGTCTGTATAGCCAAGTGTAAACAGTACAACGCTTTCTAGTCTGGCGATCGCTTCAAAGTCTAATTGTCCTATTCGTTTAATTAATCGAGTTTTGTCAAGTACTCGAAGCTGATGACAGAGTGCAACTGAGTCTTGATTTAGTCCACCTTGTCCATTAGAAATTAGAAAGCAAGTTGGTAAGGCTGCGCGGCGTAAGTTTGTTGTGAGGGGAATTGTGATAATGGTGCTGGTGAATTTGGAAACTGTGTTTTCTTGGAAAATGATAATTGGACGAGTGCCAGCTTGTTCTGCTCCTTGAGTTGGGTCGAGATTTGCTAACCAAATTTCACCGCGTTCTACTTTCATTGTGTGTCCTCGCTATTTAGGAGTGAGGCATACTCAGAAATTCCTGTTTCGGCTAGTTGTCGATCTTCTTCGGCAAATTCTTGATAGAGGTTGGCAAATTGACTAATATCTGTTGTTGGTTGACTAAATCTTGTCTGGAATTTGATGAACGCGATGAAGTCAGCAATTTGTTTTAGTTGCTGCTCGTTAAGGCGATCAATGTCTCTTTTAATAGCTTCTTTAGTGGTTTCTAGCATTGGTTTCTCCAAATATCCATTTGTAAATACTTTATCCATTTGGCTGTATGTCTCTATCGCGCAATTCGTTCATAATTTCATCGGTCAGTGGATGTCGCATATTTAATTAGAACAATCCATCAATAATGTCTTTGAAATTTAAAGAACCTAGATTTCTGACATCAGTCATTCCTAATCGTCTTAGGATAGAGCCTAATAAATTTTTATATTCATTATATTTATTCTTTAAAATATCTTTCTCTGTAAGGTCTAATCCACTGAAGAGAACAAAATCAACAGCAGCTAACATAGCGTATGTGATCGAAGTTGCTGTAATGGCAGCAGAAACTTCTACTACTCCTGTTGGTGGTAATATGGATGAAACCCAAAGGAAAAGGTTGGTTGCAACTGATTGACCTATAAATACAGGTAATAAAGCTAAAGCAGTCCCTTTAGATAAGATGTTGCCTGTGTAAAGATAGTAAAGTGAAACAATTGCGCCTACCTGTGTAGCGGTAATAAAAGCGGCTCTACCAGGGAATATAGCTTGAATGCCAACAGCAGATACAGCAGCGATTATAATTCCTTTTGCATAAGGTTTTTTATCGCCCATGTGTCGGGCGAATAGAAGCTTTTTTCCTTCTGAGTCCAAAAAAACATCTACATCCTCCCTAAGTTCATTTACTCCTCTAATATCAAGAGGGAAGTCATCAGGCAATTGTTTATCATAGCCTAACGCGCACACTGCATAGATTTTATCGACTCCCAAGCATTGTTTCCATTGTTCTTTTACGTCTTCTAATGCTTGAGGTCTGTAATTATCCCATTGATCGCATTTATTCAAAACTAAAAATACGCGAGTACAATTTGCTCTCAAATCATCAAAATACTGTTTTTGAGAAGCGTCAGCTGAACCAGTGACTACCAAGATTCCGATATCAATATGTTTAAGAAATTCTTTGGTGACAGCACTATTCTCTTTTCGTATATCTCCAAGTCCAGGGGAATCTATTAGCCTTACTCGTTCATCATTAAGCCGCAGTATATTTAGTTCTGTTGTCACGCCAGATGTAGCGCCGACATCAGCAACAGCGTCTTCGCGCTTACGCATTAATATAGCGTTGATTAGGGAGCTTTTACCAGAGCTAACGTTCCCAACAACGGCAATGTTTAGGGTTTTATTAAAATCTTGTACTTGTCCCGCATACTCTGTGTCAACTTGTTGATTAAAAACACTTTCTGCATTGCGATCATTTTCTTCTTTTTCGGCAACCTTTCGAGCTTCTTCGATAAGTCCATCATAAAAATCTTTGCGCTGTGGCTCTTCTAAGTCAATTTCTCGATTATTTCCTTGCAGGTCTTTCCTAGTTGCTTTGCGATTGCCATTTTTGATATGGAGTTCCACTTTTTCTGGATTAGTAATAACTAAAATCTGTTGATTATTAGCATTTACAGAAAAGCTTGCAGTGTAATTTCTGTCTTTGTAAGAAAAAGTTGCCATATTCAGGAAAATTTGTGTTGATTGACCTTATCCAAGATTATACCGTTCTTAGTCCGCCCTTTATTTGAGCTTGTATCAAGTCTAGTTGTCGCATGCCCAAATAAGGACGCTACGCTAGTAGATGAATATGATTTACCTTAATTCTGATGGATGACAAGTTATGTTTATGTATTTTGATGTTTTCCGAAATAGATCGCCCTAGCCTTAATTGGCGGGGCGGCGAGACATTCTCTGCTTCGTTTGTAAGTGGCTTAACTTTCTTAGCTTCGCTTTGTGAAAAGGGAGGCTGTTTAGCTCTAAAGCAGCCTTTCCTTTGCGAACTTAGTCCCAACAATCCCAGTTAGCGCTACGCTATGGGATAACGTTTTTGATGAACTAAACAATGTCTACTTTTATTGGCAGATTGCATGATTCAGCCTCGACTAATGTTATTGGGACTAAGTTAGACTGTAATCTCAATTCAATCGATTTGACTTTAATCGACCCGAAAGGTCTTGGTATGCTTGATTTGAAACTTGAATTGAAAAACAGGATTGTATGGCTGACCGTTCAGGGTCTGGGCGCTACTGGCAATACTATTTTGCATTGCCCGATTAGTAGGATGCCTCCTGGTTAATAGCCGACTTTTACTCCTTAGTATTCAAGAATGTAATGTTTTTCATCCCCATGCCATGAAAACGTCAAAACATTCTCTTCGCCTTGCTCTCCCGTCACCTCATCAGTTAAGTCTTCAGGCTCATTAGCTAATTCTCGCATATAATCCCGCAACACACCACCGATCGCGATCGCCCTTGTTTTGTGCAACTGTTGCGTCAACTCCAGCAACCACTCCCGATCCGCAGTCAGATCCGATTCCTTAGTTTGATACTTTAAAATTTCGGGAATTAACTCCGCCAAATCATCCCCCTTCTGCACTGCCCGAATGTCAATAATTGGCGCATAATCAGCCCTTAGCGACTGTTGCCACATACTGCCCCACCTTTCCTTTGACAAATAGTAAGCACCTGAAAAATAAGACGGTGACACCATCAGCAAACAATGAAAATGGGGATGAGCCAAACCATCTTGCCCCATCGTTACCTCAGTCGCCTTAATCCAACCCGTTGCAGGAAAAGCTTTTAACTTAGACATCCGCTTAAATCCTTCATGCATCCAAGTTATCGTCTCTCGTAAATCAGCGATCGCGCAATTCTTCACCGTTAGCGTCACAAATAGCCATCGCGCCTTCGGAAAATCTTCTACTAACTTCGGCATCATTGCATAAGCCTTAGCCTTCCACTTTAGCGATCGCCGCCACTGACAGATCGGGCAATGCCGCACCCGACAAAACCAAGTATTTTTTAATTTAAGCTGATCATTAACCAGTTCAAAGTCTAGAGACTCCCCACAAAGCGCGATCCTGCGTGAATAATCGGCAAATTGGCTATCAGCATAATGTGTAGCCACCAATTCACCATTTACCTTATGCTTTTCCCAAACTTTGTCCCGATCCGAAAAACTCTGAAGTTTTAGAGAAAGTAGGGCTTTACGTTTACCCATTTGCGATCGCGTAACTTTAATACACTCAAAAGACATTAATATTTTAGAATATTAACTATCCTGCAAATCAACCAAATTTTGAGATTGAGGTTACATAAATGACTTGGGCAACTGCACACATATGTGGATATCTGGCGGCAAAACCTGAACTCAAACAATTTGAAGAAACAGGAACAGTCGTATGTAACCTAGTCCTCTATGTCAATCGCCGTAAAAATGCTGAAGACAAAGAAGTGAAAGAGCTTGAGCCTCTCAAAATTCACGCGGAAGTGTGGGGCAAGCAAGCCGTCAATTGTGTAAATATCCTAGACAAAGGCTGGAATCCCACAATTACAGGCACACTTGATGAGGTTAGCTTTCTTGGCAAAGATGGTAAACAAATCCGTTTAACTGTAGTTCGCTATGCCCAAGTCCTCGACTACGGCAAAGCTCCCACCGAAAAAGTAGTTGATATCCCAGATGAAAGTCAAAAAGTAGTCAATGAGCTTAATCCGCCCACCAGCAAGGATAAAAAAGCTAATAAGCCACCTAAAAGCACTAGCCTCACAGCAAAAAATACTCCTGAAGCTTAAAAGACAGTATCAAGTGAGTCTTTGGTATGCCTTTATCATTAGACTTTGTGTTTTCGTAAGTTAAGCTAGAGATTATTGAGCGTGACAATAGGAGAATATACAAATGACAGTTAGAGAGCAACTTAGCCAAGAACTCGAACAAGCCTCCGACTCATTAGTTGAAGAAATCCTTGACTTTTGCCTATTTCTCAAACAACGCCAGCAAGCCAAAGTTAACAATAAAGCGACTGAAACAAAAACAAACGGAATTCTCGACCTATTAGAGCGCGTTAAAGAAATTCAAGCTCAAGTTCCCCCCGAAGAATGGGACAAACTCCCTCATGATGGCTCAATCAACCACGATCATTATCTCTATGGCTCTCCAAAGGTTGAAGAATGAAAACAGTTTTTGCTGACACTGGATACTGGATCGCCCTACTCGATCCCCAAGACATACTTCACTCCAAAGCCATAAATCTAAGCATCACATTAACTCAAGTACAAATTGTCACCAGTGAAATGGTGCTTACAGAAATCCTAAATCACTTTTCTAAACGTGGCAACTTTCTGAGATACGCCGCCGCAAACTTCGTTGAAAGCCTACAAGAGAATCCCGCAATTAAAATTATTCCTCAAACCGCTAGTAATTTTCAAGAATCCCTAATTCTCTACAAACAACGCCCCGATCAAGCATGGAGCCACACCGACTGCTCCTCATTCTGCATCATGCAACAACAGAATATCCTAGAAGCATTGGCATACGATAAACATTTTGAGCAAGCAGGATTTATCGCTTTATTGCGTTCGTGATCTCCCCGTTCATTCATACAAAAGCCTAGATTCAAGACACTATGCATTTATTTTCTCTCAATAACATCAACTTGTCTGACATTCATCTCATTGCTTCCGATGTTGATGGCACACTTACCCAAAATGGAAAGTTTTCCTCCAATTTCATCTCCACACTGCAAGATTTACAATCCTCTGGAATTAAAGTCCTCTTGGTAACAGGACGCTCCGCAGGTTGGGTTAGTGCCTTGGTGAATTATTTACCCATTGCAGGAGCGATCGCTGAGAATGGTGGCATATTCTTGCAAGCTGACGGTCAGATCAATAAAATCACTTCCCCGAAATAAGATGTCAGTATATCTTAACAATTGGTGATAGCCCCAATGATGAAGCCATGTTTAACCATGCCAAATTTCCGATTTCAGTTGGTGTGGCAAATATACGTCACTATCAACAGCAGATGCAGCACTTCCCCAAATATCTAACTCAAGCCTCAGAGTTTGGCGGCTTTCAAGAGTTAGTCATGAAATTAATCCAAAGTGTACCCTAGATAACCAACCGATCAGCGATTGTCAATAACTGGATCTCAAAGCGCATGGATTTAGGTGCATATCTACAATATTTTGATCTTTTTTAATTTTGGGTGGATCAAATCTAAGTAAATCACTGTATGATTTAATCACCATTTTTATCTAGAGGAGATTAACTAATTCGTTTTCCCCTTCAGATACCAAAAAAGCCAGTGCTTGGAACCACTAGCTCTTTGATAACCTGAAGGTTTTATTAAATTTAATATCCAGGAATGGACAGAGGTTGCTTTAGCGGGCAATTTTGTTCAATGCTTTTCTATATCTTAACGCAAGATATCAGTTTAGCAACAGTTTTTAATGGAAATTTTTAAAATTTCTTTGCGAGAACCAATAATTTATTATTGAACTGAACTCAAAAAGTCTGTCTGTTTCCTGGTTGAAGTCCCTACAACCCTTACAATCAGGACAACTTAGATGTTTTTAAAGTCACTAGATGTGTTGCAGGAGATCGTGAGATCGGTTTCCTTGTTTCGGCTTGTTGGAGGTCAAAATTAATGACCTCTTTAAATAGTCAGTATTCTGCTCGTAAGTTTTCACCTACTAAGTCCCATAGCCCTTGCCCTATCTGCGATGACATCAAGGGTAAATGTCGAATTGCTTCGGATAATCAAGATTTTGTCCTCTGCATGACCCATCCCAGTGATGTTGGTTTGGTGGATTGGAAATATTTGGGTGAAACCAATGGCGGCTATTTTGCGGGTAAGTATGTCCGCAAGCGTCCTGAGTCGGAGGCGGAGCGTCAAGAACGGCGCGATCGCAATTTAAAACTGCGGATGATGCAGCAAAAGGCTAGGCGCAATGATTTGGCAAAATTGCCTGATGCGACAGAGCGCGATCGCCTCTATCAAAGTTATTTACAAAAACTTGTACTTAACGAT
>NZ_JACJPY010000138.1 GCF_014696345.1 Pseudanabaena cinerea FACHB-1277
AGTACTAGCATAGATTTGTAAAATCTTATACTGTATACTGTAGCATAGATTAAGTAAAGCCGTGCTGGAAGCACGGGGTTTTAAACCCATTTTTTTGATAACATTATTTTGTTGTAGAAATATATTTCTTAACATTAATGAAGCCAAGAAAAAGAAAAAGAAAAAGAAATTTCATTTTTGCGAATTAGAAATTGTAAAGAATAGAGACATTTCATTAACTGTTTGGGTAACGAATTTAGGCTCATCTGGGTTTACGGTTATAAGTAAAACTAATGAGAAAAACAGACTAATAATCAAGGTAGTGATCTTCAAGTCATGGTGAAGCTAATTGCTTAGCTAGCTCATTTTTACAGAATATTCATCAACATTAAATATTCTATAAAAACAAGCTAACACTTCTGTTTTCTATGGCAATGATTATTGCCATCGCCTTAATGTCTAGACTTCTCCAACAGGCTTTTAGGAGATAGATTGCTGTAGGGTAAAAATACTGTCATCGAATCTATCCACAGAATCAGCATAAACATCAAAACCAAAATCAAAACTACTATTTACACCACTGTTTTTCGCAGGGGATTCCGTCATTATTGCCGTCCATTTTAACGTTTGGACAGTTTTTCAAGAAAAAGGTTGCTTCCTCGCATGATTTCATTTGTGAGCAGAAAGTTCTACCATCACATTTGAATAATGGAGATGAAACAGTTTTTTTCTCAGGACTTGGACTATTCATTAAACCTTTGACTGCTTGGGTTTTAATAATAGGAGAGCGCGAACTCTGAGATTTAGTATATACTTGCCAACCAAGCCAACCAAGCCAACCAATAGCCAAAACAACTAAAAACTTTTTCATGTGAATATCAATAAAATATCGGCAATGCAACTGTTTTTCAAAAATTGCTGTAAATGCCTACGGACTCATTCTTATCAAGATTTTTACTTTGCCCACGTTAATTTAAAATCTGACCTCTGCCCAGCCATAACTCCAATAGCAAGATCAAAAAACCTAACATCGCTAAACGTCCATTCCAAACTTCCGCCGATTGGGTCATTCCCCATTCCCAACGCTCTTGAGGATAGAGCTTTGTATTCTTTTGCGGTTGGATTGTTTCTGAGAAGGAAATGCGGCGATCGCCCAAAGCATGAACCACCACATCGGCGAGGGACTGGATAAAAATGGGGTCAATATCAGGAGCAGGAACCCTTGCAAAGGTTTCAATACCTGCGTGTTCAGCAATCTCGCGGTATTCCATATCAATCTCTTCAAGGGTTTCGATATGCTCTGAAACAAAACTGATCGGCACGACCACTAATTCTTTGACTCCTTGCTGTGCCAATTCCTTAATGGCATTGTCTGTGTAGGGTTGCAACCATTCCACAGGACCAACACGGCTCTGGTAAGCAAGCTTGTAAGGATTGGTACGATTCAAGGTTTTCATGATTAGCGCCGCACAGGTTTCGATTTCCTTTTGATAGGGATCACCTGCTTCTTCAATGTAGCTAACAGGTACGCCGTGAGCGCTAAAGAAGACATGGGCAGCTTGCGGGTTTTTGACCTTATCAATGGTTTTCGCAATCAAATTCGCCATAGATTGCAAATAGATAGCGTTGTCGTACCATGAGGGAACAACAGTATATTTGATTTTCTGTAACTCTGGATCGCGCTGCCAAAGGCGATCTAAAAGACGCAGACTAGAGCCTGTGGTGCTAATGGAAAACTGCGGATAGAGGGGCAGAATTACTAATTCTTCGATCGCATCTTTTTTGATTTTGGCGATCGCTTCTTCGGTGAAAGGATGCCAGTAACGCATTCCGATATAGACATTTGCCTCTTGTCCCAGTTGCTGAAGTTGCAGTTTTAGAGATTGCGCCTGAGCCTCGGTAATCCGCCTAATGGGTGAGCCGCCGCCAATTTTTTTGTAATTCTCTTGGGATTTCTTGGCTCTTAATGTGGAGATCAGCCAAGCTAGGGGTGCTTGAAATAGGGGCGAAGGTAAGCGAATAATTTCTGGATCGGCAAAGAGGTTGTAGAGAAAGGGACGCACATCCTCCAACTTGTCGGGACCACCCAGATTTAATAATAAAACTCCTAATTTCGCCATCTTATCTATCTTGCTCTATTTCGCACGGTTGATTAATGATTGTGGCTCATAAAGTACTACATTAAACTCGCTACTTTATGGTTTGTTTAGAGAAGAGGGCGGCACGAAGTGCTGCCCTCTAGAATAATTAAGCGTTCTTTTGTAAGATTTCTACCTTATCTAAACGCTCCCAAGGCAAATCTAGATCGTTGCGTCCCATGTGACCATAGGCGGCAACATCTTGATAGAAACGACCATTGCGATCGCTTGGTAAATTTTGCAGATCGAAGTTTTTGATAATTGCCGCAGGACGCAGATCAAAGTGATCTTTCACCAAGCGCAATAGGGTTGCATCATCCACCTTGCCAGTACCGAAGGTGTCAATATGCAAGCTGGTAGGGCGAGCCACACCGATGGCGTAGCTGATCTGCAATTCACATTTACTTGCCAATCCTGCTGCCACAATATTTTTAGCGGCGTAGCGGGCAGCATAGGCAGCACTGCGATCGACCTTTGTGGGATCTTTGCCAGAAAATGCGCCACCACCGTGACGGGCATAGCCGCCATAGGTATCGACAATAATCTTGCGACCTGTCAGACCAGAGTCACCTTGGGGTCCTCCAATTACAAATTTGCCAGTGGGATTCACCAAATAGCGAGTTTGTTCGTCAGGTTTCACCGCAGTGTCAGCAAAACTAGGTAATACCACATGATTCCATAGGTCAGCCTTAATAATTGCCTGTACCTTTGCCTCCTCAGTTTCACCATTGATCATGGCATCATGCTGTGTCGAGAGCAGGATCGTATCGATCGCCACAGGACGATTATCCTCGTATACCACTGTCACCTGTGTTTTACCATCGGGACGCAGATAGGGAACAGTGCCATTTTTGCGGACGACAGATAGCTGACGGGCGAGGCGGTGTGCCAAGGCGATCGGCATCGGCATAAACTCTGGGGTCTCATCGCAGGCAAAACCAAACATAATGCCCTGATCACCTGCCCCAACTGCTTCAAGGGCAGCATCTTCTTCTTCACCTGTACGCGCCTCAAGAGCCACATTCACCCCTTGGGCAATGTCTGGCGACTGCTCATCCAGTGCCACGATTACCGCACAGCTATTTGCCGAAAACCCGTTGTCGGCATTGACATAACCAATTTCTGTAATTTTTTTACGCGCAATATCAACGTAATTGACCTGCGCTTTGGTAGTAATTTCCCCAGTAATTAAGACCAGTCCTGTATTTACTACAACCTCAGCAGCAACACGCGATCGCGGATCTTGAGCCAATAGAGTGTCAAGAATCGTGTCGGAAATTTGATCGCAAATCTTATCAGGATGTCCTTCCGTGACTGATTCAGATGTGAATAAAAAGCGACTAGCCAACTATGTTTCCTCCTCAAGGCAATTGGTATTAAGGTGTATTTTGATTAAATCTTTAGAATTTTTTAAATACCCATATATCATATTACAGTTGTGACTGACGTACAAATCAGAAAAAGTCAGCCATTCTATTTAAAACTACTCCATTGCCACTCAAAAGTCATCAAATTAGCGGCGCGATGCACAGCAGCGCTAATCCCTTGATTTTAATATCTATCAACCAAAGCTGTATTTTCACGGAGGAAAGTACCTTGCAATTTCAAACTAGCGCTCAAGAAGCTTGTTACGAGAAAATAGTAACTTGGATGCAGCAAATATTTGGTAAATGCCCCTGCGCCCGCCAAGACTTTCCTGGGCTAGGTATTTTTGTGGGTTCAGCATTGGTGGAAGTGCTGATTTATCCTTGGCATGACGATGATGCAGTGATCAACGTGCGATCTTATGTGGTGGTTGGGGCTGAAATTCGCTCTGATTTGTTGAGATATCTGTTGGAGGAAAATGTCAAAATGATTTTTGGGGCGTTTGGCATATCGGCTGACAACGAAATTTTGTTTGAACATTCGATTGTTGGCTCTACCTGTGACAAGAAAGAGTTAGAGGCATCAGTCAAGGCGGTTATGGATATTTCTGATGATTATGATGACAAAATCGTTGAGCGATGGGGAGGCAAACGCGCTTTAGATCGTATTCATGCAGGCACTTTGTCTAGTAATGGTTGGTCACTGCCCACTTTCAAAAACCTTTTCTAGCAAAACACTCTAACAAAAGAATCGGACAAAAGAATCGGACAAAAGAAAGAGCGGCTCTGCCGCGCCTTCTCTTGTTGTGTAATTAAGCTGATAAAGCGGCAGCCAACTTGAGTTCGCTGGTTTCGAGAATTTGTTGTAACTCTTCAGCGTCAACGGTTTCCCGTTCAACTAAGTCATGGGCAATCTTATCGAGAACATGGCGGTTATCGATGAGCAGTTGCTTGGCGCGGCGATAAGCATCGGCAACCAAAATACCCACTTCTTCATCAATGGTGGCGGCAGTTTCTTCAGAGAAGTCACGCTCGGCGGCGATGTCGCGACCAAGGAACATATTGCCATTGGCACGACCAAGGGCAACAGGACCGAGTTTATCGCTCATGCCGAAACGCATGACCATTTGGCGGGCGATCGAGGCGACTTGCTGAAGATCGCTGGAAGCACCTGTGGTTACTTCTTCGTCACCAAATACAATTTCTTCAGCAACACGACCGCCGAGGGCAACTGCCATTTGATTTTGCAAATAGGCGCGGCTTTGCATTCTCTCTTCGGTGGGTAAGAACCATGTCAAACCACCTGCACGACCGCGAGGGATGATCGTTACTTTTTGAATTGCGTCATAGTCGGGCATGAGTGCGCCAACGAGAGCATGACCTGCTTCGTGATAAGCAACCAGTTCCTTTCGCTTTTCGCTCATGACGCGATCCTTCTTCTCGGGACCAACCAAGACGCGATCGACAGCATCATTGATTTCATCCATGGAGATTTCGGTCAGGTTGCGGCGAGCGGCGAGAATTGCGGCTTCGTTCAACAAGTTAGATAGGTCTGCACCTGTGAATCCTGGGGTACGGCGAGCAATCTTTTCGAGGTCAACATCCTTAGATAATGTCTTGCCGCGTGCATGGACTCCAAGAATTTCTAGGCGACCTGCGAAGTCGGGGCGATCAACTACTACTTGGCGATCAAAACGACCAGGACGCAGTAATGCCGCATCAAGGACATCAGGGCGGTTGGTGGCTGCCACGATGATGATGCCTGTATTGCCTTCAAAACCATCCATTTCGGTGAGCAGTTGGTTGAGGGTTTGCTCGCGTTCATCGTTACCGCCGCCTAAGCCAGCGCCACGCTGACGACCGACCGCATCAATTTCATCGATGAAGACGATGCAGGGAGCATTGGTTTTGGCTTGCTCGAATAGGTCACGCACCCGCGATGCACCCACACCAACAAACATTTCCACAAATTCCGAACCCGAAATACTGAAGAACGGCACACCTGCTTCACCAGCAACGGCACGGGCAAGGAGGGTTTTACCTGTTCCAGGAGGACCGACTAGCAATACGCCTTTGGGAATTTTTGCGCCGACTGCGGTGAAGCGATCGGGATTTTTGAGGAAGTCCACGACTTCGGTAAGTTCAAACTTGGCTTGCTCAATACCTGCGACATCGGTGAAGGTGACTTGGGTTTGTGGCTCCATCTGCACACGGGCGCGGGATTTGCCAAAGTTCATCGCTTGATTACCGGGTCCCGCCTGAGCGCGGCGCAACAGGAAAAATAAACCTACTAAAAGCAAGATGGGCAGTACTAGGCTACTGAGGGTCTGCATGAGTGCGCCATCGGTACGGCGTGGTGCAACATCTAGCTCGATACCATTTTCTCTAACGGTTTTTGTAAATTCGGGATCATTGGGTAGGTTGACCCGCACTTTGCGCTTGCCTTCAGGACCACCTGGTACTGTGACTTCAGCGAAGGTGCGATCAGGGCTAAGGGTAATTCTGGAAACACCTGCGGGCTTTTTCCTGACTTCTTCGATCAACTGACTGTAGCGCCATTCACTTTGAGGAGCGGGTTGATTGTCAATCAGGGCTGTGCCTAAGGTAATTACCACAATGCCTAGCAGTGCGTATAAACCAAAATTTTTCCACTTTTTATTATTATTGTCGTTTTTATTATTGCTTTTCACTAGTACTGCTCCATCAATAGAGGTGTCCTTAGATCATTTTGCCAAGAACGGGGAATTTAATTAACTAATCTTAACGCAACCAGTCTTGGTTCGCCTTACCGAAACCGATAATCCCTCTTTAGATTGACAATTTTATAGCTACAGCGCTTTGCACTGACTTCAAACCCAGAAAAATATCAATGGACGGCTTAATTATTTGTAGGATGCGTTAGTGCAACGTAACGCATCAATTGCTTATAAGGAGATGCGTTACGCTATCGCTAACACATCCTACGTTTATCAGAAAAATGGGTTTAAAACCCCGTGCTTCCAGCACGGCTTTATATTAGAATAGCAAGTGAGTTACAGGTTGAAACACCGCCAGCATAAGCCCGACAAATTTGGCTCGACTAGGAAAGAT
>NZ_JACJPY010000139.1 GCF_014696345.1 Pseudanabaena cinerea FACHB-1277
AATCCATGCAATGTTCCAAAGATCTTACGTTTGCGTACAGCTTTTCTTAATAATTCCCCATCGCTAAGTATTTCTACTTAGCGCAAACTTGGGATGCTCCCAAATACCCAGCACCATACTCTTTCCAGTCTCTATATTGAGCCGTTGATGCAGGAACATCACCAAGAGGCCAATTTGATAAACTGTTGTAAGCACCCACACGGTTAAGTGTTTCGCCAGTTTGATTAGCTACTACAATTTGAAATTGTTGGGTTGTTGTGATTAGACCTAGAATTTGATCTACTGTCTTATAAGGATCTATAGAAACATTTGTATTAGCACCAACTTGAGCATGGGCGTTGCCTGAAAAACCACCGAAAGCGATAGTTATAGCCAGTAAGAAAGTAACAAAAACCTTAACCAGAGATTTCATCGTTAAAAACTATTGATGAGTTAAAATTTACGCAATCAATAGTAACTCGAAAAATTACTCCTGCAACACAACAATATCGAACACCGTAATAAAACTTTATGTGATTATTTATAGTTTTATAGGTCTCTTTACGCAAATATCTCTAGGCGGTGCATTTCATCCTTAAGAGGCTGTGTGAAAAGTTTTGACACCCCTAAATCCTCCTTAAAAAGGAGGACTTTTTTAATCTTTTCCCCCTTTTGTAAGGGGGGCTAGGTGGGGATCAATCGATATTTTTAGCGAATAATCTCTGAGTTAGCAAATTCAATAGTGCCTGTTTACTTCTGTTAACTATTTGAATCAGTATTCGTTTGATTAGATTCTGTATTTTTCTCTGATTTACTTGATTGTTGAACTTGTTTTAGATGAATTTGATTGACTTGAAGCATGAAGCTTTCAACTGATTGCAATACCTTCTGTTTTTGTTGATTTGGATCATCAGCTAAGTCATAAAAACGATAATCAGCAGTAACTCCTAAAATAAATTTTTCTTGTTCCGCCTCCAACAACTCAACGGCCGTATTTGCTGCTACCCAATTTTCTTGGAGAGGAAATGAGGTGGAAATACTGGTGACGATCGCGGCGATCGCAGGAAATATAACTGGTAGCCACTTAATAGCAGGGATGGAAACTTCAACTTTATCCAGTAAAACTAAGATGGGCGTTAGGCTCGATAATACAATCGTAGAAATCTGGAAAATATAATAAAAATTCCTAGAATTCTGACGAATTTTTTTGTAATCGTCAATTAACTCTTGAGAATACTGAATAGCTCTAGAACGAATCAGATTTATTGCGGCAACTTCATCTCCCCCATTGGAACCCGTAAGATAACTGTATAGCTCAGCTTTTTTCTGGTTTTCCAGTTGCTTAGTTGTTTGATTGAGGTTATTCAACGATTTTCGATTTAAAATCAATAAAATAGATAGCGCCACCAACCCAACGACTCCATAGGTAAGTGTTTTTGAGTCTTCAGCAGTGAATGTGAATGCGGCAAGAGCAAATACGCCGATAACAACCAAGGATTCAACGATATAAAAAACAAACTGACTATTTGAACTAGATGACTGGCTAGAACTAGCAGTCGATTCAAAATCACTGGTCATAATGAATGTTTAGATTAGATGTATTTAAATGGAAATTTTACATCAAGTTTAAACAACAACCAATTCTTCCCTATAGTTTTCTCTAATTCCTAAATTTTTCCTTGGTTTGATTGCAAATTAAGAAAATTTTGGATAAACAAATGTTATGATGCTTGCAATGCTAGGAGTGTCTGGAAATACCAGACTGAGAGCAAATCCTTAGAACCTGAACCGACTGACATCGGCGTAGGAAAGCACATTATTTGAGGAAATTGATATGACAGTTGGATTGAAAGCTACCTCTGCCCCCACAAGGCGCGGAGAGTATCGTGGTACGCAAATGCATTGCGCTCGTCAGGGCATCATCACTGAAGAAATGCAGTATGTCGCTTGGCGTGAAAATTTGCCCGTGGAATTAGTCCGCGCTGAGGTGGCAAGGGGTCGCGCCATCATCCCCGCCAACAAGAACCACACTAATCTCGAACCAATGGCGATCGGCATTGCCTTTAATTGCAAAGTGAATGCCAATATCGGCGCATCCCCCAATGCTTCGGATCTTGATGAAGAGGTGGCAAAGCTGAATTTGTCAGTGAAATATGGTGCGGATACGGTCATGGACTTATCCACTGGCGGCGGCAATCTTGACGCAATTCGTACAGCAATTATCAATGCTTCTCCTGTACCGATCGGTACGGTTCCCATTTACCAAGCCCTTGAAAGCGTGCATGGCAAGATGGAAAACCTCACCGCCGAAGACTTCTTGCATATTATTGATAAGCACGCCCAGCAAGGTGTCGATTATCAAACCATCCATGCAGGGATTTTGATTGAGCATCTGCCCCTAGTCAAAAATCGGATTACGGGCATTGTCTCTCGCGGCGGTGGCATTTTGGCAAGATGGATGCTGCATCACCACAAGCAGAATCCTCTATATACCCGTTTCAATGACATTATCGAAATCTTTAAGAAGCATGATGTTTCCTTTAGTTTGGGAGATTCCTTGCGCCCTGGCTGTTTGCATGATGCCTCCGATGAAGCCCAGCTTGCGGAACTGAAAACCCTTGGACAATTGACCCGCCGCGCTTGGGAACATGATATTCAAGTAATGGTTGAAGGTCCTGGTCATGTGCCGATGGATCAAATCGAATTTAATGTGCGGAAGCAAATGGAAGAATGCTCGGAAGCACCTTTCTATGTTTTAGGTCCGTTGGTTACTGACATTGCCCCTGGCTATGACCATATCACCTCGGCGATCGGTGCAGCAATGGCGGGTTGGTATGGTACGGCAATGCTTTGCTATGTTACGCCCAAGGAGCATTTAGGACTGCCTAATGCTGAGGATGTACGGAATGGCTTGATTGCTTACAAGATTGCCGCCCATGCTGCCGATATTGCCCGTCATCGTCCTAATGCCCGCGATCGCGATGATGCCCTTTCCACAGCCAGATATAACTTCGATTGGAATAAGCAGTTTGAGCTATCCCTCGATCCTGAACGGGCTAAGGAATATCACGATGAGACTTTGCCTGCGGATATTTACAAAACCGCCGAGTTCTGTTCCATGTGTGGACCTAAGTTCTGTCCAATGCAGACTAAGGTTGATGCCGATGCGATCGCTGATCTAGAAGAGTTCCTTAAGAAAGAACCTGTAGCGGTTGGTTAAATTAAATGTTGATTGCCCTGCCAAAGGCAGGGCAATCAACTTAATGCAAAAATAACGGTGATTTATGAGAGTGGCGATCATCAGTAAGGCGGGACGCTATAAGGGCGGTGCAAGTCAGGTTGCCGCAGACTTGGTAACTTGGCTAAATGAAGCAGGACATAGTGTCGATCATTTTGTGGCTTATCCTGCTGGTGATGGGCAGCCTTTTCCGAAAAGCCTCTATGGGGAGGGATGGAATTTAAAATTATGTCAAACGGTGCATAACTTTACGCGCAGATTTGGATTTAGAGAACTAATCCCGATGGAGTATTTTCTAAATCTACGGGGAGTCATCGCCGATTATGATGTGGTTCATTTCCACGATCTATTTACAGCGATCGCCCCTGCCACTCTAGCCCTCGTAGCAAGGCATAAGCCCACTTTCTTCACTGTCCATGACTGCTCTGCCTTTACAGGTGGTTGCCTCTATCCGATGGAATGCGAGAAATTTATCACTGCCTGCCAGCAATGTCCGCAGTTAGGACAGGATACTTGGAAGCAAAGGTTGCGCGATCGCACCCGTGAGATTCAAGCTATCAAGCGTTACATCACCAAAAAGTTTCCCATTCACTACATTTACCCCAGTAATTGGATTTCACAACAGGCTGCTTTAGCCTTGCAATATCAAGTTCCCGCAATGGTCATTCCTAATGCGGTTGATTTAGTTCCCTTTAATTTTGCAAATAAACTAGAGGCAAAGTCAAGTTTAGGCATAGCTGGCGATCGGCAAGTGATTCTCATTGCGGCATTATCCCTTGATGATCAAAGAAAAGGGGCGAAATATGCAGTGGCAGCTTTGCAAAGCGTCACAGATCTAAATCCATTGGTGATCACTGTTGGTAAGCCTAGCCCTGAGTTGCGCCAAGCTTTAGATGGTTTGGAAGTGATGGAAATGGGCTTTGTCAGCGATCCTGATTTAATGGCTAAAATTTATTCAGCGTCAGAAGTTATGCTGTTTTGTTCTCTTGCTGATAATTTACCCCTGACGATATTAGAAGCGATGGCGGGGGCGGCTGTCGTGGTTGGTTTTGCGACAGGAGGCATTCCCGATATGATTAATTCTGGGGTGAATGGAATTTTAGTGGAGCCAAAGAATCAGGAAAAATTAGATGCTGCTTTGCGGCAAATACTTCTCTCTGAGCAGTTGGCGGCAATGGGTAAACAAGCGAGGTTAGATGTGGAAGCTAAGTTCTCTAAGTCGCTTTTTGTGGAAAGACATTTAGAAACATATAGCAAATTTCTAAAATAAATAACTTGAACGTGTAAAATCAAAATCTAGCGCTTTAGCAATCAGGAGCAGTAAATTATGACAATTGAAATTTGAATTGCAATTCGAGATGGTGTAAGCTTTATGGAGCGTAAAACTCTGCCCATTCCCTTATTTTTTGAACTAGCAAATGCACCTTTGTACTCGGATTTGCAAGCAAAGGATGAGCATTAGCATGAATTTTTAGAAGGACTTCAGCCCGCTTAGTTGCTTCAGATTCATCACCGATTTCTTGAATTACTTCAATGATATTTTTCTGATTTTTTAATGGTTTGCGGTGATCGTATATGTAATTGGAATAATTTGGATGCTGTCTTATGGCTTCTTGCAGTCTTGAATATATTTCATCTCTATGCATCGGTGAATATTTAACAACATCATCAAAGGTACAACAAGATGGATCTTCCAAATGTAGTAGGAGCCAAAGCTAAAAAACTTCGTTACTATAGGCAATCTCAAATTTGTTTTTTTTAGCCATCTTCAAAGAATCTTGAAATCTTTCCCTTTTCGCTTTATCCAAATGAGCATCATCTCTATCAAAAACGACCCAAACACAATCAACTTCTTTTCGGATCTCTTTACTCAAATCTGCCTTCTCCTCAACTGCTCTCTCTACAACACCCAGAGAGTCTCTGCCAGCACCAATCGGTTTAAGATATAATGTTTTTGGAGGGAATAGATTGATAAATTGACTAAAATATTCTGGTTCAGTCTTTTGATCTTCACAAACAATTAGAAAGATATATTTGTATCTCTGTAATCTCTCTGGGCGATTAGTTACATCTCTAGCTGGTTTCTTGTCTAATTTACCTTTCCTTGCCATTTTCTTTCACCCGCATAGGATTGAAATTCCCTAAAATAGGAACTGCTCCATATCTACCTTCAAAATATCTTTTCTCTTTATCCGTATCAGGTCTTTCTTTCGTTGATTTCAAGTTAGAACCATTTTTATCAAGATATACAAAGTCAGACAAAGAATAAAATTCTGTTGATTCCCATTCGTTCTTTTCCGCAAAGTATATTTGATCTCTTCTCAGATCAGCATAGGACAATAGGTTGGTGTCATGAGTAGCAAAAATTAATTGAGCATTATTAATGTTAAGTTCCTTATTCAAAAACATATTGATGGTATTAAGTGTCATAATGGGATGCATTTTCGCTTCTATTTCATCAATAATTAATATACCGCCATTCATTAAAGCCCATATCACTGGACCACTCAGATAAAAAGCTTTGATAGTACCTGCTGATTCTTTTTCTTCTAATTTCCAGCTATGTTGTCTAGATGTTTTTTTACCTTTTTCGTCATACATATAATGCATTGTGTTAACGTTATAACCTTTCCCACCAGTCAAAGAGCTAATCAAAACATTTCTAAACTCTTCTGGAATTTCGTGTCCTAAATCAGACTCATCAAAATCCTTAGATATAACCTCTAAATCAACAATTCCTAAGTTAAGATAAGCAAAATATTCTTTGATTCTTTGACGATATGTTTGATTGTCAAACAACCTAACAGTCGCTATTGCTTGATCTTCCGTTATTAATCCATCAACTATAATAAAGTTTTGAAGCCATCGAAAAATATTTTTTGCCTCTTCAATGTTAAACGCATCACAAGTTGACAAAAATAAGGCGTTAGGCTTAGTTGCCTCTATTGCTGCATCAATGACTTTTGTAGAACCTTTGAATTTTGATTCTATAATATCTTGACTTCTTTGAAATAGATTTACTTCTCTTCCTAAAGACTTCTTAAATAACCATTCAGAAATTATTTCTAATTGATTAAATTCGAATCCATATCTATCTGAGGGGGTGACAAAGACATCTAAAACGTAGCCGTGACAAGCTGCATAGCCCTCTTACCTCGTTGATAGTAGGTTAACTTATTGGGAGCTAGTTTCAATA
>NZ_JACJPY010000014.1 GCF_014696345.1 Pseudanabaena cinerea FACHB-1277
CAGGATTGACAGAAATTTCTGTTGTGCCTTGGTTGCTACTTTCGGTAATATGTCATTAATGCTATTCATTTGGTGCTTTGATTCATTACTTGCACCTTATCTGATGAATAGCTTTTTTGTTCCCCTTTTTTTATGTCCGAAGTATTGGTTTATGTTAAAAATTAATTAATCGCCGCTAAACCTGCTGTGACCATAGAGTCTTTAGCTCAACCCAAACCACTTTAGATAGGTTGAAATAATTGGATTTCCAAAAAACAAGGAAAGTCCGCCCCCTAAAGCTAAAAAAGGACCAAAGGGAATTGGCTGCTGTTTTTGATGATTACTACAAATCATTGCGATCGCGCCAATAGCAGTACCAATTGCCGAAGCCAGCAAAATTGTAAGTAAGATGTTTTGCCAACCTAACCACATTCCCATCATTGCCGCTAACTTGGGATCGCCGCCGCCCATCGCTTCCTTCTGCAAAAATATTCGCCCCGCAATTCGCATAATATCCAACAACCAAATCCCCAAAACCGCTCCACCAATCCCTCCTATCAACATTTTGGCGATAGAACTATCACTAGATGTCATTGCTAAGCTTCCTTGATAAAGGATTCCTAAAACCAACCCAGACTGTGTAAGCGAATTTGGCAATGTCATCGTATCAATATCAATCATTGCCAGCGCCAATAACCAACTAAGGAACAAAGCATAAAAACATAAAACTAGAATAGGTTGTGAAGTTCCGAAATAGGCTGCTACACACCAAAATAGAAATGCCGTAAAAGCCTCGATCGCTGGATAACGCCATGACACAGGCGTATGACAATAGCGACATTTACCCTTGATCAAAAACCAACCAATCACAGGAATATTGTCGCGGGGCGCAAGTTGCCGCAAGCAATGGGGACAACGGGATGGCGGGTATAGGATCGACAATCCCGCAGGTATGCGATAGATTACCACATTTAAAAAGCTGCCAATGCAAGCACCTATGGTAATTGCTAAGGCTTGAATGAGAAGGGATTCGATAAATAACACAGGCTTGGGAGATGCAAGTGACACAATTATACAATTACACCAATTACACCAATTACACCAATTACCGATCAGACTAGCCGCAGGACAAATTTTGAGCGCAAAGCGTTGTCGAGTTTTAAGACAACAAGCAAATTACATCTTAGCAATGGGCAATCGAGTTGCTGCCGAAAGTTTTTTAGAATCTTTTGCGTGTCCTACATGGTGCAAGAGATCTAGAAAAGATTATGGATTTTATTTGATTAAAAAGAGAAGCACCCATTGGGTGCTTTCTTCGTTAATATGCGTCTTGTAGCTCGTAAAAATCTGGCGTGACATAATCCTTTCGCATCGGATAGCCGATCCAGTCTTCAGGCATTAAAATCCGCTTAAGATTGGGATGTCCTTCATAAACAATGCCATACATATCAAAGGTTTCACGCTCCTGCCAATCGGCAGTCTTCCAGATCCAATAGACCGAAGGACAACGAGGATCGACACGGGGTAAAAATACCTTCACGCGCACTTCTTCAAGGCGATCGCTCTTGTTTATCCCTTCATCCGTGATCTTCGCCAAATGATACATACTCACCAAGCTATCACCAGCCCCTGCATCATAACCACATTGACACATCAAGTAGTTAAAGCCATAGGCATAGAGCGCTGTGGAGAAAGGTAACAAAAACTGGCGATCAATCTTGAGAATGGGAACGCCCTGATGATCGAGACCCAAAAATTCATGGTCAAAACCATTGCTAGTCAACCATTGTGATATGGGGGCGCTGACTTCCGTAGTTGCTAGGGCAGCTTCCGTTTGAGTTGATTTATCCAAAGTATTATCTGCCAACGGTTTCTACCTCCTTTGGAGCCATTTGCAAAGCGGGTAAAGGAATACCTGATTCCACCAATTCTTTAGGCGGAGTCATACGGCTAGGCATTTCTAGATATTGTCCAGTCAAAATTGGATCGACCACCTTCATTTCATGCTTTACGGCATAATAGCGATGGGTGCGATTGAGATTTGCCCTTTCTTGAAAGCCTTCTGCACCAATCTTTTTGCGAAGCTTAATGATCGCGTCCATAATTGCTTCGGGGCGGGGAGGGCAACCAGGGATATAGACATCCACAGGGATCAACTTATCAACACCGCGTACCGTAGTGTAGGAGTCAGTGCTGAACATTCCGCCCGTAATTGTGCAAGCGCCCATGGCAATTACATACTTAGGCTCTTGCATCTGCTCATAGAGACGCACAAGGGCAGGAGCCATTTTCATTGTTACTGTACCTGCGACAATGATTAAATCTGCTTGGCGAGGACTAGAACGGGGTAACAGACCAAAGCGATCGAAGTCAAAACGGGAGCCGATCATCGCGGCAAACTCAATGAAGCAGCAGCTAGTACCATAGAGCATCGGCCAGAGGCTAGACATTCTCGACCAGTTGTAAAGGTCATTGAGGGTGGTCAAAATGACATTATTAGACAAGTCTTGAGTGACTTGAGGCTTTTCGACGGGGTTAATGAGGCGTTGGGTTTGTTCTTCGATACTAAAGTCCAAACCAACATTTTCAGCTTTCATGACCATTCTAAGGCTCCTTTTCTCCAAGCGTAGACTAGACCTAGTACCAAAATGCCAATAAATATGATGGCTTCAACAAAGGCTAATAGCCCCAGTTTACTAAATGCCACCGCCCAAGGATACAAAAATACGGTTTCCACATCGAAGATCACGAAGGCAAGGGCAAACATATAGTAGCGAATATTAAACTGAATCCATGCGCCACCGATCGGTTCGCAGCCAGATTCGTAGGTGGTGCGTCCTGCGGCTCCGCCTTGGGCAGGACTCAACAGCCCCGATAGAGCCAGTCCCGACAGGGGGACTAATGTACATACAATGATGAATACCAGTAAGTATTCGTATCCGCTTAAAACCAAGATGGATTACCTCTTCAAGCTATCTTGACTAAAATTCCAAAGGGAGATGCTAAGTACATTATATGGGTGAGGGGGTAGATGAAAATTTGTTACAGGCTAGAAATTTTTCTATGCTTTGACTTATATAATTAGAGCTTATGTCAAATCCTCAATTAAATACTGCTGGGCTTAGGTCTTTAGCAGCAATCATGGGATTTTGACGAGTCTGCAATTATATTTATTCATTCTTTATTTATTTCCAAAAATATTTCCAAAAATATTTCCAAAAGTTGACATTCAAAACCAAGGATTGGTGGTGTAAAACGCCGCAACTCTAATTCTTGGATGTGAATGGATGGTCAAATCTAGCTAATACAGCATTGTGGTAGCTAGATTATCCCAATCAAAACCAATTAAAAAACAATCAAAATAACAAAATAATCACAAAAATTTAGGAGAATCCATGAGTCAAGGTTTAGCAACGCTTTTGCGTGTTGGTACACAGAAATCTCACTCGGCGGCTGAGAGTACTGACTTTATCAAATGCTTTTTGAAGGGCGTGGTTGATAAGTCGTCTTATAGCAGACTGGTTGGCAATCTTTATTTTGTCTACAAGGCGATCGAGGCAGAATTTGAGGTTCACAAAAATGATCCCGTATTGAGCAAGCTCTATTACCGTGAGCTATGGCGCGAAAAGAGTCTTGAACTAGATATGTTGTTTTACTTTGGCTCCAACTGGCGCGAAGTGGTCAAGCCCACTCCTGCTTGTGAAAAGTATCTCGCTCGTATTCGCGAGATTTCGGCTAATGATCCTGTGTTGCTAGTGGCTCACGCCTATACCCGCTACATGGGCGATCTGTCTGGTGGTCAAATCCTCAAGAAAATCGCCAAGGAGTCGATGGGCTTGGAAGAGGGCAATGGTACTGCTTTCTATGAGTTTGACGATATCCGCAATCATGGTGAATTTAAGAAGCGCTACCGTGAGGCTCTTGACACTTTGCCTGTAGATGCTGCCACGGCTGAGCGCATTGTCGATGAAGCTAATGCTTCTTTTCATATGAATATGGCGATGTTTCGGGAGTTGGAAGGTAATTGGTTGCTGGCGCTGACTAAGTTTGGCTGGAATTCTTTAGTTACTAAGCTTAAGGGTGAGCCGAAGGCTAACGGCACGATGCGCCGCGAGTCTAAGGCTGCCAGTTAGTATTTTTAGTATTTACAGCGCTTTGCGTTTGTACCTCAAAAAAGGAAAGATAGCTTTGCTATCTTTCCTTTTCTTTTGGCTTCACAAATTGATAACGCAAAAATAGCTCTGAGTCATGGCTATAGACCGATCGCAATTCTAGTTTGGGGATGTCGCCGCCGCCCATGCCATAGTCAGAACCGCCGATAATGGTCATGTTTTCGACACCGCCAACAACGTAGGGCGCGATACTGAGAAATATTTCATCGGCGAGATGTTGGGATATGAGGCTGTAGTTGAGGGATGCGCCGCCTTCGACTAAAAGCCGTTTAATACCAAATTGTTGCCATAGGATGGCTAGTACTGCTCGCAGATCGATCGCTTGATTGTGATGATCTTGGTTAGGCAGTCGCAGGATTTGGGCTTTTTGGCTTACCCAAGGGGCGATCGCTGCCTTCTCAGAGGTAATCACTAATCGTAATTCCTGACCTGCATTCCAAAAACGATGATCTTCGGGGAGATTGCCTGAGTTGGTGATCACGATGCCGAGGGGCTGTGGTTGCGCGAAATGTCTCAGGCGATCGGTAACGAGATCGTCGGGTAATGTGGGAATGAAAGCATCGTGACGCAGTGTATTTGCCCCTGCGATTACGCCATCCACCTGCGATCGCAATCGTTTCATGAGGTAGCGATCGGGGCGTGAGCCTAATTTACCTAGTTCTCCTTTAAAAGTTGTGGCTTTACCATCAATGCTAGACACCATATTAAAAATGACATAGGGGCGTTTAGAACCATCATGAAGGGAATTTAGAGAACTTAAAGAATTTATGGGGATCTCTAAATCAACACCCTCACAGGGAAAGCTGAGTTCATCAAAGTCATAAATGCGATCGCGGGAAGCAAACAGACTTTTATACATAAAAATTGAGAATATAAATTGAGAATATAGTTTTAGTTATTACACATCTTCTTAATGGGCAAACCTTTTTTCAGCATGAATGCCGTATACAAGCATTTGCTATTTAGTTATAACAAGATCGAGTCCCACAAAACTTAACCTAAGCTATGCAAACGCTTTCCGAGAGAGCCGATTACCTTCAGAATTATGCCCCCGAAATGGGAGCAGAGCCAGCAACTGCTACTTGTCTCAAATTTGCCATTGATTTACAATCTGTTGGTCTGTTAGAAAGTGAATTTGTTCAGGAAGTCTTGACCATTAGATCAATTAATATCATCCCTGTACCTAACAAACCATCTTGTATTTTAGGGATTTTGAGCCGCCGTCGCCTTGTCTATTGGGGGGTTGACTTGGCAATGTTGTTGGGAATGCAGCCATTGAGCCAAAATATCTCACTTTATGAAGTAATTTTGATCTCGATGCAAAACTTGGCTTTAGCATTGGTTGTTCCCAAAATTATGGGTATAGTACATATTCCCCTTGGGCATATTGCCAATGATATTACCTTGATGCCAGCCCCATTAAAGCCCTATCTTAAGGGATATGCTAAAGAACAGAATCACATTGCCTATCTCCTCAAAGCTGAGAGTATTTTACAATCCAATATTTTGCATTCCTAGCCTTGGACATATCGTAGCTGCTGACCACAGAATGCCTCAGCCCCAAAGTTAAAGTGCCATACCTAGATCTGATACAAAGTCAGTCAACACAATGGAATCCTGTCGAAATGTTTTATTAGAATTTGTATATGAGGAGGCAAATGCTCAGATTCAGAGCTTAGGAATTGGTATTAGACATAAATATAATCTTGATGAAGTCATCGCCTATGCCTTAAATCGATTGCCCCCCAAGTTTGCTTCAACGGATGTTGATCTGCAAATTATGCGCCAGCAATGCGAGGCTATGCGTACTGATATAAGTAAGATGGTGCGTCAGGCGTTGCTCGGCGTAAGACGCGATCCCTTGCGGCAGCCAGAATCCCTTGAAGACATTGAGTTGGCAAATGCGCCCTATGCTTTGTTGCAGGTACAGGATATTTTAGGCAGGAAAAGCTTAATGTGGAGCGATCTTCCCAAAGCGCTAGAAGATGCTTTAGAGGCGGCGATCGCTAAATATAATTCTGGCAATTACTCCGCACAACTTAGAGGGACTTTGGGGCAGAATCGCTTCAACGCTAGTATGTATTTAAAAAAGTCTGTACTACAAAGTCAGCCTCTGAGTGAGATTAAGCGCCGTGATTATGAAGTCTATATGCTAGAAAGTCGGCAGTTAGTACATTCCTTAGAAAGATTAGTAATTCGGATGGCGCAAAACCGTGCGGGGTCTTTTCCTCAGAATGAGTTACGGTTTATTCGGCTTGAAGATGTCCTCGCTAAATCCTTAAATCGCCTACCGCCCTTATATGCAACCTCTAGTAAAGGGCTAGGTCATTTACGCCATTACGCTCAGATGAATATTGGCTCAGAGGTATCAATTATTGTGCATGAAGCGATGCTAAAAACCCGCCAGCAAAATCTCCAGAGATGTGATCAACCAATGTTTTATAGAGTGCGCTATGAAAGGGAACAGGCTTTGTTGAAGTTGGGGCGGATGTTGAATCGTGAGGTGAGGTGGCAAAACGTTGTGGAAGTGGTTTCAAAATCCTTAGAGTTGGCAAAATCGGGGAAGGTTTGTTGGCAGCGAGAATGTGCTGCCTCACCAAATGCTGTCTCACCCAATCAAGAGGAATGGCGTAGCAATCCTCTTTAATTGGTGAGATTTTAAAGTTAAGAAATGCGTAATAACTCAACGTCAAAGATTAAGGTGGCTTTTGGGGGGATCACGCCGCCAGCACCGCGATCGCCATAACCGAGTTCGGGGGGAATAATTAGTTTATAGCGATCGCCCACACGCATCAGAGCTAAACCTTCATCCCAACCTTTGATTACTTGACCAGCACCAAGCTTGAAGGAAAAAGGACTATTGCGATCGCGGGAGCTATCAAACTTAGAACCATCTTCGAGCGTGCCGATGTAATGCACTACCACGGTCTGCCCCGCTTTGGGTGAAGCCCCTGTGCCAGAGGTGATCACCTTATACTTAAGCCCTGTGCCAGTTTCTTTGATGTCGGAGTCATTCATACTAATTAATGGTACTGTTGCTATTTTTACTTGTTGAGGCGCACCAGTCGAGGGCTCACCCCCACTGGCGATCGCTGATTGACTACCTGTAATCTGGGCGACTACAATCACCAAAACCGCCACTGCCATAATGCCAAAGCTAATCAAAATTCCTTTCAAGACTATCCCTCCAATCAACATTTTTATGATACAGCGCTTTACGCTGACTTAAAACCAAGAAATAATTTTGAAATTGTCACTTTGTAACGGTTTCCAAATTATTGCCAAATTGCTCAACCAATCTAAGGACAGCAACACAATTGCGATCGCTAGACCTTGCTTTGGAGAAATATTGGAGTAAAGTTATGCCAGGAACGAGATTTGAACTCGTGACACGTGGATTTTCAGTCCACTGCTCTACCAACTGAGCTATCCCGGCTTATTGCTTAAAATTGCTTTTGCGCGTTTGTTTTTTTGCGCTTTACTAACATAGCACTAAGGGGTAATTTTGATCAAGCCCAAATAAGATTTATTGAAAGAAAGTTTTTATCAGTGTCAATTAGTTAGTGGTCATTAGCCAAAAAACAGATCTCAAGCCATCGCGCAGAGACTTCACAGGACTCTCAGGCTCAAACTTGGAAGGAATGGTTACGGGCTGGATTTGAATACCCCGACTACCCAATACAATTTTGCCAATTACTAAGGCGCGGGACATATGATAATCGGAGGTTACTAAGTAAATATTGTTGATTTGGCGCTTTTCTAGCTCCTTGACCATCACTGTAAAATTGGAAACCGTGTCCACTGCACGATAGTCTAGGTGAATGCGATCGCGGTCTATACCTTCTTGGTCAAATACATATTCAGCATATTCTTCGGGGCTACCTGACGATACAAAAATAGGCAGTTGAGGATGTTGACGGGCAAACTTAGCGGCGAATTTTTCACGGGTGGGCGAGCCGCCTAATACTAAAATTGCTTGTGGCGTATTGATTTTGGGGCTGGTGCCTAATTGCGTCACGGCGGGAAGTCCAAAGATAATAGAACTAGAACCAACTAACCCACATAAGGTTGTAATGCAAGTAATTTTTGATAGTGGGTTGATCATCATCGTGGTGACGTTGGTGATTACGTTACAAATCAGAAGGATAGTAGCATCGAAAGGGCGATTATTTGAAGCACTTATGCTTAACTAAAAGCTAAGCTCACGGCGACCCTCGATCGCTTTTGCCAGAGTTACTTCATCTGCATATTCTAAGTCACCGCCCATCGGAATACCAAAGGCAATTCGCGTAACTTTTGTAAAAGGTTTGAGCAACCCGCCCACATACAAAGTTGTGGTTTCGCCCTCCACACTAGGGGCGATCGCCATAATCACCTCTGCCACCTTTCCACCACTCACGCGCCGCACTAGTCCTTGAATATTTAAATGATCGGGTGTGATACCATCCATCGGCGAAATCAAACCACCAAGGACATGATATTTGCCACGATATTCGCGGGTTTTTTCAAGGGCAATTAGATCGCGGGAGTCAGACACCACGCAAATCACCGTATGATCGCGATTAGGATGGGCGCAAATCTCGCAAATTGGCTCTGCCGATAGATGTCCACATATAGAGCAGTTGCCCACTTGCTGCTTAGCCTGCACTAAAGACTGGGCAAGTGCCTCTATTTCTTCAGCAGGGCGTTTAATAATGTGCAAGGCTAGCCTTTGAGCAGTTTTTGCCCCTACCCCTGGCAGTCGTTGCAGTTGTTCGATCAGATTGGCTAAGGGGCGAGTATACAAAACAGGGTTACTAAATAGCTAATTGACCTTGCAATTTTAGCTCATACCAAATTAAAAAATTGCTACACCACTTTTTAATTTGTTGCAATTAATTTGTCGCAATTAATTTGCTGTAATTAACTTGCTGTAATTAACTTGCTGTAATTATTTGAGGGAGTATTGAGTCAAAGCAACGATGCTTCCAAAGTTTCTATGGGTATTAATTGGCGATCGCTATAATAGAAAGCCTTGTTTACATCTCAGCTAATCTTGCGAATATGTCCAACCCCGATCTCCCCCAGCCAGAGGCAAATCTGATTATTAACGTCACCAACGCCAATGTATCGCGGCGAGCAAGAGTGCGTGAACATGTCAACCCTTTAGCCAAAAAGTATAGTACGGCGATCGCCCCGCCCGTATGGACAGATATTTATGCAGACTGGTCAAAGCCCCTCAGCCTTGACATTGGCTCAGCAAGAGGGCGTTACATTTTACAAATGGCACAACTAAAACCACATTGGAATTTTTTGGGCTTAGAAATTCGGGAACCCCTAGTCGATCGCTGCAACCAAGTCCGCGATGAGTTGGGCTTATCCAATTTGCACTATATTTTTTGCAACGCTAATGTTTCCCTTGCAGGTTTGCTGAGCAAAAATACCTTGCACGAAGTCACAATTCAATTTCCCGATCCTTGGTTTAAGCGGCGGCAACAAAAGCGCCGTACTGTCCAGCCTGAACTAGTAGCAACCCTCGCTGAGCTATTAGTTGCCGATGCCCCTGTATTCCTGCAATCGGATGTTTATGAGGTGGCCCTAGATATGCGAGCAACCTTTGAGGCAAATGAAAATTTTATTAATCTCGCTGGAGTGGGAAATTTTGCCGATGACCATACTTTTCCAGAGCATATTGCCACGGAGCGCGAAAACTCGGTAATTAGCCAAGGACTGCCAGTATATCGGGTCTATTTAAAAAGAAAGCCTGATGATTTACTGATTGTGTAAACGAACTTTATCAATAATAAATAATTGCACTAAATTTAACGCCTCAATAATATCGTCAATCACTTTTAACACGGCGTTCAAGTCTGTTAGTGCCAGATGCTCGATCCTCAATACTAGGTTTCTGATTTGCACAGCGCCAACATTGCTGCTTGAGCCTTTGATGTGGTGTGCCTCTGCCATAACCTGATGGCGATCGCCCATAAACGCCGCCGCACGCATACTATCTAGTCTTTGTGCCAGATCTTCTACATACACTTCCAACACTTCAATCTCAAACTCCAGATCGCCTTCTGATATCTGATGAAGCTGCTCTAAATCTATTGGAGAATCAGATTGATGACTCATAAACAATGTCAATAATATAAATATTTATAGCTGTCGTTAGAATTTTAGTATATAAACTCCCACGAAATTAATGGCACATACAGTCTTTTGAGGCTTTGAGTAGTACATAAACATTTTAAAAAGTGGGGCGAAGTGTCACTTTTTAAAACGGGTGGTGCTGCAAAGAAATTTGTTGAATATGAATTACTAATGACAGATAGGGATCGGTGTTAGAATTAAAGCCTGAATGTAAAGATTTAAGAACCTCTCTATTAAAATAGATTAAGCATAAGGATCACATACATTAACTACCAAGTGCAGCGCTTGGCAAATCTAAATTCAATCCAAAACTATATTTCAAATCAGTTTATTAAATTAAATTAACCATGCGTATCATTTTGATGACAGGAAAAGGCGGAGTGGGCAAAACCTCCGTAGCAGCAGCCACAGGCTTACGCTGTGCGGAATTGGGTTATAAAACTCTCGTCTTGAGTACTGACCCTGCCCATTCTCTTGCGGATAGTTTTATGGTTGAGCTAGGGCATGACCCTAAGGAAGTCCGTCCAAACCTATGGGGGGCAGAGCTAGACGCATTGAGGGAGTTGGAAGGAAACTGGGGTGCGGTGAAGCGCTATATCAGTGAGGTTTTGCAGGCGCGAGGATTGGAAGGCGTACAGGCAGAAGAGCTAGCGATTTTGCCAGGGATGGATGAAATTTTTGGCTTGGTACGGGTGAAGCGTCATTATGATGAAAAGGATTTTGATGTATTGGTGATTGACTCTGCGCCAACAGGTACAGCTTTGCGGTTGCTATCTTTGCCTGAAGTGGCGGGTTGGTATATGCGAAAGTTTTACAAACCGTTACAGGGGATGGCGCAGGTATTGAGTCCAGTCTTTGAGCCAATTTTTAAGCGAGTGACGGGTTTCTCTTTGCCTAACAAAGAGGTGATGGATGCACCCTACGAGTTTTATGAAGAGCTAGAGGCTTTAGAAAAAATTCTGACGGATAATACAATTACCACGGTGCGGTTGGTGACGAATCCTGAAAAGATGGTGATTAATGAGTCCTTAAGGGCGCATTCCTATCTCAGTCTTTACAATGTGGCTACGGATTTGGTGATTGCGAATCGGATTATTCCTGAAGAGGTGCAAGATCCTTTCTTTAAGGTTTGGAAGGATAACCAAAAGCAATATTGTGAACAGATTTATCGTGATTTCAGTCCATTGCCGATCAAGCAGATTCCACTTTATGCTGAAGAGATGTGTGGCTTTGCGGCTTTGGAAAGGTTGAAAGAAACTTTGTTTGGGGATGAAGATCCTGCTCAGGTCTATTACAAGGAAAATACGATGCGGGTGGTGGAAGAGAATAAAGAATACCGTCTGGAGTTGTATCTTCCAGGCGTACCCAAGGAGGCGATCGAGTTAACAAAAACGGGTGATGAGCTAAATATTCGTATCGGTAATCATCGCCGTAATTTGGTGTTGCCACAGGCGCTGTCGGTGTTGCAAACCACTGGAGCAAAGATGGAAGATGATTATTTGAAAATTCGGTTTTCTACTCCCGTCTAGTGTCCCCAGATACTCATCGTAATTAAAACCTAAAACTAGAAGCTGTTCCGCCTGTGTGGTGGCTGGGACAGCTTTCTAGGTTTCTAGTTTATTTGTGCTTAGCTACTTGTCAACCCAATTAGAACTTTGAAAGCGTTGTAAGGCAAGGATTTTAAGATTTTGATTGAGGGGCTATGGAGAATCTATGAGGGCAAAACTCTGGGCAAATTGATCAAAAGCTTCTGTATCTTTAGCCGTATTAGGTTGATAGTAACTAACGCTATAGGCGAATTGATCTGTAGTTAAAGTCAAAATTTTGACCTGCCAATTATCCGATGTAAATTCTTTTTGATTGGCGGATTTTGCGCCCTTGACCTGTGCGTCTAGGGGCGTGACCATCGCCTCTTTGCCTAACTCGTCAGGAATGCTGGCGATCGCGGGGGCATTGAGAGGTTGGCGCAACACGATCGCATAGGGTTGTTGATTTTGACGCAATTGCTGCCTGAGCTTATCGAGATCTTGCACACCTCCCCCCAAGTCGCGACTGGGTGTAAATACCACCGTACTTACACCCGAATTCTCTAAGCCTAGATCGATCGCCCGCCATTGAGCAGGGTAGCGCAGACTATAGCCCGTCCCCATATACTTGGTGGTAGATTCTGGCTTAGCATCCTCAGAGCTACAAAGCTCCGCCCGACTGCCATCTTTATCGACATGCAGAATATAACGAATATCTTCAGAAATCAGGGATACTTTTAAACCATCTTGGTTAGGTAAAGTCGTTTGGCAAAGGTCGCTGACATTGATTGATAGCGGCGACTTAGCCTCAATGGCGATCGCTGTCTGTGCAGAGATTTTTAACTGCGATCGCAGATGGTTGATGGCGACATCTTCAGCACGATTTGTAGATTGGTTGGGCTGACAACTGACGATGATCGCGGCGATCGCCACTATTGACAAGCCCAGCGTTAGGGGCGAATAAGTGATAAATTTTGGCATAACATAAACAGTAAATTTAGAACCCAACGAGATGATGCAAACTTTGATTTTTCCTGCGATCGTGACTATTTTGGCATTGCTAGTTTACTTTGGATTAGGCATTGGTGTGGGCGTAGCTCGTGTTAAGTATAAAATTATGCCGCCACAAACCACAGGCAATGAAGACTTTGAGCGTGTATATCGCGCTCACCAGAATACCCTAGAACAAATTGTGATCTTTTTGCCTTGTCTATGGCTATTTAGTATTTTCGTCAGCCCGAATTTGGGGGCGATTTTGGGTGGTGTTTGGGTGATTGGGCGCATTGGTTATGCTTGGGGTTATTATGTCGAAGCCAGCAAAAGAGCCGCAGGCAATGCGATCGCTTCCCTTGCCACCCTTGCACTTATGTTTGGGACTCTCTATAACCTTACGATGCGGCTGATTAATTGATGCGCCAGGCAGGGCAAATACAGGGGGATAGCCCCTACCTGAATAATTCATATTTTGTAGGGGCTATGCTCCCGTGCTAGCCCGAAACCTTAGCGATCGCAGGAATTCTATCTGCGTGCTATATCAAGGTTTGCATCAATTGAGTCAGGCTTCTTAACTTAATTGGCTTGGATAGGTAGTCATTTGCTCCAGCGTCTAGGCATCTCTCACGATCGCCTGTCATTGCCAGAGCCGTCAGGGCAATAATGGGAACATCAACCAAATCAGGATCGCAGCGAATTTGCCTGATTGCCTCTAGACCGTCCATGACAGGCATTTGAATATCCATCAAAATCAGATCAGGATGCTCAGCTTTGGCGATCGCGATCGCCTGCTGCCCATCGTTAGCCACAACTAAGCGGTAGCCCTTGGCTTGGAGATAACTGGAGAAGGTGGCAACATTAGCCTCGTTATCTTCTGCGAGTAAAATCAATGGCGAAACCACTACGTCCATTGAGCATTGAGTTATTGGTAACTGTCCTGAGGCATCCTGCTCAGTTTGCGTTTCTATATCAAGATGATTGTTGGGGTCGATGGGAAGATTAATAGCAAAGCAACTGCCAACTCCCACTTCGCTGGTCAGTTCCACACTGCCGCCATGCAGCTCAACCAGATTCTTTACCAAAGCTAAACCCAAGCCAGTGCCATTGTATTGACGGTTTAACGCACTATCGATTTGGATAAATGGTTGGAATAGTTTCTGAATATTTTCGGCGGAGATCCCTATACCCGTATCAATTACAGCTATTTTTAGGAGGTTAGTATTCGGGCGGTGGGTGGCAGTTGTCTCAGACGAAACTAGGGATACTGCCAAAGTAATCGTTCCTCCCTCTAAGGTGAATTTCACCGCATTGTTTAGCAAATTGATCAAGACTTGACGAATTCGTCTCTCATCTACGATTATTTCTGGCAAATATTTGGGAATCTGAGGGATGATTTGGATACGTTTTGTCAGTGCTTGCTGCTTAATAAATGCCAAACTAGATTTACATAAGCTTTCTATATCAGTAATCGCTAAATCTAGGTTAATCTGTCCCGATTCAATCTTTGCGACATCGAGAATGTCATTGATCAATGCTAAAAGATGGGTGCTACTATTCTCAATGGTCTGCAATGCTTTGAGTTGTCGCTCATTAATATTGCCAAATATGCCCTCCTGTAGCGATTCGTTCATTCCTAAAATTGAATTGAGCGGTGTGCGGAGTTCGTGGCTCATATTGGCAAGAAATTCGTCCTTAAGGCGGGTGGCTCGCATCAGTTCTTGGTTCGCTAATTGCAATTTCGCTTCGGCAGATTTGCGATCGCTAATATCCTGTACGCTCGTCCAGATCAATAACTCTTCATTCCGCAAAATCATTATTCCCGACAAAAGTACTGGCACAAGATGTCCGTCTTTATGGATATATTCCTTTTCATAGGGACCATAGCGACCCTCTGTTTGAATTAACTGCATTTGTTCGGCTTCTTGCTCAGCATATTTAGCAGGCGTAATATCCCAATAACTGAGAGATAGAACTTCCTCAACCGTGCGTCCTAAGATTTGGGCAAAGGCAGCGTTAACAAATACCAATTGTCCATCTAGGCGACAGCTTGCTAAACCAATGGGAAACTCTGTGACTAACTGACGATTAAAGGCTTCACTTTCTGCGAGGTTTTCTTCGGCAATCTTGCGATCGCTAATATCTTGATATGTCCCTAAAACCCCTATCACATCTCCATTTAAGTCCCGTAACGGTATTTTATTGGTTTCCAACCAAATAGTTTTACCATTTTCCTGATATTGAGTCTCGATAATATTTAGTTTAGGTTTGCCAGAGGTTATAACTTGGCGATCGTCGCTTCTATAGCTATCTGCTTCACTATTTCTCCAAGGCATCTCATAGTCAGTCTTGCCGACTATTTCCGATGACGAGTTTAATCCTGCGCTCACCGCAAAGTTCTGATTGCAACCTAAATAGACTGACTGGCGATCTTTCCAAAATACAAATAGTGGAAATGTATCAAGCACTAGTTGTAGAAATTGTTTTGATTCAAAAAGTTCATTCTCTACTTTTTTCCGTTCGGTAATATCTCTAAAAATTCCTCTGGTGGCGATTGGTACGCCATCTTTTAGTTGACAGTTCACATTGCCTTCCACAACAATTGTTTGACCATCCTTAGTTACAAATCTAGTCTCGATCGCGATGCATTGTTCACCACAAAATAGATTTTGCATAGCGATCTGACAATGTTCAAGGTCTTCAGGATGGATGATTTGAAAAATCGATAAGTTTTTTAATTCAGCTTCGCTATAGCCTAAGGTGCTTTTCCATGCACGATTTACAAATGAGATATTTCCTTCTGGAGATATGCTCTGGATTAAATCAGTGGCATTGTCAAAAAAGTCTCGAAGTTGTTCCTCCCGTTCTTGTAGTGCTTGAGTCCGTTCTAGTACACGCTCCTCTAGCTCATGGTTGAGGCGATTGAGGGCTTCGTTGACATTTTTGCGCTGCAATTCTGCCGATGCTCTCGCGGCAAAGACCTGCAAAATGCCGATCGCTTCAACCCTTGCAGTTTCCGACATTGGCTTTGTATCTAAAACACAAAGATTGCCAATGACGTTACCATCATCATCTTTTAAAACAATTCCTAAATAGCTTTCAGCTTGCATGGTCACAAGATCGAAATCTTCGGCAAATGCTGCTTGGACGGCTTCCTCGCAATGATATTGTCCTTCTATCATGCAACGCTCGCAGGGAGTCTTGGCGGGTAGATAGGAAATAGATGGTTGTAAGCTCCCATTTGCCCAAAACCCCAACGAAACCAATCGCTCATCCACCACTTCGGTCACGAGAGCATAGGCGACATCAAGAGCCTCAGCAATGTGGCGCACCAATTCCACAAAAAAGTCTGCGCCTGTAACGGCGGCGGTTCCTGTTACGAGTTTTTGTAAGACTGTCTCGGCGCGTTTGCGATCGCTAATATCAGTAATTGTCCCCACATAGCCAATGATTTCGCCATAAATATCATATTCAGCACAGGCTCGTGAAAGTACCCAAGTTATAGAACCATCGGGCTTTTGAAAACGACATTCCAGTTCAAACGGGCGATTCTCCTGTACGGAGGCATACCATGCTGCGCCAACTTTTTCGCGATCTTCAGGATGCAATGCTCTCGCCCAGTTAGGGCCAGACGCTTCTGCGGCGGTCAAACCTGCGATCTCACACCAGCGATCGTTGAGGTAGATCGCGTCACCAGTGGTATTAGTGCGGTAAATGCCCACAGGAGCAGATGCAGCTAGGGACTCAAAACGTTTCTGGCTCTCACTTAAGGAAATCTCGATCTGTTTTCGAGCCGTAATATTTACGCCAACCCCCAAAACCCCATCTATACTACCAAAACTACCAAATATTTTAATCGGGCGCTTTTGCCATTGGAGCCATAGAAGACCAAGATCTGCATGATGTATTTTCTCTTCGGGCAGGAACTTATCCTGTTGGCTGGAAATTATCTGACGATTTTCTTGGAGAAATCGCTCTGAATCTATAGGGTTGCGATGGAATTCAGCATCTGTCTTACCCCCCAGATTTTCAACTGTGGTGTTATAAAAATCAGCCATAGTTTGATTGGCAAGGAGATAGCGACCATCCCAATCTTTGACAAAAATCATATTGGGATTGCTGTCAATGACTAATCTAAAAAATTCCTGTTGTTGCTGAATTTGATCCCGACTTGCCCGCAATGACTCCTCAATTTTTAAGCGTTCTTGATTTTCTTGTCTTAAATCGGCGATCGCTTGTTGGAGTTCGGCAGTTCGTTCTTTGACCGTATTTTCTAAACTCTCCTGAGCAAGTCTTAATTCTAGTTCAACTGTTTTGAGAGAAGTGACATCGCGGATCACCCCAATTCTGCTGAAGTGGGAGTTTTCGATAACGCAAGTTTCAGCGAGTAAAGCCAAATAATTTGTGCCATCGGCTCGACACATGATCATTTCCACTTCGAGGCTGCAAGTCTCATCGGCACAGGAAGGGCGCTGTTGCAACCATGCCTCTAGATAGGGTTGCTTTAATACTTGCACTGATTGCCCGATCGCCGCTTCAGGAGCAATATCACTAAACTCGGCAAGCGTATTGTTAATGTACTGGATATTTCCTCGGCAATCTAAAATATAGATGCCATCCTTGACGCTCTGGATCGCACGGTTGAGTAATTGTAACTGCCCTTCGGTTTGATGACGGCTTAGGGTTTTACTAATGGTTACGGGTAAAATTTTCAGATAGTTACGTTCGGGATCTTTGATCAAATAGTCCGCCGCCCCTTGGTTCATCAATCTTGCCGCCGTTTCCTCATCCCCACTACCTGTCGAGATCACAAACGGACAATTTTGTTCTTTTAGAATCGAAAATAGTTCGCTAGATTGACCATCGCCTAAGTTGTAATCGAGAATCGCAATTTGAAATCGGCGATCGCTCAAGATTGCTAAAGCTTCTGTCAGAGAGCTTGCTAAGGAATAGTCATAGGGCAATCCATACTGCTTGACTGTGCGTGTGAAAGCGAGGCGATCAATTTGATCGTCTTCGACAAGCAGAAGTTGAATTTTTTCTGAACTATTGGTAGTGGCTGCCATAAACTTATTGGGATATATCTACATAAAATCAAGAAGCAAAACTCGGAATTTCGCTTAATCGCCAATATTGGTAAAGAATCTGTAACTTCTCAACAAAAGCGGGATATTCTAGCGGTTTGACAATATATCCTGCCGCACTTAATTCAAAACTAGCAAGACGATCCTGCTCTTCTTGAGAAGTCGTCAAAATGACTACGGGGATTTTGCACCAATCAGGATCGGACTTGAGGATTTTGAGAAATTCTAGCCCATTCATCCTTGGCATATTTAGATCTAATAAGATTAATGCAGGGACTGGATTGTTAGGATCTCGTAAAAAATCTAGAGCAGATTCACCATCGGATCTGACATGGAGAGGATTATTGGCACTTATATCCCTTAACCCACGTTTGAGGGTCATAATATCCAAAAGATCATCTTCTACAAGCAAAATTGGGTCGAAACTTCTCATGATTCTTGCACCTCAACCATGGATTCTGACATGGAATTTGGCATAGATCCTGACATAGGTAATGTAAACCAAAATGTACTACCCTTAGCAACTTCAGAATGCAACCAAATTTTACCACCATAGGTTTCGACAATTTTTTTGACAATCGCCAAGCCTACTCCCGTACTCTCAGACTGATCTCGCGGCACTAGGGTTTGAAAGATTTGAAACACTTTGTCAAAATGTCTAGAATCAATACCCATGCCTGTATCACTGACATAAAATTCCCAATAGTCATGTTTTTGTGAATGACCGATGTGAATTTCACCTTCAGGCTTACCCATATATTTTACAGCATTACCAATCAAGTTTTGAAATACCTGTTGCATTCGGGTCTT
Organism: Pseudanabaena cinerea FACHB-1277; assembly: GCF_014696345.1. GTDB lineage: Bacteria > Cyanobacteriota > Cyanobacteriia > Pseudanabaenales > Pseudanabaenaceae > Pseudanabaena > Pseudanabaena cinerea. The sequence continues at coordinate 18,691 of NZ_JACJPY010000014.1, forward strand.
TTCTGCCCACAAGGTCGGCAACTCGCTATCGATCGCAATGTGAATTCCATTGGGTGCAGCAATTATATCAATGGTTTCATGCAGTAATCGTGCAAGATTTACTTGGGTCTTATTTTCCTTGACCCGACCAACGCGGGAATATTGCAATACGCCATCGATGAGATCGCTCATGCGCCTTACGCGCCCACTCATCAGCCTCAGCATATCGCGCCCTTCGTCATCAAGGCGATCGCCATAATCATTTTGCACCCAATCCGCCAAAGACGCGATACCGCGCAAGGGAGCCTTGAGATCGTGGGAGACTATATAGGCAAAGTCTTTCAGTTCTTGATTGACGGCGGCTAGTTCGGAAACTAATTTTAGCTGGCGATTTTCTGACAATTTCCGTTCAATCGCATGGAGAATGGAGCGCTCAAGTAAGGTGGCACTTAGAAAATTTCCCTTAACTAAGTAGTCCGATGCTCCTAATGCCATGGCTTTTTGATCGATTTCGCGATCGCCCACTCCCGTCAGCAAAATTATGGGCTTAGTACATCCTGTTTTAATCGCTGCTTGCAACAGTTCTAAGCCGTTTTCTTTGCCAAGGCGAAAGTCAAAAAGATAGACATCATGGCAATTTTTGCCAATTTCGACCAAGCCGTCATCATAGTTGTCAACCCAAGTCAGTTTGAAGTCCAATAATTCGGCTTCGCTCAAAAAATCACGAGCCACAATATAGTCATCTTCATCATCGTCAACGAGTAGAACTCGACAAGTATCTAAGGTCATTGTTTTCTGGTGAATTAATGATTTATTTGGAAAGCCCTCACCCCCCAGCCCCCTCTCCCATTAAGGGAGAGGGGGAGTAAAACTAATTTCTTGTTCCCCTCTCCCTTTTTGGGAGAGGGGCTAGGGGTGAGGGTCTTAAAACCTTTTGCGAAACATGATCAATTTATTTAGAAGCGCGATCGGGTAATTCCACAATTTCAAACCAATAGGTTCCCAGCATCTTCATGATTTGCACCATTGAATCAAATACAACAGGCTTGGCAATAAAGGAACTCACCCCCAGATCGTAGGTGCGGAGGATATCTTCCTCTGCCTTAGAAGTTGTGAGGACGACGATAGGAATTTGGCGAAGATCGGGATCGGCTTTGATCTCTTTGAGGGCTTCGCGACCATCCTTGCGCGGCATATTCAGATCTAATAGGATTAAGCTAGGACGAGGCGCACTCGCGGGATCGCTGTAGTCGCCGCGACATTTGAGATAGTCTAACAACTCCACCCCATCACCCACAAAATGTAAATCATTGGCAAGGCGGTTTTCTTCGAGAGCCTCTTGCATGAGTAGGCGATCGTCCTCATCATCTTCCGCGACTAGAATCGTAACGCTTTTTACTTTTTTAGTAGGCATCCTGTAGATCTCCTTTAAGTTGGTGAGTTGGTAAGGTAAAAATAAAAGTCGCGCCTTGGTCGAGTTCGCCCTGTGCGATTAAGGTTCCATTGTGCCTCTCTGCAATCTTACGGCAAATAGCTAGCCCAATCCCCGTACCTTCAAAAGTCTTTCGCCCATGCAGTCGCTGGAAAATCTGAAAAATGCGTTCAGCATATTGCTGTTCAAAGCCGATGCCATTATCAATGACCCGAATTTCACACCATTCTTGCTCATTTTCCATGTAAACCCGCGATCTCACCTGCACCATTGGCGTAACCCCTTCGCGGATAAATTTCAAAGCATTGCCGATCAGGTTTTGCAAAATTTGCCGCATTTGTAGAGCATCAGCTTCAACAACAGGCAGAGGATCTACTTCAAGAATTACGCCTGACTTCTCGATCCGCACCTCTAGGTCAGAGAGCACTCCCTCCAAAACCTCAGATAAGTTGATCGGTTGAAAGGGCTGCGCCTTGGTCGTCACCCGCGAGAAGTCGAGCAGGTCATTGATTAAAATCTGGGCGCGACTCGCCGCATTTAACATTCGTTCTAAATAATCCAATCCTTTTTCGTTTAAGGAATCTTGGCAAGTTGATTTGAGGCGATCGCCAAAAGCCTGAATTTTGCGTAGGGGTTCCTGCAAATCATGGGAAGAAACATAGGCAAAGTCTAATAATTCGCGGTTACTAACTTCTAGACGCTCATTCATCACGTTTAACTTTTTCATCGCCCCTTCCACTTCCTTTCGCAGCTTGATTTCGATTTCTTTGCGAGTTGTGATTTCACTTTCGAGCGCAATGAACTGTATTAACTCCCCATCGTCATCGAAGACAGGGTTAATATTTAGCGATAGCCAATATGCTTTGCCATCCTTGCTGTAGTTCAAAATCTCCCCAGAAAATGGTTCATGCTTTGCCAGCGCCTCACGAATTGAGTTAACTGTCTCCTGTGAAGTTTTCTCTCCTTGCAAAAAATCCCCCGGCTTTTTACCAATGACTTCAGCCAAGGTATAACCCGTCAATTTATGGAAACTATCGTTAACCCATTCAATTTCGCCATGAGCATTGGTAACGATCGCCACATTATCAGTTTTACTCGCAATTACAGATAGCTTCTGCAACTCAATATCCGCCGCTTTACGAGCCGTGATGTCTTTGCGAATTGCCAAATATTGATAGGGCTTGCCATCTTCATTCAAGAAAGGCACGATAGTCGTATCAACCCAATAGAAGGTTCCATCCTTAGCGCGGTTTTTGATTTCAGCCCGCCAAGTTTGACCACTGGCGATCGTTCTCCACATCTCCACAAAAAACGATCGCGGATGATGCCCCGAACTGAGAAGGCGATGATTTTGACCGATTAGCTCTTCACGGCTATATTGTGAGATTTCACAAAATTTATCATTGACAAAGGTAATCGTTCCTTGGATATCGGTAATGGCAATAATTGCAGTCTGATCGAGAGCCGATGTGATATCTTTTACTTCCTTCTCTGCTTGCTTTTGGCTGGTAATATCTTTGGCGAACCCCATATACCCCGTTATTTCGCCGCTTTCGGTGCGAATCGCCGTAATCGTCAGCATGACAGGAAACTTCGAGCCATCTTTACGAATATAAGTCCATTCCCGTTCATACACCTGTCCCAATTTCGCCTTGGCAGTGAAGACTTCAAACCCAACAGGAATATCTGTATTTAGCTCCTGCGTTAAATGTTGGGCTTGGGAGGCAATTTCATAAAACTCATGAAAAATTGCTGGGCTAGTCTTGCCCACAATCTCCGATGCGTCATAGCCTAGCATCCTCTCTGCTGCCCTATTAAAGGACTGGATCGTGCCATTCAAATCGGTCGCAATGATCGAAAAGTTGGCGTTGTCTAAGATCGCCTGCTTGAGGGATAAGACTGCATCTAGTTGTGATTCGGTGGAATTGCGATTAAGCCTTAACTCCAGTTGATTAACTACGAGACGGCTCAGGGCTTCTAACTGTCTGATTTGGGCTTCGGTGAGGTTGTGCGGTTGTGAATCGATCGCACATAGAGTTCCTAACGCATAATAATCATGGGTAATTAAAGGAACTCCCGCATAAAAGCGAATATTTGGATCGTTTGTCACCAAAGGATTGTCGGCAAATCGGGGATCTTGACTCGCATCAGGGATATTTAAGGTTGCCTTGGCGGCAACGGCGTGACCGCAAAAGGAAATATCGCGAGGGGTTTCCGTGGCATTTAGCCCAACACGAGATTTAAACCACTGGCGATCCCTGTCTACTAATGAAATGAGGGCGATCGGCGTGCCGCAGATATCCGCCGCAAGTTGCGTCAAGTCGTCATAGACTTGCTCTGGTAAGGTATCGAGAATATGGTAGCGATCGAGGGCAACTAGGCGATCGCTTTCATCGGCGGGAATTTCAGGTGTTTGCATAATTAATTTACTGATACAATTATTCTTGAAATAAAAGAGATTGAGGGGGATCGCTAAAGCAAATCTTGGATTAAATGAACTAATTGTTTGAGTTTAATCGGTTTGCTGACGTACTCATCTGCCCCAGCCGCCAAACAGCGATCGCGATCGCCTTCCATCGCCAAAGCAGTCAAGGCGATAATGGGAATGTTAACTACACTAGGATCGAGACGTATTTGTTTGGTGGCTTCGAGTCCGTCCATCACAGGCATTTGCACATCCATGAGGATTAAGTCGGGCTGATGAGATTTAGCTAAGGCGATCGCCTCAGCCCCATCTTTTGCAGACACAATGCGATAGCCTTTTGCGCCAAGGTAGCTAGAAATCGTGGCAATATTTGCTTCATTGTCCTCTGCTAGTAAGATCAAAGGTGATCCTAATAGTGTGGAAGTGCTAGGCTGAGGGTAAAAAGCTGGATTGAGTTGAGACTCTGATTTAGGGTTAGCAAGAACGGTGCTTCCACAGGGTAGCTCAACAGTAAAGCAACTGCCCACGCCCAACTCACTGGTTAAACCCACATTGCCATTATGCATTTCCACGATCCGTTTGACGAGGGCAAGCCCTAAGCCTGTTCCTTCATATTTTCGATTTAAGGCGCTATCAATTTGGATAAACGGCTGAAATAGTTTTGTGATGTTTTCTGGAGCAATGCCAATACCCGTATCCTTTACCGCAAATCTCAGAAAGGAATTCTCTCCATACTCTTCTCCTGACAATAGAGTGACAGTCAAAGTGATGCTGCCGCCAATATCAGTAAACTTGACAGCATTATTGAGTAGGTTAATCAGAACTTGACGGATACGCCGCTCGTCTATTATCAGGTCAGGCAGATTTTGAGGAATCTGTTCGATGATTTGAATTTGTTTGCGGAGAGATTGTTGACTGACAAAGACAATGCTAGATTTACAGAGGTTTTGCACCGATGTGGCACTTAAATCTAAGACCATTTGACCAGATTCGATTTTGGCGACATCGAGAATGTCATTAATCAGCGACAAAAGATGATTACCGCTATTCTCTAAAGTTTTTAAGGCTCTGATTTGCCGATCGCTGACATCACCAAATACTCCTTCTAGCAATCCTTCCGTCATTCCTAAAATCGCGTTGAGGGGAGTCCGCAGTTCGTGGCTCATGCTGGCAAGAAACTCATCTTTGAGGCGCGTGGCGCGGACAAGTTCTTCATTGGTATGTTGCAATTGAAATTCAGCGAGTTTGCGATCGCTGATATCCATCAGAATCCCAAATAGCCGAATTACCTGCCCCTCTTCATTGGCGATCGCTTCCGCTTTGACAAACACATAACCCATAGAACCGTCGGCACGAATAATTTGTAAATCGCTCTCAAAGGCTTCCGTAAGCTGAATGGCTCTATCGATCAGGTGAACAATTCGTAGGCGATCGATTGTAGAAAAATATGCCACCATCTCTTCACATTTTGGCTCTGGGCAATCAGGATCGAGCCTGAAAATCCTAAAGATTTCCTCTGACCAAGAATTTTTTCTGGTTAGTACATCCAGATCCCAACTACCAAGATGGGCGATTTGTTGAGCTTCACGGAGACGGCTCTCACTTTCTTGTAAAGCAGCCGTTCGCAATCGTACTTTCTCTTCTAAGGTTTGATTAAGTTGTTGCAACATCTCAACGGATTGTTTGCGTCCACTGATGTCAAGATGAGTCCCCGTCATTCGCAAAGGCTTGCCATCCGCATCCCACTCCACCACCTTGCCACTCGCCAAAACCCACACCCACCCGCCCAGCTTGTGACGCATCCTCATTTCACACTCGTAAGTCTCCTTTTCTTTACGAAAATGTTGTTCTAAGGCTAAGGTGACTGACTGGAAATCATCAGGATGGATCTTTTCCTTCACTGTTTCCGCATTGAGAAATTCCAGTTCTTCGATGGTGTAGCCGATTATCTCTGCCCAGCGTTCGTTAAAAATCAAATTTCCAGATGGAACATCCCAATCCCATAAGCCAATACCCGATCCTGCGATCGCTAGTTGCAACCGTTCTTTGGTGCGAGCAAGTTCAAGAGCAGCTTGCTGACGCTCTAGATGAATTTCGGCTTCCCTAAGTTCTCGGCGCACCACCTCTGCTAGTCGGGTTAGTTTCCCCTTCATCAGATAGTCATTGGCTCCTTGGCGCATTAACTCGACTGCCGAGGCTTCACCAATAGTGCCTGATATGACAATAAAGGGTATATTAGGCTGGATTTGTTTGACAATTTGGAGAGCCATAGGAGCATTAAATTGGGGAAGATTGTAATCCGAAAGAACAATATCCCAAGGATGGTTTAATAGGGCATTACGAAGTGCCTCCGCAGTTTCCACGCGCTCCCAAACAACATTAAAACCACCACGCTTTAGTTCGCGTAGGGTTAAAAGCGTATCATCTTCCAAATCCTCAACGATCAGAGCATTTAGTGGTTCGCTCATGGGTGATTAACTCCTGTTGGCAAGGGCTGATTGATCAAAGCCCAGTAAAGCCCCAGTTGGCTCACAGCTTCCGTAAAGCGATCAAACTCAACGGGCTTGCAGACATAACTATTAGCCCCTAAGTTATAGCTCTCAATGATATCGCGATCTTCACTGGAAGATGTCAGCACCACGATTGGTAAAAAGCGAGTGCGATCGCTAGCTCTAATCTGTCGCAAGACTTCTAATCCGCTAATTTTGGGTAGCTTTAGGTCAAGGAGGATCACACTTGGCAATGGGTCAGCATTCAGCACCATCGCCAGAGCCTCTTCACCATTACGAGCGATGAGAATTTCATTGGCAATGTTTGCCTTTCGCAACGCCCGCAAAGTCAGCCTTTCATCATCAGGGTTGTCTTCAACCAAAATAATTTTACTCATATTCATTACCTATACTCCTTTCCTGATCGATGTATTGGGGACAGTAAAATAAATGGTTGCTCCTTGTTCTACAACTCCTTCAGCCCAAACTTTGCCACCGTGACGATGAATAGCACGTTGAACGGTGGCTAAACCAATACCCGTACCCGGAAATTCGTTAGTATTATGCAAGCGCTGGAAGACACCAAATAACATATTGGCAAAGGTCATATTAAACCCAGCTCCATCATCGCGTATAAAGTAGGTTAAACGATCTTCTTGTTGCAAAACTCCAAATTCGATCTGGGCTGAGTCATGGTGGCTGGTAAATTTCCAAGCATTCTGTACTAAATTGTTGATCACAACTTGCATCAATGTGCGATCGGCAGAGACGATAATATTGGGCGCGATCGCCAATTTAACCTGCCGTTCTGGATTGATTGCTTGCAATTCATCGATCTGCTCCTGTACCAAGGCACTGAGGTTAACAGCGCTATATTGCATTTCCGATCGCGATACGCGGGAGAGTCGCAACAGGTCATCGATCAGCATCCCCATGCGGTGAATATTGCGGCGGATGCGATCAAAATAATCTTTAGCCTCATCATCAAAGCGATCGCCATAGTCCTCAATCAAGGCATTACTAAAGCCATCGATGGCGCGTAAAGGCGATCGCAAATCGTGGGATACAGAATAGGCAAAGGCTTCTAGCTCTCGATTGGAGGCTTCTAATTGGGCGGCAGTTTGTTGAATTGTGACTTCGGCTTGTTTGCGATCGCTAATGTCAAAGTTAGCCCCAATCATCTGAAGCGGTTCGCCGCGCTCATTGCGCTGCACTATGGCATAGGCTTGAATGAAGCGGATCGTGCCGTCAGGATGGATGACTCGAAACTCTTGGCAAAAGTCTTTTTCGCCTTTGAGGGCTTGTTGGATGGCTAATTCACTAGCTTGACGGTCATTTGGATGTAGGCTGTTTGACCAAGCATCGTAGGCACTTGAGAATTGATTGGAGGTGATGCCATAGAGTTCGTACATTCGATCATCCCAAGTAAGAATATTATGCACGACATCCCAATCCCAAATGCCCATAGCTGAGGATTTAGCGGCTAAGGAGAGGCGATCGGAGAGGTTTTGGAATTGTCTTTCCGCTTCTTTGCGATCGCTGATATCCTGTGCAGTCCCGATGGTTAATTTAATCTGTCCGCGATCATCTCGACTAAATACTGTGTCTCGACTATAGAGCCATCGCCATTCACCGTTAGCATGACGCATCCGATATTCTATTTCAAAAATCTCTCCATCTTGAGCAATATCAATTTGTTGATAGTAGTCAGGCATTTTTGCAAGGTCTTCGGGATGCATCAAGTTTGCAAATAATGCCGCTCCCATCGCTTGAATCTCAGTGGGTGTGTAGCCAAGCACTGATGCAATCTCACGATTGCTGTAAACATTGCAATGTTCTTGTAGATCGTAGAGATAGAGAATGTTTGGCGATGCTTCAGCAATTTTCTCAATAAATCTTTGGCTTTCTAAAATCTCCTGTTCCGCCTGTTTGCGATCGCTGATATCTTGAGCAATGCCTAAGAAGCCAATAATTTCTTGATGGTCATCCTTGAGAGCCGTAATAGATAGCAACACAGGAAACCGCGAACCATCTTTGCGGATGTAAGTCCATTCATTTTCACTAGCTAGACCTAAACGCGCTTTGGCGACAAACACCTCAAAACCGACGAGAATATTCTGCCCTAGCTCCACAGACAGGTTTGCCGCTCGGTTAACTATCTCCTGCGGATCGTGAATAATTGCGGGGGTGAATTGACCAATTAGTTCAGAGGCGCTGTAGCCCAACAGTCTCTCCGCCGCTTTGTTAAAGGTCTGGATTACGCCATTTAAATCGGTGGAAATTAATGCATAATCAGCACCATCGAGAATGGCTTGATGGAGACTATTGACCTGCAACAGTGATTGGGTGCGTTCTGCAACCTTGGCTTCTAGATCTTGGTTGAGTTGTTGTAGAGAGGCTTCGGCTTGTTTGCGATCGCTAATATCTGTAATCGTGCCAACATAACCAACGGTTTCCCCAAACTGATTGCGCTCAGCCACAGCCTGACCATAGCCCCAAGTCGTCTGCCCTGCCTTATTTTGAAACCGATACTCCAGAAGAAACGGACGATTTTCGGCAACCGAAGTATTCCATTCCGTAAAAACCAATTCGCGATCGTTGGGATGAATGCCATCAATCCAGCCAAAACCCAAAGCTTCAGACAGGGTTAATCCCGAAACTTGCAGCCAGCGTTCGTTCACATATATGCATCTGCCCTCAGCATCTGTCCGAAAAATTCCCACTGGGGCGGCGGAGGCTAGGGAGGCAAAACGCTCTTCACTATCTCTAAGTTCGACTTCACAACGGTGACGTTCTGCCATCGCCTCAGCTTGCTGGATCGCGATCGCAATCTGTACTGTGATCTCATCTATCATTACCAGATCGGTATGCTGCCATTCCCGATAGTTTATACATTGATGCCCGTCTAGAAATCCCCATAACTTTCCAGACACCACCATCGGCACAACAAGATTTGACTTCACTTGATATGCTTGTAACCAATGCAGGTAAGCATCAGGATAGCCCGCAGTAAGAATGTTTTCTTTGGTGATCGCCCGACATTCTTTATGACGCAGGGCAATATCGCCACGAAAATTAGGATCTGAGATCGCCTCATTTAGAGCAACTCGCCAATCTGCGCCCACAGATTCTGCAATGACTAATCCACTACCATCAGATTGAAACTGCCAAATTAATAGGCGATCGCAACCAAGAAGCGATCGCAGTTTCTGCACAGATGTTTCGAGAATTTCTGGCAAAGGTAACAAAGCGGCGGTCTTATTGGCGATCATGGAGATCAATTGCTCCCGTTCGACTCTTGCCTTGAGGTTGGCGGTACGGTTTACGAGGTCTTCACCGCTTAGCCTGAGTTCTAACTGACCGACTGCCAAACGGCTTAGGGCTTGGAGTTGCTGGATTTGTTTTGGAGTAAGGGTTCTGGGTTGGCGATCGATCACGCACAAAGTCCCCAAAGCATAGAGATCTGGGGTCATTAAAGGGACACCAGCATAAAAGCGAATGTTAGGATCTTGAAGTACCAATGGGTTATCGGCAAAACGGACATCTTGAGTAGTGTCTGGAATATTCAAGATCTCGCCATCGGCAACCGCATGACCACAAAAGGAAATATCGCGGGGTGTCTCCATAACGTCAATTCCAACACGCGATTTAAACCATTGGCGATCTTGAGCAACCAAAGATATTAAGGAGATCGGCGTTCCACAAATATCAGCCGCCAGTTGCGTCAAGTCATCATATTCTTGCTCAGGCAAGGTATCGAGAATATGGTAGCGCTCTAGTGCAACTAGGCGATCGCTCTCATTGGCTGGGATTTCAGGATTTTGCATAGGACAAATTACTGTGACTTACAAGGGGGATTGAAGCGGAATCTCTACAGCAACTCTTGAATTAGTACAGCCAATTGCTTGAGTTTAATCGGTTTGCTAATGTACTCATTTGCCCCCACGCCCAAGCAGCGATCGCGATCGCCTTCCATTGCCAAGGCGGCACTGGTTCCGCCCAGTGAGGAAGTAAAAGCCAAGCATAGCAAGGGTTATGGTTTTAATTAAAAGAATCTTGTATGGCAGTAACCTAACACAAAAACAGGGTGTACAGGCACTTTTTGCTCAAAAACCACGTTAACCAGCTTTGACAACAGATTCCTACACTCCTTGCTGAATAAGACTTTCTGCTCCTCATTGGGCGGAACCAGTGCCGCCAAGGCAGTTAAAGCAATAATTGGTAAATCAGCCAGACCAGGATCGCGGCGAATTTGGGCGATCGCTTCGAGTCCATCCATCACAGGCATTTGGATATCCATGAGAATTAAATCAGGGCGTTCGGCTTTTGCAATAGCGATCGCCTCAACCCCATTTTTAGCAACAATCACCCGATAGGCTTTGGCTTCAAGATAACTGGAAATAGTCAAGATGTTGGCTTCGTTATCTTCCGCCAAGAGAATGATCGGGAGCGGGAGCGGAGTCGCCTTACTGTCATAAAACTCACTCACAACCTGCTGCTCAGGTGAATTTTCAGTTATGGCTAACTGCTGATCTGCTTCTGAAATTGCTGATGAATGCGTTGGTGATATTTCTTGATTATGCAACAAGGGAAAACTATATGGCAGACGCACAGTAAAGCAGCTACCCTGATTAAGTTCGCTCTGAAGCCCGACATTACCACCATGTAATTCCACAATTTGTTTCACTAGCGCCAGCCCCAGCCCCGTTCCTTCATATTTGCGATTTAGCTTGCTATCAACCTGTACGAAGGGCTGAAAAAGTTTCTCTTGATCCTCAGGGGCAATGCCAATGCCTGTATCAGTTATAGCAAAGCAAATATATCGACTGTCTGGGTATTCTGGGCGATCGCCAAAACCTACTTCTGAGGCTTCATAATAGACATCTAGGCTGACCTTACCACCCTTGGGGGTAAACTTGACCGCGTTGGTTAATAAATTAATCAGCACTTGTCGCATACGGCGCTGATCTAACAGCATTTCTCCTAGATCTGGAGGCAAATTCGCATTGATCTGAATCTGTTTTTTGAAAGCCTGTTGTTTGACAAAAACGATACTTGATTTACAAAGCTGCTCAATAGAAACTTGTTCGAGTTCCAATTCAAGTTTTCCCGAAGAAATCTTTGATAGTTCCAAAATGTCATTGATTAAGGCTAGCAGATGTTCTCCACTTTTCTCAATGGTGGCGATCGCTTCAGATTGACGCTGATTAATTGTGCCTAACACCCCTTCTTGCAAGCTCTCTGACATTCCCAAAATGGCATTGAGTGGAGTGCGTAGCTCGTGACTCATATTTGCCAGAAATTCATCCTTGAATCGCAGAGCTTGCAGAAGTTGATCTTCATTGTTTTTGAGGTCGGTAATATCTTGACTAATGGCAATATATTGATAGAACTTCCCCCGTTCGTCAATAAACGGCAGAATCGTCGTGTTCACCCAATAGAAACTGTCATCTTTATATCCACAAAAAAATCGCGAGAATGATATCCAGAGCTAATCATGCGATGATTTTGACCGATTAATTCTGCTCGACTATATTTAGAAATTTCGCAGAATTTATCATTAGCAAAGATAATGGAGCCATGCACATCAGTGATTGCCACCATTGCGGTGTTATTTAAAGCATTGGTAATGTTGCGAAGTTGAGCTTGTGATTGCTTAATTGTGGTGATATCGCGGACAATTTTGGAAGCCCCAACAATTTCCCCTGTCGCATCAATTACAGGGGAAACTGTAAAAGATACATCTCTGGGACTGCCATCTTTGTGCAGACGAATACTTTCATAATGTTCCATTCGTTCGCCCCGTTTGATATGATCGATAAATACCTCTTCTTCATGGACGCGATCGCTGGGAATCATCATGGAAATCGATTTTCCCAATACCTCATCCGCAGAATAACCAAACATTCTCTCGGCGGCTGGATTCCAACTGGTGATATTTCCATCAAACGTGTTTGTAACAATCGCATCGTTGGAGGACTCAACCACCGAGACTAACAAACGGGAAGCTTGCTCAGCTAGTCTTAGCTCCAGTTGACTGACAACCAAATGCCCAAGTATTTCCAATTGTCTGATTTGGTGGGAGGTGAGTTGTTTGGGTTCACCATCGATAACACATAACGTACCCAAGGCATAATGATCGGGAGTGATTAAAGGTACTCCTAAGTAAAACCGAATTTTGGGACCGCCAACCACTAAAGGATTATCCGAAAAACGCGGATCTTCTATGGCATCAGGAACGTGCAGAGTCTCTTTGGCTGCTACAGCGTGACCACAAAAAGAAATTTCACGCGATGTCTCAGTTGCCTCAATTCCCACCCGCGATTTAAACCATTGCCGATCGCGATCAATTAAAGAAATTAAAGCAATCTTCGTTCCACAGATATCCGAAGCCAGTTGAGTCAAGTCGTTATATATCTGTTCTGGTAACGTATCGAGAATTTTGTAGCGATTAAGGGCAGCTTGGCGATCGCCTTCATCGGCGGGAATTTCAGGTTTTTGCATAAAATTGATTGACTGCTAATTGACTGACTGCTAATTGACTATCCAGATATTCTTAATAAACTGACTTCGCTGCTCCATCAAAAATTGATTTTTTACATTACGGCTCAGCCCTAGCTGCCGCGATAGGTGCTGTAAGACCAAGGGGAAACCAGTAAAGGTACATGGTAGCGATCGCTGGCATCGGTGATGCCAAAGCGAATGGGAATTTGTCCGAGAAAATTAATTTTTGAATTGGTTGGATTAGCACAATCAGGGAACTTAGCGAAATAGTCGCTAACGTAAAAGCAAATCTCATAGATGCCGATCTTGATTTCTGTATCATTGAGCAGTAGCTCGTCAGTACGCCCATCTTGATTGGTGTAAAGGGTTTTTAATAAAACTTTATTTTGACCTTGACTGTGATCTGTATCGTCAGCGATCGCCCATAGCTCTAGCTTGACACTTTGAGCAGGACAGCCATGAACAGTATCTAGAACATGAGTTGATAGTTTTCCCGACATAATTGTTATGATACCCTTTGTGTATAAATACTTGCGCCATTGTTGCTCTTAGCATAACCTGATTACACCTATCCATAATAGCGTTGTCACACATTTGTGAATTAAACATCAAACCTATGCGGCTGGGGGGCGGCATTCAAATAAGCTATAACATGGTTATTTAGTTAGAGATTTAAGTATATCTTGCAACAATTCCCCTTTGATTTTCACGAACTGCCGACACCAACCTATCTTGTAGGTGGATGGGTGCGCGATCGCTTGCTCAACCGCCAAGGTCGCTATTTAGATTTAGATTTTGTATTGCCAGATCGCGCCATTGAGGTTGCCCAAGCGATCGCCCGTAAATATAAGGCGGGTTTTGTGGTGCTAGATGCAGAGCGCAAAATTGCTAGGGTCGTATTTGCCAATGCCACGGCAGACTTTGCCCAGCAAATGGGGCGCACAATTCGAGAGGATCTTGGGCGGCGCGATTTTTGTATGAATGCGATCGCCATTGAATGCCATCAGCTTTTGGAGATTGAAGGATTGGGGATTGGGGATTGGGGATTGGGGATTGGGAAGCAAGTGGTGGAACTTTTGATCGATCCTTTTGATGGTTTTGGGGATTTACAAAGTCAACAAATTAGAATGGTGGCTCCTGAAAATTTGGCGGAAGATCCATTGCGGATTTTGCGCGGCTATCGGCAGGCGGCGCAGTTAGGATTTGCGATCGAGGACTTGACAAGGCAGGTAGCAATCAAGTTTGCACCGAGATTAAAGGCGATCGCCGCCGAACGAATACGCACGGAATTAGGTTATTTATTGCATAGTAGCAATGGAAGTTATTGGATGATGGCGGCGGTTGAGGATCAGATCTTGGCAGATTGGCTGCCGCGCCAACACCTCAATATCGCTCGCTTTAGGCAAATTGAGTCAGTAATTACGATGCTGCTCAAGGAATATCCAGATTTGGAATTATTTTTTAGCAAACACTTGGCAGCCGATCGCTATGCTCTGGTAATTATCAAACTTGCGGCTTTGACCAATAGCGCCAATGCCCTTGAGTCGTTGGGTTTGAGCCGTGCCGAACAACGCTGGCTGTTGGGAACCCTGCGTTATTTACCGCAGTTTATCGATCTCAGCGAGCAAGCGACCCTAACAGAGCAGTACAAATTTTTTCAAGCAACCCTAGAGTTTTTCCCTGCGATCGCTACCCTTGCCCTAGCTGCTGGTCTTGAGTTGCCCAAAGTTGCGCCTTGGCTAGAGCGGTGGCTTAATCCCCACGATGCGATCGCCTATCCTGTGGCACTGCTCACGGGCGATGATTTGCGCTATGAGTTAGGCATTGCCCCTAGTCCCAAGCTAGGCGAGCTTTTAGAAACCGTTAAGTTGGCACAGGTGGAAGGTCAAGTTAAAACCAGAGCCGCCGCGATCGCCCTAGTTAAGACCTTAATGTAGCGGCAGAGAAACCCTCGCCCGATATAACAGTCGCGCGCCCAATTTATAACCCACATAGCGCACTAATACGCGATCGCCCACCGCGATCGCCTGCTCTTGATCCATAGTCTGATCCATTAATTCATGCTCCTGCGGATCATAGGCAATCTGTTCGCCCACCGCACCGATGGGCTTGACTTGCCATTGCTGCAAAAGCAGATCGAGGGGACGTAATAGCGGCAAAATATTTTTAGCAGGTAATTGGGGATTTTGCTGTACTGCATAGATTGCTGATGGCAATTGCAAAATTAATGACTCAATCTGTTGCACCGCTTCACGGATTAACTGCGATCGCAAATCCTGTTTTTGCTGCTCTAAGCGATCCAGTAAAAGTTGGTATTCAGCTTGAAGGTCAAGGTTTCGCTCTTGATTTTGCCCTTGATTTTGCTTTTGATTTTGTTCAACTAGATCATTCCCCATCCCTGACGGTAAATCATCAAAACAATCAACGGTAACATCATGGGTGATCCGATCATTAATTACCTCATGGGAATGCTCGGTTTGTTCATACAAATTATTAATAGATTCGCCAGTGAATTTATCAACAAATTCAGTCATGAAGTCAGTAATATTGGTTTGCAACACCGTAGCTAATTTAGCTAGATCGGCATACTTCAAATTTGCGCCATTGCCCTTACGAAGGCTGTCAATAGCCCTGCGCGACACCCCTGCGCGATCGCTCAGCATTTGCCAACTTGCTATCCCCGCAGTTTGCATCATTTTTTTTAATGATTGCGTAAAATTTTCTGGGGAATCATTCATGGATAAATACCTGTATTTTAGGTTTTAGAAAACAGTTATAGCGATCACTATAAAATTCGCTATAAGATAAAGTTTAAAATAAGATTATCAAAATCTGAATAAATATTTTCGCTAGGGCGCAGTAGAACATATGACTCCGATGACACTAATAGCTGCTGAAGTTCCGCGTCTAGGGCAGTTGCTGGACTATCAAAAAGCAGAAGCCTGTAACGTAGCCGTAGACCTATGGATTCCAGATTGGTTAAGAAATTGCTGGGAAAAATTTCAGAAAGGAGAACCTCTAGATGCTGAAGATATAGTCGGACGCGCCCTAGGATTTGCCTACAGCCTCCATGACGGTCAATGCCGTGCCTCAGGAGAGCCATATATTCTGCACCCGATCGCCGTTGCCGCAATCCTCAAAGATCTTGGCGCGAGTAATGCCATGATTGCCGCAGGTTTTTTGCATGACGTGGTGGAGGATACCACTGTTACCTGCGATGAAATTGAGGAGGTTTTTGGCAAGGAAATCAGGCAGTTGGTGGAGGGTGTCACCAAACTATCGAAGTTGAGCTTTGAGAATAAAACCGAAAGCCAAGCAGAAAACTTTCGGCGGATGTTTTTGGCGATGGCACAGGACATCAGGGTGATTGTGGTGAAACTTGCCGATCGCCTGCACAATATGCGAACCCTCGAACATTTACGTCCCGAAAAACAGGTAGCAATTTCACGGGAAACTAGGGAGATATTTGCGCCCCTTGCCAATCGCCTTGGGCTTGGACAAATTAAATGGGAACTGGAGGATATTGCTTTCAAATATATTGAGCCTGAGCAGTATCGCACGATGGAGTCTTTGGTGGCAGAAACCCGCGAGAGCCGCCAAGAGCAATTGATTGAAGTTACTAGAGTCCTCAGCGATCGCCTAGAGGCAATGGGCTTGACCAACGTTGATATTAGCGGTCGCCCTAAGCATCTGTACGGTATTTACCGCAAAATGGAACGGCAGCGTAAACAATATAACGAAATTTACGATATTCAAGCGGTCAGGGTCATTGTCAATAGTAAGGATGAATGTTATCGCGTCCTCGCTGTCGTCCATGATCATTTCTGTCCGATTCCAGGCAGATTTAAAGACTATATCGGACTGCCCAAGCCCAACCAATATCAATCACTGCACACCGCCGTAATTGGACCTAAGGGGCAACCCGTAGAAGTGCAGATTCGCACATGGGAGATGCACCACATCGCAGACTATGGCATTGCCGCCCATTGGAAATATAAAGAGAGCAATTCTGTTAGTAAGGCGCTGAAGGGAGATGATCAAAAATTTACTTGGCTGCGGCAGTTGGTCGAGTGGCAAAGGGATATGAAAGATCCTCAGGAATATCTCGATAGCGTCAAGGAGGATTTATTTGATAGCGAAGTATATGTATTTAGTCCGAAGGGGGATGTGTACTGTTTGCCCAGGGGCGCAACGCCTGTAGATTTTGCCTATCGCGTGCATACGGAAGTGGGAAATCATTGTTCGGGGGCATTGGTAAATAATGTGATGGTTCCTTTGCAAAGGGCGCTGAAGCATGGTGATATTGTCACGATCCTGACCCAAAATAATGCCCATCCCAGTATCGACTGGATTAATTTTGTTGCTACCAATTCCGCTAAGAGTCGGATTCGTCAATGGTTTAAGCGATCGCGCCGTGATGAAAACATAGCCCTCGGTCGCAGTGCCTTAGAGCGAGAGCTAGGCAAAAACGGTTTAGAGGCTTTGCTCAAGTCCGATCAAATGCTGAAGCTGGCAGAAAAATGCAACTATCACAATGTGGAGGATCTTTTAGCAGGAATTGGCTATGGCGAAACCTCAATCAATGCGGTGGTCAATAAACTGCGCGAGCATCAACACCAACATCAACATCAACATCATTTCCATCACCTGCATCAACTTGCACCCGATGGCGATCGCACCCAATCCTTCAAATTTGATTCTCGCCATGATGCTAAACACGATCATGCCCATAGTTCTAAAGCGCCAATTTTGGGGCTAGAGGGCATGGTCTATTCGATCGCTGGCTGTTGTGCGCCCTTACCAGGGGAACCGATCACAGGAGTAGTTGCCCTCGGCAGCAATCGCGGTATTACCATTCACCGCCATGACTGCCATAATTTGCAAAATATTCCTAGTGATCGCCTGCTCCATGTGGCATGGAATCAACATAAAGAAACGGAACATCCCCAAACCTACCCCATTGACATCAGGGTAGAAACCATTGATCGCGTGGGGGTACTGCGGGATATTTTAACCCGTCTATCCGACAACAAAATCAATGTGCGCCGCGCCAATGTCCAAACCAAAAAGGGCAAGGCAGCAATCATTGATCTCAGCATCGATATCAGCGATCGCCATCAATTTGATCGGGTCTGCAACCAGATCAATAAAATGTGCGACACACTATCTGTGTCCCGACTGGTCGGCGAATAGGCAAATATCGGCTTTGCCGAGAAATTTTGCCGAGAAATATAGTTGCGCGGCGAAGCCGCGCAACTATATTTCACAGGGGTTTATGATGTTTGTGCCAATGGTGAGCAATATCAATGCGGCGACAGAGCCACACCCGCTCATGACTCTGGACATAATCTAAAAATCTAGCCAATGCCGCCGCCCTGCCTGGTCTGCCGACTAGGCGACAATGCAAGCCGATACTCATCATTTTGGGAGATTCTTCCCCCTCCCCATAGAGAACGTCAAAGGCATCGCGTAGATAGGTAAAAAACTGTTCCCCAGAGTTAAACCCCTGTGGCGTGGCGAAGCGCATATCGTTATTATCGAGGGTGTAGGGAATTACTAAATGGGGTTTGCCATAGCTATAGTCCCAATAGGGTAGGTCATCGGCATAGCTATCGGAGTCATAGAGAAATCCCCCTTCCTCTATCACTAGGCGGCGCGTATGTTCGCTAGTGCGACCTGTGTACCAACCTAAAGGGCGCGATCCTGTAATCTCCGTATGAATGGCGATCGCTTTTTGTAAATGCTCCCGTTCCTGTTCAGGACTGAAATATTTATAATCAATCCAACGATAACCGTGACTAGCAATTTCCCAATCTGCCTCCAGCATGGCAGCGACTGCCTCAGGATTGCGTTCCAATGCCATCGCAATTCCATAGACAGTCACAGGAATCTGGCGATCGCCAAACATCCGATATAAGCGCCAAAAGCCTGACCGACTGCCATACTCATAGCAAGACTCCATACTCATATGCCGCAGCCCCTGAAAAGGAACTGCACCCACAATTTCCGATAAAAATGTTTCGGAACTGCTATCCCCATGCAGGATGCAATTTTCGCCACCCTCTTCATAGTTAATTACAAACTGCACAGCAATTCTGGCTTGATTTTGCCATTGGGCATGGGGCGGGGTGCGTCCATAGCCTGTCAGATCTCGCGGATATGTCATTACGGTTAATACCTCCTAGTTATTTGTGGTAACTGATGTTACGCGGAATTTGCCAAGACCCTCACCCCTAGCCCCTCTCCCAAAGGGCGAGGGGAACAAAAATTTTCTGGATTTTGCTCCCCCTCTCCTCTCTGGGAGAGGGGGCTGGGGGGTGAGGGGTTCCATGTAACATCAGTTAACAACTTATACCAAAACACAAAATGGCTATACCGTTTTGTGTAGTAAAAACCTTTATACTAATCTGCAAAAGTGTGAACACACTCTTGTGCATTGACAAACAATATAGCGCTCTGTCCTTGGTAATAAATCTATGACCGCCACTCCCACAGTTCGGACATATCACCTAACCAAGCAATTTGATAATCATGTTGCGGTCAATCATCTAGATTTGCAGATTGAACGTGGTGAAGTTTATGGATTAATAGGTCCCAATGGTGCGGGCAAAACCACATTAATTAGAATGTTAGCGGCGGCAGAAGAACCCACCGCAGGCGAAATCTATATCAATGGGGCAAGGTTTTTGCGTGGACAAAACAATCCTGAACTGAAGCGCCAATTGGGGTATCTGCCCGATGACTTCCCTCTCTATGACGATTTGACCGTCTGGGACTATTTAGATTATTTTGCGCGTCTATATTTCTTGCGTGACCCCCAGCGATCGCAGCGCTTGCACGAAGTGATCGAACTAGTGGAACTTGAGCAGAAAAAGGATGAGGCGATCGCCACCCTTTCACGGGGCATGAAACAAAGGCTAAGCCTTGCCCGTAGCATCATTCACAATCCCACCTTATTGCTATTGGATGAACCCGTATCAGGGCTTGATCCTCTAGCGCGGGTACAGGTTCGCAACATTATCAAATCTCTACAACAACAAGGGATGACGATTCTCATCTCTTCCCATATCCTCAGTGACCTTGCCGAAATCTGTACTTCCATCGGCATTATGGAATTAGGGAACCTCGTTGAAAGCTCACGCCTACAGGAACTCTACGATCGCACCAGTCAAGATCAACAACAAATTCTGATCTCTACCCTCGGCAAAGTGGAAGATTTGCAAGCCGCCCTCAAGCGATCGCCACAAATCCAACAAGTAGAAGTTCTCACAGGTGTTCCCAGCGTGCGGGTAGAGATGACAGGCAACTTAGAGGACTGTGCCAACCTAATGAAGTTGTTGATTGATGCAGGTATTCCCATTTACAACTTCCATCGCACTCAAGAAACCCTAGAAAGTATATTTATTAAGCTTGGACATAAGCAAACCAGCTAATTCCCATCTAGCGCTTTGCGTTGTAAACTAATCAAGGTGATTGATTGACAGCAATTCAGAGGCAACATTTATTGTTGGGTCTGATTTTTTTGTCTCTCTGATATTTAGTTTAACCATGAAAATAACCATGAAAAGAATAAATTTGATAACCAATTTGCGGTCTAGATTTAATGTTAGGTTTCCAGCTCAAACATTTGTAGTCATGTTTTTGGCGATCTCTGCCTTTGCATTGACAATTGGTCTGCCCCCCCAAGGTGTATATGCCCAGACCACTTCTCCCGATCTGATCAATAAATACAATCTTGCGGTTACCGATGCTAAAGTGGCTGAGCTAAATGAAGTTTCGCAAAAATTAGTGGCGATTACTGAAGATAATCCATCTTTAGTTTGGCAAAATAAGACTTCCCCTAAGGGCAAGGTTTTGGTGGCAACTTGGACAAGTTGGACAGGCTATGATAATCAAATCGGTCAGTCAGTCAATACATCTCGCCAAACATGGGTGACGACAGCCCCTGAAGTGCAAGAATTCTGTAAAAAGGAATTGAAAGGAGTCACCAATCAGAGCGATAGAAATTTAAGATTAGAGCAACTATTGGGATTGCCGCCCAATAATGGCAAAACTCGATTTGTCGAATTTTGGGTAAATCCTCAGGATCTATTTCGACCTAGCGCTGATGCTGAAATCAACGATCGCACCGCTTTTGGTGAGTTTACGCAATTACCCACAGTCCTTGCAGAAAAAGCCAAACCCGAATACGTTAATTGGTTTGAGGATTTAAGATCCAAGTCCTATAATGCTGTGGGTGGTTATCCTTGGACAAGAATGGGCTACACCTACGATTGGGGCAATCCTAAAAGCGAGATTGGCGTGAGTGAGTTTGTGATCAATTCTGGAGTCACCATTGATGTGAAATCAGTACAGCCCAACGATAAGTATTGCGTGAGCTAAACCACCATAGCTGTAGCAGTTTTGATTTTGCCTAAGAGCCTGTTTGAGAAGTCTAGACATTCGCTTACGAAGGGGGGGACAGATTAAAAAAATAACCCTTTTTAAGGGGTATTTAGGGGGAACAAAACTTAGCAAACAGCCTCTTACGCAAGAAACCTTGAAACCCTGATGCTAGCGTAGGGCAATTCATAAATTGCCCCTACTTTTGGTGGTTTTGCGTAAGTCCTAATTATGCTATCAACATGGGGGAATAAACCCAAATCTCTGATAAAGTCACTATGTTCGCTTAGCGAAAGTTTTCAGGATTGAGTCTTCTACCATTATTTAAGCTACTAAAACCATTGCCCAAATTTGCGCCTGTGCCACCATCACTAGGGTCAAGATAGGGCTTGAGATAAAGATTGCTGCTGCCGCTAGGG
This sequence comes from Pseudanabaena cinerea FACHB-1277, assembly GCF_014696345.1. GTDB lineage: Bacteria > Cyanobacteriota > Cyanobacteriia > Pseudanabaenales > Pseudanabaenaceae > Pseudanabaena > Pseudanabaena cinerea. The sequence continues at coordinate 40,321 of NZ_JACJPY010000014.1, forward strand.
AGATTGGTAGAGCGATTAGAGGATGTCAATACAGAGTTCAATACCCCATTAACATCGCCTAAATCGATCCCTAAACCGAGATCCGTAATGTCATTTAATTTACCTAAAGTGCTATTACCGCGACTGCCATAGGTGTTTACAGCCGTGGTTGTTTGTCCACTGTCGGCGGTGGCGAGATTACCAAATACGCGATCGCGGGTGGCAATGGGGTCTTGTCCATTGGGAACCGTCAGGACAATGCGGCAACTAGAATTTTTATCGGTGGTGGCACAGATCACGTTATAGCCATTTTCCACACCTGTCCGCATTTCCACTAAACCATCAGGGCGGTATGACTCTAGGCGGCGACTAATTTCATTGCAACGGCGTTCAGGCGACCAGCCATCACCCATCGCACTAGGAGCCGCCCAAGGAAAATATTTTTGGGGTTGACTTTTGGGTTGATAGACCACGATGTACTGCCCATCGCGCATTTGACAGCTAAATCTAGCATTTTTATTATCGGTGGGGTTAGCGGCTTTATCGTTGGGGTTTTCCGCAGGGATCTGGCTAGGTGGGGTTTCTACAGGGATGATTTGAGCGCTGCTGGGCATGGCGATCGCCAAGGGGATTGCAAGGGCGATCGCTCCGCTTTGCATTAATTTTAATAATAGGGATTGGGATGCTTTGGGGATTAGGGATTGCATAGGTTTGAACCAATGGTGTGTAAGGAGTTGCTGACTGCTGTATCAAGAAGTAAATGACGTTGTGTGTAAGCGATCGGTTCCTATTGAATTACGGTAATATCTTCATCCACGATCGCGGGTAAAGGTTCGCGTAAAATCACCGTGTTTTGCAATTTGCCGATGCCTTCAATTTCTATACATACGCGATCGCCTTGCTGCATTGGTCCCACCCCCTCTGGTGTCCCTGTCAACACAATATCCCCTGGCAATAAAGTCATAATTTGACTGATGTAAGCCACCAGGTAATCAGGGGAAAATACCATTTCATCGATCGCCGAGCATTGCAAAGGCTTTTTCGATTCATTCATGAAGGTTTGCAGCAAAGCCGAAGGGCTGACCTCACGCACCACCCAAGGGCCCAAAGGACAAAAAGTATCAAAGCCCTTACCCCTAGTCCATTGACTATCACTTCTTTGCAGGTCACGGGCGGTGACATCATTAGCGATCGTATAGCCCCAAATGGCAGTGATCGCCTGTTGAGGACTACGGTTAAAACAACGCTCCCCAATAACTAATGCCAGTTCGCCTTCATACTCCACGCGCTTGGACTGAGGTGGCAGGGCGATCGCCGCTTCGGGCGCAATAATTGTTGTCGTGGGTTTTAAAAATATAATCGGCTCCTTCGGCACTTCACCGCCCATCTCGGCAGCATGGGCTGAATAATTTTTGCCAACAGCCACAATTTTGCTAGGTTCACAGGGTGCTAAAAGCTGGTATGTATCTGGAGCTAGCAATTCACCGTTGGGTTCGCCGCCAAGCCAAGGGGCTGTATCAAGGATTTTTACTGATTGGTTTAGCTCTAGTAGCCCGTAATAGACTTTCCCTTGGGAAGCTTTCACGCGAACGTAACGATCCGCCATAAAGAGTTTTTTGTATCTAACTTGATCGTATTGTAGCCAAATTCAGCCCTGCAAATAATAAAAGCCTAAGGATTGGCTAAAGAAGCGATCGCCGCCAATCGCTAGCTGTCAGTCCTAGTTCATTTTGGACTTTATGAAAAACTTAACTAAACTAGCTTTAAAGCAATGTTAGTTTTTGTGTGTCATCTCAGCACCTTGCTATGAACTTATCCACCTTAATTTTGCTGTCCCTTGGTCTTGGTATTGGTTTTGGGGCAATTCTGAATACTACATTTCCCACCTATATTGAGCTGATAAATCTAAATATTTTGGTTCCCGTTGGGGAGTCATTTTTGCGCCTAATTCAGTTTGTGGTTGTGCCGATCGTGTTTTCTTCATTGATCATGGGCTTGACCAGAATCCAAGGTGCAGGGCAGGTGGGGCGCTATACCGCTAAGTTGGTGACTAGCTATGTAATTACTAGCACGATCGCCCTTGGGGTAGGCATGGCAACTGCTTACCTTTTGCAACCAGGGAGTGGGGTGGAGGGGTTTGCATTGCCCGAAAGTTTAGAGGTGACGGTGGCTCCTTCCCTAGTTACTTGGTTAGTTAGTTTGATTCCCACTAACCCCCTAGAGGCACTGAGTACAGGTAATTTGTTGCAAATAATTTTCTCGGCAGTACTTCTAGGGTTTGGCATCCAGTTAGCCCATGAGCAAGCCCAACCCTTTGTCAAACTCATTGAAAGCATTTATCACATCAGCGAAAAGACCCTATCAGTAATTTTGTATGTTGCGCCTTTGGGTGTGTTTGCATTGATTAGCTCCGTGATTGCAGTGCAGGGTTTAGAACTAATTGCCAAATTATTTCTTTACGTGTTGGGTCTGTTCATTGCTTCCACGATCATGATTGCGATCGATATGTTGATCTTGGCGACCCTCAAGGCAGACCCCCTGAGATTTTTACGCAGTCTCGCTGAGGCGATCGCCCTTGCCTTTGGTACGGCTAGCTCCAACGCAGCGCTGCCTGTGGTATTGCAAAATATCCAAGAAAATTACGGACTGCGGGAAGAAATTGCCAGCTTTGCGATCCCCTTGGGAACGGCGTTAAAGCGGGATGGGGCAGCAATTTTGCAGGGTTTCAATGCGTTGTTTGTGACCCAGATCTATCAAGTGCCGCTTACGCCTTCGCTATTATTGGCGATCGCCCTCAGTAGTTTATTAGTTTCCTTTAGTACCCCAGGCGTACCTGGTTCGGCAATTATCACCATGGCAACGGTACTATCTGCCGCAGGGTTGCCCCTAGAGGCGATCGCCCTAGTTGCAGGCATTGATCGACTGACCGATGGTTTTAAAACCGTTGTCAATATTATCGGTAACAGCACCAACGCGATTATCCTCAGCCATTGGGAATCCGAAGTTTTGACCGATACGATCGCCACCTAATTTTGGGGAGAATTGCAGTCCATTGCAGCTTTATGTATTAAAAACATAAAAAAGGGGCGCGAAGCGCCCCTTTTTTTAGGATTGACTTTCTAACCTAGCCTGCAACAGAGGTACATAATTGGTATAAACATGACCCTGCCGAAAATCGTCATCATCTAACACCTTCTGATGAAAAGGAATCGTGGTAGGGACACCTGTAATCGCACATTCTCGCAAAGCTCGCTTCATCCGCAAAATTGCTGCATTGCGATCGCTGCCCCAAACAATCAACTTCGCAATCAAAGAATCGTAGTAAGGCGGAATCACATAATCAGTATAAACATGGGAATCCATCCGCACCCCAGGACCACCTGGAGGCAAATAGCCACTGATACGCCCAGGATTAGGACGAAAATTATGGTCAGGATCTTCAGCATTAATCCGACATTCGATCGCATGACCTCTTATCTCGACATCCTTCTGATGCATCTGCAACTTATCGCCTTGGGCAACCCGCAACTGCTCCGCAATTAGATCGATCCCCGTGATCATCTCCGTCACAGGATGCTCAACTTGAATGCGGGTATTCATTTCCATGAAATAAAACTTGCCATATTTATCCAGCAAAAACTCCACCGTCCCCACACCCACATAGTTAATTGCCTTAGCCGCCTTCACCGCCGCATCACCCATTTTTTCCCGTAGTTTGGGGTTAACCGCACTGCTGGGCGCTTCTTCTAACAACTTTTGATGCCGTCGCTGAATCGAGCAATCCCGCTCACCCAAATGCACCACATTGCCATGCATATCCGCCAAGATCTGAATCTCAATATGGCGCGGATCTTCAATCACCTTCTCGATATAGACCCCACCATTACCAAAAGCCGCCTCAGCCTCCCCTTGAGCCGCCCTCAGCAACCGCAATAAATCATCAGGATTGTTTACCAGACGCATCCCACGACCACCACCACCCGCAGTCGCCTTAATCATCACAGGAAAACCAATGGCATGGGCAATCTTGATCGCCTGCTCCTCCGACTCAATTAAGCCCTCACTGCCTGGGATAGTCGGTACACCCGCCTTTTGCATCGTCTTTTTAGCAGTAGACTTATCGCCCATCGAGCGAATTGAGTTGGGACTAGGACCCACAAACAACAGGTTATGATCGGCACAAATTTCCGCAAATTTGGCATTTTCAGAGAGAAAACCATAACCAGGATGGATCGCAGTAGCATTGTGGGTCAGGGCTGCGGAAATGATGTTAGGAATATTTAGATAACTTTTACTACTCGGTGATTCGCCAATGCAGACCGCTTCATGGGCTAGTTGCACGTGCAGAGAGTTGCGATCTATATCAGAATAAACAGCAACAGTGGGAATTCCCATCTCTTCGCAGGTGCGGATGATGCGGAGGGCAATTTCACCTCGGTTAGCAATTAGTAATTTGGCGATAGGAGCCATGTTTCAGCGTGGTAATAGGTGATCGGTAATGTGCTGCAAGCTTCGGTGGATAAATGACGACTTCCAAGCTTTTGAATTTTAACGTTATTTTGTAACTGATTGCTAAATTTTGGTGAGCATCCACAAGTTTTACCCATCGCAATAACCGTACTTACCGAATTGTGACGATTGGTGACATAATAGGCGAGAAAACTTAAGGTAAAACTGATACTGCTATGTCAGACGGAAAAGGATTCGGCTTTGGTTTAGGCAAAATGAAAGAAGCCTTCCAAAAAGCTCAACAGATTCAAGAAGGTGCAAAAAAGTTACAAGAAGAGCTAGATGAGCTGCGTTTGACTGGCGAAGCAGGCGGCGGATTAGTGAAGGTAACTCTGAGCGGCAACCAAGAACCCCATGATGTCGAGATTGCTCCTGAAGCTCTAAATCAGGGTGCTGAAGTTTTGTCGGATTTAGTGCTGGCGGCTCTCAAAGATGCTTATCAATTGTCAACTGGCACAATGAAGGAAAAAATGGAAGCGCTCACAGGTGGTCTGGGACTTCCTGGTGGTTTCTAAATTGGAATTTTAGGTTTGCATTTTGCTATTAGCAAAATGCAAATCGCTATATGTAATCGGACGGCTTTCTTAATTTTTATGATAAATAACCCTGCATTGCGTGTACAGCGCCGTAATCAACCTGCGGCTGTTATTTCCACCGAACAGCAAGCATCAATCTTAGATTGGCTAGAGTCAACAGGTCGCCTGATCGCTAGAGAAGGTACTGAGTCTAGCCTCAAGTTTGATGATGAGGCTGAAGAATTGAGTGAATTGATGCTAGGTGATGATTCTAGCTATGGCGATGACGATGACGATGATGATGACGATGATATCGACTAATTGGCTTGGTTGAGTTGGCTTGATTGAGCTGTTGCAAAGCTATTGTCACCCACTGGCAATAGTTTTGTTTGTCTTTTATTTATTTTATTTTTTTAATTGCAGCGCTCCTGCGCTGACAAGAAGACCAGAAAGATCTTTTGAGGCTGTTATGCACTGCTTTCTAAGATCTTTCTGCATTATTAAAAGCCTCAGTGGGTTGCATGAGTAAAAAACAAAAATTTCCTTATCTTGTTGGCTCCAAATGGACAGCGATGCAAGAAACCTTTGGTTGGCGGCATTTTGTGGTGGTTAACCGCAAAAATGAAGGCGATCTAGTATTTGCCGAGATCAAGGCGGCTTGTGATGATTCGGTGCGTTTTTGGTTGAATGCCAACGCTTTGAAGCGGCGATCGCTATGGCAACCAGGCTGGAAAACTTTACAGGAGATGTAACCCCAACAAAGTGCCGCAGAGCAGCAGCTTTTTACGGGGGCTATACGGCGGCTAGTGCCTTAATGTTCATGAGCTTTAAAAAACGCTCGAAATGAAAATATTTAGACATCATTTCGCAAATACTAGTCACCTTTATGCCCTCATGGAGACGCACTTGACCCAAGCAAGCCTCAATTACACTGACCGTACTGAGGGTGTCACGGCTAACTGACAAAATTGGTACGCCTAACTCCATTGCTTTGCTGGCGACATCATCATTAACAAACGGACGACCCGTGAGAATTAGACAGTTAGTTGATGTTTCGAGGGCGGCAAATTGGAGGTCGATGCGGCTACTGCCTGTAATGACGGCTTTGTTATAGGACTTGCGGAAATAGCTCTGGGCGGAGTTGACATCCATTGCGCCAATCTTTAATTCCTCTACCATCAGTTTGTCTAGGTCGATATTGTCAGGGTGGCAAAGCATGGTTGCGCCTAACTGCTCAATGATTTCCGAGACGCTGACACTGCGGAGGGTACGATTTTCGGGCATGAGGGCAAGAACGGGGATACCTTGATTTTCAAGGTATGGGTGTAATACTTCGATCGCACTTTCGTACTGTCCATCAGGAATATCGTTAATGACTACCCCCAAGAGGCGATCGCCAAAGCGCTGTTTTGCCATCAAAATATGGTCAACCACCAGCAAGGAGCCGAAGCGCATTACCAACAAAATTGGCGCATCCAACTGAGCAGACATTTCCTCTAGGGATAGCCCAAAAATTGCACCTTCGGCGGTGTTGGCTGGCGCTTCTACTAGCACTAAATCCGCTTCTACCAGTTTCTTATATTCATCGAGCTTACCCGTATAGTCCTGTCGATCTTCGCCAGACAAACGACGCTGAAGTGCATTGCGATCAAGATTGAGCAGTGTGGGACGCAAAAGTTCTGGAGGCAGGTTTAGGGCTTGACGAATAAAATCCACATCAGCCTCGCTATGCTCAGCCGATTCTGGCAAGCTTTTGGAGGTAAAAGTGCCAATAGGCTTGCCATAGCCAACCTTAAACCCTTTGACCTGTAAGTTGTATGTCAAACCTAAAATTGTTGCCGATTTCCCACTGCCTGACCTAGTAGAACCAATCAACAGATGCTTAGCCTGTGGCACGTCTTGCCCTCTAACCCTATTACAAAATTTACAGGAGTGTAAATAAATTCAAATAAATTTAGATCCTGATTTGGATATTGTAGCTGATGCTTTGCAGTTGTTACATTTTGTGTTGACTAATTTGTGCATAGTAAATATGCGTTTTGTGCAATCGAGTTATGCTAAATGTCACGAAATATGGCATCACTGATGCGACAGGCATCAAAAATTTCTTTGGGGTCATGGACACGCAAGATGTCGGCTCCACCACTGATGCAGGCTGTACAGGCGGCAATCGTGCCGAAGAGCCGATCGCTGGGGTTGGGGCGATCGCAAATTGTGCCGATAAAGCTTTTGCGGGACACACCCATTAATAAGGGTGCTGGCAATGTTTTTAATGCTGATAAATTTCTAATTAGCTCTAAATTGTGATCGAGGGTTTTGCCAAAACCGATGCCAGGATCGATCGCCACAAGATGGGGCAGCACCCCGCAAGCTTTGGCAATATGGATGGCATCGGTCAAAAATTGCTTAACCTCTTTTAGCACATCTTGATATTGCGGGTTGGCTTGCATGGTTTGCGGTTCCCCCTGCATATGCATCAAAAAAATTGGCACTTGCAATCTACCTGCAAGTAAGAGCATTTCTGAATCAAAACGCCCTGCGGAAACATCATTGATCATGTCTGCCCCTGCGGCGATCGCCTGTTGTGCCACTGCGGATTTGATCGTATCTACGGAGATGGGCAGATGCGGATATTCGGCACGAAGGGCGGTGATGATGGGCAAGATGCGATCGCTTTCTTCTTGAATGCTGACGGGCTGGGCATGGGGGCGCGTGGATTCGCCACCGACATCAAGGATGTCGATATAGGGCAGCATTTGGGCGACCTGTTGCAGGGCAGCATCGCGTGAATTGAACTTACCGCCATCACTAAAGCTGTCGGGGGTAATATTCAAAATCCCCATGATGTAGGTGCGATCGCCCCAGATAAATTGGCGATCGCGTATTTGCCAAGGGGTTAGCTTAGTCATTAGTTAGCCACCGCTTAGGATATCTTCTAAAACTTGAGCAGGGTGCAGATCTGCCTTAACTAATCGATAAATTTTTTCGATATTTCCTTCAGCATCAATTACAAAAGTATTCCGAAAAATACCCAGATATTCCTTGCCCATCATTTGCTTTTTGCCATAGCTCTCATAGGCTGTAGCAACGGATGCGTCAACATCACAGAGTAAAGGAAAATTTAGTTCAAATTTTTCGACAAATTTTTGATGAGACTTGGCATCATCGGTGCTAATGCCAAAGATGAGGGTGTTATGGTCTTGAAATTGGGCATAGCGATCACGAAAGCCACAGGCTTCTTTGGTGCAGCCTGGGGTATTGTCGCGGGGATAAAAGTACAGGATCACCCGTTTGCCCTTAAGGGCGGATAGGGTGACACTATTGCCATAGGTGTCTAATAAACTAAAATCTGGGGCGCGATCGCCAATTTCTAAAGCCATATTGTTAAATTTGATTGCTAACAGCTATCACAATATTACAGCGCTTTGCCCTCATCCCCAATTAATGAGTGGCTCAGCCATTTACAAGCCATTTACAAGCTCATTTACAGAGTTTTGCCCTATATGCCGCCACCCTCAGAAAAACCTTCATATTCTTCGGGTCGATCAAAATGGTCAGAGGGAATGAGATGGCGAGGGCGCACATTTTTGAGCAGTTCTGCATCAATTAGATAGCTATTGAGTGGGTGCAAAGCATGGGCTTCGCTAGATCTTTCTAACTGCTCAACCCGCCCAATCAAAGAGCGAATTACATCCCCTTCTGGGTCAGGGGTTTGGCTATGATCGAGGGCAGAGACCTTTACGCCATGACGATGTACAATGCGTCCAGGAATGCCAACTACGGTACAGTCAGGGGGGACAGCCTTTAGCACGACTGAGCCAGCACCAATGCGGCAGTTACTGCCAATTTCAATATTGCCTAATACTTTTGCACCCGCACCGATTACCACATTGTCGCCAAGGGTGGGATGACGCTTGCCCGACTGTTTACCAGTGCCTCCAAGGGTTACGCCTTGATAAATCAGTACATATTCACCTACGATCGTGGTCTCGCCAATGACCACACCCATCCCATGATCGATGAAAGCTCCCATGCCGATCCTTGCTCCTGGGTGAATCTCGATGCCTGTCAAAAATCTGGCAAATTGGGAGATCATGCGCGGGATCACGGGTAACTTAAGTTGATGTAGCCAATGGGCAAAGCGGTATAGCCAAATGGCATGAAGCCCAGGGTAGCATAGCAGCACTTCTAGCCAGTTACGCGCAGCAGGGTCGCGCTCAAAAATGATTGCGAAGTCAGCTCGCAGTGTTTTGATGATACTTTTCAACGGTTTTAAAACCTTTTTTATTTGCAACTGCTGATTTTAAAATCCTAGCGGATATTTTGTATCAAAAGAAACTACTTTTGGGGTGAATCTTTAAATTCATTCACAAATGGTTATTACCTTTAATTTCTCTCTGAATAAAGGGGAAAGCCCACAAGTGAGGGGGAACTAAATCGTAAGGAACCGCTTTAAATCTTGCCAATAGCTCTCAAGATCCTTGCCTAGAGCGTGATCATCTTCGACTAATTTTAAATCTACTAGCGATCGCCCCTTAACAAACTTTTCGCTTAGCACAGATGGTACGACATCATCGTGAATGCCATGAATAATTAAGATTGGCAGCGATCGCGTCAAGCTGTCTTCCGAAAATTTTTGGGCATCGGCAATGAACTCATAATGTAAATTTACATTGCGTTTCAATCCGTAATGATAGAACTGTCGCACACCTGACTGTTGCCACTCTGACATATTTTCTATACCGATCGCCGCCGCAACCCTCTGACCAAAACCAAAGGCGGGGGCGAATAGGACTAATTTCTGGACAAGGGGACTGAGGGCGGCGAGTTGCACGGCTAGAAAGCCGCCCAAGCTAGAGCCAATCACGATGGTTGCTTGCCCTTCCGCAAAATATGCACTTTGCAAATAGTCCAACTGCTGCGAAAGTGTCACCGTTGCAAAATCCGTAAGATTGAGATCGGGGATATGCAGGGTTAAGCCTAGTTCAGAAAATTTCTGCTGCATATATTGCGCTTTGTAAGAGTTGGGGCTAGAAGCAAATCCGTGAAGGTAGAGATATTGCATAGTGATGGACTTACTGAAAAAATACAGCACATTGAGGTGATGTACCCATATGAACAAGAAAATTATCTCATGTAATTCTTGCTGTAAATAATTCGTTGAGGGAAAAGTAGGTTATAACAATAAATTCCAATTTTGCTTGCGAAAGTGCCCAATTAACAAAGAAGAAGTGAACCATAGCGGTTTTCACTTTGTCTGTACTAAGGTGAAAACTGTGATCAAAGAGATTCCTGTTTATTTAGAGAAACACCAGTATTTCCCTTCTCAATCTATTTAGTCATCAACAAATTATTTATGGCAAGAACTTTTCTGCACCACTAAGACCCATTAGTCAGTTTTAACAACGCATTTCTAAATTCATTGGATTCTAGTTCTTTTATTTCATACTGAGGTTCAGAGGGAAAGAAATTACCGAGTGCTTTTTGCAAGGTGGGATCTACGGTCATCTTTGGCATAAATTGCTCGCCGATTGCTACTCTCAGCATTTCACTGTTGTGATAGAAATATTCTTGCATTAGGGGAATGATACGGTGATACCAAGTAAATCGCAGGGATTCGAGTGTATCAACATTCATGAAGTAGCTATGCCCAATTTGGTAATCGCGTCCGATGAGGAGGGTGATGCGTTGGTTGAGTTGGATGAGCAGTTGATCTAGTTTGATGCCATCTATAATTTTTTCTTTGAGAAGTTCAGGATCGGGTTTGAGTTCGATAAAGGTAAATCGGCGGCGGAGGGCGATGTCTAACAGGGCGATCGAGCGATCGCTTGTGTTCATTGTTCCTAATATATAGAGATTTTTCGGTACGCCAAATTCTTCTTGGGAGTAAGGCAAGGTAACTTTTAATTCGTTACGCGCTCCAATTCTTTTGTCATCTTCAATCAGCGTAATCAATTCACCAAAAACTTTAGCAATATTTGCTCTGTTGATTTCATCAATAATAATCAAATATTTGTTTTTAGAATCATTCTTTGCTTGTGTACAAATTTCTTTAAATACACCATCTTTAATGGTATATGACATTCCTCCACTTCCATCTGGAATTGGTTTTATGCCTTCTACAAATTCTTCATAAGCAAATGACTGATGAAAAGTTACAAACTTAATATTGTGTGATATATCAAAATTAGCTAATGTTTTAATTCCTGCAAATTGTTTGATTAATTGATTTTCTACATATTCTTTTCCACTATTCGTAAGCGTCCAATAATCTGTACGTTTTTCATTAAATAGATTCGTAAATAATGTATGTGGATTACTTCTACTATAAACGTTTAATCTATTAGAGATTTCATTGATATCTATCTGATTTCCATATTTTGTAATTAAACTACTTGCTAATAAATCTGAAACTTTAAATATTCTTTTCTTATTTAAGTACATTTCAAGAGCAATTAGATTTTGAGATTCAAGATTACACAAAATATCTCGTAAATCTTTATGATCGCTTAAATTAAGTTCAAAGTTTCTACCAAAAATTATTTTTCTTATAAATCTAGAAGCAATTTTTCTCACTGTATAAGTTTTACCTACTCCAGGGGAGCCATATAAAATAAGATTTTTGCTACCATTTTCTAACCGATTTATTATAGATGTTACAAATAAATCTTCATTGGCAACTAAATTGTCATACTCAATTAGCTCCTTTCTTGGATTTCCATCAGAAATATTTGTTATGAATTTATATTTTTTGTCATTTGATTTTATTTCGCATGATTCTATAGATTTAGAGTTAAAAGTTAATCCTCCTGACATATTCAAAAGATTTTTGCGTATATTTTTGACTTGTGAAATATTAAGCCATAGCTCTCCATCCTGAGACTCATTAACTGGATATGAAAATCTTGTGCTATCAGAATAAGAAATTGACAGTACATTATTACTAACTTTTAGTAATACAATATTTTCATCCTTGTTTAATCGATTTTGAGAGGTATTTAGAACAGAACCTAAACTATCAAAAAGCTTCAGTAATATTGATGAATTAATTGAAAATCTCATTTTTTGAATGGTTATATATTAAATATCTAAAGTAATTGGAGATTTTAAAAATAGAATAAAAAAGCTTTTATTGTGAATTACTTAGATTTTTCAACTAATTCATATTTTAAATATTTATGAATAATATCCTCAGCAAAATTAGATGCAGAAAAACCAAGTTGATTAGCTAACCTGTAAATTTTATCTGAGTCTTGTATTGAAACCTGTAACTTAATTTTTTGCATTGAAACTTGACGTTTAGCTATATCTTGAAAACGTTGAATTTCTAATTTAGAATCAGGAATACTCACCCAATTATCATTTTCAATACTGTCTAACAACTCCTGCTCGTCTTTATCTAAATTTTGCATAATATCGCCCTTTGACAACTTATAAGCCTGTTCCTTGAGTTCTTGCAGCAACATCGTGAATGCTCCTAAACAATACCGAATTATATTCTAATGTATATTTTGAACCTAACAACCGCCATGATAACTCATACCCAGCCTGATAGAGTAAAATCAAATCAGACAAATCAAAGCTTACCAAAACTCTAAACTTATGCCTCAAGTTGTCACCCTAGAGCAGGTTTTAGAACTAGCCAAGCAACTTTCGCTTGTAGATAAAATTAACTTAATCGAAAAAATAACCCCCGAAATTAAGCGTGAACTGTACATAAAACCTAAGCCCCGTAGATCTTTGCGTGGTTTGTGGCGTGGCGCTAACATCAGCGATGAAGACATTGCTGAAGTCAGACAAGAGATGTCAGCAAACTTTCCCCGTGAGAGTGTTTGATGAGCAACGCAGTAACCGATACCCATGCCTTAATCTGATATTTAGAAGACAACTAAATTTTTTCATAAAAAACAACGCCAACTCGATTAATATGATCGACTAAATCAGGATTGTCAATATCCTTGAAAATCGATATATCAAAAGAATAAGGCAACAACAAATCATCAATATCTAACTCAATACTACCTAAATGTGAATAACTAAGTTGATCACCAATTAAAGTCAAATCAATATCCGAGCCATTACGATAATTACCCTTAGCTCGTGAGCCATATAATAATGCTTTTTCGATTTTAGGATGCTTTGTAAACACAGAAATAATTTTATGAATCGTTGATTCCTTTAGACCAAATCGTTTTATAGTTTCATCAGTTTGCATCATCACTTAACTCCTGCATCTTTTTCCCTAACGCCACAAACAAAGCAAAAAATCTTGTCTCAATATTCGTAATAATTGCCTCAGCCGTAGCTTCATTATAAGTATGCACCGTCTGATTGCGATCCTTAATCATATCCATCCAACTTTCTCCATCCTCAATCAACCCCACCTTAAAAGCAGCCCTCACCGAATCCTTAGAACCAGTTATATTTTGGATTCCTTGATCCTGTAAATAATCTTTTAATAAATTCCATGCTAACTCATGAGTATATTCAAAAGCTTGAATTAAACCCTGCTTTTCCAGTTCATTCAAATCGCCTTTGTTAATAAACTTAGTTAACTGTAAGAGCGCTTTTTTATAATTAGAAAATCTTTGCTTCCAGCGAATATCTTCATTCATAATTATTACAATTACCTTTAACTATACTTACTCAAAAAGTGCCTTCAACCGCCTTACTAGCTTATCACGCTCTTCCTGCTTGCTCAAATCACCACAAAGATCAATCGTCGCCGCCGTAATCGTTCCGCCCTCTATGGCAAAACTAGCCCTAAGCTCTGACATCCCCACAACTTGCGGATAAATCAACAACACATTTGCACAATTGTAGCGTTGAGCATAGGCATACATTTGATAGAAATCTGCCTGTGAAACACCCAACTTGCGATCGCCTTCTTGCAATCTCTTATACTTCGTATCTATGATCAAAGGAAAAATGCCCTTTTGGCGGATCACCAAATCGGGCTTAAGTTGAAATATTGGCTGTTGATTACTTGTCTTTGCCAGATAGCGCACCGCACCAGATGACTGTGGCAACAATTCACAATCCTGTAGTTCAGTTGGTAAAATTTCGTGACGATGGCGATCGATAAAGGCGATCACGAACTCCTCAAACAGCTTATTCATATCCAAAGCAAAAGCAAAAGTCTGGAAATTGCCACTGGATAATTGCAAACTCTCGTTTTCTAGAAATAAACGCGCCAGATTTAAAAGCGGCTCAAAGCGTTGATTTAAGCGGGTAATGGCAATTAATCGCAAATCTTCAACATTTACCTTTGGCAATAAAATCACCTCTTCCATCCATTGCTGCAACTCATGCAACATTTGGCGATTATGGAAATTGCGCGTTAACTGATACAGCCGCTCCACCACATAGCGCAAAACCCGATTCAGTTGATTATCGGCAGTGAATTCATCAAACGTCACTGCGAATAAATGCTTGCGTTCAGGACGGCGTAGCTGCTCCGTCAAATTCCACTTCCCTTTGAGAACGGGTAAAGTATCACTCACCCCTTGATAATTCCGAAAAGCGCCCCTTTGCCATTCTTCCAGAAGATTCATTGCGAATAATCTTGTCAAAATCTCAAACCAATCGAGATCCTGTTGTGATAGAGAAGCCAGTGCATATTGCTTAACGTTCAACTGGTGCGTATATTCCAGCATATACAGCAAATTTCGTACCGAGTCTTGTTTTGGTGTTGCCGTATTATCTCGATACATTTTCGGCAAAACTTCGACCGTGCGATCGCCTAATCGAAATACTCCCACATATTGCCGCGCTTGAATTTCTCGACCTAAAAAATCAAATAAGCGATCGCCAAGGATTTTTTCTAACTTAGCGATCGCCCCTTGCTCTTGATTTGTCCAATTAAAGCCTCTACTCACTTCGTATTCAAATAGGGATAGTTTCACAATTTTTTACAGGCTGCTTTAGTCCAGACGCAATTAATGTAGATTACAGCAATTACAGCGCTTTGCGCTCAAATCCAAACCAAGAAAAAGTTTTGAAATCTTTGCATCGCAACGCCTTCAAAACTCTTTCTTGTGGTCCGTTTGATCGGTAGTAGCTGTAAATCATTGTTCCCAATTCTCTCAAATAATCAAACCTGCTATTTGTAGTAGAGTGACTTCCCATACTAACCTTGGCTGCACATATCGAGAAATTAGTTCTCTAGCCTTATCGAGATGTTGCAAATGTTGAAGAACCTTAGGGAGATGGTGGGATGCGTTTGGGGCAATGGTGGTTAGATTCCAAAAGTAGTTTTGTAAATAATCGATTAGCCATAATTGCCGATCCACTTCTAATTCCTTCGTGATTTGCTTGGCGATCGCCATAGCAGTTCTGGCATCTTGCGGAATCTTCCGCACCGCAATCATTAACTCGGCGGGAATACTTTGGAAACGCTCAAAGGACTCGATCGCCTGACCTGCGGAGCCTTGGGCGAGGGCAATCACCTCTGGGGGAATATCCGTATGTCCTTCCCGCGCTAGGACTAACTGCATTTGCTCTTGGTTGAGCCTTGTAAAGGGAATGCGTTGACAGCGCGAAACTAGGGTGGAGAGAATTGTGCCAGCATCGGGAACGATCAAAATAATGGTGGCATAGAGGGGTTCTTCTAGGGTTTTGAGAAGACTATTAGCGGCTGACTCTGCCATAGACTGCGCCTCTTCAATGATCACGACCGATCTCTGACATTCTAGGGGCGCACGGCTGACAAATTCACGAATTTCCCGCACCTGTTCAATTCTAATTTGCGGTAAAGCCTTACGTTTGAGTCCTGCGGCTTCGGCTTCCTTGGCGGTGAGCATTTTGCCTTTGTCTAGGTAGGTTGGCTCTACCCACAGCAAATCTGGATGATTGCGATCGCTGATACGGTTGATAGATTTGCGATCATCTAAGAGGAGTGTAGCAAAAGCAAGGGCAGTTTTGCTGCGCCCGATGCCACTGGTTCCTGCAAATAGGTAGGCAGGGGCTATCCGATCGCGTTTGATGGCAGATTTGAGTAAGGCGATCGCCTGTTGCTGTCCCACCACCATCGCAAAAGGATCATAATCTATGTCCACACTATGATTGACTTTAGCAATCATTAATCATTCCAAGATTCTTCTAAGGATTTCCATGAACGATGGGAACGTAGCCCTAAGCGATCGCGGCGATCGTTAACAGAGTTTATGGTATCTAGAGTACGACGGCGCAACCACCAGCGAATTGCTTCATCGACTGTTGCCGCAGGATTATTAGAAATTTCTAACAGTTCCTTAAACAACTCAGGGGAAATCTCGACACTATAGGATGTATCCGCCTCTGATAATGGTTTTGATAATGGGTTGGTTGATAAGTCTACATTTAGCGAAGGGGATTCACTTGCAGCAGTAGCGATTTTGCCATCGGCGATCGCCATTGGATCGTTATTTGTTTCGCCATTTGCATCACCATTTGCATCACTATCATTTGCGCTCATGGGTTGCGGCAATTGTTTAGCAATTAAATGGGAACTTTGCTCAGACATGGCATTAGATTTATCTTGGGTGATGGGTTTCATGATGGATTGATCGGAAACCTTGGGTTGATTACGATTGAAGATAAAGGACATAAGTAAGATGATTCCAAACTGGAATAGTCCAATCACCAGTATGAGTTTATCCTGTTGCCACAATTCATCCATAAAATTTTTCAATCATTCCATTCGCCACGGGGCGGCACAACGGGATTCATCGTGAGGGGACGTGAGCGATCGGCTTCTTTGATTGCCCGTCTCTGTAGCCATTGGCGAATGGCAGTGTCGATCGCCTGACTAGGATCATTGGTGACTTCACCAAGTTCGGCTAATAAAGCAGGATCGATCTCGACACTTTTAAGTATTTCATTAAATCTTGCTTCATCTATGGATTGGGCTTGGGGCAATGCGTTGTCTTCAGGCATATTGACTATTTAAGTTACTTAAGTTGTTGCAAATTTATCGAAAATTGACTGACTCTATGTAGATCTTACCCAGATTTGTGCCTTTCTGAATGTGCATTGCGATCGCAATCTTGTAGGACTTACGCCTTAGCCTTGTAATAAACTAGGAGCTGAAAGCTTAAATCCGTGATAAAATAGAACCAAGCGGAGTTGAAAAGAGTAGCCGTGGTGGGCGAACTTTCCGTTGTATAAAGGCTAGACATCACCTATTAGTTATGCACTAATAGCCCCAATATCCCACTAAGCCGTAAAAGAGCTTATGGATGGGTGAAAAATAAAAAACAATATTCACTCCTTGGGACACAGGGAGTCTGCCTCGAAGATAGGAAACTATCTTGCCAGTTAGTACTCAGTGAGTAAAACCTGCGGATGCTGAGTAAGACCAAAACTGAGTTTGCTTAGTTTTGGCTTTAGCAAATGAAAGAGGAAGCCCGTACTCTATTTTTTGTTTACAGAAAAAATGAATGTCGGGTATGTCACCTAAGCTCACAATAGGCTCACAAAGATCAATGTCTTCACTTCAGGTTACACGCGGGACTCGCGACATCACTGCCCCCGAAATTTATTATTGGCAGCAGTTAGAAACAACTGCAAGGCAAATTTTGCAGCAGGCTGCCTATACCGAAATTCGCACACCTATTTTTGAGGCGACCGAGCTATTTTCGCGGGGCATCGGCGAAGCGACGGATATCGTTGGTAAGGAAATGTATACCTTTAATGATCGCGGCGATCGCTCTTTGACATTACGCCCAGAGGGGACAGCAGGGGTGGCGCGTTCCTATATTGAGAATGGACTATTTGCCCAAGGGGGCGTGCAGCGTCTTTGGTATATGGGAGCAATGTTTCGTTATGAGCGTCCACAGGCGGGGCGACAGCGCCAGTTTCATCAGTTGGGGGTGGAGGTGTTAGGTAGTGCCGATGCCCGTGCTGATGCCGAAGCGATCGCGATCGCCAGTGACTTTTTGCAAGCTTTGGGGCTGACGGATTTGGTGGTAGACCTGAATTCGGTGGGCAGTGCCGAGGATCGTGTTAACTATCGTCAGGCATTGGTGGATTATTTCACGCCCTTTATTGATGATCTGGATGCTGATTCTCGCGATCGCCTCACCCGTAACCCTTTGCGAATTCTCGACAGCAAAGACAAGCGCACCCAAGAGATCTGCCAAGATGCCCCCAGTATTTTGGATTATCTCAGTACCGACTCCCAAGAACATTTTGCCAAGGTGCAATTATTACTTAGCGATCTCCAAATTAGTTATCGTCTGAATCCGCGCCTAGTCAGAGGCTTAGACTATTACACCCGCACCGCCTTTGAAATTCAATCCACCGCTTTGGGCGCACAGTCCGCAGTTTGTGGTGGTGGACGTTACGATCGCCTGATTGCCGAGCTTGGTGGCGCTGATGTACCTGCGGTGGGCTGGGCGATCGGCTTAGAGCGGTTGGTAATCCTGTTACAACAGATCGCCACTGCGCCTAAAGCCAATGTTGATTTTTATATCGTGTCACGGGGTGAGGCGGCGGAGATCAAGTCCTTGGCGATCGCCCAGATCCTCCGCAAGGCAGGTTTTGTTACAGAGCTAGATATCACAGGTTCTAAGTTTGACAAGCAACTCAAACGAGCAAGTAATGCTGAAGCAAAAGCTGCGATCATTATCGGTGATGCGGAAATTGCCGCCGCACAGGTACAGATTAAATGGCTTGCCACTGGCGATCAAGAGGCGATCGCGATCGCTGACCTAGTGACCCACTTGCAATCAAACTAATTCCTATGCGTTATCGTCGTTTTGGCAAAACTGAAATGCTGCTCTCCGTATTTTCTTTGGGGACGATGCGTTATCTATCCTCAGCCGAAAATGCCCATAAAACGATTGACCGTGCCTTAGAAGTGGGGATTAATCACATCGAGACGGCTGAAGGCTATGGCAAGAGTGAAGAATTTATTGGTCTGGCGATGGGAAATGGCTTGAGTAAGCAACGCGATCGCTTTTTTTTGACCACTAAAATTTCACCCACTGACAGCGCCGATGCCATGTGGCGACGCATCGAAAAATCCTTAAAAAGAATGCAGGTGGATTACATCGATAACTTCGATATTCATGGCATTAACTTAAGGGAACATCTCGAACTGGTGACAAATCCCCACGGCTGCATGAAAGCCGTTAGACAAGCGATCGATCAAGGCATTATCGGTCACGTGGGCTTTTCCACCCATGCGCCCCTAGACGTGATTCTCGATACAATCAGCACCGATTTATTTGCTTCTGTTAACCTGCATTACTATTACTTCAATCAGCGCAATGAGCCTGCGGTGCAGCTCGCCCACGAAAAGGACATGGGCGTATTTATCATTTCGCCATCAGATAAAGGTGGCAGACTCTATCAACCTTCTGAAGAATTAGCAGGGGTCAGCTATCCCTTTACAGCGCTATATATGGGCGATCGCTTTTTACTGAGCGATCAGCGTGTGCATACCCTCAGCCTCGGAGCCGCCAACCCCGCCGAGATCGACTCCCACCAAGACGCATGGGATCATGACGAGCCATTGTCAGAATTAGAGCAAGCCGTCCTTGACTGCATGAATCGCCGTTATACAGCCCTCGGAGACGATCTATGTTCGCAGTGCTATAAGTGTTTGCCCTGCCCCGAAGAGATTAATATTCCTGAAGTGCTACGGCTGCGAAACCTAGCGATCGGCTTTGACATGGTGGAATATGGCAAGTATCGCTACAAAATGTTTGAAAATGCGGGGCATTGGTTCCCTGGCAGCAAAGCGATCCGTTGCACTGACTGCGGTGACTGCTTACCCCGATGTCCTGAAAATCTCGATATTCCCAAGCTATTGCGCGATACCCACGATCGCCTGCATGGTGAGGAGGGGCGGCGATTATGGGAGTAGGTTTTGGTATACTGAAATACTAAACTAGGTAAAAGGTGAATTTATATGGCTTCCAGCTATTCCTTTGACATTGTGAGCGACTTTGATCATCAAGAATTAGTCAATGCGATCGATCAAACCCGCCGCGAAATCGTGAGCCGTTATGACCTCAAAAGTACAAATACTGAGGTAGAACTTGATAAGGAACTAATCACCATCAAAACTAACAGTGAGATGACCCTCACCGCAGTGGTGGATGTGATGCAGTCTAAGGCAATTAAGCGCAATCTCTCCCTCAAAATTTTTGACTATGGCGATATCGAATCCGCTAGTGGTAATCGGGTGGTTCAAAAGATCAAGCTCAAACGCGGCATTGAACAAGAGCAAGCAAAAAAGCTTTCTAAAACCATACGCGATCGCTTTCCCAAGGCACAGGCATCAATCCAAGGCGATGCCCTGCGCGTAACTTCCAAATCTAAAGATGAGTTACAAGACATTATCCAAGCGGTCAAAGGCGAAGATTTTCCCCTTGCCTTGCAGTTTACTAACTATCGTTAGTACATTCCCAAAAAAAGCCCTGCGAAGCAGGGCTTTTTTTTTGGGAAGATGCAAACTATGCCACTTTAAACATGGATTCCAAAATTCTCTGGACGATTTGCCAGCCCGTGAGGGTCTGCCAAGCAAACACACCCACCAAAACCGTGTTTACCGTAATATGCGTAACCCTTGCCCATTCTTTGCCCTGCTGCATAATCGGCGCAAGTGCCGCCGATAGCGCCGCGAGAAAGGCTAGACCTAGACCCGCAAGTAAGTGAGGACCCACAAATAATTTGCCACTATCGTTATAGGTTGCCGCCATGCCACCCACAGCACCTGCCACCATCAAGACCAAAAATATTGATCCCAACTTATGATGCAAAATGTTGTAACGCTTGGCGATGAGGGCTTTGCGTTCTTCGCCTTCGGTGCTGCGAATGCGGCGATATTGCCAACCCACATATCCAGCATAGAGGGCTAAAAATAAGGTCAGCAGCATGAGGACAGGATGGGCAAAGGTGGCGATGGATTTGAAAGGTTCTGATAAGCCAAGAATTGATGCAACAATCATAGTTCTTTGTTGGTTGGTAGCTTTTAGCAATTGTAAACAATTGTAATATATCGCTTTGCGCTATATTGCAACCGAAAGAAATGGCTACGCCATTTCCTAATTTGGCATCACAGAAATTGCCAATCTTTAAAAGTGGCAGCCTGTCCCCAAAGACTGCCATCTTGGTCGATAACATTCCAAATAATGGCTGCGTTGATATAAAAGCGATCGCCATTACTAGCAATTCTGACACCACGATAGTTAGAGATATAACCCTGAGCCTGAGCCTGAGCTAGTAGTTGCGCCCTCTCGCTGCGTTCCATTGGCTCAGCCGTGTAACGGGAGGGGGTGGCGGTGAAGGTTTGCCAATCCATTTGCCAGAGTTCCAAAGCCTTTTGATTGCCATAGTTGAGAATCGGGTCAGCTTCAGTGCCGTGAGAAACAATGACAAAATCGGCTTGAAATAATAAATTGGCGACTTCTATGGGGGATAGGCGATCGCTGATATTATCGCTGATATTAATTAAAGGGTAGCCCGTCCAATGCTGAAAGCTATACAGCAATCGCTGGATATGCTGAATTAAATCTGCTTGCAACCAAGGCGATGATAAATCAATCACGGTGTTTAAAATCTTCTTTACGAGTTTCTTTGCAAGTTTCTTTGCAAGTTTCTTTGCAAATTAAAGGCAACCTCAAATCATTAATGCTATGTGCCTGTGCCAAAATTTTCTCTACAAAAAAGAGGAAAATAGCCATGCTATCCTCCTCTTTTACTTTAGATGGGCCGAGCTGGATTTGAACCAGCGTAGGCGTAGCCAGCGGATTTACAGTCCGCCCCCATTAACCACTCGGGCATCGACCCTTAACCTAATGTTTGTTTTTTTGCAGCCTAGTCACTAACGGATTAATTTCTAAGCGAAACTAACTATATACACTTATGGCGATCATGGCAATAGGTTAGAGCAACTTTTGTGGTAATTTTTTTAGGGCATAGGCGATCGCCCATAAAAAAGCGATACCCACAACACCAGCGATCGGGTTGCCACTAATGCCCGTCACCCATTCAGGCACAGTGCCTGTGGGTTTAAACCAATGGGTAGTATTGACGATGTAATAGCCCCAAATTAGACCGCCATGCAACCCGATCGCCATGCCTAGACGGTTGCCACATCGCCGCCGCGCCAACACCAACACGATCGCCATCGTCACTAGACCTGCAAATTGGCTCCATGTTGCCAGAATTACAGCGAGTGGTTTGATGAAATGCAGGACGGCAAAAACTAGGCTGGCGCTAATCAAAGCTTGCCTCGGCGCATAGTCGCGATCTAGCTCCGACAATAACCAACCGCGAAAAAGGATTTCTTCTGCCAGACCCACCCCGAAGGAGGTCAACAACCCAGGCGCGATCGCCCCTTGCCAATCCACAAAATGCACACCGATCGCTGGCAATAGTCGCTGCGGCAATGTGCCATTCCCTAAAGGTAGATCGATAGCTTGTGATGATAGCCAACCTAAGCTCAGTTGCAAGCCATAAAACAGCAGCAAAGTAACACAGCCTAGCCCCCAACCCTGCAAAAACTCATTGAAACTGCGCGGACTAAATTCTAGTCCATAGTGACGATAGGGCTGTTTGTAACCAGAGATTTTGCTGCCCCACAATCCAATCAAGGCAACAAAGCCAACATATAGCAAGACTGTTAACAGTACTGCCACGGATTCTCCAAAAGCTAGGTACATGGGCGCAGCGATCGGCAACCATAGGAGTAGGAGAGTTAATAAAAATGCGGGAATGCGGATGGGTGCAGGTAAGGAATTGAGGCGATCGGCAAATTTCATAGTTAATCTTAATCAACGTTAAGGCTCACCATTGGTGAGCCTCAGCATTTAGTCTTCGGGTTCAATCGTACTAGTTAAGCCTTTGCTTTGCAGTCCATCGCAATAAAATTCCGCGTGTTCTTGCACGCAGGTAATTACGAGCGCACAGCCATTGGCATGAGCCGCCATCATAATATCAACAGCCTGTGGCTGCGTTAAGCTGTTGACGACCTCCATGAGGCTCTGCACAACATATTCCATAGAGTTAAAGTCATCGTTATGCAGGAGAACACGATATCTGGGTGCGATTTTGCGTATGGTTGTGGGGCGCGTAATTGTTTCTGTTGCCATAGCTGGTTGGCCTCCGATGATAGTTTAAGTATGTGTTTGATTATATTTTGATATATTTTTCTAGATTTGAATATGCACTAGATTACGGATCTTGCGCCTCAGCCGTGAAATATTGTTTTTTGGGATTATGATTTTGGGATTTTTGGGATTATATATAAGTTAACCCCTGATCACCGTGATCATTCTACCATCGGGACTCTGAGCAATTTCGGCCGTGGTGCGATCGCTGATTGGTGGCAAATTAGGGCGGCGATCGAATATTACTAACCAACCCGAATTTAAATTCAATCCTGATAGATATTTATCCAATTGCTTTAATCCTTCCGCTAACGGATCGGGTCTGCCCTCGCGCCATACCTTTAGTTCCATTCCCAAAATCACATCACCATACCGTAAACAAATATCCATCCGCCCAGAACCGATCGCATATTCTCTCTCTAACGTACCGCCACCATTGACCACGCGATGCAAAAAAGCCATCAATACCAGATGCGGCGCAATCTCAGGATAGGGCGTACTTTTAAATAAGGGTTCGCCATGTTGCCGCCAAAAGTCGAGAAATGTATCTAATAAAATATGAGGATTGAGTCTACCATCAGCATTTAACCAACTAGGCTGAATCATGGGCAAACTGTCCTGTGTCCCTTGAGATAACACTCTGGGAATTACTTCTTGATAAATAGGATTAGCAATCTTTAAGCCTCCCTCCAGACTACGCACCACTAAACCTAAATCCAACAAATAGCGGCGATCATCATCGGGGGTATCTTCTAGTTCTAAACCCGATAAAATTGGTTGAATAATTGCTTTGACTCTATTTTCTCTCAGTCTTTCTGCAAGGCTATCTAAATGCGTATCCTGTCTCTTGATCAGGATTTCTTTGGCTTGATTGATTAGCTCCACCGTAATCGGAATTGCAGGATCGGGAGCCATATATTCGGTAATTTCCTTAGCGATCGCATTGACTAGCCAAGGTTGTCCCTGTGTTAAATGGAATGCTAAGTTAACCGCTTCTTCCGTAAATATTTGTCCAGTAGCTTCAGTATGTTGATGATAAAGTCTTCTCACTTCATCTTGATTGAA
>NZ_JACJPY010000140.1 GCF_014696345.1 Pseudanabaena cinerea FACHB-1277
CCCTGTTAGATTTAGACCTTACTTCGATTAAATTACACCCTAATTTCCACAAGCTTTGCTCTTACGGCTCTATCTCTGACCAATTTTGTCCGTAGTATTGAATATAGTTACTAGTTTTTAATGCGTGTAGCCACTAAACTTGAGCGATCGCCACCATGAAATTTAATTTCGCCATCCAGCGTATCGTCATCTCTCAATTGTAGCCACCCACTCCCTGATGCTTCATCACATTCATCATTACCTTCCCAAGTGAATTCCAGACGAGTTTCTGTTTTTCTCTTAATAACCTCTCCATCAATATATCCTGAGACCAATCCAAATTGGAACTGCCCATCACCACGCTCATCTATGGAAATAAAAGCCTCTACCTCCATATTGAGATAATCTGCTTCCCATAACTCCATCTCATCAATACGCCAGTCACCAGTATATTTCATGTTTATTGTATTTATTGCTTAAAGCTATTTACTTGCTTCCATGTAGGCGCGTAACAAAGAATTAATCTGAGTTTGATAACCATGTCCCTGAGACTTAAACCAATCTAAAACATCTCGATCAATCCGAAGTGTAACCTGTGCTTTTGACTTAGTAACTGGTATACCACCACGCTTAACAATTGCTTTTGCAAACATCTCAGGAGTCACCTCTGGACAATCCGACAAATCAATATCTTCATCATTCATCTTCTCTAGTCTTTCCCAATCAGTTAAAGACTTCCTCGAAATAGACTTTTTGTTCATACTTAGTTGCCTTTCTTACAGAAATAATGCGAATAGAGTCCTGTCGATCAGTGTGAACAACTGCCACAACCAATCCTCTCAATAAACCAAAAGTGACGAAGCGTTGTTCTCCATAATCATAGCGATCATCTTCAACTATTAACGTATCACCATCAAACACAATAGCCACATCAAGAAAATCAATGCCATGTTTACGAAGATTAGCAATACGCTTTGCTTCATCCCATTCAAAGTTCATTAGTTGGATTGCATTAATATTATAGATTTACTGTAGCTACAAATTGTAGTTATGGTAGTGTAAATATATCATTTCAAACTTAATTTGCGCCTAAAAATTGATTAGGATCGATAATAAGTTAAGTTTTCGTAAAGAATAAAAAACAACAAACTATGTTATCAGCCTACCGTGACCATGTTGCCGATCGCTCCGCCCAAGGGATTCCCCCCTTACCCCTCAATGCTCAGCAAGCATCCGCCCTCTGTGAGCTATTGCAAAATCCCCCCGCAGGTGAAGAGGAGTTTTTATTAGCATTACTACGCGATCGCATTCCCCCAGGTGTGGATCAAGCTGCCTATGTGAAAGCAGGATGGCTAACAGCGATCGCTAAGGGTGAAAGCACATCCCCCCTAGTATCCCCTGCCTATGCGGTGGAACTACTCGGCACGATGGTCGGTGGCTATAACGTGCAGACCTTGATTGATTTGTTAAGCAATGACGATTTAGGCGACTTGGCGGCAACGGCTCTCAAGAAAACCCTCTTAGTATTTGATGCCTTTAACCAAGTTTTAGAATTATCGCAAACTAACGCCAGAGCTAAAGCCGTCATTGATTCATGGGCAGCCGCCGAATGGTTTACCAGTCGTCCTGCCCTGCCTGAAACCGTGACCGTGACCGTATTTAAAGTCACAGGTGAAATCAATACCGATGACTTCTCACCCGCTTCTCAAGCCTTCTCCCGTCCCGACATTCCCCTCCATGCCCTCTGTATGTTGGAGTCGCGTATTCCCGATGGTCTGCAAACCATTGCCGAACTCAAGCAAAAGGGGCATTCCGTCGCTTTTGTCGGTGATGTCGTGGGAACAGGTTCTTCGCGCAAATCTGCGATTAACTCGGTGCTGTGGCACATCGGCAACGACATTCCCTTCATTCCCAACAAGCGATCGGGTGGCGTAATTTTAGGAAGTACGATCGCGCCGATCTTCTTTAACACTGCTGAAGATGCAGGAGCATTACCAATTCAATGCGATGTCACCAAAATGGAAACTGGCGATGTGATTACGATCCACACGCGCGAAGGTAAAATCACGAACGCTGCAGGTGAAACCTTATCCACCTTCAGTCTCACTCCTGACACGATCGCCGATGAAGTTCGCGCAGGTGGTAGAATTCCCCTCTTAATTGGTCGTAGCCTTACCGCCAGAACCAGACAAGCTTTAGGACTTCCCGCCAGTGATGTCTTCATCCTTCCCGCCACACCTCCCGACACAGGCAAAGGCTATACTCTCGCCCAAAAGATGGTCGGCAAAGCTTGTGGTGTCGCTGGTGTACGTCCCTACACTTCCTGCGAACCCTTGATGACCACCGTTGGTTCTCAAGATACAACAGGTCCCATGACTCGCGATGAGTTACAGGAACTTGCTTGCTTAGGATTTAGCGCCGACTTGGTGATGCAGAGCTTCTGCCATACCGCCGCCTATCCTAAACCCACCGACATCAAAACCCATAAAGAACTTCCCGACTTCTTCTCCAATCGTGGCGGCGTAGCTCTCCGTCCCAACGATGGCATTATCCATTCTTGGTTAAATAGAATGCTCCTACCCGATACCGTTGGCACTGGTGGCGATTCCCATACCCGTTTCCCCTTAGGCATTTCCTTCCCCGCAGGTTCTGGACTAGTCGCCTTCGCTGCTGCCCTTGGCATTATGCCCCTCGATATGCCCGAATCCGTGTTAGTTCGCTTTAAAGGCGAATTGCAACCAGGGGTAACATTGCGCGATGTCGTCAATGCGATTCCCTATATTGCGATTCAACGCGGATTGTTGACCGTTGAGAAGAAGAACAAAAAGAATGTCTTCGCAGGTCGGATTATGGAAATCGAAGGTTTGCCAGATCTCAAAGTGGAACAAGCCTTTGAACTCACCGATGCCACTGCCGAGCGTTCCTGTTCTGGTAGCACGATCAAGCTCAGCACTGAAACCGTTGCTGAATACTTGCGATCGAATGTTGCCCTGATGAAGAACATGATCGCTCGCGGCTACAGCGATGCTAAAACTCTATTGCGCCGTATCGCCAAAATGGAAGAATGGCTCGCTAATCCTGTATTAATGGAAGCCGATCCTGATGCCGAATATGCGGAAATCATCGAGATCGATCTCAATGAAATCAAGGAGCCAATTGTCGCCGCACCCAACGATCCTGATAATGTGAAGTTGCTCTCCGAAGTAGCGGGCGATCGCGTGGATGAGGTCTTTATCGGTTCCTGCATGACCAATATCGGACATTACCGCGCCGCCGCCAAGGTTCTCGAAAAGGAAGCTGCCGTAAAAGCCCGTCTCTGGGTCGCACCACCCACCCGCATGGATGAGTTCCAACTCAAAGAAGAAGGAATCTACAGCACCTTTGGTGTGGCTGGAGCCAGAACCGAAGTCCCTGGATGCTCTCTCTGCATGGGTAATCAAGCCCGTGTTGCCGATGGCGCAACGGTGTTCTCCACTTCCACCCGCAACTTCAATAACCGCATGGGTAAAGATGCTCAAGTCTATCTCGGTTCCGCAGAACTCGCGGCAGTCTGCGCTTTGCTAGGTAAGATTCCAACCGTGGAAGAATACCAAGCGATCGTTACTAAGAAGATCGATCCTTTTGCCAGTGACCTCTATCGCTATCTCAATTTCGATCAGATCGCCAATTTTGAAGATCAAGGTCGGGTGATTGCATTAGAGGATATGCCTCGCATTGAGGACATTTTGGGTATGCCTGTAGCGGCGAAGTAGTTAGTTGCGTATAATAAGGGTGAGCCTGTAAAACGGCTTGCCCTAACAAATCACAAGGAAGGAGGAAATGGCAAAAGATACTTACCATGAAGCTATTAAAAATGCTTTAGTTAAGGACGGTTGGACAATTACGGGTGATCCCTATCCTTTGGAGTATGAAGATCTTGAACTTTATCCAGACTTAGCTATCGAAAAGTTTATTTCAGAAACGCAAAGGCAACGGAAGATTATTATTGAAATTAAAAGCTTTATTAGTCTTTCACTGGTCAAAGATTTTGAGTTAGCTTTAGGGCAGTATATAATTTATCGCGATCTGATTAGACTATTACAAGATGAATACGAGGAGATTTATTTAGCTATTAAAGACGAAGTTTATAATACCTTCTTTCAAAGAAAATCAATTCAAGTTCTAGTCAAATTAAATCAACTTGCTTTACTTGTTGTGAATATAGAAAAGGAAGAAATAGTGCAATGGACAAGCTAAATAACTATCGTCAAATCATTAAAAATATATTAACTGAGCATGATCATCTTGCTAATCGCTCAGCTAGAAAAAAATATCAAACCTGCTTGATTTTTGATGAAGTCCATGATCATTATCTATGGATGTCTATAGATTGGGTTAATCAGAAGAGAATCAATAATACCCATGTTCACGTTCGCATTAAAAATGAGAAAGTTTATATTGAAGAGGATTGGACTGAGGATGGTATTGCTAATGAGTTGTTAACGGAAGGTATCCCAAAGTCTGATATTGTTTTAGCTTTTCATGATCCTGAGACTCGGAAGTTAACTGAGTTTGCAGTGGCTTAGCGATCGCCTTTCATACATTATCTTGAAGGTTAAAATAAAATTTGTCACCATCATTTCAACAAAAAAACTATGATTGACTTTCAGCTATCTGTTCAACCACAAACGGAACAAAGACTTAGAAAAATTTTAAGTCAGGTGCAAGATACTGAGATGTTTGCAAGGAATATTATTTCCTATCAAATTGCAGAATTACAGAAAGGGATCTTAAACTTGCGATTGGATCTAAAAGAATTTGAACAAAAATATCAAATGACTTCTGAAGAATTTCAAGAGAGATTTTCTCAAGGTGTTTTAGGAGATGATGCAGATTTTATGGTTTGGTCAGGTTTGTACGAAATGCTTTGTCACAATCAGATGCAGCTTAGCGAATTGAGATGATGGATAAAAATCAAGCCATGATTTTTCGCTATGATAATGCTCCCCGTCATGCTGAAGTTTCTACTTTTCCACATCACAAGCACGAAGGCGATGATATTAAGGAATCGCCTGAAATTATTCTCTATCAGGCGCTTTTAGAAATTGCTCAAAGACAGAGATAATTTTTTTAAGAGGGCGATCGCCTATTCATTTCATGGGTAAAATAGCCTGATTGTTGATAAGTTTATGGGGAAGGCGATCTGATTTTAGGCTGTCTAAAAGTAAAGTGCAATTCGCTAACTCATTAGAACTTAGACTTTATTTCTTCAAATGCTTAAATCTTGCCATCAACCAATTCCGGAATATCTTCTTCATAGTGAAATTTTTGAAGCCATAATCTGGCGGCTCCTTGTAGAGATAGATAAGTATCAGATTTCACTTGCAAATTTGTGATTTTTGGTGACAGACCATTAATTAATGTATTTCGATCAATAAAATCATCTCTTGACCTTCCTCCACCAATTACAATGGAACTAAAATCTTTCCCTTCTTCATTTTTAATAGAATTAATAATCCAAGCTATACGTTGAGAAAATTCTTGTTTCTTCTTAACTCTATTCCAATCAGTTTGAGTGCCAGCCCACTCAAAAAAATGCTGTCCAGCAAGCTGATGTGGATTTCCGTAAAAGCCGTCTGACCATTCTTTGTGAATATGACCAACCTCAAAAGATTCAACAAAATAACTACTTCTCGAAAGAATTGCTTTCCTTTTACCTTTTTTAATAAAGGCACTACCAATCCCACCACCAAGAGTTAGACATAAAGTCGGCAGTTTTAACTTCTTGATGATTACAGCGTCCTGACACCCTAATGCAAAAGCAACTGCATCATTTACAATGATAATGTCCTCTTCACCTATTTCCTCATTTAACTTTTCACGAATCATACTTTCCCACCCTTCAAAATACTCTGATGAATTATCAATTCTTCCATCCTGTGAATTTACGGGACAACATAGTGATAATGCTAAACCATCAATTTTATTAATTGACTTATCAGCCTCTAATTCTTTTTTAAGATTTTTCAGATATCCAGTAAATTTGACAAAGCCAGTTTGACCGAAAAAGTCTCCAGTTGAGTCAAGCAGAAACTTTTTAGTAAATTCCATATTGTATGTATCAGAACTAGCTCCAATTAGCGCAGTTTTACATCTCCGATGACCTAATTCAACACAAATCAAGTTATATTTTTGATGTGGCTTTGAAGGATTAAGTGTATTCCAAGCAGATTTAAGAATCGGCACTGGTTCCGTGTAATGAGTAGGGAAAAGCATTGCAATATATGACATATGGAGTTAATAATAAAAGATAAACTTCGGCTAAAAATACCAGTGTAATGAATCTATTTACCTATGCTTGTCCAGAATGTGGGAGCGAAGATGTGTGTGCTGACCACCAGTATAAGACGAAAAATTATGGGGTTAGGAC
>NZ_JACJPY010000141.1 GCF_014696345.1 Pseudanabaena cinerea FACHB-1277
TTGTTCGTCCATTTCGCGGTATCCATAAAAAGTATCTGCATCTCTATGTAGCCATGTTTGAGTGGGCTTACAATTTACGTTGGATTGATTTTGACTTCCTCCGCCGTCTTCTTGTCCCTCCTTTCACCTATTTACCCACATGAGCGTAAAAATTATGTTGACTTGGTTAATAGAACCTTTGGGCTTTGAGTTTATGCGAAATGCGATCGCGATCGGTGTGCTGATTGGCATTTTATCGGCGGTAATTGGTAGTTATCTGATCGTGCAGCACATGGGACTTTTAGGCGATGTGGTTGCCCATGCAGTTTTACCAGGGCTGGCGATCGCCTTTTATATTGGCATGGATATTTTTCTGGGTGCATTCATCGCAGGTACGATTAGCACCTTTGTCGTGGCTTGGATTCAGACCCATTCCAAAATTAAAGTTGATACAGCAATGGCTCTGGTATTTTCAGGATTTTTAGCTTTAGGAGTCATGTTGATTACTACACTCAAAAGCAAATTAGATCTGCATAGTTTTCTATTTGGCGATATTTTGGGAGTGACCACTGCTGACCTATGGCGAACGTTGATTATTGCGATCGCTGTCTTAGCTTGTGTAATCATCTTCTACCGTGAATTAATCTTCTATTGCTTTGATCCCCTAGCTTCCAAGGCGATGGGTTTACCTGTCCATTTCATTCACTTTGGACTGATGGCAGGAATTACGCTCACAATTATCGCCAGTATGCAATCGGTTGGTGTGGTGTTAGTGGTTTCACTCCTCACTGGCCCCGCCGCCACAGCCTATCTATTAGTGAAGGAATTACACTTAATGATGGCACTAGGAGCCTTGTTTGGAGTTATTGCCAGTGTTAGTGGTATGTACATTAGCTATTATCAAAATGTGCCTTCAGGCAGTGCGATCGTCTTGATTATTTCAGGAATGTTCCTATTCGCTTTGTTATTTAGCCCTTCCCAAGGAATTTTAACCAAGAAAGCGATCTCCAGCAGGGTAAAGAACTTAGTGCGTAATTCTAGTGCAAGAAAGCCCGACAAGACCTTCCTCTAAGACCTAAAAACGAAAAGCTGTCCCGTCCGCATAGAGGGCGAGGCAACTTTTCGTCTTTTTAATTTACCTATGCCTAGCTAGTTAAAGGCTATTTTGCAACTTACAAATTGCCTTTAATACTTGTAATAATTTCTCCGATGACTCAGGCTCTATTAAGTGCAATGAAGGTAATGGCTGATAGGTGGGATGGATTACTTCACCTTCATTCTTATTTTCAACATAGATAAATTCAAAATACACGCCATTGGTAGTTAATCCCCACACCGATCTCTGCTGTTCTAAACTCTTGTATGTATAAGACAATAACTGCGGCAATCCTTCAGTAGGACTGATACTGGTATTTTTTGATTCAACTACTAAAACCCAAAAAGGAATATCCGTTGGTTGAGGACAATTTTTATTTACACAAATCAGGTCTAAGCGCCCTGTGATCTCAATATCTTCATCCTCAATATGAATGCGAGCTATTTCCTGCTCCATTCGCATTTTAATCGGCGATCGATAAAATCCTGCCAATCTCAACAATGGTAAGATTGTCAAAGCCATCACCATCCCTTCTAGCACTTTCCCATCATTGAGATAGTTTTCAAAATCTGCGCGAATTTGATTTAATTCAGCAATTTCCCATTCAGATAGAGGCTCTAGCTGAAGCAAATATCTAAAAGAGTTATAGGATAATCTTTCAAAATGAAAATATTGATAGACTTGATCGAGGTTGAGGGTGCTGGCGTTGAGGACAGTCATGGCTATATATTGAGGTTAAGCAATATTTCTGATCATCGTAGCTTTTGCCAATTGTAGAGGAATAGTACAAAAGCAAAGGAAAATTCCAAATAGATTTCCTTTGCTTCTGATTGCTTATATATTTTCACTACTTAAAACGGGTCTGACGGGGCTCGAACCCGCAACTTCCGCCGTGACAGGGCGGTGCTCTAACCAATTGAACTACAGACCCAAGTTTCTTCCTTTACGGAACCGCTTACTAAAGGTTGGCTTTTGCTTTCCTTGATTAAGCGATCCTTATTATGATGATCTAGGAAACTTTTGTCAATACCTTAACCAAAATATTTGCTCAATAAGGGGGGACTGCGCTAAGCGCCACCATCTCATTTGGTTTTTGCTGTCTCAAAAAGTCAGAAAATGTCGTTACAAAGTTGCTGGGCTGTGATATCCTTTCACGCATCATTTGCCATCTTAATTTGACTTTGTGTCAATTCACAAAAGTGTTGCCGCAGTTTAGTGAATTCAAAAATAAACCTAGTAAGGGTTTTCAGCCTAAGAAATGGCGTAGCCATTTCTTAGGCTGTTATTAAATCTTGATTGGCGTAGAGGAGTGTCATGAATTGCTTGAAGAATGCGAATATTAAAGGTGTGAGATTGGCGATCGCCACCGCACTTTGGGCGCAAATCCCCATCTTGATCGCTTGGCATAATGTGCCATCGGCGATCGCTTTACCAGGGCAGACACCCGATCAGGTCATCGACTGGGTGCGATCGCATCCTGTGCTGAAACCCAATAAAAATGAGCGTCTCCTCGTTAGCAAAAGTGACACTCCCGCCCGTCGGTTTCAGTTTCAAGCGAGTGTGCTGATTCCAGGACTAGCAGATATGAAGGGGGAAGCTAATTTAATTCGCAGTGAGCAAATTAGGTTTTTTGACATTATTAATGGTGTCACTAAGTCACGGCTAGAGGAGTCTTTGCGGGCTATCTATGGTCCCGAAATTATGCGTGACTATGCCACCGCTAAGCCCGTTTATGCCTATCCCACGGCAGCAATGGTACAGCGATCGCAATATCGCAATGCTTCGCCGATCCTCCGCGCTTTGCAAGGGGAACTGCGTCAAGGGGCAAGGTATGGCTATTGGGTGGAACTATTGCAAAATGGTCGTGGCAGTGCTAATTCAGGCAGTATTACGGTTTTTGAATTAGAAAATTTGCCTAAGTTAGAACAGGAACTGCGCGATCGCGAGAAGAACTTCCAATAAAAAAGCGGCGCGATGCGCCGCTTTTTTTAGAGAAACCAACCGTAACTATGTAAACCCTTGCCTAACAAGTTAACACCGAGATAGCAAGTCCAAACCACTAACAGCCCCACCCCTGCCAAAATTGCAGGTTTGCGCCCCTGCCAACCCTTAGTAATACGGGTATGCAAATAGGCGGCAAATACGAGCCATGTAATCAATGACCATGTTTCTTTGGGGTCCCAACTCCAGTAAGATCCCCATGCTTCGTTTGCCCATACGCCCCCCGCAATAATGCCAATGGTCAACAGGGGAAATCCTAAACCGATCGTCCGATAACTGAGATTATCTAAGGTTTCGCCAAGAGTAAGGCGGCGCAGGGATAGGGCGGTAGTCGTGGGGGCGATCAAAGTGGCTTGATTGCTGCGTTGATTGGCTAAACTATTGCTACTTAATACATCAGCCATCCCCTCAACCGCAAAGGCGGCAAAGGTTTCCGAATTATTGGAGTTATTGATATTCAGCTCACTTATATTCAGCTCACTGAGACTACGGTGATTCGTGCCGAAGGAGCTGCCCTGCAAAATCACCTCCTGGCCACGAGTGACAATCAAGAACGCGATCGCCAAAATACTACCCGTCATCAAGGCGGCATAGCTCAACAGCATCACACTAACGTGCATCATCAACCAATTAGACTTAAGGGCAGGTACTAGCGGCTCTGACACCTGCATTCCTGCGGGAAGGGCAAGGGCAGCAAAGGCAGTGATGCCCATGGCTAGGGGCGAGGTAAATGCGCCCACAAGTCTTTTGGCATTATCATTAGCACTTTTACTGCCAATGCGATCAACAACGATGTGCATGGTGGTGATCCCCCATGCTAAGAAAAATAGCGATTCGTAGAGGTTGCTGAGGGGGAAATAGCCTGCATCGAGCCATCGCGCCCCTAACAGCGTTGCCATACAGAGGTTGGCGATCGCCATACCTGCATTGCCCAGCGATCGCAGATAGGGCAGGTTCGGAAAGGCAACCTGCACCCAAAAGACCAACATAGTCACAAAAAGGACGGCAAAGGATGTGTTATCTAAAATGTTCTGAAGCGCGACAAATTGCATTCCAGCTATTCTCCAGCAGTTTTTATATTTTGTTTTTATATTCTTAATATAGCTGTAGTCGCTTACATTAAAGCTAATCAAAACCCAAGAAGCGAGTGGGTTTGCGTTTTAACAAAACTGGCGACAGCCATGGATATTGTAACTCAATCATTCTTACCCTAATCAAGGTTTACAGGGCTTTGCAAAAGCTATAATTTTTTTCATGACTCTAAACTACCGATCGCTACCTACCCAATTGCCTAATCCCAATGCCCAAGGCGCAATCGTGGCGCTGCATGGATGGGGCGCAAACTGTGATGATTTAGTATCCCTTGCACCACTTGTAAATCTTCCTAATTATCAATGGATTTTCCCTGAAGCGCCCTTTGATCATCAAATGCCTGGGGGGAAAATGTGGTACGACCTGCAAAGCCTTGATACGGATGGGTTAGCCAAAAGCTGTGAACTGCTCTGTGATTTTCTAGAGAATTTACCTGAGTTGACAGGGGTTCCCTTGGAACAAACATTTTTGCTGGGCTTTTCGCAAGGTGGCGCAATGACTCTAGATGTGGGTTTGGTGTTTCCCTTAGCAGGTTTGATTGCCCTCAGTGGCTATCTGCACATTACTGAGGAGGAATTGCAGGAATTGGCGAACATGGATTTTCCGCCGATCCTAGTTACCCATGGCACATTAGATCCCGTTGTGCCGATCGCGATGGCTCGCAATACACAGGAAATATTTACGCGGTTAGGTGTGATGATCGACTACGAAGAATATGAGATGTCCCACGAAATACGCCCAGAAACCTGCGATCGCGTCCATGAGTTCATCGTTGCGAATTTATAATTGCTAATAGCAACCATCAGGATTAGCAACACCGCCAAACTGAGTGATCTGTTCGGGGTGCATCAAATATGCCCATGCTAAACCTAGGGGCTTTTTCTCTAGGTCAAAAACTTCAATTTCGCGGCGATCGTAGAGATTTTTATGGCTAGGGCGATCGCTTTCGTAATCCTCCAATTCATCGAGAGCTTCGAGAATGCGATCATCCGCAAAGGTCAACAAATAGCCCTGCACCTTTGCGTTACCAACGGTCATCGCAGGATAGCCCATCGGCAAATTAAACAATGCACCAATGGCGATCGCCTGTTGGCTGTTGATTACCTTAGCGGCGCAATATTGATCATAGTTGGTATAGTTTGGCTTGAGAGTGCCATATACAAAAATATTGATCATCATTGCCAGTTTTCAATAAGTAATTTTTGGGTTTTGAGTTTGAGCAAAGCGCTGTAACGTTTGTATCATCGACAAGTGGCTAATTAGCAAATTGAACCATGCGAACTGATAGTATTTTCTACAAAATTTTTGAAACTCTCCCTGATACGTTGTTTGCATTGATCGGCGAACCACCAGATCTTGCTAAAGATTATGAGTTTAAATCCGTAGAAGTAAAGGAACTTGCCTTTCGTATTGATGGTGTATTTGTCCCAGAGCAAATTCAACATCCTATTTATTTTGTGGAGGTACAGTTTCAAAAAGATGCAAGTTTTTATTGGCGTTTCTTTTGTGAAATATTCATTTATTTGCGTCAATATCAGCCGAGTCAAGATTGGCAAGCGGTAATCATTTTTGCAAAATGCAGTATTGAGCCAGATTACCCTCGTCAATATCGCAACTTACTACCTCACCTGCATCGGGTGTATCTGGACGAATTGAGTATTGAGCCGAGTCAGGCGATCGGAGTAAATATTGCGGAGTTGGTGATCGTCAATGAGGATGTAGCAATAGAATCAGCTAAAGCGTTAATTGCTCAAACTCGCCTACAGATAGTCGATTCAGGCTTTCAACAAATAGTGCTAGACTTGGTAAAAGCAGTTTTAGTTTACAAACTTGGCAAAGACAAAGAGCAGGAGTTAAGGATTATGTTTACTAAAGAGGAGATGAAGAAAGCTTGGTTAGTGCAAGAGTTTATAGAAGAAGCCAAGCTTGAAGGTAAGGCTGAAGGTAAGGCTGAGGGTAAGGCTGAAGGTAAGGCTGAGGGCAAGGCTGAGGGATTAAGGGAAGCTGTTGGCTGGGTGGCTAGTAATATGTTGAAAATAGGGATCTCACCTGAACAGGTGGCTGTAGCAACGGGGCTGACTTTGGATCAGGTTCAGAATTTATCGAAGTAGTTGCTGGTGATGCTCATTTTGAATAGTACATAAAAAAGCGCC
>NZ_JACJPY010000142.1 GCF_014696345.1 Pseudanabaena cinerea FACHB-1277
TATTGAAACTAGCTCCCAATAAGTTAACCTACTATCAACGAGGTAAGAGGGCTATGCAGCTTGTCACGGCTACGTTTTAGATGTCTTTGTCACCCCCTCAGCCATTAACGATCGCTGCATCAGTGCCTCCCGCGAGGATCATCAAGGTAATCATCAAGATCCAGTTAAACGGTTTATCGAGCATTCCTCCTGCAACATAGGTTCCTAAAATCATTAATGGGGTAAATAAAATCAGGAACCATCCGATCGCTTCCCAAGTTCTTTCTGCATCTTCGTCATTCTGACGGCGAGCTTCTTGTAACTGTGCGCCAGTATAAAGCTCAAAAATCAAGAGGACAATAGGAATAGCAATTGCCGCAGCAGTTTGCCATCCACCACTTGCACCACTCTGTTTGACAATATATTCCACGGGAGCCTTGATTAGTAATAGATTAATGAACACAACTGAACAGGTTCCAAATAGCACGAAGTACAGATTCATCTTCTGCCTTACATCAGGGTTGCGATACTCTAGTGCAGAATTGTTCCAAGTCTCATGATATTGATGAAAATAACGTTTTCCTAAATAAATAGCACGAGTAGCGATCGCTGTCTGCTGATCGAGACTTTCGTTATAAGTATCAATTTGCTGTTGGGTTTGACGATTAGCTTCGTTCGCTCTGCCTTGACTACGACGCTCCCTTCTGCGTTGTTGATGATTATTGTTAAAATTTGGATTCATTCATTTCTCCTGTACTCTAAAGCAGTCAACCAATGCTTATTTATCTAGAAGAGTTAGAAAAATTTTGCAGATAGATCAAGTTTTTCGGTAGTGCTAAACAGGTAAAAATGGGTAGTGCGAAGCGCCACCCATCCTTATTATGCTGAGCTACTTACTATACAAATCATTCTCATCCAATCATTAGCAACGCATTGCCAATTTTTGAGAAGGACAGAATAGCCTTACATCAAGTCCACAAGATGGGTGATCGCTCTCTTAGGCGACTCAAAGCGATCATGCTTAATCTTGCCAAAAATCCCCACATTGACACTGCCATTCACCAAAATTACCCGTGCATCAGCAGGCAGATTGGCAGGGGCTTCCGAAAAAGAATCTAAACCATCAGTAATGAATAAAGCAAAACGCTTGTGAGATTTAGGGGTTGCCTCTTCAAAATACCATTTCGCACGATTGAGAGAGCTTTGAATGTCTGTGGCTTGGCAATTGCGAGGAGTTTTGAGAATTTTTTCGATGTCTGGTTTGACCGCTTCGATCCGCTTTTGAGACTCTTGGCGGTGCTGTTGTAACTGCTTCTTATGAGCAGCGATCTCGCGACTCTTTTGGTCAATCTCACTGTTATAACTAGCCAACTTAGCAGCATGGGCTTTCTCACGCTCTTCCTTTTCAAAGGGACTGCCCTCATCAGCTAATTGTGATACAGGGGCAGGCAAGGTCAAAAGTTTTTCATCAAGTTTAGGTGGTTCTGGAAATAGCAGTCGTTCCAAAGGACGATTTGAGCGATCGCAAATGGCACTCAGAGCAATTTCCCCCCCTGACTCTTCTACCTTGAGGAAAATCGATTGCAGATCTGCGAAGTTCACATAGTTAACACGCGCATCCTGCATACTACCTGATTGATCGATCGCTACCACAATTTTGACGGGTGTTGTTGCTTTGCTTTGCCGCAGCTTCACCTCCGCAATTTCTGCTTCTAGTTGTCTGGCATTTTCTGGGATCGGAACTACTTCAACAGGAGTGGCACTGGTTG
This sequence comes from Pseudanabaena cinerea FACHB-1277, assembly GCF_014696345.1. Taxonomy (GTDB): domain Bacteria; phylum Cyanobacteriota; class Cyanobacteriia; order Pseudanabaenales; family Pseudanabaenaceae; genus Pseudanabaena; species Pseudanabaena cinerea. The sequence continues at coordinate 1,749 of NZ_JACJPY010000142.1, forward strand.
CTAAATCGTTGGTATTATTACAACCATACAGACACAAAGCGACAGAAGTAAAAGCAATAGCTAAAATGTGCCGTGGAGATATGAGTTTGTGCATAGATAAGTATTTCCTTGATTTAATAACTTGTATAGTGTGAAGTGAGGTTAGAGAAAAATTTCAACCTTCCTACAAATTTCGATCAGGAAATTACTAAGCTTTTTTGCAAATTTTCTAAACTATTTTTGTAACTCTATTTTTGCCCTAGAATCACAATCAAATTTTCGGCGACTTGAGAACAGCTAACAGAAGCATCCACCAAGGCACTCGCAAATCGGGAATCAACTTAGCTTGAGATTTAAGCCTTGGCAAACCTTGAGCCAATAAAAATCTGAGAGAACGTAAAGATACAGGACGCTGCTCATATTCATCAACTACTCCATAGTTCGCCGCTAGTTCTGCCACAATCTGAACCTTACCAGTTCGCCTCATCAGGTCTGGATCGTTAGACAAAGCCGCAATTACCCTACCGACGAACAAAGGCGTTTCCCAATTAAACTTATCCGCGATCGCAGTCATACCAAGATTACCCGCAAGACTTTCATCAGCTAACTGATGAAACTGCTCAGTACCAACAATCCCCGGCCAGAGAGAAATCGAAGCAACATTAAAAGGCTTGAGTTCAACAGCCATATCCGATGCAAGGCGATCGCAAGCAGATTTACCAGTACCATAGGCAACACCAAAGATAGGAGCTAATCCACCCCAAGAAGAAATCGTCACGATTAAGCCTTGCTGGCGTTGGGGCATCATCTTTGCGGCAAAATGACTTGCCACATAATGACTTCGCAGACCGACTTGATTGCAATCATCCCAAAGACTAAGATCTGCTTCCCAGAAGGGTTTACCATTGGAAGAAATTAGCGATCGCACACCACCGAAAGCATTATTCACCAATAGATCCAATTGTCCATTTTGCTCTCTTTCAATTTGCTCAAATAGAGACTTAACCTGCTGATCATCACTGTGATCAACGGGAACGGCGATACAAATCCCACCCGCATTTTCTACGGCGGCTTTAGTTTCTAGCAAGCTTCCCGAAATAGTTTCTAGAGAATTTGACTGATTTACACTGCGCCCCGTGATGTAAACCAACCTCACCCAAAGCGATCGCAATACCTTTGCCAATACCCCTTGAAGCCCCTGTTACCAAGGCAACTTTACCTTTTAAATTTGCTGCCATAAAAAACCCTCACTATTTCGCGAATCACTTTACAATTATCGCTTACTGATGCATGGGTGATCGGCTTAGCTAATCTTTAGCATTGTTTAACTTTTCCCTTCTTCTCTTCAACAATAGATATAGAAGAATCTGAATCTTCCCTATGAAATATTTTCAGAACTTATTTGAGAAGATTATGCTGATAGAAGTTGCGTTACATAAAACATTTCAGTCAGGGAATTTACCAAATAATTGTCCGACAAAAGTAATGATTAGCTTCAAAAAGCAACCTTACACCAAACTTTACAAAATGTTATTTGAAACATGGAAAGACTAAAAATTACCCTCACCGCATCCGACTATCACCGATGCGTAACCCTTTGCATGAAGGGCAGTAGCCATGCCTCAACCATCCATCGCGCCCAAGTATTACTGGCTCTGCATGACGGTGTGGACATCTCCGAAGTAATGCGCGTGTTGCGAGTTAAAAGAACCCGTCTCTGGCGGTTACGGAAGCAATATCTGCAAAGTGGCTTAAACGATGCCTTAGCAGATCGGCGGCGGCGATCGTGATGTTTCAAATATAGGTGAAATCGACAGTGCGTATGCTGCTTGGCTATTGACGAGAAAAGAACAATCCCTCAAAATGCTTTTCAAAAGCAGAGGGGCAAAGGCAATCAGATCGCCTTGCTGCCCGTGACTTTTGTGCATCTATTCCGCACATTTTTCTAGATAGCAACTATGAAAACCTATCCCATTAATTCCATGAGAGTTTCCTATACTAACTACGACCGTAGCTTCCTCAGCCAAATCCAAAATCCTCAGATAGCCACATTGACGGCTGCGATTGTGGGAGTCATCATCACCTTTGCTTGCACTAAAGGGATGTATCTCACCGCGCTACTCGCCTTGATTGGATTGCTATTAGCATTCCCAAAGGTATTGTTGAAACTCTATGGCAAATCCGAGCAACTGATTCGGTATTACAAGTACAGCCCTGTTTTATTACTAGGCATCGCTATTGGTTTTGTGATTGGTTTACTGTTGGTTTTTACAGTGGAACCAGCCCAAGCCCAGTTTTTTAACAAGACGCAAACATGGATGACAGGCGCAATTCCTGGTATCGACACAGGACTTGTGGCGCTGATTTTCAACGTGCTGCGAGCCTTATTTGTAATCTATCTGGGGATTGGACTGGTAAAAGTGATTTAATCAGCCAGAAATGACGATGATTGGCAGCAAATGGCGAGAACACCGCTAATTCTGGTAGTAACGGTGACAATGGGTGACATTTTGGCGGGCATCATCACAGGTGCAGCCTAAAGCGATGGCAGAGGAGTACAAATTTCGTAAGGTCAATGCCATTCTGGGCGCAAGTCCGAAGATTGGCCCCTTTCCCACTGAGCTAATCATTCCTTGGGCAATCATCAGCTTTACCCTGTTCATGATTTGCTATGCGGTTCTGAATCTGCCTTGGTTGTGGGTATTGCTAATCGTGGCTTGGGGTGATGCGACATGGTGGATCTTGACAGGTGCACAGCCCTATCGGTTTTTATCAAAATTTATCCCTGTGCCGCGATGGACGCGAGGCGTTTATCAGTACAAGGGAATGCGTAAGCAGGAGGTTAGGAAGTATGCAGAACGTTAATCAGAAGCGATATCGCCACTTTGAAAAAGAGCTTGCCGTGGAATGTCTGCTCAAGTTCGAGCTACGCGGTCGCGCCGTCAGTTGCTTTGTCCTCAAGCAAGGTCAATCTTCATTAGAGTCATTGCAGTTTGTATTTGGCTGGGAGTCCAAGGGGATTCACACCACCCTTTCAACCGAGCAGGAAGAATCGCTCTTTGAGGCAATTCAATCAGGTTTGAAAGATATTCCCGATGGTGAAAAGCTGACGGTACATTTTGGTTCGGTTAGCTCCGACAGCGATCACCAACAGCAACTCCAAGCACTCTACGAACAAGCGGATACGCCGCAGTTAAAGTTTCTGGTGATGGGCGAAAAGCAAAGGGTACAGGAATTAGCGAAGTCAGGACTACGCAAACCGAAATTCTTGAGACTCTATGCCACCTATACCCTGCGTGGCTCGACGGCTGAAGGTAATGATGTGCTGGAAAAAGCACTGGCGTGGATACAGAAGTTGTCACAGCAACTGATGGGTCAGGAAAAGCAAATTGAGCAGGAGCGGCATGAAATGGCTTTTGCCAAAGCCTTCACCGATGGCTTCTTGAACTGGGAACAGATTTTGGTAAATCGCATGGGTTTAGACCTGCGACCCTTGACCGAGAATGAACTATGGGAGCATCTCTGGCGGCAATTTAATAGCAGCCACCCTCCTGCAATTCCGCAATTGCTAGTGATGTCTGAGCGCGGTGTGGAAGAGCGAGTCAATACCCAAGTGCATCTGAAAACATTGCTCCTAGAGCGACCAGACTCCATACCCTTTGCTGACAATGGCTTCGTGCATCTCAAGGGTGAATATATCGGCGTACTCACCTTCATGGATAAACCAGGGGGCTGGGCATCCAAGGGTAAACAAATGCGTTATCTCTGGGAAGCGATCGCCCGTGACTCTGTAGCAAATACGGAAGTGTTCTGCCAGTTCACCAGAGCCAATGAAACCATCGTCAAAGCGAATATGCAGCGCGTCACCAAGCAAAGCATTGTCTCGCAAGAACAATCCGCTTCCTTGAATAACATCAACGTCAATGCGTCATTGAAACAACAAAAAGCAGTTAAGGCTCAAGAAGCGCTTTATGAGGGAGCCATGCCCATTAACGTGGCTGTGGCAGTCTTGATTCGTCGCCCCAACTTGATTGCCCTTGATGATGCCTGCCGCTATTTTTGCAGTTGTTTCCAGCGTCCAGCATGGGTCGAACGGGAAACAGAATATGCATGGTTGATGTGGAAACAAACCTTACCCGTAACCGTTGGTAATCTACTGGCGCAACCTTTTCCCCGTCATCATGTTTACCTAGGGCTTGCTGAAAAAGTAATTAGGAGGCAGGAAGAATGCAAGTAGAAAAAGGAGACCACAGGACAGGCAAGACAGGAAATCGCCGAAATTGGTAAGAGATAGCAGAAAAGATAAAAACTACCTTCCCAAATTGAAGAATAAAGTACTGTCGGCAAAGCATAAACCAAGCAAAAAATAAAAAAGCAAGCTGCTTGAGCAGCGCCTCTAGATTCATTACCAAAAAGGTGATAGCGATCGCCGTTTCCGAAGTATTAGACCTGTTGGGAAATAAAAGTAAAGTACAGAAAGGGTTTTACTTTTTCCATCCATTTTTAAGCAGAATCTAAATAGAAGTTCCATAAACCAGCAGCATTC
>NZ_JACJPY010000143.1 GCF_014696345.1 Pseudanabaena cinerea FACHB-1277
AATCCATGCAATGTTCCAAAGATCTTACGTTTGCGTACAGCTTTTCTTAATAATTCCCCATCGCTAAGTATTTCTACTTAGCGCAAACTTGGGATGCTCCCGCTGTTCTTTTCTGGCTACAGGATCAATTTTGATTTTCTTTCTGTTTTTCTTGAGAATTTCAATAAGTTCATCAAAGCTAAGATTTGACTCATTTTTATAATAGTCACCTAGATAATTTTGGATTTTAGATTTATTCGTCAGCGTATCAACTTGACAACCAATAAAGCGCTCTAGCCATTGCAAGAAACTTTTAATTTCAGTTTGTTTTTGTTTATTCAGTTCAATCATTTGCTCTGCTAAATAAGCCAACAAATCATGAATAACATCAGCTTCTTCGGGTTGTTGGCTGAGGTGATGATTTACCTGTGTTAATAGCGGCGTGATCTGGCGATCGCTTTGATATTGGTTATACAGTGCGATCGCATTTTCTAATGCCTGCTGACGGCGATCGGTTGGAGTCGTAAATTCAAATTCACGAATAGGCAGTTTCTCAAGATATGATTGATTCATATCATCAACTAAATAATCTGAACACCAAAAATTAATTAATTTAGAACTTAGTAATGTAGACAAAAACAATAAATTATTCGTGTTATTAGATTTAGAAATAACTATTTGCAAGGTCTTCATCCCTGCGGAATTAGTCCTTTGATCAAAAGCAGATACGATACGCTGCATCCATCGTAATTTTTGAATGCGAATGATCCAGATTTTAGGATTGTTATAATAATTTTTGACTTTATTCGGTGTTAAAGTTTTATCAGAAATATTTATGCCTTGATTTACATAATACCTTTCTACATTTTCAGGAATTACCATCTGAAAATTACTATCTTTATCCGACTTTAGATTAAATTTACTTCCTTCTTCTCCTCTAGATATGGTAAATCCTAAAGAATGAATGGCAAGAGATATAGATTTTTGTTCTATAAGACTGATAATTTTCTGTTCATTTCTTGAGGATAAATAACCAATAACTAAGTTGGGTCTAGTTTGCCAATAAATTTGAGCCGTTTTAGATTGCCTCAACCAGTTTTGATTGCCGAATAATTCTAGTCTTTCTTCCACAGAAACAATTGATCTATCGATCTGTTTATGATCAATACGATGAAATACTGAAGGATTTTTATGCGTCATTAATAGAATTAAACACCAAGTATCTCTAACTTCTCTAAATAAAGGACCAGTTTCAATAGATTGATCTAATTCAGTATTAGCCAACAAGAATTTTCTAAAATATTGGAGATCATCTTTTCTTAGAATTGTGTCAGGTATAATATACCCACAATTTCCGTTTAATTTTGTTCTTTGAATTGCTGTCTTAGTGAAGATTGCATAAGAATCAATATTAGATGAGTTATCTAGTTGGTAATGAGTTTGGAGAAAAATTTTCTCTTGTGCTGAAAATTCGCTGCCCCAAGGAGGATTACCAATTACTGCATCAAATCCTGCGTTTTCATGCCAGCAGGCATTTTCTAGATCGATAAATACTTCTGGAAATTCGAGATCCCAATGGAAAAAATGTTTCTCATCACTGAGCTTTTGAGCATTTTTATATACGGCGGCATCAGCCTTATTCATTTTTGCAGGATCAGCCGAAATTGCTTTTGTCCCAAATACACTCAAAAAATGTTCAGCACGTTTTAAGCCAAAAAACTTCGATACATAGATGTCTAATAAACGTTTATAAGGTTTAGCCGCTTGATCAAATTGTCGAAATAGCTTTTCACTTTGCTCTAGTTCTGCAAAAGTGGCATCACTGAGAATACTCACACCGCGCATAATCTCGGCAGCGCGTAATAAACCGACAAAAGGACCCGCCATCAAATTCAACTGTCCTGTTGCATCTTTTGCCATACCCGCTTCTGCTTCTTTTACAGTTGTACCGATTAGGGAATTACCACAGCGTAAATGGTGATCGAGAAAGCTTAAGGGAGCGCCCACAGTAAAGGAATGCAACCACAAACTCACCTTAGCTAATTCCACAGCCATAGAGTTTAAATCCACACCATAAATACAGCGTTTCATGACCACGCGCTGTAATAGTTGGGTTGGCTCTAATCGATCTGGACTAATTTTAATTCCTTGTTTTGCCAAATTTTCTAAAATATTTTGGCGAGTCTGATTTAGCATTTCTAAAATCGGATTATGGTCAGGATATTGATTTAAAATCAGAATTATTTCATCAGTTAAATAATCCACAGCTTCGACTAAAAAGTGACCACTTCCCATTGATGGATCACATACTTTGATATCTAGTAATGTTTTTTGAGCTTCTCGTTCTAAACGTTGTAAATCCTTTTGAATTCCATTGCGACTCTGCACGCCTAAACGCTTATCTAGTAACTGTTGATGTAATTGACTAATTTCTACCATTAGCTCAGAAAATCTTTGCGATCGCTTTGTCAAAATCGGCTTAAGCGTGTTGCTAACAATATACTTAACAATGTAATCGGGTGTGTAATAGGAACCCGTTGACTTGCGATCGCCTTTGTCATTTTCTAAATGCACTTCTCCCTTCTCTGCATTATCAATAACAACGCGATATTCTAATAATCCTTCATAAATGGAACCTAATTGACGCACACCCAAAAAACTATAATCAATCGGCAAACCTTCAAATCTAGCGAGTTTATCTAAGGCTGGCGCTAAAACTACATCTGCAAGTTTAAATCTATATAAAAAATGATTGGCAGGATAATCCACTTGATCGTCAGATTGATTAAACTCAAAGTGAAATAGACCACCGTTATAACGCGGTACTTCTAAATTAGCATCACCAAGATCAACAACTCTAAATAGATTTAATAATCTTTCATAGAGCAATGCTGTTGTTTGACCAAATGTTCTTTGCTGATCAATACGGCTTGCAATTTCTTGGGCTGTTTGAATTATGCTAAGTTCTCGATAATCTCTATTATTAATTGGCAATAAATTTCTAGCTTCAGCATAAAGTAAAAATAGTAGCTTATATAGAAACGATAAAGTCGCTTCATAAATCTCTTCGGGTGTAACTTGATAATTTAATCGAAATGCATTCGCTGCAAATCCTCCTGCGATACTTGGAAAAACCTGCTCAAATACTAAAGCCTTTAACTCTTCACCTACCCGCTTGGCATAGGTGTTACTGCCATCTCGCACCCGTTCTAAAAAATTACGCCCCTGCGGATTCTTAACAAAACTATCAGCACAGAAAAACAACCAAAAATATTTAAACTGTTCTAATTTATTCTCGGTTTGTGATTCTAATAGCTCCACTAAATCTATTTGATAAAACTCTGTCGCTGTCGAAGAAGCCAAGCGATAATACAGCCGCCACTCGCGCCCATTTGTCAAAATCCCCCAATCAACTCCAGTCCCCACCAAGTAATTTGTAATCTGAAACGAAGGATTAGCATTTTTATAAATATCCTTTTGATCATTGGCTGAAACTTTACTCAGTGGACGTTCCCAATATTTTGCCTCCGCGATCGCATTCACCCGCGTATAAAAAGCCGTCTCCTGATCTTGTAATGGATAAGCATGATCGCGATCGCCTTCATTGTTAAATAGCGCATAGTCGGGGCGCTCTGCCCGCCCTTTGCCATGAGTGGTAACTTGAGGAATATTGCTAAATCCTAAAATATCTAAGGCTGGCTTAATAAATACTTCTTCCGTTTGTGCTTCACTAAGTTTTGGCAACAGATCTTTTTTCGCTAAATAAAGACTTAGCAAAGCATCAAATTTAGCGGTTACGTCAAACTGCCATTCCGAACATTCTTGGATGCGATGATCCAAATAATGCTGCGAAAATAGTGGTTTATTGTTTTTCAGTATAACCGTCATAGTCAGTTTTCCTTTGATTTGCGATCAATTATGGGATCAATTAATTTAGTTGCTGTGAAAACCAAATTGCAGCTTCTGTATTAGTTTTTGTGTCTAACATTCTCGCCAACCAGATCAGGCGATTGCCACCGATCAAGATCAATAAACCGCGATTGTCCCGATGTCCAAGTGGGAATATTTTCGCCAACATATACCACAATATCAGGTGCAACAGCCCGAACTCCTCTTTTTTCCATCTGACAACCACCAAAGGTACTCAATTTGAGATCGGGAAATTTCATTGCCAAAAATGCAAAAATCATTGAAAACAGATTACTGAATTTCGAGTGATTGATTCCTTCTGCGCCCATTTCTACCCACAAATGATTATTTTCAAAAAATAACTTATAGCGATCGCCATTTTCGTCATCGCGCAGTGCCTCATAGTCTTCCCAAGTTGCTTGTTGCCAAGTTTGCCATTGTTGAATAGGTTTGGTCGCTATAATCATTTTTGATTTTCCGCTCAATAAACTCAATAGGCGATCGCTTATACCATCACCGCTACTTTCCCAACTTCAGTAGCAGGTTCGGGTATAGGTAGTTCATCTTCTCGAAGTACTTCTAGATAAATTTTGATCACTTCCTTAATTAGTGTTTCTGTTTTCTGTAGAGTGTCGCCGCAAGCTACAAATCCTAGTAAATCTGAAACATAATATGTTGCTTTGGACTCAGTTAGTTATGGCTAACTTTATGTTGTTTGCTAGATGTAACTCTAATGTTTTAAATTTGTCAAGTCAAATCTAAAAAAGCTCATGCCAATTAAAAGTAACATCAGGAAAAGCAAGCATTGATAACACATCGCTCTCATCGTAGCGATGGATTTGTTTATAACCCGATCGCGATGGTTGCGAATAACCTTCAATGATTTTCTGATTCACATCAAATAACCACATTTCAGGAATTCCTGCCGATGCGTATAGAGGTGCTTTTACATCGCGATCGTAATCTATGGAACTATCAGCAACCTCAATGATCAACAAAATATCATTTGGTGTTGGCAAGCGATCGGCATAGAAATCTTGACGGCGTTTGAGAATGGCTAGATCAGGCTGTGGCTCTGAGCCATTATCCAAAAGAATCGGATTTTGTGACCAAACCTGTACTTTGCCTAATAAACGACTAATACATAGTTCTTGTAAACGAGTCACGCAGACTGCGTGTTTTCTGCCAATGGGGGACATGGTTTTGATTTCTCCATTAATTAACTCAAGGCGATCGCCTTCTTTAAAAACACCAGCTTCATGCATGAGGTGGTATTGCTGGGTTGTGAATTTGAAATTTGTGGCGATCGCGCTCCGATCAAATAATTGCACTGTCATAAAAGTTGAACTCCTTTTGGACAACATGAAATCATTTTAGTCTGGTTCAAGGCGATAGGATCGTGATCAAATGATTTGCGATCGCCTAAATCGTGAACCCAACAAAGCCGAACTGGGGATGTTTTAAGAAGCGCGTGGTTTGTCTGGGATGTTGATGCCATACAGAAACATATGCAGAATTTCCAGAGGTGACATGGGCGGACTATGAATCATAATGTCATCGTTGCTGGGATGAAGATGAAAGCGTAAATTGCGGACATCGTTGTTATGATCTGGCAGATTGAGGTCGATTCTTAAAAATGGAACTTTAGTCTCTCCTTCTTTTTGAGGAAACCTTATTTCAAAGTCAAATCCTATAATTTGAGCAGATTTGCCAGTTTCATCGATAGTAATCGCAAAATCAAATCAGCAGCCATTGTGAAGTTTAAAATGAGGAATGTCTTGAGTACGATTGAAATTTTTTCCTCCACCCATAATTTCTGTATAGCCCTTTTTGTTAATTTGAGATGATGCACCTTTTTTAAGTAACCCACGAATCTCCTTTTGATTCGCACTCAATATTTTTTCATTGCTAGCACGATTCAAACAATGAAAAATTTCCGTTTTAAATTCCCTTGCACTTTCTACTTCGAGCAATGTCTGGTTTAAAGAACGTTCTTGAATGTCTGCACAGATCTTTTGCCAATTACTTTTGCCGCTCAAGCAAGTCACCTCGATTAAGTAAAATTAGCCACTCTCCATATTCTGGATCGGTTGGCAGTTGACGATTTTCAGATAAAGCAATTACATCCTCATTATTTTTGCCTGTCCATTCTTGTAGTGCAGCTAGACGGCGATCGCATTCTTCATCACTCAGTATTTCGGCATCTTTTTGTAAATATTAGACCTGTTGGGAAATAAAAGTAAAGTACAGAAAGGGTTTTACTTTTTCCATCCATTTTTAAGCAGAATCTAAATAGAAGTTCCATAAACCAGCAGCATTC
>NZ_JACJPY010000144.1 GCF_014696345.1 Pseudanabaena cinerea FACHB-1277
GCTTGATCGTCTAACAGTTCAGTTAGGGGAAACTTGATCATGTTTATGTCTGTTGTTGCGTCAAAACTTTTTTCCTATTTTACCATTTCACCTATTTACCCACATGAGCGTAATCATTAATTGGTTCAAGTAAATCAATTAACTTCTCAAATTGGAAGTTGCGGGCTAGTTTGGTTAGCGATCGCCCGACAATGCTATCAGGATTGGGTAGTTCAGCAAGTACATCCATAAATCGGGAACGATCTGCCTCTAAGGAGGCAAGGTAAAGATTACGTTTCCAAGATGTGGGCATTTCTTGACAGTAACTCGCTAATGCTTCTGGGGTGAGGATCGGTTCGTTAGAGCTTTGAATGGTGGACTGCTCATGCGAATGGTCATAGATATAAGTTACACCGAGGTGCTTAGCAAGGGTGTCAAAAATGGTCTGTTCTTTAAAAGGCTTACGGATAAAGTCATCACAACCTGCGGAAAGCACGATCGCTTTTTCCTCTTCTAGCACACTAGCAGTGAGGGCAATAATGGCGGTAGCACTGCCTTTGGTCGTGGATTTTATATATTTGGTTGCCTCATAGCCATCCATCACGGGCATTCGCATATCCATCCAGATTAAATGGGGTTCCCATGCTTCCCAAATAGCGATCGCTTCCTGTCCATTGTGAGCCTCTTTGACCTCAAAACCCATTGGCGCTAATAGTCTGACCAGGAGCTTGCAGTTTACAGGCTTATCATCGACCACCAAAATTTTATAGATTGGCTGGTTGGCGGCAAGAGACAGAGCGCGTTTGGGTAAATTTGTTTCGGTAATTACCGCCTGTCCCCTTTGCACCTGAATTTGAAAACGAAACTCAGTACCTTTGCCTAATTCACTTGTAACTGTAATGTCGCCCCCCATCATCTGCACAAATCGGCGACTAATTGCTAAGCCCAATCCTGTCCCTTCCTGCTTTTCGCGCCCTGCTTTGGCTTGATTAAAGGTTGTGAATAATTTATCGAGTTCGGCTTTGTCAATGCCAACGCCTGTATCCCGCACGCAAAAATAGAGGATATATTGCGAATCAGCGCAAGATTCATGAGATATACCTAAATAGATGGAGCCAGTATTGGTGAACTTAATTGCATTACCCAAAAGATTGATCAGTACTTGGCGTAGCTTAGTTTCATCGGTGCAGATGTAGCGCGGTAGATCGGGGGATTGATCAAAAATCAAGCTCAGTCCCGCCTCCGCAGCCCGTAATTGCAGCATATCCTCCACATCACCCAGTAAATGCTCTAGATCAAAGTTGCAAATATTGAGAGTGGTTTTGCCTGCTTCAATTTTAGATAGATCAAGAATGTTATTAATCAGAGTTAGTAAATAGTCGCCACTACGATTGATAATACTGGCATTTTCGTAATGTTCTAGGGGTAAGTTATTGGTTCGCATCATTAACTGTGAGAAACCAATTACTGCATTTAGAGGCGATCGCAGTTCGTGACTCATGTTGGCAATAAAGGTGCTTTTAGCTTGATTGGCTGCCTCAGCTTTGGCAGCTAATTCTAGAGCCTTCGCTTCGCTTTGTTGCAAATCAAGCGTGCGTTCTAGGACACGCTGCTCTAGTTCGATATTGATACGCTGCAAACTTAAATTGGCTTGATGATTTTCATGGACGATCGCTAAGGTGATGAGGGTCGTAACGGTAATGACTCCCATAAATATTTGCAGCAATAATAATGAATCCCCCGTGGTCATTGCCTTATAAAATACGCCAAACTTATTGGCAGTGGCGATCGATGCGGTCATGGATACAAACATAACCAACAGAGTCGTCAGCCGATGCTCAAAGCGAAAGGCTGACCATAGCAACGGTGGCAATAGCAGATATTCAAGGGGTTGGGCTTCGTAAAAGGAGAAATAGGCAACAATAATAATGCTCAAGAACGCAACAAGCACTTCCCAACTAAAATATGATTTGGATGCTTTGAGCTGTTGTTTTGCTTCTGGTCTAAGCCAAGTTAAAACCAAAGCCGCAAAGATTAACACTCCTGCCGAGTCACCAATCCACCAAGGCAACAAAAAGTTAGTAACAAAATTTGTGCCATCATATCGCCTCGTTAAGGTATAGATCCCGACCCCAGTGATGGTTTGTAAGACTGTGCCGCTAAATATGGCACAGATGGCAAAGGTAACTACATGGCGGACTCTGAAAAATGGATACTTGTTTTTTGTAAATTTTAAAATCAGGGAAACTGTAACTAAAGCCCCAATCGTGGAGCCGATGCTTGCACCTAAAGCAGGTACTAAAACCTTGAGCCAATTGCGATGTAGGTTATAAATTAATATGCCGCCAAACATCCCTAACCAACGCGATCGCCCAAACGCCAAAAGTAAGCCGACATTCAGACCAGAACCAGGCCATACAGGTGAAGGTCCAAGGGTTGAAAAAATTGTGTTGGCAGCAAACCAAGACGAAAAGAAATAGGCAACAGCAATGCAAAGTGACTCAAACCACCAGCGCGGGTTCTGCCATTCAATCCCTAACTTAGACAAATTCCATTGAGAATTGTAATCTTTGGCTTGCGAGGATAATTGGTTAGTTCTCATTACAGCTATTGCCTTTTCATTCAAAACTAAATGCGCTCAGCTAATTCAAGCCAGCGATCGGTGGCTTGGTTGATCGCCGCCGTCAGTTCGGCTAAACGATCCGCAAGTTTTTGTAATTCTATATGGCTACTAGGAGGATTGTGATAGATAGTTCTCTCAATTTGCGCTTTCTCATCTTCCAATTTGGGGATCTTCGTTTCTAGCTCTTCATATTCCCGCTTTTCTTTATAGGAAAGTTGGGATTTTTGGGATTTTTTAGCTTCAGGCTTAGGCTTTGAAGGCTCGATCGCCTCGGCAATCACTGGCACAATTTTGGTGGATTGTTCCTTCGTTTCGCTTTCCACCTCTTCTTTTTTATATTCCAAATAGACCGTATAGTTACCAGGATAGAGCCGCACTTCCCCTTCCGACTCAAAGGAGAAAACCATATCTACGGTGCGATCGAGAAAGTAGCGATCGTGGGATACCACAATTACACAACCATTAAAATCTTCCAGATATTCTTCCAAAACTGAGAGGGTCTGTACGTCTAAATCGTTAGTCGGTTCGTCAAGAATTAAAACATTTGGAGCCGCCATCAAAACTTTGAGCAGGAACAACCTGCGCCTTTCGCCGCCTGAAAGTTTATTGATCGGCGCATATTGTTGATTGGGAGAGAATAAAAATCGCTCTAGCATTTGCGATGCGGTGATGATACTGCCATCATTAGTTTTGACCAGTTCCGCCACATCTTTGAGATAGTCGATCACGCGCTGACTGCCATGCTCTAGCAAGTCATCGGAATGTTGATCAAAATAGCCAAAATGAATGGTTGTGCCGATCTCGACAGTGCCTGCATCGGGCTGCAATCTGCCTGTGATCATATTCATTAAGGTGGACTTGCCTGCACCATTACGCCCAATGATGCCGATGCGATCGTCAGGAGTGAAGTTATAGGAAAAATCTTTAATTAAAGTACGATCGCCAAAGGATTTTGCCACCCGATCCAGTTCGACCACCTTTTTGCCAATGCGCCTGCCTGCGGTCGTAATGTCAACCTTAGCATTGACCTGTTTAAATTCTTTGTTTTGCAGAGCATGGGCGCGATCGATCCTTGCCTTTTGTTTGGTACTGCGTGCCTTTGGCCCTTTTTTGAGCCATTCCAGTTCGCGACGCAATAGTCCCGCGTGTTTGCGCTGGGTGCTGACGGCTGACTCTTCTGCCTCCGCTTTTTTCTCTAGGTAATAAGAATAGTTACCAGAATAAGCATAAAGATCGCCGCGATCGATTTCAATGATGCGATTAGTGACCTTATCGAGAAAATAGCGATCATGGGTAATGATCAATAATGCGCCGCGATAGCGGTTGAGATAGCTTTGCAACCATTCCACCGACAGGGCATCAAGGTGGTTGGTCGGCTCGTCCATCAGCAGCACATCAGGTGTTGCAAGTAAAGCCGTGGCGATCGCAATGCGTTTACGATAGCCCCCTGACAGACTGCCAATTTTTGCCTCAAGGTCATGAATACCTAACTTCGTTAGAATAATTTTGGCATTGGTTTCCAAATCCCATGCCCCAGTTTGATCCATGCGCTCAGACACGCTCGATAGTTGCGATAGCAGTAAATCTTGATCGCCATGTCCGTGAGATAGCTTGTCAGAAATTTCTTCATAGGCTTTGACCAATGCCATCTGTTCACCGCTATCAGCAAACACCTGTTCTAAAACCGTAAATTCTTCGTTGAGATCGGGCTGTTGCGGCAGGTAGATAATTTTGGCGCTAGAATTTACCCATAGATCGCCGCCGTCAAATGATTCTAAGCCTGCGATCATTTTTAACAGCGTAGACTTGCCTGAGCCGTTTGTACCAATCAAGCCCACCTTGTCACCTTCATCAAGGCTAAAACTAGCATCTTTCAGGATTTCTTTAATTCCAAAGTCTTTACGGAGCGATCGCAGTGTGAATAATGTCATGCTTTGGCAAATGCAATATGGGTATAAATCAGCTCGACTAGTCAAGCTGACTTATATATTAAGCTAAATCCCAAAAGTCGTTGCAAAGTAACGCTTTTTTGAGGTTTAGCTTGGCGCTAATATTTCGGCAGTGACAGGCACAACACCCGCTTCATCACTATTGAGGGCGATCGCGGCAGCATGGGAAAGATCAAGGCTGCGATTGCCAAAATAAGGACCTCTGTCATTAATTCGCACAATTACCGACTTGCCATTGTGCTGGTTAGTAACCCGTAGATAAGTATCAAAGGGCAGGCTAGGGTGGGCGGCGGTAAAGTCTTTCTGTTCAAAATATTCACCCGAAGCAGTTTGGCGACCCTGAAAATAAGGACCATACCAAGAGGCGATTGCCTCAATCTGCTGTCCTGTCTCCACCAGTTGATGGATTTGTGTTTGTGCCTCCACCAAGGTCAAAGGCTCTGCCCCCGTTACCACACGCAAGTTATTCACCCATTGTATTAATTGCAGCGAAGGGTTCAGTGTATCTGACCCAGAAATTTTGAATAGGGTAATGTTTTTGTATTTGCCAACATATTGATCGTCAATTTCCCTGCCAATAAATTGCTGCGGGTCAAAGTCTGGAGCATTAACTAACAGACTTAATTTTGCCGTAGCGATCGCCGCATCAGCAAGACTCCTAACTACAAAAACAGGTTGGCGATTGATGCTAATTAACCATTCATCGTCATTTTTAGCACTAAACTCAATCTGATGATTGCTTACTTGCAGAGGCTGCGATTGTTTGCTGGGGATGTTCATCTCTAAGTTAAGCTCAGCAATAGATGTCACAGATATAGTTGATACTTCCTGATATCTATACGCCGAAGGATTAACATAGTCCCGTTGGCTATACCAATTGTTTGTCCCAGTACTTTTCAAATTGTTTTCTCTATTAGCTTCTTGATTAATATTATATTCAATATTTGAGATGGCTGAATCAGAAGTAAAAAACAATGGGAGACACATTAAAACAATCGGACTCAAAGAAATAGTCCACAACTTAGATAATAAAGGCATATAGTTTAAATGTTAAGCAACATAGATAAAGAATTTTGAATAAACCGTTAAATCTTTTACTAAATCCTATAAAAGCTTGACTGTGAAGCTCATCTAGCCAAGCAAAATGTAAATTTGCATAACGAATTACATTTATTGGTTAGGTATATTTAGTAAATAGTTTAGACTCGATACAGTAATTGGAGCGACTGTATGTTGATACGGTAATTTCAATTGCCAAAATGGTTTGTTAAAGGAATTTGTAATGATTATTGATGAATTTATGTTTTGAATAAAAGCATTTTAACAATGTTCATCGGCGCTCATTAATGGGCTATTTGTTTACCACTTTTTGTGGTTTACCTGAGTCATAAACTCGGTTGTTAAGCTGTTAATGTCCCTAGGCAACTTTTAACTTACGTTATTAGTGGGGATCATAAATCATCCTTAAGAAATAAATAAATTACTGCCAAAAGCTATTAATTCTCAAATTAGCAGAAATGCAAATGCACTGAGGGGGTGACAAAGACATCTAAAACGTAGCCGTGACAAGCTGCATAGCCCTCTTACCTCGTTGATAGTAGGTTAACTTATTGGGAGCTAGTTTCAATA
>NZ_JACJPY010000145.1 GCF_014696345.1 Pseudanabaena cinerea FACHB-1277
CAGGATTGACAGAAATTTCTGTTGTGCCTTGGTTGCTACTTTCGGTAATATGTCATTAATGCTATTCATTTGGTGCTTTGATTCATTACTTGCACCTTATCCGATGAATAGCTTTTTTGTTCCCCTTTTTTTATGTCCGAAGTATTGTATATTTACAGCAATCCTTAATGGAAATCATCCATAAAGTCGGTAATCATTTTGATGTTAAAAGGCTTACTTATAAAGCCATCCATCCCCGCCTCTAAACAAATTTGGCGATCTTCGTGCATAGCGTTAGCTGTCAAGGCAACAATCGGAACTTTTTTATTTAAATCTTGACGAATTATTTTCGTGGCAGTAATTCCATCCATTTCTGGCATTTGCATATCCATCAAGATGAGATCGTAATCATGCTTTTGAACTAGGGCAACTGCTTCGATCCCATTATTGGCGATCGCCTCAAATTGGTAGCCAATTTTTCTGAATAATGCTTGAGCCACTTTCTGATTAAAGGGATTATCTTCCACTAAAAGCACCCGCAAAGGAGGCTTATTGGCTGTGGTTAAAATTGGAGTCTCTTTTACCAATGGGGTTGTTGGCGTTTGCTCGATTTGATTATTGATCGCTAGGTTAATTGTAAAATAGAAGGTTGCACCTGAGGATTGCGAAGGATGCGGCAATTGCCAATCTAGGGGAGGTTTGCCGCCCACTTCTCCAAAGCTCTCGACCCAAATTGTGCCGCCCATGAGTTCGGCAAGACGTTTGCTGATCTCTAAGCCTAGCCCTGTGCCGCCATATTTACGGCTAATGGAAGCATCGGCTTGGGTGAAGGGTTGAAATAATTTCTTAATGCGATCGCTTTCAATACCAATGCCTGTATCTGAGACGGCAAAGATTAATTCATATTGAGGAGAGGCATGGCTGGAATCGGTGACATCACGACCGTTAACGGTAACGGTAACTTTTCCGTTAGGTTTACTAAACTTCAGGGCATTACCCACGAGATTGAGGATGATTTGACGCAGACGGGTAGAGTCGCCAATTAGAGTTTGGGGGATGTGAGAAGCGATCGCATATTCGAGGGAGACTTGCTGATCAATGGCTTGACTTTGTAATAACTGATAAACTCCTGAGATTGCCTCTTCTAAGACAAAATCTCTAGCTTCCATCTCTAACATTCCTGCCTCAATTTTGGAGAAATCGAGAATGTCATTGATCAGCGACAACAGAATTTCGCCACTATCTTTAATGGTTTTTACAAAGTCTTGCTGTTCTTCATTTAGTGGAGTGCTAGCCAGAATATCCGTCATGCCCAATACGCCATTCATGGGGGTGCGGATCTCATGGCTCATACTAGCAAGGAATGAACTTTTCAGTTGAGTAGCCTCTTCCGCTTTGGCTTTAGCTTTGGCTAAGTTGATTTCCGATTCCTTGCGCTCGGTAATATCTAGGCATATTCCCATTAGCTTGCAGACATTGCCTTGGGGATCTCTGATTACCTCAGCGCGTCCCTCGTGATAACGGATAGAACCATCGGGTAAGACCGCACGGTAGTCGATTTTGTAGGGATCGCCTTTAACGATTGCCTGTCCGACAACTCTTTCAAAAGATTCACGATCATCGGCATGGATCATCTGAAGATATTCGGCATAGGGGGGTTCTGGCTGATTGGGATCAAGTCCAAACATCCCAAAAAGTTCTTTTGACCAAGTGATTTTCTGATTTTGCAGATCAAATTCCCAATTCCCAATATTGGCAATTCTATGGGCTTCCCGTAGTGACGCTTCACTTTTTTGTAATCGTTCTTCCGCCTGTTTCTGTGTGGTGATATCTAACAAAACTCCATGCCAAACAAATATTCCATTTTCAAGCTGAGTCGGGCGCGAGTTTGCCTGTATCCATTTCAGTTTGCCTGATGGGGTAATGATGCGCCACTCATGGTGAAATGCTTCTAGGGTTGCCTTGCTATGGTCAACAGCTTGGTAATATGCAGATATATCTTCTGGATGAATACAATTGATATAGATGGATGGATTATTGAATAGTTGATCGAGACTGGTTTCAAAAATTTCCGTATATCTTGCGTTGATATATTCAAACTTAACGGTACGGTCAGGATAGATGTGTAATATATAAATACCGCCAGGGGAGGAGGTGGCAATTTTTTGAAAGCGCGATTCACTAGTTTGGAGTGCTAATTCGGCCTGATGGCGATCGCGAATATCACGGGCTATCTTTGATGCGCCCACCACTTGACCCGATTCGTTATAAATTGGCGAGATCGTCAAAGCCACATCTAGCAAACTGCCATCCTTATGTATCCTTTGGGTTTCGTAAGTAGCCACAATTTTGCCCTGGCAAGCGGATTGTAGAGTTTTTATCGCTTCTTCTTGTAGGGCGATCGGAATCAACTTTTTGATCGGTGAGCCAATCATCTCTGCGGCACTGTAACCAAATAGCTTTTCGGCAGCCCGATTCCAACTGGTGACGATGCCATCGATGGTTTTGCTAATAATGGCATCTTGAGAAGATTCGACAATCGCCGCCAATTGAAAACGCTGTTGATTGACCGCCTCGATCTGCTGAGTCCTTACGACCACTTGCGCTTCTAGATCTGCTTTGGCAGCTTGCAACTCCTCCACCAGCATTGCTTGACGGATCGCTATGCCCACCTCTACCGCAATACATTGCAATCCCTCAATTTCTTGAGTGCGCCATTTACGGTTAGATGTGCAGTGATGGGCAACTAGCAGTCCCCAAAGATTGGATGTATGGAAAATGGGGACGATTAAATTGGCTTGAACTTGAAATTCAGCCAAAAAATTGGCATGGCAAGCAGTGAGACCTGCATTTTTGACATCGGCGATCGCCACAAATTTTGATTTTTGGTATGGTTCTAGCCAAGAGGCTTCAAAACATTCATCCACCACTACGCGATCGAGCAATGACCATTGGGGGGCAGATATTGCCTCGACAATAACTTGACCACTCCAATCAGGCGCAAACTTATACAGCAAAACGCGATCGCATCGCAACAACTGCTGTACTTCATCGACAGTGGTTTGCAAAATCTCCCCTAGCTGAAGGGATTGCCGAATTTTAGAGGCGATCGATATGATTAACAAATCCCAATCCCGTTGTTTTTGGAAGTCAGCCTGAAGGGATTGCCGAGTCTTTCTGGCGATCAGGGCAATCAGACGCTCTGCATCGCATTGTGTTTGATAGTTAGAACGCAATAGATGGCAATTTTGTGCGGCTTCTCTGAGGCGAGCGCCTCCTTGCTGATTTGTCATAACATCGTATTCGATCAAACTATTGCTCAATTAATTTTATAGTATTTAATCCATTAAATTAGCCAAATGTCTTAAACTTTATGCCAATTTGGCATCGGGGTGGCTTCCTTTACAAGCAAATTATTTGATAGAGGAGATTGAGGACTTGGGGCGATCGCAAAGAAAGGAATTAGAAATCCGTCTTGCAACTTTGCTTGCACATTTACTCCAACGGATGTATGTGAATATGCCTGATTGCTTTAATGGTTGGGAAAATACGATCCGAGGGCAACGTTTACAGATTGAGGTATTACTCAATAATTATCCAAGTCTCAAAAGCTATTGGGATGGACATTTTAGTGATGCTTGGCGATTTGCTTTAAAGCATACTCGTAAAGAATACCAGTCTAAGGGTTTTACTTTTCCTAACGAATGGGAGTCGGGTCGAGATATTAACTCAATTTTAGACATCGATTTTTGGGCATAGGCGATCGCCTAAAACTCAACCCATCAAAAAGCGATCGCCTCTCCACTCAATTTCCACAACTAGCAACCACTATTCACCAGAGGAAGAAGACGAACACGCATACGATTTACTTCAACTGTAATAGCTGAGCCTTTTTCTAGGTCATCTCTACATTCAGCAATTACAGTTAGCAACAAATCTGTTAAGGCTTTAGCACGCAACCTTTCAATACGAATACGAATAACCGATGGAGAAACTGCTTCATCAAGTGCTAATAAAGCGTGAAAATCAGCATCAAGGGTAACGACTACATAGTTCTCTTCTTTCGCTTTTTGAATTATTTCGGTATCTTCGGCTTGAGAGAATCCAATATCAGCAACATGGATTGCATCAAAACCCTCATTAATCAATAATGTTGCCGCAGATCGGGGCAATCCTTAATCAAGCAATAGCTTCATATCGATTTGGTAGTTCAATAATGCGATCATCAAGATAAGAAGACACAAAAATCAAAGCTTGTTGAATATCTGCTTCTTCGATCTCTGGAAATTCTTGATATAGTTCGTCTCGATTAGGATAAGTCGCTAGCAGCTCAATTACTCGCCTCACTGTAAGGCGAAGATTGCGAATACATGGCTGCCCGTTCATTTGTTTCGGATTGCTCGTAATACGATCTAATCTCATGGAGAATAGTCCAAACTCTTTAATATTCATTATTATACTTCATAAGCTTGGCGCGATCGCCCAAATCACAACCCATCAAAAAGCGATCTCTACAACTTTGCTAAATTTCGTATTCAATAATAGTGAGAATAGCCGCCGTTATTTCTAGCATCTTAGCATCGGATATATTGCCAAGTTTACGAATAAATCTTTGCAAATCCATGCCCCTAAGCTGAAGAGCGTCAATTGCAGAAGCCTTTGTGAGTCCAATTTCTGTGTCTAGTTCTATTTTTACGTGCCAAAAGTTTTTAGCAAAATATGGTTTCCAATCTGTAATTGGTGCAACAAGTTTAATTGGTAATTTTCCTGCTGCATCTGAGCTAATGACAATCGCAGGACGGATTTTTTTGATTTCAGATCCAACTGTAGGATCGAAGTTAACAAGCCAAATTTCTCCACGTTTGGGTGGTTCAAAATTAGTAGTCAATGATGTCACCTACCATTAATTATTGCCAATCAGTTTCTTGTTGATAGTGATCAAGCATTTCCTCAGCTTGACTTTCGAGTATTTGTCTGCGTTCAGCGATCGGTAATTTGAGGAAATTAAGGCGTTGTTCTAAAGTCAAATTTTGTTCTTCTTCTCTTACTTGACCTTGTTGATGTTGCAAGATACCTTGATATAAGCGATCGCGATTGGCGGGATTGCTGAGTAAGTACAAGGTTTCCACTAGACTGCTATATTCTTTTGCGTCCAGCATGACAATGCCCTGTTCAGGCTCTTTATAGACTGAAATAACTTCGTGATTTTTTAATACTCGTTCAAAAACCTGTGCAAATTGGGTGTTGCATTCTTGAAAGGTGACTTGTTGGGTTGTCATTGTTTTATAGTCCTAATTACAGGTACTTATAGCATTCTAACTTGCATCGGCTAAAACAGCACCTATCGCCCCTCAACTCAATCTCAACAACCCGCGATCGCCTAAAGCACAATCCATCAAAAAGCGATCGCTCCTAACCTCAACAACCCACTCTACTAAAAGTGATCCACCCAATTAAATACGAAAAAGGGACGGCAAAAAAAGCAATTCCGAATAGGACAACAATAACTTTAAGTTGATCCCAAATTTCTATTCTCACTAAGTTTTGGAACTTTGCCCAAAATAGATTGTAAATTTTTATTCGTAACATTATTTGTATTAGTAACATTAGTGTTATTTCGCAAAAAAGATTTGATTGGTATAACTTATAAATCAGTATCAAGTTAAAGATACTTTCCTCCAGAAGTGTTGAATCAGACATGAGGTTATCCCAAAAGTGGACACACTACTCCTGCAAAAAGCGTGATTTCAGCTTAATATCACTATCTTCCTAAACCAATGTACATAACTGATATTCTCACTCATGAATGCTTGTAAATACCTCAGTTTATCTAACATCTTACAGCCAAACTCTTTTGGTATCTCTACTAGCTCTAATAAAACATACGCTATTAAGCAAGTGTAGATTTGGATCGT
>NZ_JACJPY010000146.1 GCF_014696345.1 Pseudanabaena cinerea FACHB-1277
TCTCTTCCCGATTTCGGCGATTTCCTGTCTTGCCTGTCCTGTGGTCTCCTTTTTCTACTTGCATTCTTCCTGCCTCCTAATTACTTTTTCAGCAAGCCCTATTTAGTATTATTACAAGGTTAGAATTATATGTTTTTCTTACTTCCTTTAATCGGAGCAGCAGTTGGTGCAACAATTGGCGCTATAATTGCTGATGATTGGGCTGAAAGTGATAGGGCAGAAGCTAGACACCATAGAGATATGGAAAATGCGCTCACTAGCAAATATTCAAGCTTGCAGAGCAAATACAATGAGATAGCAGATGAAAGTAAAGCGTTAGCCGAGGAACAAAATAAGAAGTTAGCTCAACTAGCATTAGATAATGCCCATCTTGATATAGCTCTTGAGTTGAGTTGCTCTTTGGTAAAACTGAGTCAGGATATTAGTATAAATCCTACACACGAGTCGCTCTCAAAATTACAAGAAGCTATTCGACAAACAAATCAAGTTCTATTTGAACTAGACAAGCAACCTATTCCCATATCTGGACGATATTTTACTAATAATTTAGCTGCAATAGAAAAGAAGAAGTTGGCAGGTAAAACAAAAGAAAAAGTTGAAATTTCTGAAAAATCAGGTATTGATTTATCTGTACTAGCCAATAAAAATTTGACCAAGTACGAAAAAATAATTGTTACTCAAGT
The DNA here is from genome assembly GCF_014696345.1 of Pseudanabaena cinerea FACHB-1277. Taxonomy (GTDB): domain Bacteria; phylum Cyanobacteriota; class Cyanobacteriia; order Pseudanabaenales; family Pseudanabaenaceae; genus Pseudanabaena; species Pseudanabaena cinerea. The sequence goes on from NZ_JACJPY010000146.1 coordinate 684, forward strand.
ATATGAACTAGTTATCTCGGCAATGGATTACAAAGTTGTTAGTCTGCCTATGCCACGTCTGGATGGTTATCAAACCAATATAGTCATAGACATCATTGAGGAAATCGGAGAAAGGCTCTCAAATCATGCCATGCCTGAATTTGTGTTTGAACAATTGTCCGAAGAGCAACCTCATATCCGACTCTTAATCGCAAGACATATTTTTACTCCGTCTCATACTTTAGACAAGCTAAGTTTAGATTCACAAGCATTAATTAGAGAAGCTGTAGCAAATAACTCATCATGCCCTAGTTATATTCTCGATAAACTCAGTTCAGATCCTGAATTATCTGTCAGGCTTGCAGTATTAGCAAATACTAAAACTCCCCTTTCAACAAGATTAAAGGTGCTGGTTAACAACAAAAAACAAGTTGATCTAAGCCTTCGTAAATCTTTAGCGGTAGATAGCTCCCTCACATCGGAAAATTTAGCCCAACTATCTCAAGATATCAGTCCTGAAGTTCGTAAACTTGTGGCTATTCATCCTAATACTTCTCTTGAAATCTTAGAAAAACTATCGAAAGATTCTGATTTTTCCGTGAGAAAAGCTGTGATTACAAATCCTCAATATTGTATCGATACGGGAAATATTCATAATATTGATTTGTGCAAAACTCAATTAAAATTTCGCAAGGACTTGGCAGCTAATGCTCTAACTAAATCAGAAGTATTAGCTAAGTTATCTAGTGATCGTAGTTCTGAAGTTCGCAAACTCGTAGCCCAACATCCTAATACTGCTAGAGATATTTTAGAAAAGCTGGCTAAAAGTAAAAACATGGAAATAAAGGCAGCAGCAAAAAACTCATTACATCAAAGACATCTTCAATGAACTCTAAAGAAACAGCGTTTATATAGCCTGTTTAGCTATCAAGGGGTACAATTTTAGCCTGTAACGGTTGCGTGGACTATTCTACTGTGTCCCATATTGCCTCAACAGGCTGTATGCTTCACCAGCCAATCGCTAGATTATCCATTAGTATTACGTTCGTTATATTTTAGTTTTAGATTTTTCTATGCCTTTTCTTAATCACAACCAAACAGATTTAGCCAACGGTTGATGCTATTCTTATTGACATTATGAATAGCCCTATCTCCACTCAAGTCATTGTTACTGCGGCACAGATGCAGGCGATTGAAAATCTTATCTTTCAATCAGGTATGCCTGTGGCAGCTCTAATGGAAAAAGTGGCACTAAAAATTACCCAACGGATTGCTCAACTCTATCCTACCCATAGATTTCCTAAAGTCGGTATGTTGGTTGGCTCTGGTCATAATGGTGGGGATGCTCTGGTGGTCGCCCGTGAGCTTCATCATCAGGGAAGACAAGTCAAGATTTGCTCTATGATGCCCAAAGCTAAGCCTCTGACGAGAGTACATACTTGTCATGCTAAAGCGATTGGGATTCCTTTTGTTTCTCTTACAGAATTACAGGATTGTGATTTACTTATCGATGGTATTTTTGGCTTTGGGCTAGAACGTGATGTAGCGGGTGATTTAGCAAACTCATTCAACCTCATTAATAGTTGGCAGATTCCTATACTTGCTATCGATTTACCATCGGGGCTAAATTGCGATCGCGGCGATGTCATGGGTACTGCAATTCGCGCTACCCACACCTTATGTCTGGGCTTATGGAAGCGCGGTCTATTAATTGAGCAGGCTCTTCCCTATATTGGGATTCTCGAAAGAGTTGACTTTGATACTCCTGAGCAATTCATTATAGAAGTATTGGGCGATCGCCATCCTCTTTGGCGGGTTGATCCTCAGACTTGCCTACGCCAATATCTGCCGATTCCTCGCCCTATTTCAGTTCATAAGTACAATCTGGGGCATTTATTATTGGTGGTCGGCTCTCAGCGCTATGCGGGGGCAGCGATTCTAGCGGCTTTGGGCGCAAAAGCTAGTGGAGTGGGGATGCTGTCAATCGCGGTTCCGTCCTCTCTTAAACTATTAGTTCTTGCCCAAGTACCTGATGCTTTGGTAATCGGTTGTCCTGAAACCGACTCAGGTGCTATTGATTCTCTAGCTGGGCTAGATTTGCAAAAGTATCAGGCAATTGTCTGTGGCTGTGGGCTGTCTCTTGATGCAAACTCTGTGGTCAAACAAACTATTGATAGCGATATTCCCCTAGTACTAGATGCCGATGGACTAAATGCTATTTCACCCGTTGCCGATCCTAATTTCATTCGTAAGTTGCAAAGCCGAACTAATCCTTTAATCTTTACTCCCCATGGAGGTGAGTTTAGCCGCCTATTTCCTGACCTTATGACTAGCGATCGCTTAGATGCTCTGATCTCGGCAGTTGAACTTTGCCATGCTACGATTCTGCTCAAGGGGGCGAGAACAATGATTTCTTTTCTACAAGATGAAAAACCAAGGCTTTGGGTCAATCCTGAGAGTACGCCTGCTCTCGCTCGTGGCGGTAGTGGTGATGTCTTGGCAGGTATGATTGGTGGACTGTTAGCTCAGGGCTTATCGTCTAGCGATTCCGCTATAGTTGCTGCGGTTTGGCATTCTCAAGCTGCAATATCTTTAGCAAATCAACGTTCTATTATGGGAGTCGATCCTATTTCCCTTGCTCACCATCTTCTTCCTTTCTTGATTACTGTTGCTTCTTAAATTTATTAAATTTAAGATCTACGCTGATTTATCTATTTTGGTTTCTGTTTATGCCCCTGCTCAATCTCCATCAAGCTCATTTGTCCGACATCCGTTTAATTGCTTCCGATGTTGATGGCACTCTTACCCAAAACAGAAAATTCTCTGCTGATTTCATCTCGACTCTTCTGGATTTACAATCCTCTGGAATTAAAATCCTATTGGTGACAGGTCGCTCGGCGGGATGGGTCAGTGCTTTGGTGAATTATTTACCCATTGCAGGAGCGATCGCCGAAAATGGTGGCTTATTTTTGCAGGCTAACGGTCAGCAAGATTTGCTTTCGGCAATTCCCAATATATCCAGACATCGCATCCTGCTAGAAAATACTTTTCATCACATTAAGCAGCTATTTCCTAATCTGTGTCCTTCCCCTGATAACCAGTTTCGTATTACCGACTGGACTTTTGATGTTGATGATTTATCGACAGACGATCTTGAAAAAATAGCTTGGCAATGTCAGCAAATGGGTTGGAGTCTCACATACAGCAATGTCCAATGTCATATCAAACCAATCCATCAAGATAAGGCTACTGGCTTGCTCTCAGTTCTAAACCGCTACTTTCCTGAACTCAGTTCACAGCAAATACTAACCATTGGCGATAGCCCTAATGATGAGCCGATGTTTGATCCTACAAAGTTTCCCGTCTCAATCGGGGTAGCAAATGTTCACCATTATCAAGACAAAATGCAGCACTTACCCCAATACGTTACTCAATGTTCGGAGTTTGCTGGGTTTTCTGAGTTGGCAAAATTATTACTGCAAAAATAAAAAGCGGCGCGATGCGCCGCTTTTTATTGGTTAAAAAACTTACGATTTAGTCATTGCCTCTCATCAATAACAATTGCACCAGTTGCAAGGCTGCATAAATTGCCGTCGCTACATATGTCCATGCCGCCGCATTCAAGACACTGCGAGCGCCCCGCTTTTCTTCGCCTTGCAAAATTCCTAACTCGTCAATTAGTCTCAAGGCGCGACTGGATGCATCAAACTCAACGGGCAAAGTGACGATGTGAAACAGGATCGCTCCTGCAAACAAAATGATACCGAGGTTGATAAACACCGTACTCAAACTGCCAAGCGATGTCAAAAACAGTCCTGCCATCACCATCATTGGTCCAAAGTTTGCGCCGATATTTGCTACAGGCACTAGCGAAGCGCGGATATTCATAAATTGATAGCCCCGCACATCTTGCAAAACGTGACCGCATTCATGGGCGGCGATCGCGGCGGCAGCTAGAGATGACGATGCATACACCGACTCTGATAATCGCACTGCTTTGGCAGATGGATCGTAATGATCGGTGAGTTCACCTTCAACTTGCTCAACGGTGACATCATAGATACCCATACGTTGCAAGATGGTTTTGGCAACCTGTGCGCCTGTCATCCCTAAACTCGATTGGCTTTCGGCATATTTTTCGTAGGTTGCTTTGACGCGATGTTGCGCCCAAAACATCAAGATCATCCCTGGAATTAGAATCAGGTAAGACGAGTGAAAGTACATATACTTTTATCCTCTAGTCAGTGATTAATTAATTATCCCCCCGATACCTGAGATTTAGGCAGTAGTGAAAACTCTACCATTAAAAGTAAACGTGCTTAGAGTGGGGCTACTAAAATTTTGATCTTTTTTTGATCTTTTGTGTATCAAATCTAAGGCGATCGCTGTATGATTTGATTACCGTTTTTGCATAGAGGAGATTACTTAGCTCGTTTTCCCCTTCAAACATCAAAAAAGCCAGTGCCTGAGAACCACTAGCTCTTTGATAACCCGAAGGTTTTATTAAATTCAATATCCAGGAATGGACAGATGTTGCTTTTAGAGGGCAATTTTGTTCAACGCTTCTCTATATCTTAACGCAAGATACAAGATTAGCAACAGTTTTTGCTGCAAATTTTTAAAAAATTTGTAAAAGGCAATTATTGACTATCAAACTGAACTCAAAAAATCTGCTCATTTCCTGGTTGAAGTCGCTACAACCCTTACAATCAGGACAATCTAGATGTTTTTAAATTTTTTACTCTTGCAGGCACAGATCTTTGTTGAGATCTCCCTTAATAAGCTCATGGGAGGTCAAAAATAGTGACTTCCTTAAATAACCAGTATTCTTCCCGAAAGTTTTCACCCACTAAGTCCCATAGCCCCTGCCCAATCTGCGATGACATTAAGGGTAAATGTCGAATTGCCTCTGATAATCAGGATTTTGTCCTGTGCATGACCCATCCCAGTGATGCCGATTTGCCTGATTGGAAATATTTGGGTGAAACCAATGGCAGTTACTTTGCGGGTAAGTATGTTAGAAAGCGCACTGAATCTGAGACGGAGCGGCAAGATCGCCGCGATCGCAATTTAAAACTGCGGATGGTGCAGCAAAAGGCTAGGCGCAATGATTTGGCAAAATTGCCTGATGCGACAGAGCGCGATCGCCTCTATCAAAGTTATTTACAAAAACTTGTACTTAACGAT
>NZ_JACJPY010000147.1 GCF_014696345.1 Pseudanabaena cinerea FACHB-1277
GAAGCGCCGCCCATCCTTACCGTATAAATCCTTTCCTTTTTAGGACTACCGAAAACGGCGTTAGGGGTTTTTAAATTTATTTAAAGCATTTTGCAATATTTGAAAAATTTCCAGATCGTCAGTTTGGGCAACCACCTGTTGTACTTTGGCAAAACCAACGGTCAAAAAGACCGCATCGCCAGCGATCGCCTCAGCAATATCGCGCCTCCCCTTCAATCGCATCTGTTGATCGCCATAGGGCAAGGGCGGCAGTGGGGTGGCAAGTTCTATGACCGCGACATTAAAAGCGTCCTCATCACCCAGTCGCACAAGGGCAGCGGTCGCCGCATCTAGGGAAAAAGCTCTAATCAAGTAAGGCTTGATCAGGGGAATAAGCGCACTTTCGCCTGTAAAGCCCAAATCCTTGATAATGTAAATTAAATCCCTATATTCAGGATGAGACTGCACATAGTTGACGATGAATGAGCCTGCCAGTTTTGTTCTTGTTGCTGCTAAATAATTAACTGCCCCAATGTGAACAATTTTTTCCGTTGCCTCTTGAGCAATTTGAATAAATGCTTGGGTAGCCAAATCACCACCAATTGCCAATAGCGTTTCTGCGGCTTGTATCTTTTGGGGATGTAAATAGTCGCTCACCATCGGGATCAAAATTGGAATTGCCGCAGGATCTCGCCGCTCAGCGATCGCCGCCAGTACCGCTTGGCGCACATTTTCATCGCGATCGCTTAGTAATTGTTCTAGATCATCCTGATTAAACTGACCTAACTTAATCACGACACTAGCGGCTATTTGCCGTAACTCCGCAAACTGAGGGAAATCATGCTGTTCTGTCAAAATCGACTTCAACGCAGGAATAGCCTCCGTGGGTTGCAGTTTTGCCAAGACCTTGGCAGCGACTTTCCGAATCTCCAGATTGCTAAATAACTCCGTTGCCGCTTTTTCATCTTCACCTTTAGCGTACAACTTAGCTACCTGCGCTTGGGTCGCCGTTAAGTAATCATCATAGGTGTCATATTGAGCGCTTTGAATGACAGCCGCTAAGTCTGTGATTTTAATCTGATATTCAAGGCTAATCCTCTCAACTTCCTTAATTAAAGCCTTCATCTGCTGTGCTTGCTCATGCGGCATAGTCTCTAAATACATTTGACTACCTTGAACGCCAAATAAGGAGCCAAGCATGAAGGTTAGCCATTCTAAGGGATGGATTGCCGCAGAAGCCGCCATCATGGGGTCAGCATTCTCTGGGCTGGCGGGAGTTGGCGCAAATTTGGCTTGTAATCCTTGGATTTCTGAACGCAGTTGCGGCACTTGAGCATAATAGTTGGCTCTGCCAGTAAGCAGAAGATGAATGAGAATGGGAACGTTTTCAGCACGATTCATCGATTGCTCAAATTGCGCCAAGGCTGACATCAAAAATTGCGAATTATGCTGATGTGCGAGGGAGTTAACAGCAACGTTAATCCATTTACTAGAGCCAGTTTCTGCTAAAGCGGCGATCGCTGCCGCATAAATTCCCTCATGCTCCGTATCCAGTTTACTCACGAACGTAGGGATAGACTGTTCATCCTTGATCAATCCTAAAATTTGTAAAGCAGGTATCTGTTTTTTTAGGAGATCAGAATCTGAAACATCATACATAGATGTCCCAAACTTGCCCCTTTGTTGATTACACAAATATTGATGGAACTTATCGCCGCCAAGATCCTTGAATGCTTGCGCTATTTTCCGCCTTTGGTCAATATCCTGAATCGTACTGAGGACATCACATAAGCCATTGAGAATAGCAGCGATAATCCCGATTGTGGCAGATGGGTAATCTGGCTTTTGCCATAGATGCTTGATTTTCTTCCATAACCAAGAGCCGTAGCACACAATAGGGTTCAGGCTGAGGGTGATGGGACCAGAGCGAGGGTAGCTACCTGCTTGGTAGAGCAGCGCTGCCAATGGCGAAGCGACAAAGTCTTGGCTACGTTTTTCCGTTTCTCTGAGGCAGGCGATCGCCTGTTTGCGATCTAGATCGTATAGTGCTGATGCAATATAGCGGAGAGATTCCATATCTTCATGACTTTGGCTGAGTTGATATTGCTTGAGCAACATCTGCACCTCCACCCGATGGCGATCGCTGGGATAGGATCGCCTTTGACGATAACGCTCTAAATTTTGTCGTCCAATCTCAATGAGTGCATCGATACCGACTGCCTGTAAATCACTATTTCCTTCTTTGATTATTTGGCGAATGGCATTAATTGCACAAACTGCACCTAATTCCCCTAGTAGAGCAGTTACTTCAATTTCATCGGTTGCATCTAGCAAGTAAGGAATGATCTTGGTGGCACTGTGCAACCGCATTCCTTTTAACGCTAGTTGTGGGTACTGTTTTAAAGCCGAAGCCAAGTAAGGCAGGACATCGGGAGTCTTGAGCTTACTGAATAGATATATACGATAGAAGTCAGAAATATTCGCCTTGAGCAATCGGGCGATCGCTGGTTGTTGTTGTTCCACTGGAAGCGAAGCAAAAAATTCTGTTCCTAACTCCCAACTTATTTCAAAGAAGCTATTTGCGGAGTTTATGAGCGGATTTGATAAGTTATGCGAACTTGACATCTTAATACTCTGTTAGTAAGAGACATACGAATAACATACAACAGGACTTAGACAAAAATAGGAAATTTACTAATTTTTACTCCCTTCCCACTATAAAATTAATTACTCTCCATCAACATTAGCAATCAACATGAAGTATCAAGCCCGCATATTCGTCACCCTGCGCCCATCAGTGCTAGATCCCGCAGGTACAGCCGTACAGTCTGCCCTCAAGCAAATGGACTATCATGTGGATTCGGTAAGAATTGGCAAGTATGTGGAAATTATGCTTGATGCTGCTGATGAAACCGAGGCATCGCAAAAGCTAAATGAAGCAGCCGACAAGTTACTAGCAAACCCTGTAATTGAGAATTATCGCGTTGAGCTAACCCCGATCGCTTCAGAAGAGGTTTAAACATGAAATTTGGTATCCTCGTTTTCCCTGGCTCAAATTGCGATCGCGATGTGGCAACCGTCACCAGTGGCATTTTAAAACAGCCCACCCGCATGATTTGGCATAGCGACACCGATATTAGTGACTGTGATGTGATCGTTGTACCTGGGGGATTTAGCTATGGTGACTATTTGCGCTGTGGGGCGATCGCCAGATTTGCGCCCGTGATGAGAGCTTTGCAGGATCATGTGGCAAAGGGTAAATATGCGATCGGTATTTGTAATGGTTTTCAAATTCTGACCGAAGCAGGAATATTGCCTGGGGCTTTAGTGCGAAATCGCGATTTGCATTTTATTTGCGATCGCGTCTCTCTAAGGGTAGAGCGTCATAATTTAGCATTTACCCAAAAATATCAACAGCATCAGGTCATCTCCTTACCGATCGCCCATGGTGAAGGCTGTTATTTTGCCGATGCTGACACACTTAAATCCTTAGAAGATCATCAGCAAATTGTCTTTAGATATTGCGATGCTGATGGCAAGATCACCGATGCCGCCAATCCCAACGGCTCCCTCAACAATATTGCTGGTATTTGCAACCCACAGGGCAATGCGATCGGCATGATGCCCCACCCCGAACGCGCCGCCGAAAGCATACTCGGTGGCACTGACGGTAAAGCCTTATTTGCTAGCCTCCTAGAGAGCGCTCTTACCTATGCCTAGCCTATATTTAATTCGTCATGGCATCGCCGCCGATCGGGAAAGTTATGACAGCGATCGAGATCGTCCACTCACCCCAGAAGGGCGCAAAAAAACTCAACAGGTTGCCAGTCGCCTGCATGATCTAGGCTTGCGCTTTGACCTCTTGCAAACCAGCCCCCTAGCCCGCGCCCAGCAAACCGCCGCCATTTTTGCCGATACTTTTCCTAACTGTCCCGTACAAGAAGCGGCGGAGTTAGCCCCCGATGGTAATTTTGAGCGTTGGCGTGAAAGGGCGATTCAGTGGCTTTTTCAACAACCACAACCATCCAAGGCTTCATTGGGAATCATTGGCCATGAGCCAGATTTGACGACTTGGGCGGAGCTATTAATTTGGGGCGAGGCGAAGGGGGTGTTAGTTCTAAAAAAAGCTGGCATTATCGGTATATCTTTGCCAATTCCGCAGCCAGAAATTACTTGGCAAGGCAATGGCATTTTATTTCTCTCGATCCCACCTAAATTGTTGATCTAGATTTCACCAAGCTACAGCAATAGCCGATCAAACGAGCCACAAGAAAAATTTTGAAAGCGGCGATTTAAAATTTTTCTTGTGGATTTTAAGTCAGTATAAAGTGCTGTTTGAAGAAGATGTTAAGCAGGAAAATCTTTGGCTAAAAATGGCTGGTAAATATAAAAATGCTCACATTATCTCAATTTTTGTAAAAAATCTTGCTCTTCACTCAAGAACCTTTCTAGTTATCAATATTTAATAACTTTCGATATAATTCGTATGCAATCAATACAAACAAAATTCATGAATGCTAACTACGGCAAATTATTGCTCAAAATTACGGTAATCATAGGATTAATGAGCATCGGTATTTTGACTACCATTCCATCTCCAGCGCAAGCACAACGCGGTCTAAATCCCAGACCAAGTATTTTCAACGAACCACCTTACAATCGTGGTAAAACACCACCAGTTCCCACTGAATCAGTCAGCCAAACTACCCAACCAACCACAGAAGCTCCTACTGCACCAGTCGGAACTCCCACAGAGTCCAAGAACATTATCGAAGTGCTTCAGAGTGATGGATCTTTTAAAACTCTCATTAAAGCTTTAGATGCAGCAAGCCTTACAAAAACCTTGAAAGGAAAAAGTCCTTACACAATTTTTGCTCCTACAGACGCAGCATTCGCAAAACTACCACAGGACGCATTACAGGATTTATTGAAGCCAGAAAACAAGGAAGTGTTGGTCAAGATTTTAACCTATCATGTAGTCCCTGGCAGGGTACTCTCCAGTGACTTAAAATCTGGGCAAGTGAGTAGCTTACAAGGGGATCTTATTACTGTTAAAGTTGACCGAGCAACAGGTGTATATGTCAATGATGGCAATGTAACTGGGGCTGATATCCCCGCTAGTAACGGTGTTATTCATAGAATTGACAATGTAATTCTGCCTCCTAGTTTATAAATTTTGGCGATTTGGGTGATAAAAACTAGCAAATTAAAGTCTCCGAGGCATCAAAAAATCGGGGACTTTAATATCTACAAACACTCAGTTTAAACTTTGAAGCATTTGCTGAACTTAACTGAATTTATAAAATGGGGACTAACAAAAATGACTACTCAATTAGCCAATAGCTTGACCGTTGATGAACGCATAAAAACGCAAGCAGAATCGGCAGCAGAAACTTTGGCTCCTAGTAATTCTCCACAATTAGTTAGTAGTTTGACAGTTGATCAACTTATGGAAGTAATTGCTAATGTGGTAGATGCTCGATTAAACATCTTTTTTAATTCATTGAATATAAACGGTGTAAAAAAATCATCCGAAGTAGAAATCGCTGAACTACATTTGTCACATCCAGTTGAGCTTAAGAAAGAAAATCCTTGGCTGAAAATCGCAGGAATGCACAAGGATAATGCTGATTTGTTTGAAGAAGTTGTGGCTTATATGGAAGCAAGTCGCCAAGAGATTCTAGAAGAGGAATTAGCTTAAATGACTCTATGGATACTTGACACCAACCATATAACACTTTTAGAACAGGGAGCATCCCAAGTTTGCGCTAAGTAGAAATACTTAGCGATGGGGAATTATTAAGAAAAGCTGTACGCAAACGTAAGATCTTTGGAACATTGCATGGATT
>NZ_JACJPY010000148.1 GCF_014696345.1 Pseudanabaena cinerea FACHB-1277
TATTGAAACTAGCTCCCAATAAGTTAACCTACTATCAACGAGGTAAGAGGGCTATGCAGCTTGTCACGGCTACGTTTTAGATGTCTTTGTCACCCCCTCAGAGAGTAATCACCAAAAAGGAGCAGAGCATTAGGGAAATAATTGTAATTCTGCCTGCCATCAAGGTATCAATCAAAAAAGAGGCGTTTCACGCCGCAACGCTTCTTGGTTTTATATGTCTATTTATTTGATGCTTAGGGATATGTAAACTGCCTTAAAACAATTGAAAATTCTCAAGGGCGATCGCTAAATGTGTCCAATGGGTTCCCCCTTGCAAAAATAAGTTATATGGCTCTCGCAATGGTCCATCGGCAGATAGCTCAAGGGTACTGCCATCGATAAAAGTGCCACCCGCCATCACCAATTGACTGGCATAACCAGGCATCTCCCCTGGCACAGGGTCAACATAGGAGTCGATGGGCGAAAACCTTTGTAGATTGCGACAAAATTCAATTAATTTTTGGCGATCGCCTAGCTGAATTGCCTGAATAATGTCATAGCGCGGGGCAAAGGGCAGAGGTTTCACTTTGTAGCCCAATTTATCAAAGACATAGGCAGCGAGATGGCTACTTTTGATCGCTTCTCCCACCATTTGCGGCGCAAGAAATAAACCTTGAAATAGTAAGCGATTGAGATCGAAGGTTGCGCCCCCTTCCCGCCCAATCCCTGGAGCCGTCAGCCTCTGTGCCGCCAGTTCCACATATGTCGCCTTACCTGCCACATAGCCGCCTGCGGTGGCGATCGTCCCGCCAGGATTCTTGATCAAGGAGCCAGCCATAATATCGGCTCCCACATCGGTCGGTTCGCGATCGCTGACAAATTCACCATAGCAATTATCCACAAAACAGACTGTATCAGGGTTTTGCTGCTTTACAACTTGAATAATTTGGGCGATTTCGGCAATGGAAAGACTCTGCCGCCATGCATAGCCACATGATCTCTGGATTAAGACCATGCGGGTCTGTGGTTTGATCGCTTGTGCCAAGGTAGTCCAATCGATGCCACCTGCGGGGGTGAGATCCACTTGCCGATAGGTGATGCCAAAGTCCTTGAGCGATCCTGCATAACTACGTCCTTGACTATCAGAGGTGAGGGGATAGCCAATCACTTCTTCGAGGGTGTCATAGGGTGCGCCTGCGACTGACAACAATTCATCAAGAGGGCGCAAAATGCCAAACAAACAACAGGCGATCGCATGGGTTCCCGATACAAACTGCAACCGCACCGCCGCCGCCTCTGCCCCCATCACCTGAGCAAAAACCGCATCTAGCACATCGCGCCCCATATCTCCATGCCCATATCCCGACACACTGGCAAAGTGATGTGCGCCAACACGCTGATCCCGAAATGCTTGCAATACTTTAGCCAGATTGTTTTTAACTTGCAGATCAATATTCGTAAAGGTGGGCGCGAGGGTTGCAACTGCTTCAGCAACTAGCAAGGACATTTTGGCAGAAGTCATGGATTTTTGGGTAATCAATTTTTGGCAGGGTCTATCATCCTAAGGGAGCAGCATAGAATTTTGCAAGGGATACAGCAGCGCCAAGCACTTAAATCTAGATCTGAAGGGAAATTAGACGTTACGGCAAAGTGGTACTTTCAAATTTTGCATCGGTAGTTCATTTGAGGAGCGGGCGCTTCATAGTCCATCTAAAGGCGGAAAATATGAAGAAAGATTGCGGATATCTACAAACTCTGTTACATTTCTCAATGTAAGGAAATAACTTAACAAGGAATACTAATCATGTCTGAAGATAATCGCAATGTATGGAATTGGGGTTTCACATCTGGTGCTGAAAACTGGAATGGACGCTTAGCAATGATCGGCTTTGTATCGGCACTTGCGATCGAATTGATTAGCGGTCAAGGCGTGTTGCATTTCTGGGGCATCCTTTAATTTTTAGCTAATAAGCGCAAGCCCTCGCTCTAAGGTTACTCTGTTTAGCAAATTTTTAATTCTCTGCTGTATGCAGGTTTTCAAGAAATAAACGACACAAAGCTTGTCTCCAAGAGAGAAGCCAAGCTTGGAGAGTTCAAATTTCTTGATGGCAATAGCAGGATCATCTAAAAAGTAAGCCCTATACTCGTCCGCGAGCTAGGGCTTGCTTTTTTTATAACCAAGTCCGATCTCTAATTGCATTTTGCATTTTGCTAATCACTTCATCCACAGGGATTGCGCCTAGTTCGCCATGCTTGCGACTGCGAATGCTCAGAGTATTCGCTTCAACTTCCTTCGCGCCGATCACTGCCATTAAAGGCACTTTTTCCATTTCGGCTTTGCGAATTTGCTTCGCCATGCGATCGCCGCTATGGTCAAGCTGCACCCGCAATCCTAGCGCCTTCATCTGTGCTGCTACCTGCTCGGCATATGCCATCTGAGCATCGGAAACTGCGATGAGTTTGATCTGTACAGGCGCTAACCAGAGGGGAAAGTCCCCCGCATAGTTTTCGATCAGCACCCCAATGAAACGCTCAACGGAACCAAATAAAGCGCGGTGAATCATGATCGGCTGATGCCTTGCGCCATCCTCACCCACATATTCCATTTGGAAGCGATCGGGTAAATTGAAGTCCAATTGGATCGTGGAGCATTGCCAACGCCGCCCGATCGCATCCTCGATCTTAATATCAATCTTCGGTCCATAGAAAGCGCCGCCGCCTTCATCGATTACATAATTCCAGCCTTTATGGTTTAAAGCTTGTTTAAGAGCTTCTGTAGACTTTTCCCAAATCTCATCGGAGCCGACATATTTCTCTGGACGGGTGGAAAGATTGATCTCATAGTTCTCAAAGCCAAAGGTGGAGAGAATCAATTCTGCTAAATTAAGAACGCCGAGAATTTCCTGCTCGATCTGTGCCTCAGTGCAGAAAATATGGGCATCATCTTGGGTAAAGCCGCGCACACGCATCAAGCCATGCATGGTTCCCGATCGCTCATAGCGATAGACCGTACCCAGCTCGGCATAGCGAATCGGAAACTCCTTGTAAGAATGCAGAGTGTCTTTATAGATCAACACATGGAAGGGACAGTTCATCGGTTTAAGCTGATAAACCTGATGCTCCACTTCCATCGGCTGAAACATACTTTCACGATAGAAATCATTATGTCCTGAAATTTTCCATAGGTCTAAGTTTGCCATGTGTGGCGTGGTGACTGACTCATAACCATTTTGGAAGTGAGTATCTTTCCAAAAATTCTCGATCGCATTGCGAATAATCGCGCCCTTGGGATGCCAAAATACCAAACCGCCGCCAGCATCTTCTTGAATGCTGAACAGTTGTAAATCTTTGCCGATGGTGCGGTGATCGCGGCGCTTTGCTTCTTCGAGCATGGCGTGATATGCCGCTAGCTGCTCAGGAGTTTCCCAAGCCGTACCGTAAATGCGTTGCAGCATCGGATTTTTTTCGTCACCGCGCCAATAGGCTCCCGCAATGCTCTCTAGGGCAAAGGCATCGGGGTGAATATCGCCAGTACTGCCAAGGTGAGGACCTGCACAAAGATCCCACCAAGGTTGCTTTTCCAATTTTTCAGGATCGCCGATGAAATAGCGGCTAATATGCTGCCCTTCAGGAATGGCGGCGAGTAGCTCAATTTTGTAAGGCTCATTCAGCTTTTCGATTTCCGCCAGCATCTCAGAGCGCGGCAACTCTTGACGCACAAGGGGTTGGTTCCACTTGATGATCCGTTTCATTTCTTTAGCGATCGCCTTCAAGTCACTGGGCGTAAATGCTTCCTTGCGATCGAAGTCGTAATAAAAGCCATTTTCAGTCGCAGGACCGATTGTCACCTTAGCATCGGGGTATAATTTCTGAACTGCCATTGCCATCACATGGGAACAAGTGTGACGAATCCGCGCTAGTTTTTCGGTGTCGGCTTGCCGCAGGATCTCACTAGGTTTAATATCGCTAGAATTGCTTTCGCTGGGCTTTACTGCAACTGCATCCATAACTTGATGTCGTGACCTTTACTAATTTACAAGAATTTACAAGATTTACCAAAGATTTACCTTGAGTTTACCATCTTAACTTTTTTGCTGACTAAATAATTGCAGCAGCAAATTAATGTATTGGCTGGCTCAGTCTTAAACCCAAAAAATCCCAACAACCCGCGATCGCCTAAAACCTCACCCCATCAAAAGCGATCGCTATAATCGTCCTATGCACGATAATGAGTGATAGATATTGATGATTTAATAGAGGAGATTGAGGATTTGAGGCGTTCTTATCGGGATGAGCTAGAGAGTCGCTTGGATGTACTGCTATCACATATTTTGAAGCGATTATATGTCCCTCTGGCGAACGATTACAATGGTTGGGAAAGAACTATTAGAGAACAGCGCAAGCAAATTAGACGGCGCTTAGAACAGTCTCCAAGTCTTAAAAATTATTTGATGGTATTTGATGGTATTTGATGGTTGTTTTGCTGTGTTGTCGTAGGGGAATGGCACGGGGGGCTGTGCCCCCTACGATAACCTTGAAATTGGAGGTGGTTGCCTTGCTTTGCACTTAATAACTAATTTTCAAAGTGACAGCAGCATTGACCTTTTGTTCACCGCCCAAAATTGGCGTTGAGGCATCGGCTTTGGCTAAAAATGCCTCGCGGGGTTGAGGCACTGGATAGGCGATCGCTGACTCACCGATGACAATGCTATCAATGGACTTGGCATTAAATCCAAGGACTGACAATACCGAATTTCCTTGCGCCTGGGCATCTTTGACCGCATCTTGCAAAGCCAATTGTTTCGCCGCATTTAGCTCCACATCAGTGGCAATGAAGCTAATTTGATCAACCTGATTTGCGCCAGCATTCACCGCCGCATCAATAGTTGCTCCCGCTTGGGGAATTGCGACTACAAAGCTCACGCTAGTCTGTCCGATAAAACCCGTTTGGGTTTGGCGATTATTTTCATACACATATTTGGGATTCAGTTGCAGGCTA
Organism: Pseudanabaena cinerea FACHB-1277; assembly: GCF_014696345.1. Lineage (GTDB taxonomy): Bacteria > Cyanobacteriota > Cyanobacteriia > Pseudanabaenales > Pseudanabaenaceae > Pseudanabaena > Pseudanabaena cinerea. The sequence goes on from NZ_JACJPY010000148.1 coordinate 4,979, forward strand.
CTGGTTTGTAACTGTTCCACATTTAATTGTTGCAATTTCGCCACCAGACTATTGGCTTTACGAGCCACTTCTGCCTGCACCGCGATCGCCGTTTTCGCTTCCACATTTATTCCCAATTGAATTCTGGCTTTGGTGGTTTTGACCGCTCTTTCGCCGCGACCTGTCACGGTTAAAAATCGCTCGTTCTTCCCATTTTGGCTTTTGCCAGATGACATTTGAGATGTGGCTTCTTGCGCTTGCAGAGGATAGGCGATCGCCGCCATTGTGGGCATAGCAAGGGCGATCGTTAAGGCAATAGCAGAAAATGAACGCATAGTTTTTGCAGATTAGAAATCATAATTTGAACTTCAGCTATAGTACAGTAAGCCTTCAAGGGAAATTCTCTGGTTACATTATTTGTAACCATGACTCTGATTTGAGGATCTGATTGCTTACTAGAAGTAAAGACCTCAGTCTTAAACCTGTCTTGGGCTTTTGGGGCAGATTTTCAGTCAATCACTTTACGACTTGTCATCAGCTAGCTATTATGGGATGCCAGCACCTGGTTTTAAATTTAGATATAGGATAATTAGCTAGGCATAAGTCAACTAAAAACTTAACAGTCTGTCCTGTCCTTTTACAAGGGTAGAACCGATTCTGGTTTCAGGCTGATTGACTGACAAACCCCTTTATCAGAAAAATGGGTTTAAACCCCCGCCGTTCTAGTGCGGCTTTATATTAGTTAGATATCTTACAAAATAAGTAGTATAATGTAAGTATGACTCAAAAAGCTTTCAAGTACCGATTCTATCCAACTCAGGCGCAAGAAAGCATGCTCAGGAGGACGATGGGTTGCGCTCG
>NZ_JACJPY010000149.1 GCF_014696345.1 Pseudanabaena cinerea FACHB-1277
GTTTTTCGTGCTTTCCCTACTTTTCCTTGCATTTTACCAGTTTTAGATCTCCTTGGATACCATTGCTTGTATGGTTTTCTTGTTTTTTCAGCAAGCCCTAAGTAGTGATAGCATGACTCAAATGACATAAGCAGATCTTTGTCCGTATCTAAGGACTGAACCTTCGCTTTCCAAAAATCAGCAGCGCTGTTATGTGCTTGATCGAATTCTTCTTGATTTTGCTTGAGAAGATGCACCGCTTCCGCACGCACAAGGGGATGTAGTGAATATTCGTCATTCGCTAATTCCAATAATGACCGATTTCTGAGAACTTCAATAATTCTGATATGCTCTGCTTCAGGGCTATCCCATAACTGATAGAACAAAGCTTCAATCGGAATATGGGGAATACTTTGATAACGATAACAACCCATCCGCTTTAATAAAGCATAGGCTAGTGGCTCCACCTTTAACAACCGATCCAAATGTCCAGCCACCAAATCTTTTAAATCTGCCGTAGCCATTATATCCGCCCCGCATTGTTCCCAGAAAATTGTAGCATTGCGATCGAAGTCCATATGGATTTCGCCACATAGACTAGTCATGGCTTTAGCATTTCCCCCCAGCTTACTATGCATTTCTGCCAATGACTGCTCATCAAAAAGCACATTGCTATAGGTAAAGTAATCTTGCCAATCTGTCTGACTTAATGACGGAATCGCATAGTTGTAAACACTGCGTAATCTAGACTCTAGCAAACGGCATCGACTGGTCACAATCGTAATGGATTGGGTGGCGTGATCGGACAGCACACTAAATAGATCTAAATATTGAGTATGCTCTGGAATGAACTTCCCATTCTCATCCAGCAATCTCTCGATATTGTCAACTAAAATAGCGAGTTTTTGCTCTTTAATGATCCGCCGCAGTCTGTCTAACGTAACTACAAACTGGGAGGAAGACATTTCATGAAAGTCGCGATTAAACCACTCGTCTAAAACGCTTTTAGCTGAAGGAATGTTTGTGACATCAATGGGCATATATAGCTCAATAACTTTATACCCATTACTCTCTAGCTCCTGTAAATAATTCTGAGCCAGAGTCGTCTTGCCCTGACCACCCACACCGTGGATCGCAATTATGCGGTTAGTCTTTGCTAGCATTTTCAGACTTTCTAAGGCGCTAGCCCTTCCCAAAAAGCTGAAGTTTGTCTCTTCAAGTGTTTGTTCTTTTAGTTCCTTGGGATCAAGCTCCAATACTTCGCAGCAGGCTACAAAGTTCGCAAAACTAATCCTTACTTTGCCAGTCCGAAACCGATTCCAAGTTTCTTGAGACACGAGCGCTTTTTCTCGCCAATAGCGATCGGTTTTATTCCGACCACTATTTTTAATAGCGATATTGACTTTCTCCACTCCAGCACTCGACAGTCTAGACATAGCCAAAACCCTGTACTTAATCAAGCCCTACAGTATATTTTACACAAATACAGTCAAGGAATTAGTCAATAGCATACAACTGGCATTTTATTTTGTCAGTTTTTAGGGAAATATACTGACAATAATTTTTCTGATTTTGCTGCTTTAATGAGATTCATAAGGTAGATACGTTAATCGTTTATTTGATGACCAGTACCACCAACTGGGGGGCGGGGGGATAGATCGGTGTAGAGACTAATAATCTCTACACCGATCTACCAAACTTCTAATCTAAGGTACTTCGCAAAGGGATAGATTAAGCTATCTATTCCAAACCAAAAAAATTATCCGAGACAGTTAAAATTATGCAACTCAATACATAAGAAGTATTACTGTTACTGCAATCAATATTTGACTGAACATCCGAGACATCACTGGTAATTATGAATAAATTTAAGCGCATTCTTTTGGCTTCTGGCTTGGCTGCAACCGCCTCTCTAGTGGCGAATTCACCTGCATTTGCTGGCACTACTGGCAAAGTTGACTTGAGTGGTACTGTTCCTTCTACTCTAACAATTACCGTAACTCCTTCGAGTAATAGCGCTTCTCTTGATTTGTCCCCTGGTTTACGTATAGTTAAGATTGGCACTATAACTGGTGCCACAAGCAACAGTGCGACTGGACTTAAAGTTACTGCAACTAGTTCTTGGAAGTTGGTATCGGGGGCGAATGCTATAGCCATAGGCAATTTTTATCAAGCTAGCGGTGCTACCGCTACAACTCACACGATGAATCATGATGCCCCGCTTCCTGACGGTCAAGCTATTGAACTCGGTTACACAAAGTCTACTAGTTCGGGACTTGCACCAGATTCAAGCATTTTCATTAATTACAATGTACCAAGTACTCAAGCCGCAGGTAATTACACGGGAAGTATTACTTTCACTGCCGCCGATAGATAACTAAACATCCTAACTACAGGACAAAGATCAAAAATAGAACACCCAAAAGCACAAAAATTGTTACTCGGAAAGGATGTAAGTTAATCATCTTATATCCTTTCTGAGGTGACGTTTCGAGTTTTTATCCAGTAGTTACAACACTAGTAATCATGATCAAAGTTCATCGTATTCTTTTGGCTTCTAGCTTGGCTGCAACCGCCTCTCTCATGATTAATGCGGCTGCATTTGCTGGCTCTACAGCCACGGTTAACTTGAGTGGTACTGTTCCTGCTGCTTTACCAATTACATTATCTCCTGCGCCTGATGCTGGTTCTCTTCCTTTGACTCCTGGTAATGCTTATACTGGTATTAAGATTGCCGCTATATCTGGTTTATTAACTAACAGTGGGAATGGACTTAAAGTTACCGTAACTAGTGCTAGTAATTGGAGATTAGTATCGGGTTCTAATTTTATAGAATTTGGCGGATTGGGTGAAGCTCTAGGTGCTGACGCTACATCGTCCAATGCGTCCATGCGATCGCCCAGCTATTATGATTCTAATCCTCTGCAATTAACCAGAAGCTCTAGTGCTGGGGTTGCACCTGCTTCAAGTATTTTCATTAGTTTTACTATACCTCCCAATCAAGCGGCGGGGACTTACACAGGTAGCATTACTTTCACTGCCTACGATAATTAGCTAGCTCTTTCTTTGTCTACAAATATGAGATTACAATTTTCTAAACTCTGGCTGACATTATTTCTATTACTGGTAAATATTCAACCCAGCTTCGCCTTTAAAATTTCGCCCATTTCGCGGACATTTACTCCCATCGGCAACGAGGCAAGCCAATCCTACGAGCTGACTAGCGATAGCAACGAACCAGAGGCAGTCCAATTGTCAGTGGTTACTCGTGAAATGGACATAGATGGCAACGAAAGCTATACACCCGCCGATGATAACTTTTTGATCTATCCACCGCAGGTAATTCTCCAACCAAATACCAAGCAAACCGTACTCGTGACATGGGTGGGCGACTCAAACCCAACTAAGGAGCTTTACTATCGCCTAGTATCCGAACAAGTACCGATTAATCTCACCAAGCCTGAAGCTGGCAAACCAACCAAAGTAACAGCTAAGGTCGAGATTTTGCTGAAATATATGGGTTCTCTCTATGTCCGTCCTGAGAATGCAGAGCCTAAACTAGTTTTAGATAATGTCATTGTCCAAAAAGAAAAGGATAAACCCGTAATTGCGATTACTTTTGCCAATCAAGGTGCAGCTAGAGCAACCTTGGCAGATTTTAAGTTAAACCTTGCCAGTGGCGGTAAAACCGTAGCGCTCACAACTGAACAACTTAAGGAAATTACTGGTCAAAATATTTTGGCAAATCATAAGCGCCGCTTTGTGATTTCCTATCCTGCGGATTTACCACAGGGAACTGTGACTGCGACTTTTGACTATAAGCAATAGATTTAATGAGTTTTGCCAGCCAGATTTTCCTCGCTGTCATCAGCCTTATTTTGTTAGTTCCCAGAGCCGCGCTAGCCCAAAAAATCGCACCCGATCCCCCCGAAGACGCGCTTTTTCAACAGGTATTTAAGCGACCTCAGTCGCCACAGGGCAATCAGAGGCTAACCGTTTCTTGGTCAATCGATGGGCAAATTAAGGGGCGGATTCCTATTCTATTGGAGGCTAATAATCGCTCAAAAATTAGGATCAATTCCACAATTCTGCTTGACAACTTGAAGGAAGTGGCGCGTCCTGAAGTCCTCGACAAGTTGCAAGCTGGGCTTGATAAAGAAAAGAACATTGCGATCGATTTATTGCGCGAAAATGGCTTAAAAGTTGTCTTTGACGATCGGAAATTGCAACTATTCATCGAAGTCCCTCCAGCGCAGCGCAAAGTCAATGTTTTAAGTTCACAATCAGGAGATCCCGAAGCAGCTAATGCGATTTTGCCGAGTCGATTTAGTGGCTATTTGACAGTTCGCGGTGGTGAAAAGTTTGTCTTCGCTAATACGGGCAATTCCAGTAATACGGGTCGGCAACCGCTAAATCTCAACTTTGATACAGCTTTTAATTGGAACGGTTGGGTTTTAGAAGGTAATTTCTCCTTTGTCGAACGGGCTAGTCCAGAATGGAAGCGGGGTAATTTTCGGATCGTTCATGATGATATCGATCGCGCTGTCACCTATGCGATCGGCGATCTGGGAGTTCCTACTGTTGGCTATCAACTCAGCAAACCCTTATTAGGATTGTCGATCGCCCGTAATTACAGCTTGCAACCCTATCTGATCAACAGTCCTGTCAGTCAATACGAATTTTTTTTAGAAAATCCCTCCACCGTAGAAGTGTTTGTCAATGGTAGACTGCTGCAAACTCTAGAACTAAAGGCAGGTCAGCAAGATATTCGGAATCTGACCCTTGGTTCTGGGGTGAATGATGTGCAGTTAGTGATCACCGATAATGTGGGACGAGTGCAGCGTTTGGACTTTAGCAATGCGATCGCCTCAAGTCTACTTGCTCCCAATGTGCAGCAATTCGCCTATATCTTGGGTTTCCCCAGCATAACTAGCGGTAATGGCACTAGTTATGATTTCACATCACCGACTATTTTTGCCGCCTATCGTCAAGGAATTAATAACACCCTCTCAATGGGTGGCTATCTCCAAGCCGATCTCCGTCAACAAATCATGGGAATAGAGGGAGCTTTGGCGACAACCTTAGGTAATATTTCTTGGGATATGGCTCTTAGTAATGCCGAACAATTAGGGCTAGGGCTAGCGGCTCGTTTGGGTTACGAATTTATCAAATCAGGGGAAACCAATCCTTTAGATCAGTCCTTTGGCTTTACGCTCGAACATCGCAGTGCCAACTTTTTATCTTCTAATTTGTCTTCTAACTCATCTTCCAATTCATCGAATAATCCATCTAGCAATTCATCTTCTAGCATGAAGCTGACTAATCCATCTCTACTAGATTTCACCGCCAATTATCGCCAAAAACTATTCTGGGAAATCACGAGTGGGCTAAATTTTCGTTATCAATTGGGACGCGATCGCCCTGACAGCTATCAAATAGGCTTAAATCTCAATAAATCCCTCGGCAATGGCTTCTCGATTTCGTTGAATCTCAGTGAATCGGGAGATGGGATCAAGCCTAAAGAACAAAAAGTTTTCGCTCATGTGGGTAAATAGGTGAAAGGAGGGACAAGAAGACGGCGGAGGAAGTCAAAATCAATCCAACGTAAATTGTAAGCCCACTCAAACATGGCTACATAGAGATGCAGATACTTTTTATGGATACCGCGAAATGGACGAACAA
>NZ_JACJPY010000015.1 GCF_014696345.1 Pseudanabaena cinerea FACHB-1277
CGAGCGCAACCCATCGTCCTCCTGAGCATGCTTTCTTGCGCCTGAGTTGGATAGAATCGGTACTTGAAAGCTTTTTGAGTCATACTTACATTATACTACTTGTTTTGTAAGATATCTAACTAATATAAAGCCGCACTAGAACGGCGGGGTTTTAAACCCATTTTTCTGATAACTAGCGACAACTTACAGCGCTTTGTATTTAAATCAAAACCAAGGAAAAATCACAAAGCATTGCTTCGCAGCGATCTAAGTTTTTTATAGACCCAAACTAGTCTCTATTATGAATCAGCAAGTACCGAAATTATTGAGCGCAGTTGATATCGATCGCATTGTGGAAATGGCATGGGAAGATCGCACCAGTTTTGATACGATCTATGACCAATTTGGGATTACTGAATCTGAAGTCATTCAAATCATGCGGCGAGAGATGAAGCGATCGTCTTTTTTGATGTGGCGCAAACGGGTTAGTGGGCGCAAGACTAAACACGCTAAAACCTCAAAGTCGCAAAGATTTCGTTGTGGCGAGCAGGATAAGTTCAAGAGTTCTCTATGATTTTAATGCGTAATTTGGCAGGATTGGGATTAACGATAGTGGCGATGATCGCCATGCCAGCGATCGCGGTTCACGATCTGGCGATCGCGCAGGAGATCGTACCGAAGCCAGCTAATAATGACAATCTGCGGACACAGGAAATTACGGAAGCAGTCTATCTCAAGCAATCGGGATATGATCGCCTCCAAAAAGCGGACATTCAAGGGGCGATCGCCGATCTGCAAAAGGCTTTGGCATTATTTCAAAAATGGCAAGCCACAGGGGGAGAACGGGATACTTTAAATTTTTTGGGAGAGGTGTATCTGGTGACGGGGCAGTATGCCCAAGCCATGCCTTACTTTGAAAAAGCATTAAAAATCGCCAAAACCATTGCCAAGGTCAATAACGATCCTAATAATGATCCTGATGTTGCCTATACATTGCAATATATCGCCGATGTTTATGACAAGCAAAGGCAATATCCCGCCGCATTACAGGTTTATCAAGAGGCGCTCACGATTTTTCGCGGTCTGCTCAAAGCGCAAAAGGGCGATCGCCAATCCTTGCTTGTCAGCGAAAGCGTGGTTTTGTCACGGCTGGCGGCGATTTATTTTAAAGCATCAAAGTATGACCTCGCCCTCGCCACTTACCAACAAATGATCCCCAATGCCGATGAACGGAGCGATCTCATTGGCAAGGTGCAGATTTTGAATAATAGCGGCGTAATTTATGCCAATCAAACCGAGTATGTCAAGGCTTTGGCTGCCTATGAGCAGGCATTAACTTTGGTGCGATCGCTCTGTTGCTATCGTGGTGATGAGGCGGCAATTTTAAATAATATTAGCTCCCTCTACTTCAGTCTTGGACAGAACCGCCGCGCTCTGGAAGTAGCAGATCAAGCTACCAAAATCTATTTGCGGCTCAGTACCGAAAAGTTTGCAGGTTTAAAAAAGACGGAAATCGAACTGCTCCACGATATTTTGGGCGAGGACAATAGCAACCCCACCCTCACCAGTCGGGGGCTGTCGGTGCGAGCAACCGTGGGCGATACTGCCAATAATGATGTGGTGGTCAAGGCAGGACAGGCAAATAATCTCACTAATCTTGCTCACCTCTATAGCAACAGTGGCAAGTATAACGAGGCGATCGCCTTCTTTCAAAAAGCGCGGATTATCTATCAAGAAATTGGCAATGATTTGGGCTTGGGCATCACCACCGACAATATTGGCAGTACCTATGCAAGATTGGGGCAGTTTGAACAGGCGATTAGCTTCCATCAGCAAGCGCTTACCCAATACGAAAAGGTGCGCGATCGCGCAGGGACGGGCGTGGCTTTGAGCAATCTCGGTCGCGCCTATGCCAATTTGGGCAACCGTAACGCCGCCATTGCCAATTATCAACAGGCTTTAAAAATTACTAGGGAAGTTAGCGATCGCAGTACCGAAGCAGTGGTGCTGGCAAATATCGGTGAACTCTTGGTACAGGCTCAGCAAATCGAAGCCGCGATCGCCTATCTCAAGCAATCGGTAAATGTGCGCGAAACCATTCGCCAATCGATCCGAATGCTGCCCCGCGAAGATCGTTCTGCCTATAAACAGAGTGTTTCCTATACTTATCGCACCTTAGCCAAAATGCTCCTAGAGCAGGGGCGGGTAATCGAAGCCTTGCAAATTCTCGATTTGCTGAAGGTGCAGGAACTGCAAGACTATCTCCGTGATGTCAAGGGCAGCGATCGCACCAGTTTAGGAATTACCCTATTTGCGCCCGAACAAGCTGTAATTAATGCTGATGTTCTTTCTTTAAGTCAAAATTCGGCAATGTCAGCGCAAATTCGGCAAATCGCCACCCAACAGGCGGCAAATCTTGCCACTTCGCGATCGCTCCTGACCAATTTACAAAAATTTGGCGATCGGGCGGCATTATTCTACCCCTTACTATTTGAAGATCAACTATTTCTAGTCGTTGTCCCCGCCAAGTCCGCGCCAATTCTCAAATCAATCAAGATTAAGTCCGCAGAGTTTACGGCGTTAATGAGAGACTTTCGAGCGGATTTACAAGATGCTGGCTCCAATGATGTCGAGAATTCTTCCTATCGGTTGTATAAGTATCTAATCGAACCGATCGCCGCCGAACTAGCCAAAGCCCAAATCGAACTGATTCTCTATGCCCCCGATGGACAGATGCGCTATATCCCCCTAGCGGCGCTCTATGATGGCAAGCAGTGGCTAGTCCAACGCTATCGGTTTAATTACCTAACCGCCCTAGGACTGCTAGATATGCCGCCCCCTAAAAGCTCGCAGCAGTTATCAACCAATCAACCCAAAGCGATCGCCGCCGCCTTTACCCAAGGACAAATCCAATTTGCGATCGGCTCTGAAAAATTTACCTTTACGGGCTTACCCTTTGCGGGGCTAGAAATTGAGACAGTTGCAAAGATTTTCCCTAACACCACTAAGCTATTAGACAATCTATTTGACCGCAAAACTGCCATTTCCGAGTTTGAGAATTATAATCTCATCCATTTGGCAACCCATGCCGCTTTTCTGAACGGTACACCCGAAGACTCCTTTGTGCTGATGGGCAACGGCGATCGCCTCAACCTACGTGAATTGCGAGAATGGCGCTTACCCAATACTCAATTGATCGTTTTGAGTGCCTGTCAAACTGCGGTTGGTGGTGTCCTCAGTAGTGGCGAAGAGATTCTAGGTTTTGGCTATCAAATTCAACGCACTGGTGCAAAAGCGGCGATCGCCTCACTTTGGACAGTCAGCGATCAAGGCACAAGTCTATTGATGGATAGTTTCTACAGCCAATTACAAAAGGGTACAGACATCATTAATTCCCTCCGCCAAGCCCAAATAGCCTTGATCTCCCGCCCCGATAACTTTCAGCATCCCTATTTTTGGTCAGGTTTTATTCTGGTTGGTAACGGTTCACATTAGAACGCAATATCGCAACTTGTTCTCAAAACAAAAAGAACACGCGAAGCGTGTTCTTTTTGTTGTTAGTTATGGAATCGGGCAGAGTCGAACTGCCGTCCGTACCAGCGCCTAACTTCCCAGTCATTCACAGGTTTATCTGATCTAATCCTCGCAGAGGGAATTGCTAATTATCTCTAGCAACCAAAGATGCACTGATAAAGTCTTAAGCCTTCAGCTTACCAGAGAAAGCTAAGGGCAGCATCCGTTGGGGGTTTGTCTGATTTGTTTAACGGAGTCACAATTCAGACCTCGAAACCGAAATTAGGTTCTTAGGCGGCTACAGGAGCGGCTTTACGAGAGAAGGATACGATGTTGTTCGCATTTACTTTTTTGAGCCATTGATTTACGAGAGGTAGCTCGCTCTCGACCTGCATCAAAGGATAGCTTCTACTAACACGTCGAAACCCTTACGATCCCAATTAACTGGAGTATAGCATATATTTAAGTATTCGAGAGATATTTTTGAATGACACTTTGCGTCATTCAAAAATATCTTAATAAAGCTGCAAAAATCCTATAGCCCTCTGCGTTCAAGACCAACAGACAACCTATGAACAATGCCATGCCCCGCCGTGAGAGTTTAGTCAGTCGCTTGATCTTTGGACTGACGACCAGCACTTCCTTACTAGCGACTGCGACCCTAATTTTGCTGCTGCATATTCAACAGGGGACACCTGAGCTAGAGGCTTTTACGACATGGTTAGCAGTGGTGATCCTTTCTGTGGGGTTGGGGTCTAGCCTATTTGTGGCTATTTCAATTATTCGGAGTATTCAGCCGCCTTTGCTGGAATTGTCGGAAACGGCGGCGGAGCTATCTACGGGCAATCTATCGGCGCGATCGCAGCTAAATCGGACGGATGAAATTGGCGAATTTGCCAAAGCTTTTAACGAGATGGCGGCGCATTTCGAGCTTAAGACAGCCACCCTTGAAGCTAGGGATATCCAGTTTGCGCTGCAAGCGATCGATCGGGTACTGGTTAATACCACCGATCAATATAAATTAATTAAAGCAAGTCTAGAAGAAATTTGTAAGCTTACGGGCGCACAGTTGGGCAGTATTTATTTATGGGAAAGCTCTAGTTCGCGTCCCGATGGTTGTTTGGTATTGGCGGCGGAATGGGGCTATAAGACCAGTCAGGCGCTGACCGAGATTAATTTGGGGGAAGGAATTATTGGGCAGGCGGGGCAGTTGGCGGAGGCGATCATTTGGGAGGGCGATCGCCTCAAAGGGCAAACCCTTGTATATCGCACTCCCGTTGGCGATTTGTTGCCCCAAAGTCTGTCTGCCTATCCTTTGCTGTTGCGCCAGAGCCTAGTGGGGGTTTTGTTTTTAGGTAGTTTGATCCCATTGGGCGATCGCAGTCGGAATATTTTGCAATCCATCGGTCGCCGCCTTGCCACGGCCATCAGCAACGCCCAGAGCATTGACACGATCGCCCGCCAGCGCGAAGAGCTAACTACGGTTTTTGAACAGCTTGCCGATGGGGTTCTGCTCAGCGATCCCGCAGGTAGGATTCTGAAAATTAATTCCGCAGGTCGTAAAATCCTCAGTGCTAATAGCAACAGCGCCAGCACCATTAATAGTAATGTGCCAGCATCTCCTGTGATTGCTAAGTCGATGGAAGAGATTGTGAAGCAATTTGACATTAGGCATCAGGATGGGGAACCCGTTGATTTGGCAAATTTGGTCGTATTTCGGGCGATGTCTACGGGGGAAGTGGTGGAGGATCAAGTGGTATTGCGGCAGTCTGATGGCAAGGAAATTATTCTCAGCACGAAGGCGGCTCCCCTCGTGGGTACGGAGTCAGAACTAATTGGCAGTGTGATGATTTTGCGCGATGTGACCGAACAGCGCTATCGCGACAAGATGATGCAGGAAACCAATAAAATCATGATCGAGCAGCAAAAGCGCATGAGCATTTTGCAACGCTTGACTAATTTGATCAACCAGCAGTTGCAGGATCTAGATGTGTTGTTGGAGTCAGTGGTGGAGGCAACCTGCGACGCGATTATGTGGACAGAAATTTGTGTGTTGCTGCTCTATGATGCTAAGGAAAATCGCCTCACCCTTTCTGCCACCAATGGACTACCTGAAGACTTTCCATTGCAAAAATCCTTTGATCTTGATGTTCCCAATTTGATTACACAGGTATTTAAAGAAGGTATTCCTGTGGAAATTAAATCTGGGGAATCACAGCTTTTAGATGATCTCATGGTCAAAAGCGCTCTTTGTGTGCCAATTGAGTCAAACCGTTCGGGGCGTTTGGGGGTATTGGCGATTGGGCATAGTCGTTTGGAGAAGGCGAGTTCCCGTGAAGATTTGAATCTATTGGCTTCCTTTGGCATTCAGGCAGCGATCGCGATCGGCAATGCTCAGTTAATCAATCAAATTGAAGCTCAAAATGCCCAACTACTAGAGGCAACTCAATTAAAGAGCCAATTTTTGGCAAATATGAGTCATGAGCTAAGAACGCCCATGAATGCGATTATTGGCTTTTCGCAGGTGTTGCTGCGTCAGCGCCGTGAGGTACTTTCCCCTAGCCAAATTGACATGGTGGAACGGATACTTCGCAATGGCAAAAATCTTTTGGATTTGATTAACGATATTCTCGATCTTTCCAAAATTGAAGCGGGCAAGATGGAAGCACATCCTGAGTTCTTTAACATAGATGAGCTAATTCGTCATACTTATGAAGGACTTCAGCCCCTAGCCACCATTAAAGCTTTAAACTTTACCTTCCAAAATCATATTGGGGTCTGTACGATTTATCACGATCCAACGCGGCTGAAGCAGGTTGTCACTAATTTAGTTTCTAACGCCATTAAATTTACTGATGCAGGGGAGGTTTGCATCGAACTGAAATATGTAAGTCCCAATAATTCTGGGGCGATCGCCAAAGAACCAACTGAAGTGACTGAAGCTATGGATATAGCTGCTTTGCCGCAGGTTGCGAAGTCTAATATTCTCATATCGGTGCGAGATACGGGCATCGGCATTGAGCCAGAGTTTCAGCGCACTATTTTCGAGCAGTTTCGGCAGGTGGATCAGTCTTCGACCCGCAAGCATGGCGGTACGGGCTTGGGCTTGGCGATTACGGAGCAGTTGGTGTTAATGATGGGTGGCACAATTTGCGTGGAGAGTGGGGTTAATCAGGGGTCGATTTTTACAGTGGAGTTGCCACCTAAATTGCAGGAGTGATACAGCCGATGAACAAAAATCTGCTGGGTTTGGCTAAGGATTACAATAATTACAGTACATCGCGTCAGCAACCCTTATGCCTGTGGGAAATAATATTTCTTGCTGAAATTCGCAGCGATCGCACTTGTATATATGGGCGCGGATCATTTGGGTTGGTAAACCACACAACTCGCATGGCAGACCTTTTAGGAGTTCGCCAACATCAAAATTCACAAAATTACAATTGGGGCAGAGTTGCTGCAATTTACGAACGAGATCTTCTGTCGCTTTGACAATATTTTTCATACGGGTGGGATTGTAGAGCGCTCGCATATCAGTTTCTATATGAATGGTGGGATATATTCTCAGTAGGTCTATGACAGTATTCTCAAGAATCTCCATTGAAGTAATGCCCTTATATATTGAAGATTTTGCGGTCTGGGCATCTGGCATTAAGATCACGGCATGATCGGGGAAGCCAATTTTGAGGGCAAACTCGTAGGCTTGGTCGTAGCTGGAAATTTCCTGATGCCGAAAATTCGTGTCTGTCGAGAGATATTCACCATATACAGCGAAATCATGCTTTTGATCTAGCAATAAAACTAGTTCGCGATTGTAGGCTATGCCTAAAATTGGATGGGGAAAGAAACTGCCTTCACTGGCGATCGCCAAATCAAGGCCACTTAATTCTAATGCCCTTGCAGCCTTGAGCTTGGCTGTTTCGATTTGACTTGCAGGGCGATCAATGTCGCGGGTAAAAGTCCCAAATAAGTCGCTATCAAAATCTTGAAGGACTAGAGACTTTATGCCTAATGATGACTCTAGAATCGGCGCGATCGCTAATTCCTTGCGGTGCATGGTGGCAATTACGGCTAGGCGATCGGCAAATTCAATAGTGTTGCTAACCAATATTTTCAAGGCTTTTCTGGTGAATCGTTTGATCAGTAGTTGCTGGATGCGTGACTAGCATCGTAAATGCTTGGATCATAGAGAACAACATTTTCTTGTTCGTTGGGATCATTGCGCGAGACGATCGCATGGGCTGCTTCAGTCTTACTGAGGTTATGGGGTTGATGTGGCACGCCTGCGGGAATAAAGATAAAATCCCCTGCCTCGTTGATTACAGATTGGCTCAATCCTTTGCCATAGCGAGTTTCGACCCTTCCCTTAACTAAATAAATCGCAGTTTCATAATCACGATGAAAATGAGGTTCGGCTTTACCCCCTGCGGGAATAATCACCAGATTCATAGAAATTCCCCGCGCCCCCGCAGTGGAGCCAGATATGCCAACAAAATAAGGTAGCCTTTGCAGAGTGGCGGTTTCACAGTCAGGACGAACTGTGATGATTTGGCTGGAATGGTCAGGTAAATGCTCGGAGATAGAGTTAACCATAATAGATGTGAAGATGTGCTATGGCTAGCGTAACGCATTTACAATACTTTTCGCTCAGACCCAAACCACAAAAATCTTAAAAATGTTGCTAAGCCATACTTGCCATGCTTTTCTATTGTGGCAAAGCCTTATTTTGCTTAGGTTTGCTGTATAACCAGCGATCGCTAAGATTCACGTATTGTGTGACTCTTTTTGTTTTGGGTAATAGATGCTGCGGGATTCGCCCACCATATTCCTTGATGTGAATTAGTCAGGATGGTAGGCAGTGATCACTACTTTCTTGTCAGGCGAATAGACAGCTTCGACCCTACCAAAGGATGAATGTACAAAATATACAAACCATCTACCTTGAAAAGTAGGAGCGCTACCAGACCGAAAATAACCAGCCTCTACCATAAGTTTTTCAAAGGTAGAAGCTGGTAAAGGCTTGATTTGCTTTAAGGTTATGCCCTTGATCTCATGTTTGCCTAGAGTCATGCAGCAATGTCCATGAGATCTGCTGACTTATTCTTATCGGTTAGCTTTTTGAACTTGCTGAAAGGTGTATGCCAAGAAATGTAGTTAGGTAATACATACCCAAAACCGACAAAGGTAGGAACAATGTAAGGGTAGGTGGTATTAGAACCTGTAAGGTCTATCCCTCCTATTCTGAGAGTGAAATCACCTAGCCAAAAGTAAAAGCCTACATAGCAAGCATCAAGGCTATGGGTAAGAGATCTCTTTGCGTCTTGAGAAAAACTAACATTCATATTATTTTTACTCTTTACTATTAGCTCTGTATAGATTTTACCTTAACTCAAAAAAGGCTTCCATCGCTAGATTTAACCATCATCCTGTGCTGAATCAGGGACAAATTTTGGGGGCGGACTAGGCGGTATATGTATAGGACAATTTAGGTTTTAGGTGTAACACTAGGCTTGAGCGGTTTGAGGGGAATATTATGCTCAAGTAGCCAATCCTTGCCAATTCGCACCGTAATATCCGACTCAATATCCCCTGTTGACTCCACCAAAATTTCCCCCAACCCCAACGCATCACGCAACTTTTCCGCAGTCTCGCGATCGCCGTTTTGAGCAATAATCTGGGTCTTGGCTAGAGGCTTATTCCAACGCTCATTGGCGGCAAATACTTGACCATATCCCGACTTCGACAAAGTGGTAATCGCCTTTTTCGAGCCTTCAGGCTGGGGCATACTGTCCTGTACCGATATGCGTAAAGCTTGCGGTGAGCTATCCATCAAACTTGATTCGGCACGTTGATAAACCCCAAAGTTTTGATTCATGATCTTGGCAAGGCGCTGATTGTCGAGAATCCAATAGCTGAGATTGTCAAACTCCCCAGGATTGCTAAATCTGCCTGGAGCCATGTGCATTTGAATGTTCTTGCGATCAATTTTGGCAGTATAACCAGCGATCGCTAGAAGTTCTTCCACCGACAAATTTGTATCAATATTATCTTTAACGATATTCAAAACTTCAGGTAACTTGCCAATGGTTTCGGGTTTGATTTTTTGTTCGACAAACGCTCTAAAGAAAGCTTGCTGGCGCTGTACCCGCCCAATATCACCTAGATCATCATGGCGGAAACGCATATATTGAATTGCCTTCTTGCCATTTAGCTTTTGCTGTCCCGCGTTGAGATTGATGTACAGCCTTTGGCTATCATCTTGATATTTCATCCGCTTAGGGACGTAGACATCCACACCTTCGAGGGCATCAATGATCTTGCCAAAACCATTGACGTTAAAGCGAATGTAGCGATCTATAGGAATGTCGCCAAGCACTTGGCTAACGGTACGCGCTGATAAGGATGCACCACCTGCATAGTTGGCAAAATTAATCTTGGTGTTGCCTATGCCTTGGATGTTCACACGACTATCACGGGGGATTGACAACACTGCCACTTTTTTAGTCGCAGGATCAAACCGAATGAGTAACATCGCATCGCTTAACCCATTGAGATTATCCTCAATCTCGGCAAAATGCTCGCCTCTTGCCTTGGTCGGAGCATTGGGCAGATCGGTACTCAAAACAATTGTGCCTAACACCAAAATGTTAACGGGACGGGTTAGGGTCGGGACACCCGCGATCGCCGAGGTCATGTCATTGCCATTGCGATTAAAAGCGCCTTCATCTGTAGACTGACGCTGAAATGGTCTACTGCTTAATACATAGGCAACACTTGCGCCTAGCCCCCCAGACAGCAGCGCCACAAACAACACCAAAAACAAAGACCATTTATGCTTGAACTTAGTATTGGGTTTGCTAACAATCTTATTTGTACCAGTATTCAAACCAGTATTTTTGCCTAGATTAATGGGATTACTTGCCACAGGTAGGTGATACTCCTCACGACTGAATATGGTTTTCAGCGATCGCCCACCCATAAACAAAGATGGGACTCAACACGATTAGGATAAATGCACCTGCATAGTTTCAACAGGCTTGTACTCAACTTTAGCACTATATTGTAATTATTCGTTACAATATAGCGCTAAATAGGGGCAAAGTTGCGAATTTATTAATTTTTCGACATTCCTAAGTTTCATGCATTAGGCGTTGACTTTCACAATTTCTTGCAACTTAGTACAAGCTTTAGCAATTGCATCAATACTTCCAGGATTGACTAGTCCGAAATAGTCGAAGGTGTAAACGCGATCGCTGGTCACGGCATCGAGCTTATTCCAAAAGGGAGTTTCCTTTAATTTATTAATTGTGCCATCACCCACATCTACGAGAATGAGAACCTGAGGATTTGCTTCTAAAACTTTTTCGGCTGAAAGGGTAATGTAGCCACGCATAGGGCTTTGACCTTGCAGCTCAGCTGCCGCATTGTTAATTTGGAACTGAGTTAATAAATCCCCTGCCCAGCTATTTTTATTAGGTGCAAGAATTGGTTGCGAACTGACGAGAACAAGGGTTGATTTGGGATTGGTCGCCTTTGTGGAAATTAAAGATTGATAGGACTGAATTAGGGCAGTGGGGTCAGCCTGTATTTCGGTGGCGATCGCTTTAGTTAATTCTTCTAAGGACTGCCAACTGGTGATACTAGAGGTCATGGTTTTTATGCCTAACCCCTTCAACTTTTCCAAAATTTGATCGTGAAATCCCGTTGCTCCAATTACCAAGTCAGGTTTAAGAGCAATGATTTTCTCTAAATTTGGCGGGGTTTGTCCTTCGCTAACTTGAGTGATTTTGGATATTTCGGCATTCTCTCTCAATAAGCGACTTCCAGGAATACCGACTAGTTTGTTTTTGTCTAAGCGATAGATAATATCGGCAGAGAGTGAAGTTAAGGCAACTACCTTAGAAGCGCCTACGGGTTTAACTTCGGCGGTGGATGACTGTGCGGGTGTGGTGGGAGCCACAGATTGAGGAGGAGAAGCGGGGTTGCAAGCTACGGTAAATATGGCGATTAAGGTAATAATTACCCAATTTCTGAGCGATCGCATAAGTTGAAATACTCGATAAATCATAATTATAGGCTATTAATAATTTGGATCTTGCGTAGGGTGCGTTAGCAGAGCGTAACGCACCCTACAAATTACTTGTTCAAAACCTTAGCGATCGCCTGTTTCTGCTCTTCGTCATAGCCCCATTTCTCAAGGAAAGCGGCATATTCGCCAGCATTGGTCTTTGCCGAATCTTGCATCTGAGTAGCGATCGCTTGCACTTCAGATAGATCAACTTTCTCAATTAATAGAGCCGTGCGTTTCGCCACGCGATCAGAACTTTGCGCCTGTGCCTCATCACCATTGCGGCGATGGGTGATTGCCATAGCGGTTGACATGGCGAGGTTTTTGACTAGCAATTCGGCGATCGCATTGGGGACGGCGTGCAAGGCTTGAATGATCGCGGGGCTAGGATTGTCGGCAAGCTCCCATTCACCTGTCAAGAAGCAGACAAAAAAGCCTCTAGCTCCATTGGCAGTTTTGACAAGGTTGGTGATTTCCGCTTGCAACTGAGCGTCATTGAGATCGCTGCGCGATAGCAGGGTTTCGGTATAGGCGATCGCTTCTTCAAAGGTCATGGGCTGCTCATTGTTCATCAACGTAATGTGTCGAAATTGAATACTCATTTTTAATTGCTCCAAAATTTAAAAAGTTATATATCTCTGTCGCGCCATGCGTTCATGATTTTATCGGTCTGTGGATGTCGCATATTTGTCATGCCTAATTTTTTGGTATTCCCAAATCTGATAAGCCTTTGACTATTTTAACGGTTTCTAAACTAACAGTGATTACTTGCTTAATCAATCTCACGATGTATTCTTCGTCATCAAGGCGATTGGGATCGTTGGTGATGCCGCTTCGTTTGTCGGTGCTGACTTGGTATTGATCGATGATCCAGTCTAGGGCGGAACGGTTGCCTAGTTTGTATTCAAAGGTTTCTGGGGGAATACCTGCAAGCGTGAGGAAGTCGTTATATTTGATTTGGGTTTTGTCTTTGCTAAGGCGCATTTTTTCGACTCGCCAATCAATTGGCAGGTCTTTATTTTCAATATATTTGAGGCGATATTCTGGTTGTTGTTCGTAGTTGATATGGATTTCGGTGAGGCGTTTTCCTGCTGTGGCAAAGGGATGAAACTCTGGTGCGAAAGGGATGCGCGGTAGTTCGCGTTTGAGGTTGGCGGCGTAACGTTGACGATAGTGGGGATGATGGAGTAGGGCGTAGGTGTAATGGAAGATGTCCCATTTGGTAATTTTGGGATCTTGATAATGGGTTTGAAATTGTTCTAACGCCCAATCAGTGATGTTTTCGCGGCGGTTAGTTCCATCTTCATCATAGAAATAGAAAGGGAAGCATTGAGTAGTACATCCAGATCCATTTAGATGTAAATCACTAATCTGATTTGAACCAATCACCAAAAATGGTTTCTCAGATCCTGAACCTGTAAGACAAATTACCTGATTCTTTTTTTCTATTTCAAGGTTGGGGAAGATGTAAGGAAATAGCCCACGTCGATCATTTAGAGTGTCGTCAAAGTATAGAAATTGCTTACAAAACGGACGATACAAAGCAAATCTAATTTGCTCAGAATTGTAATTATTTAATACCCCTCTTTTTAAATATATTTTGAGGGTACTACTCCAGCTAATTTTTGAGTCATCGTAAGTTACAAAATCATCAGCATTAGTTAGTTTTGCTCCTTTCTGATTCCATCGATTTACCTGTTCGTTATAAGCATCAATAGTTTTCTGGATATTACTAGATAGCTCATCTGAGTTAAAGTTGTAAACCCAAGCATCACGGCTAGAATGTAAACCATTGCTAAATACCTGAAAAATTGAATCTACAGAATCATCTTGTCGAGATCTAGAATCTTTATTGCCAATTGAGATGAACTCACTAAATTCATCTTCCATCCCATTAGTTAGCCAAATATATTTTTTGTCTGGTTGAATCTCTTGCCAATCAACATTTTGAAGACTTTCAAACTTCTCCAAACAACTTAACTTCTGTTCCTTGCGCCAAAACTCATCCATCCGCGCATAGTAGATTTCGGCTCTTTTGACATCCTCTGGTTTTAGCCCCGTTTTTTTAGCAATGTCAGTGAGCTTAGTCGCTTCGATTAGATCGTTATCGGCAAAAGTGAAAACATAATCATCACAGCCGTCACGTTCTAGAATCTTGTGCGATCCAGTTTGACGCTTAACTTTCCATCCAATTTTTTCTAGTGCGGCTAATACTTTTCTTGGTTTTGCAGACGACCATTGACTCATGATAATAAATTCCTACATTGCCACAAAGTCAAAACTAGTCAAACCCAAAGCCATTTCTCCATGCTCTAACTTGTCAGCAATAATCCGTAACGCTAGAGCTTGAACATTTGCGATCGCCTGTTGTTGACTATTTCCATAGACTAAAGCGCCCGAAATTTCGAGGATTTCAGCAATCCAGCGACCATCATCTTCTTGCTCTGTTTCAATGGTGAAATGATTAGAAATATGTTGTGTCATAATGCTTTCCTTAATAAATATCTCCCCTAAAATCTATCGCATAAATGAGTAATTCATTTTGTTCAAAATCAATTACATATATAACCCTGATTTTCCCAATCCTTAGCCTTGAGAAGCCATCCCAAGAACCTTTTAATGGCTTGACATCAAGTTCTTTAGAGATAATTGAATCTGGCTTTTCCGCTAAATCAAGTAAATAGAGAATTTTAGCTTTGATTTTTTCGCTATCTTTGGGTGGAATCTTTTCAAGAAACTTGATCGCATTTTTACTTAAAACTAGTTTCATTTCTCACCCAATCTGTCATATCTACAAATTCGGATCTGTCATAATCAGATGGCGAACCAAAATGATCCTCAATATCCGCTTGTTCTTCATCACTGACACAAGGCATCTGAGAGAAGATAAAAGCAAATTTCTCCTTTCTCAAAACCTCGTTCATTGTCTCTTGGACAGTCTGTTGAACAACCTCTTTGAGTCCTTGAGTCTCTAGATTGACTCTTAATGTCGTAGCCACATACTGTAGAACCTCTTGTATGTCCTCTGCCTCTAAATCAGGGAATGCCTGTAAAATTTCTTGATCCCGCATTCCATCAGCAAACATATCAAAGATAGTGGTAACAGGTATTCTCAAAGAGCGAATACATGGCACACCACCCATTTTTTGAGGATTAGTTGTAATTCTCGCAAATTGCATAGCTGATTTAACCTCTAACGCTTTCTTACAAATATATTAACATTTACCCAAACTTGGATGTCAAACACATTGTAAATAGATTTGGAAGTGTGTTTACGGATATTATCACAAATTAAACAGCTTGAAATTCAGGTAAAAAAGCAAGCACAATATCTCGTTCAGGAATCCCTTTCTCTATCAAATCCTGAGTAATTCCACTCTCAATTCCATCATATTCAATTAAAACTTTATTGTCTTTGATACTCACATAAATCAAATTACCACGCACACGTCGATCTCTATCCCAACCGAATTGCATTAGTGCATAGCGACTATTCACATCATCAAATATCGGCTCTAAGTGAATATTGCCATGAGACGGACGGAACTTAGCATATTCACTAATTACTTGCTTGATTACTGCTTGGTAGGATTTGATGGTATCCATTGAGTTATCTCCTTAGTACTTAGATTTACGATAACAAGTTTTAACGGGATTTCAGCGATCGCTAGTTTACCAATTGGTTCATTAAATATATCGCTATAAGTTGCCTCAGAAATTGCCAAATACAGATCACGCTCTGGGTCAATCTGATTGAGCAATATGCGATACAAAGAATATTGCCCGATCGCTTGCTCTAAGTCATTAACTTGAGACTGACCTCGAAACTGTTTGATTTCGATGGCAATTTGTTTATTTCCTTGCTGAAGCCCAATAAACCCACTTGCACCAAGATCAACAAACAAAAAGCGATCGCCATAGGAAATAACATAGGGATCGTCAGTAATTTCCCATCCATCTTTAATAACTGCTTCTTTTACAGTTTCATGAATGGAATCTCTAGCTGGCAAATTGTTTACTCCTCATCTATTACTTTTCTTCTTATAAAAATATTAACACTTACCCCAACCTGAATGCCAAAAACATTATGAGTTGTACCTGATAATTTAGGGTTCTTGCGAATATTGCCGCCTAAATCAAACACATAAATTTGATCAAATTCCTGTTCTAAATATTGACGCATTCCATCAAACGCAATCCCATCAATAAAACTGTTGTTAGTCACAAATGCAACCACTCCTTCATCACCAATTCTATCCGATGCCCAACGAATTGCTTTCACATAGGGATCGGAAAGAGAATTTTTTAAAGTTGCCTTTGAAGCTTTGGCATAGGTAGCTGCCACGCGATCGTCAATCCCAGTCTTGTTTTTAGTCTGGTACTTGCGATTCTTATTGTTATCATTCTCATTCAACTGTCCCACATTGTATGGAGGATTCCCAATCACCACAAATAAATCTGACTCCCTTTGTCTCTCCACCCGTTTCATATTCTCAGGCGTAAACAACCCCAACTGCTCAATACGCTGATCCTCAAACGTATCCACCAAACAAATCCCCTCAAACGCCTCATACTTCCCAGTCTACTCAAAATACTCATGCTCAATATTCATCGAAGCAATGTAATAGGGCAACAACATCACCTCATTGCAATGCAACTCATGCTCATACTTGTGAGGCAAAGCCGACTTCTGGATTTCCGCAATCTCGCGCATCACCCGCATAATGAAATTTCCCGTACCCACAAACGGATCGAGAATATGCACCCCCTTATCTACAAGCGACTTGCCAAACTCCCGTTGCAAAATCTCCTCCACACTCTTCACCATGAAATTCACAATCGGCTGCGGTGTATACACAATCCCATGCGTATCCGCCACCTTTGTCGAAAAGCCCTGAAAGAACTTCTCATAGACCGTATTCAAAAAATCCTGCTTTTGCGAAAAATCATCAATCGTAGCCGCCGTCTCCTCGATCGCCCCATAAAACCGATCCAAACTACTCAAAAAATGAGCGCGGCTGAAATGCTTAGAAGTCAAGGCATTGATCACCTTCTCAATCTCAACCGCAATAATATTTCTCTGAGCAAAATCAGGATTATTAAACACACTCCGAAAAATTCGTTCCGTTAGCAAATGCTGAATCAACATCTCCTCAACCGCCGATTCTGCCAAATTAGGATTAATCGACTGCCGACACAGCAACATAAACGCCGCAAATGCATCGATAAATTTTTTGTTAGTTTTCTCCTGTACCCGAATTAGCTCCAGCAAAGCCGTAGCATGATCCTTCACGCGATCGCCAAATTCTTCAGCCGCCTTTTCCCATTGCGCGATCGCTGGCGCACGATATTCAAAAAACTGGCGGACGATAACACTACTATAGACTGTGTAAGAAAATAAATACGATCGCTTCGGTGAATTATTGACCTATTCAAGGGATGATTGCCATCTCCCTAATACTTATTCTAAAGTATGCGATGGCGAGAGCAAACAGATCTGCAATCCCACAGGCGTAATGATCGTCACCGCTTCCACATCAAAAACTTGACGGAGATTGTCAGGAGTGATGACATCAGCCGATCGCCCGATCGCTATGATCTCACCCTGCTTTAACATCACTAGGCGATCGCTATAACGAACCGCCAGATTAATATCATGCAGCACCGTAATAATCGACAATTGATGTTCTTGGTTGAGGGTCTTCAGCAGTTCTAATAGTTCTAATTGATGATGTAAATCCAAAAATGTAGTTGGTTCATCTAGTAAGAGAACTTGAGGATTTTGGGCTAGGGTTAATGCTAGGAAAGCCCTTTGGCGCTCACCACCCGAAAGCTGTTCGACAGGGCGATCGCTTAATGCCGTAAGTTGCGTTTGGGCGATCGCTATCTCCACCATTTGCCGATCCTCTGCATTCAGATCCCATTGCCACCAAGGTTGATGGGGCGTGCGTCCTAGACTCACTAGTTGCCTTACCGTCAAACCCGATGGAATCGTCTGCTGTTGTGGCAAAATCGCTAACTGTCGGGCGACCACATTGGCGGGCTGTTGATGAATGGCTTTCCCATCCAGTAAAACCACGCCTGTTTGCGGTGTCAGAATTCGACTGCATAGCTTCAACAAAGTTGATTTACCAGAACCATTTGCCCCCACCAAACTCAACCATTCGCCTTTATGGAGAGATAGGGACACATCCTGCAAAATTGTCTGCTTGCCATAGCCACCGACTAGATTTTGTACCTCTAGCAATGCTTCAGCAAGATTATAGGAATCATGATTATCCATTACTAACCTCTCTGACCGCGCCGATAGAGTAACCAAATAAATAATGGCGACCCCAGTAGCGCCGTCACTGCGCCCACAGGTAATTCCACCGTACCGAGTCGCGATAGCAAATCCGCAAGCGTCAACACCCAAGCACCACCAATCGCGGAGCATGGCAAAATCCATCGGTAATCAGAACCGACGAGCAAGCGCACACCATGAGGTACGACTAAGCCGACAAAACCGATTAGCCCCGCCATGCTGACAGCACTCGCTGCCAGTAAACTCGCCACTGCGCCGATCGCTAAACGCGATCGCACTAACGAAGTTCCCAATCCTGAGGCGAGGTCGTCGCCAAGATTCAGCAAATTCAATGGACGAGCTAATAGACAACCTGCGATTAGCGCCATACCCACATAGAGACCAACATTATTCACCTCAGCCCAGCCGCGCCCATTGAGGCTACCAATTAGCCAATTCAATGCCGATTGAATCCTGCCATCATCCGCAAGCAGGAGCAGCGTAGTTTGGATTGCGCCAAACATGGAACTAATCGCCACACCCGCCAAAATCAAGCGCTCAACGGATAGCCCCCCGCCCAAATAGCCAAGGGTATAAACGAGAGTTGCCGTAGCGATCGCACCTACCCATGCGCCTATGGGAACTAAGGTTTGGACTACGCCAAGGGTAATCATGGCGATCGCCACGAGTCCCGCCCCTGCGGAAATGCCCAACACAAAGGGATCGGCAAGTCCATTTCGCAACATTCCTTGCAGCAAAGCTCCTGACATTCCCAGCGCCGCACCGACCACCATCGCGGCAATGATGCGCGGTAATCGCAATTCCCAAATAATCGTTTGATTGACCGATTCGCCTTGATGCCAAAGCGCTTGCCAGAGTTCGTTCCAACTCAGGGGAACAGCCCCTTTGCATAGGGAAACTGCCATTGTCAATAGCAGTCCAATCGTCAACAAACCTAACGTGGGTAAGAAGCGATCGCGCAGCAAATAATTAAATTTAACTTTCTGAACTAACATTGACTCAAATTAACCTAAGGACTCTAATACTAGCTTGTGCCATAAGATAAGTTGTTAGACTTAAACGTAGGATGGGTTAGCGAAAGCGTAACCCATCATTAGGTATAATTGAGGCTGTTTATAATTGATTCGTTACGCAGCACTAACGCATCCTACACATAATTAAGCTTTTGACTGGATCTCTTCAGCCGCGCTCTCAGTATTACCAGTCTGAGTCCCAAAAAACAAACCAATCTTAGCCACAATATTTTCTTCCTGATTTAATTATTAAAACTTGAATGCAATGTCAAATAGTGATTCTTCCAGCTAATTAAGCCATCAAGTCGTAGTTAATTTAAAGCTCTTGTCATCGTTACTCTTTAATGAAAACATGATGACACTTTCGTTAATTGAAAACCAAATCCAGCAAAGGTTTTTACATTCAGAAACGGCGTAGTTGTGTCTGAATTTAGTATTAGCGATCGCCTGTAGTAGATTCCCAATGATAAATATCAAAATAGAAAGGTGTAAGCGTAAAGACCGAAAGAGTAGATCCGTAGATCTATGCTATGACCCCGTTAAGCTATTAATTGCTAGTTAGTAAGCAATTGATTCAAAACATCTTTACTAGAGCATAATCAAAACAATTCTTGCCACTCAAACACCACATCATCAAAGGCAAGTATGGAGAGGCGATCGCCTTGAGTATAAAGACAGGTTTGCTTATAGCCTAACTCTGAGGGTTGCGAAAAGCCTGTAATCGTTTTGGTATTCACATCAAATAACCACATCTGCGGAATCCCTGCGACACCATAGAGCTTTGCCTTCACATCGCGATCGTATTCAAGGGAGCTATCAGCAACCTCAATAATTAACAAAATATCCGCAGGCGTTGGCAAACCCTCCTCATAAAAATCATCACGATATTTCAAAACCACAATATCTGGCTGTGGCTGTGATTTGTTACCAAGATCGATAGGGTTCTGCACCCAGATAATGACTTGCTCCCTTAGCTTTGACTCAAGCTTTTTAGAAAATCGCCCTACAGAAACGGCGTGTTTTAGCCCAATTGGTGACATCGCAATAATTTCTCCGTTAATTAACTCATAGCGATCGCTATCGGCAAATACACCGCGCTCATACATCAGTTGAAATTGGGCGATCGTAAATCGCATTACATGGGGCTGATCTGGATTTGGCACTTCCTGATTAGGCGATAAGCTGGGTACTAATAGTTGTGCAGTCATAATCTTGCTAACCGATATCTTTGGGCGCTGATTTTTTTAGATGCTGATTTTTTAGATTGTGTTTTAGGACTTAGCCAAACCGTCACATCATCGAGACTCTGAAAATCTAACAACGCCTCCCCAAAAGCCTCTAAACGTTTTAGCGATAAAGCTTTAATTTTTTTGACTAAGCGATCGAGCAGATCCCCAAATTTACGCCGCAATAAACGTAAAGCCAAATCTAGCTCGCCCTGCTGAATGCCCTGCTGCACACCTTTGGCAAGTAAATCTTGATAAGTTACTGACTCGCGCATGATTTCTTCTCTCAGCAATTGACGCAAAATCTCCTTGCTATATCGTAACCCACCCAACATAATTGCGGATAAAGCTTGAATAGGCTATATATTGCTAAAATGTTACATATCGCTTGAAAACGCAATATAAATTAACTTCCTGTAAAAATCTAGAAAAAGGTAATCTCTATGGCACTTTTTGGTTTGTTTGGTAAAAAGGATAACAATAAAGACTCTGAAAATTCTGAGTCTTCTTACTTTCTCGATCAAGATGCCGCTAAGACCTTTGGCGATATCAACTATATGCGAACCCCTAAAGCAGTAAAGAAAACCTTTCCAACCGTCAATGGGGTGAAAGGGGCTGAAATCATAGAGTCGGTTTCGGCAACGGAAAAAGCCGAGGTTGATGAAGTTGCTGAAAATTCTAACAAGACATCGGAAGCGATCGCCCAACCATCCTTTGAACCCAAAAAGATTAATACCCGCGTTGATTCTAGTATGGATATTTTCCTGAATATGGCAAAGGACGTTAAAAAGCGTTAACCAAAGCAAATTCCCAAATGGCATAGCCATTTGGGAATTTGTTTTAAATGGTTTTTGTCTTTTCTAAAACAAACTGACCTAGCGATCGCTGGATTGACACCACGGGGATGTAATTAATCGCTTCGGCGGCAAAGGCATAGGTAAGCAGTTTGGCGGCACTCTCCGCATCGATCGCCCGACTTTGTAAATAAAAGATCTCATCGGCATCAAGCTGGCTGACGGTTGCACCGTGAGCGCATTTGACATTATCCGCAAAAATTTCTAGCTGCGGTTTGGTATCCACCCTTGCTTGGCGCGATAGCAATAGGCTGCGGCTAAGCTGCGATGAATCGGTTTGCTGTGCCAACTTAGCAACCTGAATTTTGCCATTGAATACGGTACGCGATCGACCATCGGCAATACATTTATGCAACTGCTGGCTAGAGCCATAGGGATAGTTATGGGCGATGCAGGAATGGGTATCGGCAAGGCGATCGCCATCGGTAAGAGATAGACCAGTAAGGGAAGTTTCGGTCTGCTCTGCCATTTGCTGCACTAGCAAATTGTGGCGGGACAGCTTTGCCCCTAAGCCGATCGCCTGATTTTTGTAGGTGCTATTTCTTGCTTGGGCGATCGCGGTGGTGCTGATATGCACCGATGCTGCCCCCTGCCACTGCACTTTTGTATGGTTAACTTGAGCGCCTTCCGCCAACCAAATTTCGGTAACGGCATTGGTGACATAGACTTGATCCTCAACGCCGACAAAGCTCTGCACTAGGGTGAGACTGCTGTGATTTTCGGCAACCACTAAACAACGGGGTTGGGTGATTAAGGTTTCTTGACCAGATGCGGGCGCGGTGATGAATATCACTTGCACAGTAGCTTCAATCACAAGATTTTTAGGAACGATAATAATCGCCACATCGTTGATACTAGCTGTATTGAGACTGGCGAAATAGTCTTGGGTGTCGGGGTGCTGGGCAAGGTGCGATCGCAGTTTTGGCAAGATGAGATCGTCAAGGGTGGTCAAAGTGCCAACTACTAGCCCCTGAGCGATCTGGGAATAGTCCGATAACTCTGGGCTGTATTTGCCATTGACAAACACAAGGCTAGAGCCGATCGCTTCGGGGGCGCGGTGTTGCGCCAATAGAGCAATAGCTGCCTGCATATCAACAGGGCGATCGGCAAAGCTAAGCTCTCCCAAACCCGATATATCGGTATATTTCCACTCTTCGTCCTTGGTGGTGGGGAAGGTCAAAGCACGCAGGCGATCGCTGGCAGCTTGCCGCAACTCCGCCACCACCGCAGGGGCAATCTCAGCACTCAACCCCATCACCTGCGCCGCAAACTGCTGACCATTGACAGCCCGCTTACTGCGAATACTTGCCGCACCCTTGAGATCTTGGGCATCAACTAATTCAGAAACCGATTCAGAAATTGGAATAGTCATTATGCCAACACCGCCTCTTCTTCCTTCAGCCAGTCATAGCCTTTTTCTTCCAATTCCAAAGCCAAATTCTTATCACCTGTCATGATAATGCGCCCATTTTCCATCACATGGATAAAGTCTGGAATGATGTAATTTAGCAGCCGTTGATAATGGGTAATTACCAGTGAAGAATTTTGGGGGGTTGACAGCTTATTCACACCATTTGCCACGATTCTGAGGGCATCAATATCTAAGCCCGAATCTGTTTCATCAAGGATCGCCAAGGTAGGGTCTAGAATCGCCATCTGCAAGATCTCGTTACGCTTTTTCTCGCCACCCGAAAATCCTTCATTAACGCTGCGGCTCAGAAATGAAGGATTCATTTCCACAATTTCTAACTTCTCTTGGATAAAATCATCAAAATCGATAATATCCAGTTCCTCCAATCCTTGATGTTTGCGAAGATTGTTATAGGACAAACGCAAAAAGTCAGAATTAGTTACCCCAGGAATCTCCAATGGATATTGAAATGCTAGAAATACACCTTCCCTAGCCCTAACTTCAGCTGCTAGTTCTAAAAGGTTCTGCCCCTTGTAAATCACTGCGCCGCCTGTGACGGTGTAGGCAGGATGCCCAGCTAATATTTTAGAAAAGGTACTCTTTCCTGAGCCGTTGGGACCCATAATTGCATGGACTTCACCCGCTTTAATTTCTAGGTTCAGCCCTTTCAAAATCTGGACTCCATCCACATCCGCAGTCAAGTCCTTGACCGCTAAAATTACTTCACTATTCTCGACAATCATCTCTTTTCTCTTAACAGTTGCTTAATATTGTACAGTAGTTTGATGAAGCTACGCAAACTGCCGCCCTGCTCCTGATTGGGCGCTGCACATATTCATTTTGCACATATTCATAATGTTATTGGTAGGGGCAATCCCTCCGTGGTTGCCCGAATCCCTCCGTGGTTGCCCGAATCCCCCCGTGGTTGCCCGAATCCCTCCGTGGTTGCCCGAATCCCCCCTTAGTTGCCCAAATTCCTACGGGGGTAGGCACAGGGGCGCGACCCCTACATCTAATAATTTTTTGTTTTGCAGCCGTTTCATTATGAATATATGCAACGCCGCTCCTGATTGACTGACAGAAGCATAAGGGAGTAATCAGTCAAATGCTTTGGGTTGCAATAAGGGAATGTCGATGATAAATTCTGTTCCCTTGGTCAATTCTGAATTAAATGACAGCTTGCCATGATGCACTTCAGTCACAATCTGATAGGAAATCGACAACCCTAGCCCAGTCCCTTTGCCCACAGGCTTGGTGGTAAAAAACAGGTCAAACAGGCGATTACGAATATTGTCTGGTACACCATTGCCATTATCGGCAACCTTAATCAGCAGGCGATCGCCATCTTGCAATTCAGTTTTAATGACAATCTGAGAGACTTTACCATCGAGACGCACCCATTGGGGGCGCTCGCTAATAATTTGCCAAGAGCCATTGTTTTTAGCATCCTCATCTAAGGCATCAATGGCATTGCCCAAAAGATTCATAAACACTTGGTTGAGTTGCCCTGCATAGCATTCTATTGGAGGTAAATCTCCATAGTGCTTTTCCACCAGAATTTCAGGACGCAGGCAAGAGGCTTTGAGGCGACTTTGTAAAATCAGAAGTGTGCTATCAATCCCCTCATGAATATCCACAAACTTACAGCCCTCCTCATCACTACGGGAGAATTTATTCAAAGACTGGACAATTTTTTGAATCCGTTCTGCGCCAAGGCGAATGGAACTCACCAGCTTGACAAAATCCTCCGTCAGAAAATCAATATCAATCTCCGTCAATTTTTCGGCGATCGCCTCTGTTGGCTCAGGATAAGTCTGTCGGTACATTTCCACCAGACCCAACAATTCTTTCGTATAACTATCAGCATAGGACAAATTGCCATAGATAAAATTTACAGGGTTATTGATCTCATGGGCAATACCCGCCACAAGCTGCCCTAGTCCCGACATTTTTTCCGCCTGAATTAGTTGCGACTGAGTGCTTTTTAGCTCCTGCAAAGCTAGTTCGAGCATTTCCGCCTGTAGGCGATATTTCTCCTCTGAAGCCCTGACTAATGCCTCCGAAGCTAGGCGTTCTGTAATATCGCGCAGACTCCATACCCGCCCCGCACAGCTATCAAAAATATGTTGCGGTTGCGAGTAACATTCTAAAGTGCGCCCATCATCTAGTTGCACCACCTCAAAGCTATTTTGGTCATCTTCTAACCCCTTGCCAAAGGTATGTAAATATTTCGCCGACTTTACCCGTTTAGCCACATATTTCAAAATGTGGGAATCATCATGGGATGAGAAAATTCTTTTGGGAATTCGCAATAAATCCACAAATTTTTGATTGCAGATGATGATATTGCCGATCGCATCGAGTACCAAAATACCATCAGCCGTTGCCTCTAGGGTTGCGCCCAAGGCGGCAAAGCTTTTATTGATTTCCGCCTCTGCTGCCTTGCGATCACGAATATTCGTACAAACATAGGTGGAACCAACCACTGTCCCCATATGATTTTTAACAGGATTGACCCGCAAAAATACAGGAATGGCTTGCCGATAGCGATCGTACATATCCAATTCACTTGACCAATTACCGCCATGCATCACCGCGTTATGAATCGCCTGTGCGATCGCTTCATTGGCAAACAGCCTGATAAACTGTGATGAATATTGCAATTCCCGCAGCTCATAGGCAAACAATTCGTTAAATGCCAAATTTAAATAGATTGGTTGTCCCCTTTCATCAGTAATACATACAGCATCATTAGCACTTTCTAAGGCTGTCCCCACCTTATGAAAAGATTCTTCAAAATGCTCACGCTCCGCAATCTCCTGTGCCAACTGCTGTTGGAGTGATTTGACATCCTGCGTAGGACTCAGCGCTAATACGATGCCCCCCGTTGAGCCATCGTCACTATACCAAGGCTGCACCTGTAACTGATAAAGTTGCAATAGGCGATCGCGATTTTCTAGCTCCACCTCAGCGCTATATCGCATTTGTCCACCACTCAAGCACCGTTCTAGGGCATGGCGATGATTAAGGGCGATCGGCAAAGAATCGTAAATACCAGTTCCGATCAATTTCAGCCTTGGTACACCTAACAACTTAACCCAAGCTTGACTAACCAACACATAACGCAAATTGCAGTCCAACATGGCGATCGGCACAGGACAAAAATCCACAAAGCAACGCAGATATTTCTCTGCGTAGCTGACTCGCGACTCCCACTGTGTTTTAAGATTGGTCTTTGCCATGTAGACCTTGCATTAAAAAAATATTGAAATTGACAGCAACAGCATCACCAGGCAGAGACTCTGACCAAAATTACTGCACTGCGACAATTGTAATGGCTTCCAGATTTTTAGATTGTGTCATCTGAACCAATAATCAAGATTTTTCATCCTCAATGCCACCTCAAGTCAATAAGACTGTCATTATGTACAAACAAGTCAAACTACAGCCAATTGAGGTTTAACTTGTCCAGAAATATTTTGTCCAGAAATATTTTTGAAAGCAGTGCTTTGCGCCGCGCCGTCTAATCTTTAACTAGGAAGGGAGTATATACTGAGAAACGTCCAGAGATTAGCACTTAACTCATATCCAGCGAAGTTTGCTCAATCCCTGTTGTAATGTTTTTTAGAGTAAAACCAACAGCTAATAACACTGTGTCACAATATCCTATTTTTGGCTCCGAGATTAAGTGTCCCCATTGTCAAGAAACTATTCCCGCCCTAGTCTTAACTGACACCTATCTCTGCCCAAGACATGGCGCATTTGAAGTATCCACCAACAACCGCGATCTCGTCCATCTACAGTCCGATCGCCAATGGCGGCTGTGGGATGATCAATGGTACAGACAACATAACCACCCCGACGGCATTCGCTTTGAGATCCATGAACACATCGATCAGCTCTATACCCAAGGATATAGAGCCATCAAAGTCATCATAGCCGATCGCTACAGCACCATCGTCAAACCCTACCTAGAATCTAGCGACAATGACCCTGACCAATTGCGCCTATATGGTCTAAGCGTGGAGTTTAGCCCACCTGAGACCGAAGAGCCACGCTGGGGAGTGATCAATTTTGAGATTGAAAAAGAGTTGGGCAACCACAAGGCATACTCTTACTTTCGCTCTATTTGACAGTAATTACAAGGCTTGCAAGGCTTGCTATTGTGGTGTGTCAGATCGGCATTTTTTGCATATTCACAACTCTTGCATTTACAGAGGTGAAATGCCACTTTGCTGGATCAGATTGAAGGAATCCTTAAAAATCATCACCACACCCAAACCTAATAACAACACCAAACCACCCTGCATTACGTTATTTTGAAACTCCTCTGGCAGTGGCTTACCACCGCGCAGCGCCTCGATCGCCAAAAACACTAATTGACCACCATCTAAGGCAGGCAGGGGCAAAATATTAATAATTGCCAAATTGATGCTAATAATTGCTGTGAAATCAAACAAAGCTGCCGCATCCGACTTAACCAACTCCGAACCCATCGCCACGATCGCCACAGGACCAGACAACTGCGAAGCCGTATTTTGGAAATTGGTTGCCAACTGTCGCAACCCTTGGACTGTCATCACCACCAATCGCTCAAAGCTCTGAGTGGCACTATCAAAAGCTTCGCCAAGATTACGCACAGCGCGGCGATGGGGCTTACCCGTAAAGTCTAAGCGCACTCCGATTTTGCCTTTACCCGCCGCTCCATTAGGCATTACCGTCAGATCAATTAACTGCTCCCCACGCATGACCTGCAAATCCACCTTTTCGTTTGCATTCTTAGCAATTAAGCTTTGAAATCGATCTAGAGTGGTCAGGCTCGTATCAAATTTAATGCCATTAGCCGATAAAACCACATCCTCAGCCTGTAAACCTGATATCGCGGCTGGAGCATTAGGTTCCAAAATTTTGGTGATCCTGACCCCTGGTTGATCGACTGAGCCAATGCCAACGCTCAAGGTCATGACTAGCAAAACCAAGTAAGCGAATACAAAATTGGCAATTACACCCGCACTAATCACGATCGCCCGATCAAAGATAGGACGATTTCGCATGAGGTTAGGATCGTCTAGGGGGATATTGCTCTCCTCATCATCGTCAGGAAATCCCACATAGCCCCCAAGGGGAATCGCGCGTAAGGCATACTCAGTTTGCTTGCCCTGATATTTCCAAAGTACAGGGCCAAAACCAATTGAGAAGCGATTGACATGGATGCCTTGAATGCGGGCAGCCATAAAGTGACCGAGTTCATGTACCAAAATCAAGATTGCCAGAACAGCAATGGCGGGCAAGGCGGACATAGGCTTGATGAGAGACTGTTTATGATTCAGAGATGCGATCCTAACACATATTGAAAATACAGCGTTTAGCGCTAACTTAAAACCCAGCAGATTTTTGGGAAGTGGTACTTTTCAAAAACCTTCTATAGATGAAATCGGCTTAGAGGTTCCCTATAAGCTATATAATCTTGCTTATGATTTTTGTTTGTAATTTTTGTTTGTAATTTTTGTTTGTAATTTCTAGCTTAAATTTTCGGCTTAATTCTTGGCTTAATTTTTGTTTCTAGGCGTAAACGTTGAATTGAATGTTGAATTTTACCCCCTCTTGGTCTCGTCAAAAAATCTGGTTAGGTGTCGGGATTGCTGGTGCGGCGGCGATCGCCAATGCTTTGTTTGGTCTTGAGCATGATTGGCACTTGCTCAGCATAATGACAGTGGCGGCGGGAGGATCACTGCTATTAGTCAACGTTAGGCGAAGTTGGGCGAATGTAATTGAGCAACCGCAGGAGCATAGTCGTGATGCCTTGGCGCGAGAATTGCAACGGGTGCAGCAACTTAGTCTGAAAATTGGAGATGAGGATCTGCGGACACAGGTGCAAAATAGGGCGGCAGCGATCGCCCTTAATCTTCAGAAAAACCATTTTCAAATTGTGGTATTTGGTACAGGTTCGGCGGGGAAAACCTCTGTCATTAATGCTTTGCTTGATCGTGCTGTGGGTAAGACCGATCCTGCCATTGGCACAACGAGCGCCCGACAGGAATATCGCTATTTAGATCATAATCAAAAATCAAATCAAAAATCAAATCAAAAATTCAAGCGTCAAATCTCGCTGGTGGATACTTCGGGCATTCAAGAGATGGGGCAGTTGGGGCGGCAGCGTGAAGGGGTAGCAATTCAAGATGCTCAAAATGCCGACCTCTTGGTATTTGTGACAGCAGGGGATTTGACCAATACAGAATATCAAGAGCTAGAAAGGCTGGCAAGGCTGGGGAAGCGGTTGATTTTAGCATTTAATAAAACTGATTTATATTTGCCAAGCGATCGCCAGTTAATCCTTGAACAGTTGCAAAATCACACTAAATCTTTTTTGCAGGCGATCAATATTGTTGCTATAGCTGCTAAGCCGAATCCGATCAAAGTGCGTCAATATGCCAATCCTGATCTTGGCAACTTAGGAATTACAGAACTCGCTCTTCAAGAATGGTGGGAAGAGCTACCTGCTGATGTCATGAGTTTAAAAGAACGCATTGAGTCCATTCTTTCTAATGAATGGGAAGATTTATTAATTCAGAATACACATTTGCAAATTGCAGGTTTATTGCAAGAAATTGAATCAGCGATCAACCAACAGCGCCGCCAAGATGCCAAGGTGATCATTCAACGCTATCAAGCGATCGCTGCCACTACGGTATTTGCTAATCCGATTCCTGCCCTTGACCTATTGGCAGGAGCCGCCATCAATACACAAATGCTCATGGATCTGGCAAAGGTGTACGAGCGTCCGCTCAATTGGTCACAGGCTCAGCAGTACGCCATGATTATCGCTCAGAATTTATTGCAGCTAGGCTGTGTGGAGGTTGCCACCTCAGCGATCGCGACTTGTTTTAAGGTGAATGCTCTTACCTATGCGATCGGTGGCTCGATGCAAGCGTTTACTGCTGCCTATCTCACCCATATCGGCGGCATGAGTTTTGTGGAATATTTAGAAACACAACCCCAAGCGATCAGCGTTGATAACCAAACATGGCAAAATATTTGCCAAAAAACCTTTAGTGGCTTCAAAAGCGATCGCTTTTTCATGAATTTGGTGAGCAGTCTGTCATTCTCTCAAGCTTAGTGTATGTTTGAAAGTGGCGCTTCGCACCACTTTCAAACATACTTCAAAAACATTGCTATACTGCTAAAAGCCTCAATAGGCTTTACAATTACAACAATCCAGCTTGAGCCAAGCCCAAAATTAGACCAGCGCCAAGTATATGCCCGAAGCTAGTAATACCTAATAACTCAGGTAAACCAAATCCAGCAAATAGCCCTGGCAACTGAACGGGCAAACTAGGTCCAACACCCTTGACTTTAATGCCGTAGCGACCGACAACCAACGCAAACACATTGGCAGTGATCATG
This sequence comes from Pseudanabaena cinerea FACHB-1277, assembly GCF_014696345.1. Classification (GTDB taxonomy): domain Bacteria; phylum Cyanobacteriota; class Cyanobacteriia; order Pseudanabaenales; family Pseudanabaenaceae; genus Pseudanabaena; species Pseudanabaena cinerea. The sequence continues at coordinate 29,773 of NZ_JACJPY010000015.1, forward strand.
ATTAGGGCTACGTTGAATGACCAAGTTGGGGTTGTGGGTACTGCCGCAGCGAGTAAATTGAGGTTTAAAAGAGTCATAGTTTAGGTCTAATTACTTATAAAAAATTATTTTCATTATCCTATGGTTCAACTAGCACAATAACCAGTTGTTCTTAAGTTAAATTCATCAAACTTTGTAATTATTTACAGATTAACCTAAAAATATTGGCGCTTTTAGTTGAGCATGGCATAGAAAAAGCTAGGGCAATTCATGAACTGCCCCTGCCTTTCTATGGCTGCATTCATTTGAGAGCCGCAGTGGCGCTTGGTAAAACCACCGTGAATTTTGTCCCCACATTCACTTCACTTTCCACAGTCACCTTGCCCTGATGCGCCTCGATCGCCTGCTTCGCAATATATAGCCCCATGCCCAACCCCTTGACATGACCTACATTCTCAGCGCGTAAAAATGGCAAAAATAAGTTTTCTAAATATTCGTTAGGAATGCCAATGCCATGATCGCTAATTCTTAGGGTTAGGTGCTGACGTTCGCAGGTCAAATCCACATCCACAGTACCGCCATCATAGGAGTATTTAACCGCATTAGAGACTAAATTCATGACAATATGCCACAGCAATTTCTTATCGATTCTTAGTTTTTGACATTGACCATGACTATGAAATTGAATCTTGCATTTACGGCTATTTTCATCGTCCTGCAAGCTTTCTACCAACTGCTGACAATAGGCGATCGCATCCACATCTTCAGGATGAAAGGGGAATTTACCTGAATCAGAACAAGAGATAAACTTAATTTCTTCTAGTAGCCAGTTGATATCTTTGATTGCTGATTGAATTGAGGCGAAATTTTTGGCGCGGCTTTCCTTAGTTAATTGATCCTCAAAATTTTGCAACTTCCAAATCAACAGTCTTATTACGGACATAGGGGTTGAAAACTCATGGGAAGCCATCGCCAAAATACGCGATTTTAGATGATGCAGTTCTTTTTCTTTGAGAAGTGCCTCTTGCAAAATTTGATGCTCGCGATATTCTCTCAGGGCAATATTAATAGCCACATTCACCTCCGCATAGCGCAGGGGCTTCGTAAAGTACCCATAGGGAGAGGTGGCAAGGGCTTGGGCTTGGGTTTCAGGATCACTAAAAGCAGTTATGTAAATAATGGGTACTTGGATAATTTTCTGGATCTCGTGAGCCGCAGTGATGCCAAAGTCTGAACCTCTTAATTTGATATCCATTAAGATAATGTCAGGAATTTGCTGATGAATTGCGGCGATCGCCCCATCTGTACTATCAACAATCTTTAGAACCCGATAACCTAACTCGCCCAAAACATCAGAAAGCGCATGGGCTGTCACTAGCTCATCTTCAACAATTAAAACATTAGCAATGACTTTATTCTCAATTACAGTTTTTAGCATTTGGGGTTATATTTTCTTACTTTCTGGTGCTGAACATATTCGCAAGTCAAGATTTTTATGTCAATATTATATCATGATCAAGAATAAATAAAGACGATTGTTACTTGCTGTTAATCTATTTTTAGGATTTAATAAAGTTTGCCCGATGCAAAGTTTGTAAATCTGAAAACATTGCAGTGGGTGTGGGCTGATCTTCTGTATAGTAATTTTCACAGAGCGCCTTGCATTTACTTAAAACCCAGAAATATCTTTAAAATGGCTTCTATACTACTGAAAGCCTCAATAGGCTGGGATTTGGAAATGTGACTTACAAAGTGATTCGCAAATATTTTTGCTGTAGATAGTCACGCTCAGGTTATAATGACAGATCCTTGCTTCTGTGTTCTATGCTTAGAAGCCAACTAATGACCGTAAGGAAATAACTAAATGACTGTCAAACGTTTGTACGAAACCATGTATATCTTGCGTCCCGACCTGCCCGATCAGGAAATTGACGCAGCGATCGCTAAATATCAAGATTTCTTAGTACAGCATGGCTCTGAAGATCTCACGGTGCAACACCGTGGCAGACGCAGACTTGCTTATGACATCAAGGGACATCGCGAAGGTATTTATATTCAAGTAAACTATAGTGCTATCCCTAGTACCATTGAGAGTCTAGAAAAGACCATGCGTCTTGGTGATGATGTGATTCGTTACTTGACGGTCAAATTGGAGCCAGAAGCTGTTGAGGAAGATTTGGATGCTGAAATTCCTAACGCTGAAGATGTAGTAGTCACTGAAGAAGTTGCCGCTTAGCAAAAGTGCAAAGGCTTAGCCTTTGCACTTTTGCTTTAACTACAGTTCTATGAATTGACAACCCAATAAAGCAACAGCATAGCTATTGCTTTATTGGGCTTTATTGGATTTTTATAGTGTCTGACGATTGTCATTGCGGGGGCGGACACGGGTGGGGGTAGTATCTGGCTCTGGCAAAGGTGTGTATTGATTGCCAGTAAAATCACGGCTCACCCGTAAGCGTTGACTCGCGATTGTGACACCCGACTCGCGGACTAGCACCACCGAAATCCAGCGATCGCCCGATTTAAAGGGCGCTTGACCAATTTTAAAGACTCCGCCAGCCCTGAGAGGACGCAAATTAATCGTATTTTCATTCAATAAATTTTTGGCATCCACTGCCTCCTCGATCGCCGCCCCTAACAACAAACCTGTTCCCAAGGGTTCCGTCACGATCGCATCAAGGACATATTGCCGCCCGACACCGATCAACTCAGGCATATTTAGCTGTACCGATGGTGGAGCCTCTCCCGAACTCAAGGATGACTGCTCAGACAAAACCTGTTGAGATACCACCTGCAACTGACCATTCACAGATTTATAGGTTTGGGTCGTGACCATGCGCCCATTGAGCTTGAAGTCATCGCTTTGATCCCCTTTCTTGCCCTGAATCATCGTGATCGTTTCCGCAGTGATCAAATCCCCCTGCTTCTGCCACTTAGAAATTTCTGTCCGATAACTAATATTGGTATAGCTCTGCCACAACTCTCGGAGCGCTTTTTTGTATAGATCGCGGTTCAGCCCATCGCCATGACTAAAACTAGGCGCATAATATTTCATCACTGCTTCAATATCTTGGGCGCTTGCGGCTCGGTCTAAAGCCGCCACAACATTTTCTAGCTCGGCAGGAGCTGGTTTAGAAGATTGAGCCGCCAAGGATGCAGGCGCAAAGGAAGCAAGGGTCGTAACTGCGACGGCGGCAATTAGCCAATTAATTTGTTTTAACATCCGTAACCCTCATCAAAAACTTTTGCAGATCGCTGGGGATTACCATTATTTTGTCACAAATTAGGCAATCTCTTTAGCTTTGTCTATCTTAGTTTAGTAATTCGACTTTTGAAGCCAAGATTTGTAATTTGCAACAATTTTAGGTTTTTTGTGCATCATGAGCCAAGGGGGTTTTGCTAGGTAGCTCATGAATACACTAAAAACCGAGAAAGCTATACCACCCGCGATCGCCGCGATCGCAGTTTAAACAATCATCACATTGCGCTGCTGACTGGTGTTGAGATTTTCTAAAGGATAAAGAAGATCCCATTCATGCAATTCTGCGTAATGCTTATAGCCTAGTTCGAGGAGCAGTTGTTTGAGGCGATCGCCTGTCGCCCCTGCGGCTTTGAGGCTATTGGGATGCACCTCAATGATCAACTTGGGCTTGAGGGATGTGATCATTTGCCTTGCACCTTCTAAAAATACACATTCGCTACCTTCCACATCTAGTTTAAGCATTACCCTCCCCGTGAAGTTTTGCCAATCGACCAACTGATCAAAACGGCGTAATGGAACCTTAATCGCATTGTGATCATGGGTGGCTGAATGTTCGGGAAATATACCTGCTGAGCCAGATGTGCCAATGGGAACTAATAGTTCAATTTCACCGTCGCGATCGCCTACCGCTAGGTTATAAATATGGAACTTACATAAAGCATTGGCACTTAAAGACTTTGCGATCGCCTTTGCTAGTCTTGGCTGCGGCTCTACCGCAATCACCAAGCCATCTGCACCTAACAATTTGCTGGCAACGATCGCAAAACTACCATGATTTGCCCCCACATCTAAAAAAGTATCCCCTTCCTTAAGCAAATGTGATAGCACGGCTATGTCAGTATCGCGTTCAGACAATTCATTTACCACCTGAAACAGCCGCATATCTGTGGGATTGAGGAACACGCGATAGTTAGTTAGTTCTAATTCAAGATCGCGGTCGGGATAAAATCTCGAAAAAACCTTTGAGATGAACCGAAATAGTCCTCTACCCCCCTTGAGATAATTCTGCTTTGTCAGTTGGAAGTATAGATGACTATACCAACCAAAAATTTGATATGGAAGCGGTAATTGGGTAGTTAAAGTGGAATTAGAGAGCCATTGTAAAACAGCGCGGTCATACAGCCAGTCGTCAGGTTGTAGGCGATCGCTTGCATTGGCATGATGATCAAATTGATTGGGAAGGTTAGTAATCATCTTGCTTTGATAGGTTTCATTGATACAGCCACTAACTCAAACATGAAATGTAACGAGTTTCGATGCAGCAAACAATACTTGGTAAGGGGTACGGTAGTCAAGGGTTTTAGGGCTGCTGACTTACAGCAGTTTTCTAAGTTGGCTGCAAATTATTCAAAGCGTAATGGTGTGACGGCATTAGGTTTAGATGCAATTGGCAAGTTACGCTGTGTTGCAAAAAATTGATGAATTGGAATCAGTTAGCAATTTTGAGCATAGCTAAACAAAAGCCAAGAGAAGCTGAGGAATGGTTTCGCAAGACAGTGCGCTATTTCAAGGATATTGGAGATAAACCAAGTAATTCTAAGGCAATCAATAACCTTGCTACTGTACTGGAAAAATTACCAGAGTCACTCAACGAAGCAAAGCAGTTAGCAGAAAAGGCACTAAATACTCAGCAAACTATTGATCCTGCGGCATCTGAGATTTGGCTAACTTACGACACCTTAGCAAAAATTAGTGATAAACAAGGCGATCCAGCCAAAGCAAAGGAATATCGCCGCCTTTCTCGCACCGCCTGCGCCAATTTTGCAGGCACTGAGTACGAGCTAAGCCAACACGCCCCGCTTATCGACTGTGTAGTGAGAGCGGTTGACGATACTGAGGTTAGACAGCAATTAGAAACTGAATTACAAGAAGTCGATCCAGAATGTCAAAACATTGTCTGGAATGCGATTCGGCAAATCCTCAACGGAGAACGGGATGAAGATATTCTCTGCGAAAGATTGGATAGTATGGAATATCTAATTGTCCTTGCCATCCTTGGGCAAGTAAAAAGTAAAAAGTAAAAAGTAAAAAGTAAAAAGTAAAAAGTAAAAAGTAAAAAATGGAGAATAGGAGGCTCGAACCCCTGACCTCTGCGGTGCGATCGCAGCACTCTACCAACTGAGCTAATTCCCCATACGGCTTGCCATTCTAACACAAATATGCCAACGAAAACCTAAAATATAGCGAAAATAATTCTCGATATTGAGCAGATGTCTGTTAGGGCGTGAGCGTGGTCAATACATTTGCCCCTGTGACCGTCACTGTTTGCTGTTCGAGATTTGCCACAGCGCGATCGCCCTGCACATTTAGATCTTTGTCAGGCTGTCGATAGTTGATATTGCCATCGGCAGTAATGGACTTATTGGGAATTTGCCATTCCACGCGATCGGCTGTTACCAAACCCTGTGTCGACTGCAAACTTGCAGATACCTGTCCCATAAGATTAATCTTTTCTTCCTTTACCTGCGCCTCTCCCCTTTGAGCATTGATCACAATTCCGCGCCCTTTGCTAGTTGCCGTAAAAGCTTCGGGCAATGTAATTAACTCCTTGTCCAAATTCCATGCAGCAATGCTAGCAGTGATATTCACATCTAAGGTCGGATCTTCAGCTTGAATGTCGCCTGTAAACGTAACTTCCTGCTTAGCAATATCCCATTTACCTTGATTTGCCTTCAGTTGCAGCTTATCCTGCACTTGGATCACCGACAAAGGCACATCGGAAAAGACCAGACTTTTTTGGGCTTCCCAAGTGATTTTTTCACTTTGCATCTTCAATGGTGGCTTCACCATCGTGACAACCACATCTTTCTCAAGACTGTAAACATCAGTACTAGGCTTAGCCGTTAATTCTTTGCCAGTCATTTTTAGCTTATCAGCCTTGCGTTCAATCTCAATATTGCCCCCAGCCTTGAGAAGATCCGCTTCTGACTTCCAAACCATGCGATCGGCTTTCATATTGATCTTTTCCTGCACAGCGATCGCCTCAATACTACCCTGCAAAGAAATTTCCCTAGATACCTGATCAATAGTTCCTTTATCGCCGACCGCTTCCATCAGCAGTTCCCCCCCACGATAAAACTTGCCCTTCACCGCTTCCACATCCGCAATTTTGCGATCCTCTCGATAGTCAGCCTGCTTGGCAGTAATTTCCCATAGCAGCTTGCCATCAGCATCAAACTCAGTCAATGTGATATTTTGCAAAGTTGAGCCAGCGATCGTTTCTGTCCTATTCAGAGTTGGCAAGGGTGGACGCAAAAATATGAACCATCCCAACCCAAAAATAGCGATCGTCAGGACAAAAAGAATAATGAACAGGCGCAGATTTTGGCGGCTAAATATTTTCATGTAAATATTTTCCTATACAACTGTAAGTATTTATCAGTATTTATCAGTATTTGGTATTAATGCTATAGCGCTTTTCGTAGAGGCGGTTGAGATGTTTAGGATCGATTTTGAGATGATAGCAGAGCTTTAATAATTGATTAAGCAGGGCATGGCGATAAATGCCCCTTTGTCGAAAACGCCTTGCCGAGGTAATCACCGTACCATCCACTAGCATAGGTTTGGTAAATTGACAGAGGCGATCGCTCAGAACTGTATCTTCAAAAATATCTAAATCAGGAATATTGCCGATTTTTGTGAGCAAATCACGACTCACAAAGGGACAATGATCAAAATAAACAATCCCCTTTTGCTTCGCCCTAATATGGCTAGAATACCAAGATGTGAACTTTAACAGCCAATGCTGATCGTCAAAGCTATGGTAAAACGCTCCCCAAATAATATTAGAATATTCAGGCGCTACGGCACTAAGCGATCGCCTAATGATCGCCAAGACTCGCACCTCTGGCAAAAGGGTCGCGGGATGATGTAACAAAATCGTCTCTCCCTGACTAATCGCAATGCCATCATTAAATCTTTGGGCGCGGTTTCTCGCAAGCGATCGGGCAACTTTTAAGTTAGCATAGCGTTGGGCATAGTTATTTACAACTATTTCCGTGTCATCTTCGCTAGGGCTAACTACAGCAATAATTTCAATATCACCAACTTGATGAACTAAGTTGGTGAGAATGCGCTCCAGATATCCATGCCTGATTTCATTTAGGCATGGCAAAATAATCGAAAGTTCCATACTGGCTATACAAATTAGATTGGGGTTGGATTTAATTATGAATGTAGATCGCGAAAATCATGAAACAAGTGATGCAATAAACAACGAAAAGGCTAGATCACCTAAAGATAACTTGGTTTTGATTGTTGATGATACTCTCTATAATATTCAGTTGCTATCTCTAATGCTATTGCGGCAGGGCTATCAAGTAGAGCAAGCTAACAACGGACTAGAGGCTTTGGCGAAAGTAAAGGAAAGACCACCAGATATTATCTTATTAGATATTCGGATGCCTGATATCAATGGCTATGAGGTTTGCTCACGCTTGAAGGCTGATCCATTCACAGAAGATATTCCCATCATTTTTATTAGTTCTGTAGAAGATGCATCAGATAAAGTAGAAGCCTTTTCTGTTGGAGGTGTGGACTATATTAGTAAACCATTTCAGTTAATTGAAGTGCTTGCCAGAATTGAAACCCACCTGCGTTTATGCTCTCTACAAAGGCGCTTGCAAGAACAAAATGAACAGCTACAGCTATCGGCAGAAGTATTGTCGCGATCGCTCAAACAAGAAAGAGAGCTTAGTCAGATGAAAACAGATTTTATTTCCGTTGTTTCCCATGAGTTTCGCACACCCCTAACGACAATTCAGAGTGCCTCAGAGTTGTTAGAATATTATGAATGGACTAAGGAAGAGCAAATAGAACAATTACACCAAATTCAAGCGGAAGTCAAACATATGACAGCATTGATGGAAGATGTATTATTTTTGAGTCGGGCAAATACCAATAAATCCAAAATCAATCCCACGGAATTTGATCTATTAAAATTCTGTAATCAACTGCTCAGGCAAATGCAAAGAACCTTTGCGAAAAACTATACTATTAACTCTCGGCTTCAAGTCCATGTCATTGATGATGCAAACAGAAATCTCGCGAATAGTCCCCCTGATATAGTTATTGAAAATCTGCACCTTCAAAATGAGATCGCTCCCCTCATGGTGAATATGGATGAGAAGTTATTGCGTCAAATTTTAACCAATTTACTGACCAACGCCTTCAAATATTCGCCAGAGCATAGCCAAGTTAAATTTGATTTGACAGTCACACAAGAAACTGTTACTTTTTCTATTTGCGATCAGGGAATTGGCATTCCCAGTGATGATCTAGAACATTTATTTAATGCCTTTCATCGGGGTAAAAATGTCGGGATATTGCCTGGCACTGGTTTGGGCTTGTCAATTGTCAGAAACTGCGTCAACCTTTGCAAAGGAAGTATATCGGTAAATAGCCAACTAAATGTTGGCACAGAATTTGTGGTGACTTTGCCTATCCATCATCTAGCTGATGATGACTGTGATACCGAATAAGTCACTCAATATCATTATCAGAATCATTATAATATTAGGTTAGACACCATCATAATTTGTAGATATGAAAAAAATCCTACTTATCGAAGATAACCCCAATGTTCTGCTCAATACAGCCAAGATGTTGCAGGCAGAGGGTTATGCGGTTATCACTGCCAATAATGGACGCGATGGCATTAATCTAGCACAGCAGACCATACCCAGCTTGGTCATTTGTGACATCATGATGCCTGAGGTTGACGGATATGGTGTTATTCAGGCTTTACGAGCTAACTCTGCTACCACAGCAATTCCATTTATGTTTTTAAGCGCCAAATCTGATAAGGCTGACTTTCGGCATGGCATGGAACTAGGTTCTGATGACTATTTGACTAAGCCATTTACCAGAGATGAATTGCTAAGTGCCATTAGCGCCCAGTTTAGAAAGCAAGACATTATTAGTAGCTATTACAAGCAGGAATTAGACAATCTGCGTAGTAATATTTCCAAATCACTGCCTCATCAGTTATTATTCCCTGCGATTGAGGTGATGGGCTTGGCGGACATTTTGGTTAAAAACTATCACGCAATGGAATCCCATGAAGTCCCTGATATTGGGCGGCGAATTCGCAAGGCAGGGCGGGATATGCACGAAATGGTGAAAAAATTTTTGTTGTATGCGGAACTGGAGTCAAAGGAAAATTCTACGGAATGGAATGATCAGGTTGCTAACAGCAAAACAACTTTTGTGGATATTGAGATTGCTAGCTGTGCCAAGGATATCGCCAACAATGCTAACCGTTTATCCGATTTGCAGTTGCATATTCAAGACGCTAGCATTCAGATCTCTGACTCCTATCTCAATGTGATTACCAAGGAAATTATTGATAATGCTTTTAAAGCATCCCATGAGGGCAGTCCTGTTAATGTGTTAGGAACCTATGATGATCGCGAATATTGCCTATGTGTGAGCGATCATGGTCATGGCTTTGAGTCTGAGCAGATGACAAATCTGGGGGCATATGTCAAGTTTGAGAAAAAGCTTTATGTGCAGCAGGGTACTAGTTTAGGTTTACCCATTGTCAAGCGCCTAGCCGAACTCCACAAGGGCAGGCTAGAGATTGAGAGCATTCCCTATGAACTAACTACGGTCAAAGTGTTTCTGCCCTTATATTTGCAATGAAAATATTTGCCAGTCAATCGGTAGGACGGCACATTTCAGCAACGTAGTTATAGATTAATTTAGATTAATTTGACCCCGCAGGAAGGTTTTGGCTCTGCCTTTGAGAAGTACCCGATCGCCGCGATCGCTAACCTGCAAAATGCCAGTACGTTTTGATAGCTGTTTGGCAATTAGGTCAGCTTTGCCCATACGTGCTGCCCAATAGGGAACAAGACAACAATGGGCAGAACCAGTTACAGGATCTTCAGGAATGCCTGCCTTGGGCGCAAAAAATCTCGATACAAAATCATAGGGATGATTGTGATCGGCGATCGCGGTAATGATCAAGCCCAAAGCATCTAGCTCCGCGATATGCCCCATCTGGGGGCGAAAGTTTTGAACGGATGCCTCAGATTCTAGTAAAACCGTAATGTAATCAAGGCTGCGCCCCAAACACTCGTAAATCTTGCCTGTGAGCATCTCTGCTAAAATGCGCTGCGATCGCGTTGAACATTGATGATATTTTGCTGACGGGAAGTCCATCACAATTAAATCCTGCTCGAAGCTAATGTGCAAGTCACCACTCAAGGTCGAAAAAATTAAGGGGTGCTGAGGATCAATCCCCCCCGACTCACGCAAATTATGGGCGATCGCTAGGGTCGCGTGACCACAGATTGGCACTTCCTGTGTGGGGGTAAACCAACGCAAATGAAAGTGATTTGGCGCTAGGAGTTTTGTAAAAGCAGTTTCTGATAGGTTAATCTCAGCCGCGATAGACTGCATAACTCGATCTTCGAGAAATTCATCAACGATCGCGGTTGCCGCAGGGTTGCCACAAAAGACCTGATCTGTAAAAGCATCAATAATTGCGATCGGGATTTGCATAAGTTTTTTGGAAAGTTTTCAGAAAGTTTATCAAGAGAAAGTTTATCAAGAGATTTTATTACAGAGACTAGCGATCAAACCCAACCAAGCAAAACTTTAGAAGTTTTGCTCCGCGATGATTTTAAAGTTTTCGCTGTACTATTCAAAACCTCAACAAACTGTATATCGAATTTATGTTAAGTTTTGGATTCTCCGCAAAATTGCGTGGCAAGATAAGCTTAGTCTGTATCCTTAATCACAGACACCAAAGATATACATCCAAATTATATCTAGAAATTTTATATTTAAATTATGATTGTCAATATTTTCTATCGTTGCCATTGACGGTCTTTTAACCCCATAGCCACAGACAACTAGAAGAATTACCTTAAGAGTTTAGTTATGCTGCAAACACTTTATTATTCAATTGGTGCAATCCAAGACGAGGCAAAGCATTTGATCGAAAGCGGCAAGCTTAGCCGCAGTCAGCCGATCCATAATCTTTGTCGGTTCTTTCGCGATCGCGAATGGTGTCAAATCGAACGCGAACTAGAGGATCATCAATATTTACTGCGCGATCGCATTTGTGACTTAATTAGTCAAGAATGTTGGCAAAACGACTAGAGTTACAGCCCATAGTTGCTTTGATTCCCTAGCCCCCCTTTCGTAAGGGGAGAGATTAAAAAAGCTCCCCTTTGTAAGTGGGATTTAGGGGGATCAAAACTTTCCAAACAGGCTCTTAGTTAAGCTTTCAACATTTTCTCTAGGTTTTAATCCAGTTTAAAACGCTGTAATTCTCATACAAGGATATACAATGCTATAGGAAAGTATGTAACTATATTCAACCATTTCCCGCTAAATTTAGTAAAATCTAGGGAAATATCTAGCAGAAAGCTATGTTTAACAGCATAGCTAGTTAACCAATCATCAACGGATTTAATTCAATCTGTTGGGGAGTCAGCAAAAGCAAAAATGAGTCAAGGTATTAGCTTAATTAATCGCCTCAAACAATTTGTTGATCAATCTGCTAGTATGCTGAACTTAGACGAAGATATAGCAATAGATAGGGGCATGACTCAAATTATCAAATCGGCGGTAATGGTAATAGGTGGTGGCGAGGATAAGGTTCAAGATCGCAAGATCCTCAAAGCTTTTGTAGAAAATTGTGGTGGTTCCCAAGCCTGCATTGCTATTATTCCCTGCGCTTCTAGAGAGCCAGACATTATTGGGCGAATTTATCACGATATTTTTACCGATTTGGGAGCCAAACAGGTTGAGGTTCTTGATATTCGTGAGCGCCCTCACCACGACTATCCACAAGCCGAAGCTTTGGTGGATCGGTTTACAGGTATTTTTATGACAGGCGGCGATCAGTTGCGCCTATGTGGTTTGATCGCTGATACCCCCTTTGCAATTACGATCGCCAAGCGGATTAATGAGCAGAAAATTGTCTTGGCGGGTACGAGCGCGGGGGCGGCGGCAATGGGTTATCACATGATCTCAGGGGGCAGCAGTGGCGAGTCACCCCATAAGGAATTGATCAATATGAGTACAGGCTTGAATATTTTGCCTGAAATTATTGTCGATCAGCATTTTCATAACCGCAATCGCATGGCACGTTTGATGACCGCGATCGCTGCCCATCCCGATCGCCTTGGCGTGGGCATTGACGAAGATACGGTTGCCATTTTTGAACCCAATCATATTTTGCGAGTGATGGGACGCGGCACTGTCACCGTAATCGACCCTGGCGAAGTCTCCTACAGCAATCAACTATGGGTCAGTGGGTCAGCACCGCTTACCATTCATAATCTGCGGGTACATATTTTGGCAACGGGTTGTAAATATCACCTGCTCAAACGCATTCCCATCAGTCCTTCTGTGTAATCCAAAAAGAAAGCGGCGCGATGCGGCGCTTTCTTTTTGGTTTGGTATTATTTACGGTCATTTAACATATCGCCACTTTCAGGCACATCAACAATCGACTTCAGCCCTTCAAGGGTTGAGGGCAGCGATCGCGGGTCCATAAACATAACCTTGCTGCTGGCGCTAGAGCCAATGGTTGTACCCATAGAAATATAATTTTGCGCCAGTAAAAATTGCAGCGCCTCCTGTGCTTGAGCATTACCCTTCATCGACTGCAAAAGTACCTGCATCGCTTGGGCAGTACCTTGTGCCTTGAGTACTTGCTCCTGTCGCTCTGCCTCTGCCCTCAAGATCCGTGACTGCTTCTGCCCCTCCGCCTCCAAGATCGCCGCTTTTTGCGAAGCCTCAGCATTGAGCAATTGCGAATCCGCTAAACCTTTAGCCTTGTTGATTGCTGCCTCCCGTTCCCCCTCAGAGGTGAGGATCGCGGCTCTTTTTTTACGCTCGGCGGTCATTTGCAATTCCATTGACTCCTGCACCGCCTTGGCAGGCAAAATGTCCCGTAGCTCCACCCTTGTCACCTTGACCCCCCAAGGATCGGTGGCTTCATCAAGATCGCGCAGTAAAATTTCATTAATTTTATTACGGGCAGTAAATGTCTCATCTAACTCTAAACTACCCAGTTCAGCGCGAATTTGGGTGAGGACAATGTTGGTCATGGCTTGGTGCAGGTTGTCGACCCGATAAAAGGCTTTCTCCATGTCCATAACGCGCCAATAAACCACTGCATCCGCCGTAATCGATACGTTATCGCGGGTAATACATTGCTGGGGCGGAATATCAAGCACTTGCTCTTTGATCGAGCCACGATAGGTAACACTATCGACATAGGGCAGGATAAAATGCGGCCCTGCGGGTAGTTTGCGTTTATATTTGCCAAAGGAAGCGACCAACGCCTCTTCCCCCTGATTGACAATTTTAAAAGAGGCTCCACCAACGGTGAAAAATACCCCTGCACCGATCGCAAAGCTAACTAACAGATCCATCATAATGGTTTACCAATGAGTGTATTGCTTATCGTTTTGCCAAACTTGGCTTTATTTTATGGCTGGGAATGTCTGTGGCAACTTTTCGATCTTAAAAATTAATCTTAGATGCGGTCATCATCCTCAAATTTTTCATGTTCCAGTTCCCATTGATAAGTAAATCATTGATTAAAATTGCTGTGGTTGGCGATGTCCATGAATTATGGCAACCCATCGAGGATCGGCTGGCATTGCAAGCTTTGGGTGTGGATTTAGTGCTATTTGTGGGGGATTTTGGTAATGAGGCAGTAGAGGTGGTGCGGGCGATCGCCAGTCTCGATATCCCCAAAGCCATAATCTTAGGCAACCATGATGCTTGGTACAGCACAGGCAATCCTCACAGCAAAAATCCTTCTAAAAAGCAATGTCCCTACGATCGCACCAAGGAGGATCGGGTACAGCAGCAGTTAGAAATTTTAGGAGAAACCCATGTTGGTTATGGCTGGCTAGACTTTCCCGAATTGCGGCTGTCGGTGGTGGGCGCACGTCCCTTTAGCTCTGGCGGCTCCAAATGGAAAAAGCAACATTTTTATCGCGATCGCTATGGCATTAATTGCTTCACCGAATCCACCCAACGTATTACTGAGGCGGTAAAGCAGACTAGTCAGGATACGCTGATTTTTTTGGGGCATAGTGGTCCTTGGGGGTTGGGGGCTGATGAGCATTCTCCTTGCGGTAAAGACTGGAAGCCCGTTGGCGGCGACTATGGCGATCCAGATTTAATGGAGGCAATTTCTAAATCCTATGGCATGGGCAAACAGATTCCCCTCGTCACCTTTGGGCATATGCACCATCGTCTGCGGCATAATTCGCAACGTACCCGTGAGGCGATCGCCACTAATGACATGGGGACAGTTTTCTTGAATGCTGCTTGCAGTCCGCGCTTGATTATAGAAAGCGATCAAACCTATCGCAGTTTTTCCATCGTCACCCTAGAGTCGGGGCAGGTGCAGCAAATATCACTGCTGTGGCTTAAAGGGATCGATCAAATTAGCAATGAGATTGTGCTTTTGGCAAATAACTAATCAGAGATTATGCTACAATCGCGCCCAACTTTCCTAAACCGCCTAAAATAGTTTTTCCCTACTTTTACTTTAATTTCCACTTTAATTTTCACTCTTCGCGACCTTTAGCTGGCAAGCAAATGAAACTCCACACACAGAAGCCGATCCATAGTTCATATCTTCGTGGTTTTGCCATTGGGTTAGTATCACTTATCGGTATTAGCGCTAGTCCATTGCTCAATTACGTCAAGCCTGTTGCTGCTCAGACTGTGCCTAGTGCTAGTCAATACCTTGTTTATTCGCCAAATGTCGCCAATCTCCAACGCGCCAGAGCGATCGCGCCCGATGCGTTTTTGAGCCGCCTCAATACTGGTGAGCAGGTGGTGCAGTTAGGGCGATTTAATAACCTCAATCTGGCAGAACGCCGTGCTGCTGAATTTAATCAAGCTGGCGTAACGGCTCAGGTACGACCAGTGCAGGGGCAGTTGGGCAGTTTACCTGCACCTAGCAATCCACCCATCACTTCATTGCCAACTCCTGTCGGCTCTATTTTTACTCCCAATCCTGCGGTTAATGAGCCTTTGCCAGGCGTACCAGGAGCAGATTTCCCTAATAATTCCATCGAAATTGTGCGATCGCCACAACCCATTCCCCAACCTGCCATTCCCCAACCTGTTAGTTCTCAGCAGCCAGCCCCAATCCAGCCCATCCCCATAGTCACCGCAAGTCCCACAGCCCCATCGGTAGGGCAGTTACGCTATTTTGTCATTATCCCCACAGGGTTAGTATCAGAATTGCAAAGGGTAAAGGCGATCGTCCCCACTGCACAGTTACGCTCATCCTATCGCGGCACATACATTGAGGTACAGGGCTACCCCGATCGCAGCAGTGCCGAAACCTTAAATGGCACAATTCGCCGCCAAGGATTTGATAGTCGGGTTGTATTTTTCTAATTGCCGCGCAAAATAACGTGATTTTTGGGCATCGGTATAAAGCGCCTATGCTCAAAATTTGTTTTGGGTTTTATGTCACCCCAAAGCGCTGTAACTTGTTATTCATTGAACAGATCCTTGATGCCTAGTTATGCGAATTCTATTGGTTGATGATGAAGAAGAATTGGCGGAGCCATTACAGCGCATTTTGACCAGTCAAGGATATATAGTTGATAGCGCCAATAGTGGCGATCGCGGTTGGGAATTGGCGCAAAGTAACGATTACGATTTGCTGATTTTGGACTGGATGATGCCTATGATGTCGGGAGTGGAGATTTGTAGTCAGTTGCGCCAAAGGGGGCATAGTACGCCCGTATTAATCCTCACCGCCAAAGATACCCTTGACGATCGCGTGGCAGGTTTAGACAGTGGAGCCGATGACTATCTCGTCAAACCCTTTGAGTTGCGCGAGTTATTGGCGAGGGTAAGGGCATTGTTACGGCGTATTCCTGCCCCAGATTCTTCTTCAGTATTAATTGCTGAACCAAATGGCTTGCCAAATAGCTTGATCTATGACGATCTCAGGTTAGATCGTCAAAATCAGTTGGTGTATCGCCAAGGAGCAGCGATCGCCCTGACGGAGAGGGAATATCAGCTTTTAGAATATTTTATGCAACGCCCTAACCAGTTGCTCAGCCATGAATTGATCGGGCAGCATCTATGGCAAGAGGGAGAAGATATGCCAACTAGCAATGCCCTTGCTGCTCAAATCAAATTATTAAGGCGCAAAATTGACCGCGATCGCCCAGTTTCCCTAATTAATACGGTCTATGGCAAAGGCTATCGCTTTGGGTAAGCAAGCAATAGCCATTATTTCTAAGGGTTATTTGTATCTGCCAAAGAATGGTCTAACTGCATTCTGGTTTCCATTTGGCGGATGAAGTAACCCGTCATCATTGCCGAGCCGATCAAGCCTGCCAAATTTTCGCGATCGGTGGTGATGCTCACGTTGAAATGAGCAGGGGGTAGAATGCCCAAGAGGTTTTGAATATTTTGACTAATAATTTGCTGGGCTTCAGGACTAACCGACTGAGCAACCGTCGCAAGGGTTTCGGGAGTTTGATTTTTGAGATAGTCCAGTAATAAATTATTGCTGGAGTTAAGTTCGCCAAGATTAAACATAATTACATCCCCTCAGTCACGGTATTGCGTGGCTAGATATGTGTTCTATGTATATTCTTACCAATGCCATCAAAAATTTTCCAGTCGGAAAACCGTAAAAAAGATTGAAGAGAGCTGCAAAGCGTCTCTCTTCAATCTTTTAAAAATCATCGTCAGGGTTGCTGCCGCCAAAGGAAGATGCTTCATTATCGCGGCGGGAACTTAGCAATTCGAGGCGATCAACCCGAATCACTGACTTTTGGCGTTCTTCGCCTGTGTTGCGATCAGTCCATCGATCAAATTTTAGTGAACCAGTGACCCCGACAAGTCCGCCTTTCTTGACATAGTTAGCAGCGATTTCTGCCGTTTTGTCCCAAATTTCCAAGTCAAACCAATCGGGCGGATCGTCACGATTGCTACTATTGCGATTGACCGCGATCGCAAAATTACAGACCATTTTGCCCGACTCAAAATGTTTGATATCAGGATCACGTCCTGCGCGACCCACTAAATGCACTTTGTTTAGAGTCATATCACCGCCTTGCCTAGAATGCCTTTCAATATATCTCAAAGTCCAGCCCTTTGCGCTGGCTTAAAACCCAAAAAAATATAAAAGCGCTGCTTGGCAACGCTTTTAAACTTCATGGACTAAACAGGCTGTTTGATATTTTCTGCACCTTCGGTGATGGTCATAGACTCGATCACATCGCCAACGGCAATATTTTGAACTAGCTCCATGCCCTCAGTCACATAGCCAAATACGGCATAGGAGCCATCAAGAAAGTAAATATCATCAAGGGCAAAGTAAAACTGACAAGATGCCGAGTTGGGCGACTGCGATCGTGCCATCGCGATCGCACCTTTGCTATGGCGTAGCTTCGGCTTCTGGGTTGGTGGTAACACCTCACCATAGACAGGGCGCTTAGCCCCTTCAGGCAAAATTTCTAAAGGGATATAGCGAGGCTGTGAGGTGACAGGATCGACAAAACTGCCAGTTCCATTACCCAAAGGATCGCCGCCTTGGGCAACAAAGGGACTAGGCTCTTTGACCACGCGATGAAAGGTCAAACCATTGTAATGACCGCGCTGTACTAGGTCAGCAAAGTTACCTGCGGTCAAGGGTGCATTTTCGCCATCTAGGGCAATTTTGACCAATCCCAACTTGAGTTTTAGCTCAATGGTTGCCTTGCCCTTTAGCTGCACAAACTTAGCCAGCGCTGCCGCTAACTCATCTTGAGGCTCGGCTTGGGGGCTGCTGTTAGGGCTAGGTTTGGGATCGGTTTTAGGATCGGCTTTGGCATTGTCCTTATTATCTTTAGCATTGGCGATCGCGGAGGGCGTACTGAGCGCCCCACTAGGCGATGAAGATGTGGCTGAGACACTACTGCCATTACTACAGCCAGTGAGAAAAAGACTCAATGCCAGAAAACAGCTAAAAATCCAACGAAACATAGTGATCTTACTCTAAATTTTTGATAAATTTTACTCTGTAAAGTTTGACCGCACGCAATGTAATCAAAGTGCGATCGCACTGTACATCGGACTTTAAAAGGCTTTTACAAACCTTCAAGGGGGACTGCCAAAAACTTCGCAATCTCAGCCGCCCGATCTTCAAGAGCTGTCAAAGAAATGGGCTGACCAACCTCCGTCAAAGGCAGATCACCCTTGCCCTTTACCCGCAAATATAGCGATCGCTTAGGATTTAACCCATTGCGAATTTCCACGCGCAAAGCCTGCACATCGGCAACTTTGTAAGTGAATTCCAGATTTTTGTTTTTGTTGCGTCCACGTCTAAAAATCGTGATTTTGCCACTGTTGCGATCAAACTCGTTATAGCCACCGCCATAGTCGATTGCCATCACATATAACAAATAAATCTCAAGCAGCGTACCCGCAACACCATAAAAAGACAGGGCTAGACCTTGGGGGACAAAATCTAGCTGCAATGGTTCTGAAAATGGCAAAAGATTTACCTTAAGGAAACTAGATATTCCCGCCAATAAAAAACCCGAAGCGCCGATCGCCACAATTGCCGCAAAGCAATAATTACTAAAGCGTCGCGCTCCAATAATGTTGTATCGCAGGATCTGGGACTGAGAAGACTGAGAGGGAGAAGATTGAGATTGTGTGGTTGCCATCTAAAAAAATATTTCTAATTTACAAAATTAACTTCTAAAAATAAAGTATACCTTTCTCCAAACTTCTTACAGCGTCAAGCGCTCATTTGAACCTGTAAAAATAAACCCATAAAAAAATCGAGGCAAAGGCACGGTTCTTTTTTCGGTGAAACCAAGATAGAAAATTTTCTGGTTTTCCAGTCCACGCAAAGTGCCATACAGTCTATCGCGGCTTTATCTGGGTTTTAAACAAGCGCAAAGCGCTGTATACCAATCAAGTGCAATCGATTTAGTATCCTTTTTACCCGTTTCCAAGATCTATCCTTAGTATGATTGAGTAAATTTAAAAAATAAACTCCAAAATCATCATGAGCGGAAACGAGTCGCGCATTCAAGCCATTTATCAAATCACCAATCGCGAGCCAATGCCCAAGAAAGCACCTAAGCGCTTGGAAGAAATGTGGGCGACTGATGTGTTTACTCTGAGTAAGATGCAAGAATGTCTTCCCAAGACAGTCTTTAAGTCGATCAAGAAAACCATTCAAACAGGTGAACCCCTCGATATCACTGTTGCCGATGCGATCGCCCTCGCAATGAAGGACTGGGCGATTTCCAAAGGCGCATTGTACTACGCCCACGTTTTCTATCCCCTCACCAATGCCACTGCGGAAAAGCACGATGGTTTTATTTCCGTACAGAGTGACGGTTCCGCCATCTCCGAATTTGCAGGTAAGCTCTTGGTACAGGGTGAGCCAGACGGTTCTTCCTTCCCCAATGGCGGTATTCGCTCCACCTTTGAAGCCCGTGGCTATACCGCATGGGATGTCACCAGCCCCGCCTACATCATGGAAACCGACAATGGTTCCACCCTCTGTATTCCTACTGTTTTTGTATCTTGGACTGGTGAAGCCCTCGACAAGAAAACACCTTTGTTGCGCTCCAATGCAGCCATGAACAAGGCTGCCACCAGAGTCCTGAAAATCTTGGGCGAGAAAGACATTGCCCCCGTTAACTCTAGCTGTGGTGCTGAACAAGAATATTTCTTAGTTGATGCTAATTTTGCCAATGCTCGTCCCGACTTGCTATTAGCAGGGCGTACCCTATTTGGTAAGCCCTCGGCAAAGGGTCAACAATTTGATGACCATTACTTCGGTGCAATTCCTGAGCGCGTACAGGTCTTCATGCAGGATGTGGAAGAGCGCCTCTATCGTCTTGGCATCCCCGCCAAAACCCGCCACAACGAGGTTGCCCCTGGGCAATTTGAAATCGCCCCTTACCATGAAGCTGCTAACGTCGCTACCGATCATCAACAGATGATCATGACCATGCTGCGCTTTACCGCCAAGAAGCATGGCTTTGTCTGCTTGCTCCATGAAAAGCCCTTTGCTGGTATTAATGGCTCTGGTAAGCACGTTAACTGGTCAGTCGGTAATGCCACCCAAGGTAACTTGCTTGATCCTGGTGATACACCCCACTCCAATGCTCAGTTCTTGGTCTTCTGTGGTGCAATTATTCGTGGCGTTCACACCTATGGTCCATTGTTGCGCTCAGTGGTGGCAACCGCCAGCAATGATCACCGTCTTGGTGCAAACGAAGCTCCTCCTGCAATTATCTCCATGTACCTCGGTTCACAGCTTGAGGATGTGTTTGAGCAGATCCGTCAAGGCGAACTCAAGAGTTCTACGGGCAAGGGCTTGATGAATATTGGTGTAGATACTCTGCCTGTTTTGCCAACTGACCCAGGCGATCGCAACCGTACTTCTCCCTTTGCCTTTACAGGCAACCGCTTTGAGTTCCGCGCTGTGGGTTCTGGTCAGTCTGTGGCTGGTCCCTTGGTTGCCATGAATACCATTTTGGCAGATTCCTTGACTTGGATCGCCGATAAGCTAGAGGCAGAACTTGCTAAAGGTGTTGGACTGCCCGCAGCCATCAGCACCGTTTTGAAAGAGGTCATGGAACTGCATGGCGCGGTTATCTTTAACGGCAATGGTTATTCTGAAGAATGGCACAAGCTGGCGGTTGAGCGTGGTCTAGCCAACCTTCGCACCACGGCTGATGCTTTGCCTGTACTTAAGGAATCTTACATCGAAGAGTTGTTTAGTAAGCTAGGGGTTCTGTCTCCTGTTGAGCTAGCCAGCCGCTTTGAGACCTATGCTGAGCAATATATTCTCTCCATTGAAGTGGAGGCAAAATTGGTTGTCAGCATGGTCAAGACAATGATTTACCCTGCGGTAACTCGCTATTTGGCAGATTTGGCAAATACCGCCTTGAGCCTTAAGGAGATTGGTGTTGACTACGACAAAGAACCCATCGACAAAATCACGGCTCTCTCTAAGTCGATGATGGCTGGGGTTAGCAAGTTGTCAGAGGCTTTGACTAAGCATGATTTCGCCTCCATTGAAGATCATATGCAGTTTATTTCGCAAACTATGCGATCGCTGATGGATGGTATTCGCGCTGATGTTGATGCCCTTGAGGGCGAAGTGGCTGACGACCTATGGCCATTGCCCACTTATCAAGAGATGCTATTTATTAAGTAATTTCCAGCAATTAAACGGCGGAGCCGTTTAATTGTTATCTCCCAAAAGAGAGGGGCAATGCTTCGCATTGCCCCTCTCTTTTTAGCTAACCTTTAAATGCCTAATGGCGCGATCGCTGCTAACACGGGCTTGGTTCATGTCATCTTGAATATGCTTCCATGTGCGGGAATTAAGGAAAGTGGGCAGTTCTATTTTGCTGGTGGGCGTAATTGCGATAGTTTGATTTTGAGGCGATCGCTGAAACTGCTGCTCAGAGATTTCCCCAGTAAGGGCATAGGAGTCATCCTGCTCCATTTGTTGCAAAACCTGTAAAGCCAGATGGAGATGTGCTTCTAAATATCTAACCCGACTTTGCAAAGCCTCAATGGTTGCTTCTTCATTAGTCATATCCATAACCTCCATCAAAATGGCGATCGCTGCTGTTTTTTTATGTCAATTTGTGGCATTGAGTTTAGCGTTCTCACCTATGGGGATCATCCTACCAACGTATGATCCCCCTCAATCTCCTTAAGAAGAGGGAAAAAGGGGAAGTTTCACGTAATATCAGTTAACATCATGAATGTGGTGGGTAGATCATCACACTCATGATTGAAAATTTTAACTAAAAGTTTTAAACAAAATAATTAAGGCATGGGACTTGAGGCTCTTCGATCGCGGCATTGGTTTAAACTCATTTGTGGCGCAAGTTATCAACATTTACCCGCAATTCGCCATTTGGCATTGATCTATACATTAGCAGGAGCCGACTGCATCGATATGGCTCCCGACCCTGCCACGATCGCCGCCGCCCGTGAAGGTATCGCCGCCGCCCTGAAGCTAAATCCTCAGATTGCTGCCCCCTTGGTGATGGTCAGCTTTAATGATGGCGAAGATCCCCACTTTCGCAAAGCCTTCTTTGACCCGCAACTTTGTCCCGCCGATTGTCAACGCCCCTGCGAGAAAGTATGCCCCACCACCGCCATCAAGTTTGGAAATGATTACAATGGGATCATGCCTAGCCTTTGCTATGGCTGTGGTCGTTGCTTACCCCTATGCCCTGTGCAGATTATCCATACCCGCGAGCAGGTTTACCAGCCTGAAGATATCTTTGAGCTAGTGACTAATCAATCCCAATCTAGTCAATCCCAATCTAGTCAATCAATCGATGCGATCGAAATCCATACTCAACCCCATCGCACTCAAGAGTTTGCTGCTTTTTGGCGGCGCTTGAGTGCGATCGTGCCACAGGTAAAACTGATGGCGGTGAGTTTTCCTGACTGCGAAAATTTGCATGAATATCTGTTGTCATTGCTGGCGGTGATGCAGCCAATGCCGCGATCGCTGATTTGGCAAACCGACGGTAGACCGATGAGCGGCGATATTGGCGATGGCACGACTAGGGCGGCGCTCAAGCTAGGGCAGAAGGTATTGGGTTTTGATCTGCCCTTGGGCTTTGTGCAGGTAGCAGGTGGCACTAATGCCAGCACCGTTGCCAAGTTAAAGCAAGCAAAAATACCCGTTTCTGGGATTGCCTATGGCAGTTATGCTCGTAAAATCATCACTGATTTTCTGGATGCCCAACCAATACCCGATCGCCTCGAAGATTGCCCAGAACTGCTATGGCAAGCAGTGGCGATCGCTAAGCAGCTAGTTTCCCAAATCAAAAATTAACCGTAAACCCCAGCAATCCTAATGGACTCAATCCGTAAGCAAGTTACAGACAATCTCGATCAACTCCTTGAAATATTGCCCCCCCGCATTAAACATAGTTTGGAACTTTGTGGCGGTTTGGAACAGCTAGTAGAAATCGTGATGGATCTCGGCAGATTGCCCGAAGCCCGATATTTTGACAGTACTAAATATTTAACCGATGATCCTGTGACTAGGGAAGATTTGGCGCTTTGTGTGCAGCAGGTGGGTGAATTTGGCGGCGACAATCGCGCAGGGATCGAGCGCACTCTGCACCGCATTAGCGCCATTCGCAACCGCAAAGGGGAAATCATCGGGCTGACCTGTCGGGTGGGCAGGGCAGTCTATGGCACGATCGCCATGATTCGCGATTTGGTGGAAACGGGTAAATCGATCCTTTTGCTTGGTCGCCCTGGCATGGGCAAAACTACGGCATTGCGGGAGATTGCGCGGGTACTGGCGGATGATCTCAATAAACGAGTAGTGATCATCGACTCATCCAACGAGATTGCAGGGGATGGCGATATCCCCCATCCCGCGATCGGCAAGGCGCGAAGGATGCAGGTATCCCAACCTGAGTTGCAGCACCAAGTCATGATCGAGGCAGTGGAAAACCATATGCCTGAAGTAATTGTGATCGATGAAATTGGCACAGAGTTAGAAGCCCTTGCCGCGAGAACGATCGCTGAGCGGGGGGTACAGCTAGTTGGCACTGCCCACGGCAATCAATTGGCAAATTTAATCAAAAATCCCACCCTCTCAGACCTCATCGGCGGCATTCAGTCAGTCACCCTTGGCGATGAAGAGATGCGGCGGCGCGGCTTGCCCCAAAAGAGTATTCTCGAACGTAAGGCGCAACCCACCTTTGACATTGCGGTAGAAATGTGGGAGCGCTACCGTTGGGCGGTGCATCAGGATGTCGCCGCCACCATCGATATGCTCCTGCGCGATCGCGACCCTGGGCGACAAATTCGCGCCGTCAGCGATCAGGGCGAAGTCACCACCACCGAAGAGCAGCCTAAAAATCCTGAAGTTGTCCGCAATCCTGTAGTTAAGGGTTGGCGGTCTTCGGGACGGATGAAACCCATTCCCCTTGATCCGCAAGTGCAGATGCGAACGGAAGCGATCGCCAATCCTGTCAACAATGGCGCTACGGTCAGCGCGATCGCCCCTCCCTTAGAAAATCTCGAAGCCACAGAATATGAAGCCATGAAGGAGCGCTTCGGCACGCTCTATGTCTATCTCTATGGGGTCAGTCGCCATCAAACGGAACAGGTAATTCAATCCACTAATTTACCCATCGAAGTCACTAAGGATCTCGATGAAGCGGATGTAATCTTGGCATTGCGATCGCAGATTCGCACTAGCTCCAAAGTGCGACAAGTAGCAGAAGCGCGGCAAATTCCCATTCACGCTATCAAAACCAGTACCCTACCCCAAATCACCCGTTCCCTCAGACGTATTCTGCACATCGATGAAAGTCCTGCCGATACCATTTCCGATCTAAATATGTTCGCCTATGGTGACTCTGAAGATGAAATCGAAGCTTTAGAAGAAACCCGTCTAGCCGTGGAACAGATTGTAATTCCTAAAGGTCAACCCGTGGAACTGCTACCCCGTTCTTCCATCATCCGCCGTATGCAGCATGAATTAGTGGAACATTATCAACTGCGATCGGAAAGCTACGGCACAGAACCCAACCGCCGCCTCCGCATTTTCCCTAATTGAGCAGGTTAATGAAACTATCCAGAAACCAATCTAAATAATACACTGTACTGTCGGGCTAACACACTATTTGGTTGATTAGGCAGGATTTTTCTGTATAACACGCTGTATAGGGTAAATAGCCAGAATTTTTCTGTATAACACCCCCTACAGGGTGATTAGCCAGCATCTTGACTTTCAGCCTATATCGCCTATAGTTACATTAGACAGAATTTTTCCGTCTAATACATAGTTGACTGATTTCCATCTCAGTAGGTAGAGAAATACAGATTCTTGGGACTTTAGATGATAGAAAATTACAAACTGCCAAGAAAGATACGCAAAAATTTAGAAAAAGAGATTGAATCATCTGAAGTGATTCAATGGATTGAGCAACCTATTCCCCGTATTTTGACACGATCCACGGTGGGTACTTGCTTGGTTTTGCTGTTTTCCTTAGCCTTCTTTTCGTTTGTTGGTTATGGTACGTATGAGCAATTCAAAAATGCACGAATACCTATAAATGAATTTCCGCAGGTAAGCGGCGTTTTAATCCCTCTAGTTGCAGTTGTTATTCAGTTAATTCTAATCGTACTAATCCCGTTTCTTAATTGGCTAGAAGCAGTTCAAAGCGTCTATGTAATAACTAATAAACGAGCCTTTGTTCTTAAAGTTGGAGCATCTAAAACAGTGACATCTTTCTTTTTTCCCGATCTTAGGGTTATCTTGCGACGTGAGAATAAAGATGGCAGCGGTGACATTATTGTCTATATTCATCAATCAAAGGACTATGATGGAGATACGGTAACTGAGGAAATAGGATTTAAGCAGGTTCGCAACGTCAAGTCATTCGAGAATATGTTGCGTTACCCAAATGGCACTTAAATACTAACCCTTACTAGCAGTGCGATCGCGGATCTTGTAGGGTGGTGCGATTCGATTAGCGCGAAACACGGTAAACAGTCCGTAGATAAACGCTAGAGCCAAGTCTCCTAAGACTAGCTTAACCGTCCAGACGATGAGAGTGAAAGTCTCTCCGTCTAAACTCAAGACTGACTCCTTACCTGCCCACATTGAGTAAGCTCGGACTTTACAGGATGAAGTTGGGAACAGGGTGAAAACAGACACTAATTGCAAATGACACTGGCGCTAACAGAGAGTCCCCAAGATGAAACCGAGCCTAAAAAAGCAACCTACGAGAAGGCAGCCGCAATATTAAAGACTGACCTCGCCAGAGATAAGTATCCCGCCGCACCATCACCCTAGTAGCGGCAAGAGTGCGATCGCCTATCTTGTAGGGTGCGTTAATCAAATCTAACGAACTTTTTTTAGTGCAAAATGTAAGGATTCATAGTTATAGAAAGCTATAATGGCATTGTAAATTAACAACGCAAAATCTATGGCAGTTCGTCAACGGCGCTACAGCAAAGAAGAATTAGCTCGGCGTGGACAAGAACTCTATGAATCCACCATTCGGCAGCAAGTTGAAACTGGCAACTCTGACAAAATCGTAGCGATTGATATTGAAACAGGAGCCTTTGAAGTCGCCGATCATGTTTTGCCAGCAACTAACCAATTATTCAAGCGATATCCTGATGCTCAACCTTGGGTTATCCGCATTGGACATCGTGCAGTTTATCACTTTGGCTCACGGAGTTTGGTGAAGTGCGATCGCCGATCTTGTAGGGTGCGTTAATGAAATGTAACGCACCTTATTTTTGTCGTAACAAAAGCAGTTAAGCAAGTTTTCTTGCCGCTTGTTTTTCCGTATCTCATAGGATACACTTAAAGCATGATTGAAATTCGGGAAACTGAAATCTATTTGCGGTGGTTTAAATCACTGCGCGATCGGGAAGCTAGGGCTCGTATCGACATTCGTATTCGGCGGTTGTCTATGGGTAATCCTGGTGACGTGAAACCGATAGGAAAAGGTGTATCAGAACTTCGCATTGACTATGGTGCAGGATATCGAGTGTATTTCATCCAACGAGGGGATACGTTAGTTATCTTGCTTGCAGGCGGAGATAAACGTACACAAGATCGGGATATCAAAACAGCTTTAGACTTATCACAAAACCTATAGGAGATCTTATGAACAAAGTTTCAACCCATCTTTGGGATGTAGCAGAACATCTGGAAACCAAAGAAGATATGGCAGCTTATCTTGAAGCAGCTCTTGAAGACGGCGATCCTAATCTAGTGGTAGCAGCCTTAGGGGATATTGCTCGATCTAAGGGAATGACAAATATTGCGCGTGAAACAGGATTAGGACGAGAAAGCCTCTATAAATCTTTGTCACTCGAAGGTAATCCAGAATTTGCCACTGTTTTAAGAGTTATACAATCACTTGGTATCCGTTTACGAGCTACGCCCGTATAGGAGTCTAACACTGCGTTGGAGCCGACCTCTCAAAAGTGATCTGTAAAAGTCTAAACTTGGCGGCGGCGGCTCAACTTTACCGTTATGCGTCAAGCGTAAGGTGAGTAAAATGAGTTGCGTTGCGAAGTTTAGAGCAGTTTTTGGAATTTTTATTCTGTCCAGTATTTATGGCGTTGCTCAGCCCTTGAGAGCGGAAGTTCCCAACCCTGGTGTTCCTGATTTCATCTATCAAACTGAAGGACAACCAGTCATTGCTACTTTTTTTGGTCGAGGAGAATCTTACGCACTCGGTTGTATGCGATTGAGAAATCTGTGGAGCAGTGTCCCAACGAAATTACTTAGTTCTGATTCTTTTAGGGGCATACTTGACTCATATCCGATTGTTGCCGATATCCCCTGTAATGGGAACGTAAGAGCTTATGCACCGAAAGGTGAGCCTGGTGCATTAGTCTTTAAAAATCGAGATGGACAACTTTGCCGACACTACGTCAATAGTACTGACTGGTTTGTCGCCACAAGAGCAGGAGGAGAAATCCCAATTACAGCCGAGCAATTCAGACAAGATGTACCCTGTCGTGGCTCTGATTTTAGAGTGAGCCGCTAGTTCTCAAGCGGATTAGGCTAAGATTATGGGCAGGAGGTCTAATTATGAAAACTACTGCCCAAGAAATCTACGCTCAAGTAGTTCATGTTCTCTCGCCAACAGAGCGACTACGATTAGCAACGCTCATTCTTAACGAGCTTGTTGGGCAACAGCTAACATCTGTCGATCAAAGCGATACCTGGACTGACGAAGATCAGATTGATCTTGTGAATTTTTCACTACGGTATGCGGCTACAACTTTCTCTGATGTCGAGGGGGTTGAATTGTGACGCTTTGTCCCGGAGATTTAGTTACAGTTGATTTTCCTGGTGTAACAGGAGTTAAACGCCGTCCGGCTGTAGTCTTGTCATCAGATACCTACCATTCACTTCGACCAGACGTGATAGTTGGACTTATTACAACTCAGACCAAGGTACTAGGAGTTACAGATTATGTGCTTCAGGACTGGGCATCGGCAGGATTACGATCTGCTTCAATGTTTCGTTCCTTTATCGTGACTCTGCCACCATCTGCGAATTTAGTTGTAATTGGGCATTTATCGGAGCGTGATTGGCAAGGGGTTAAGGCTTGTGTCAAAATATCGCTTTCAACTTTAGATAACACAACACCGCAAGAGTAAGTACTGCCACTCTTTATGCCCAATGCTGCATAACAATCCCGTTGCACACCGACCGGATAGAGTCTCTTCGTTGAGTCCGAGAAGTTACTAGCGGCGGGTGAACGGGGTCGTTAGACTGCCAGTTTATTTATCAAAGTGCAATTGAGAACTTCGAGAAATTGTTGATTGACAATCAGTTTGGTAGTGACTGGATAGTTCGCGTCGGCAAAAATATTTGATTTACTATGAAATCACAAATCAAGTTCCTCAAGTTTCTTCTCATTGGTTTTCTTCTCAGTATCATCTTAATGTTTGCGGTTCCTAGTGTTGCAGAAACATTTTTAAATACTGCATACATCCGTCCTCGAACTCTTGTTTTTGCCAAGGGCAATTTTTGGGTGTATGCTCACAACAACTTCAGTCCATCGCAGCAAACAATGATTAAATCAGCATCGAATAAGCTGCACGAACAGATGAATAATCCAAGTCAAAGATCAAAGCTTATAGACTGCGGTTTGCGGAGAACTGTTAGAGCCAAGCCTAGCAAACAAGTCGTTGATAATCAGCTAAAACAAGTGTTTGTTAACCCTGCTAGTGGCAACCGTCCAATTAAAGCAACTGTTGCCTATATGTGGGGAGAGAAAGAAGTCGTTGGAAGAGGCACACTTGGATCTGGCGAGTTTCCAGAGAAAGGCGATCTTTTGAGGGTCGCATTCAATTCAGATTATTTCGGTGATAGCTCTCAATTTTCTCTAAGAAATGATGTTGACTATTGGTCTGCTACGTTATTGCATGAAATACTTCACAACTTAGGCTATGAACACCCACAACCCAAGGGAGACTTTATCACAGAGTTCGATTTGTGTGTTAACTTCAATGGCTCTATTCCTCAGAGGTTCGGCTTGAACGGCGGCACAGAGGACAATATCGATGATGTGTATTTCAGAATGAGAAAATAGCTAGTAGGGTGCATTTATGAAATTTAATGCACCTCATTTTTGTTCGTATGGACAGTTATTTGAACACAATTACAATTTTTTAGTTAGACTAGAGTAAATTTTTCCATTACTCAACTGAACTGATTTTCAATCTAGGAGCAGCCATGCTAGACACAGCAACTCTTGAGAGACGCTTGACAAACCTTGAACAGGTTGTTTTTGACCTCCAGCATAAATTTGACAGTAAGCCTGTCTCTGACAATTGGTTAGATAGACTTATTGGTTCAATTTCTGATGATGCAGCTTTTCTTGAAGCTCTAGAATACGGACGCGCATTTCGGCAGTCTGACAAACCTATTGATGAGATTGGCCAGTAAACGTGAAATATTTGTTCGATACCGACCACATCAGTTTTCTGCAACGCCGATCTAGTTTAGAGTTTAGCCGATTAACTTTGAGGATGTCCCAACATTCGATCGCAGACTTTGGCTTATCGGTTATTAGCTTCCATGAGCAAATAATTGGCGCTCACAGCTTCATCAATCGCGCTCAGAACAATACTGATTTGGCTCGTGGATATGCGCTGTTGTCAGAAACTCTTAACGGTTTCGCAAAAGCTCCAGTTTTACCATTTGATGCTGAAGCAATTGAAATATTTGATGAGATGAGGAGTCAGAAAGTTCGTGTAGCTACGATGGACTTGAGAATTGCAGCGATCGCCATTTCCAACAATTTAGTTTTACTTACCCGAAATACTGGCGATTTTAGCAAAGTTCCAAACTTAATAATCGAAGATTGGACAGTGTAGCGCAGAAGGTCTAACACTGCGTTGGAGCGGACGGATGAAAAGTCCTAATGTAATGAAAAACTCATCTGCCGCCGCTCAACTTTACCGTTAGACTGTCACGTTGAAATCACGAAACGTAATAATCACCAAAATAGTAAGATGTCAAACTATCAATTCGTATCCATTACATGTGTTACCCCCTCAACGGGTGTAAGTGGTATTGCAACAGCTGTTATTACGACAATTTCTTCCACATTAGGAGGAACGATTGCTGGATCTTTGGCTGCTCTAACTGGCCCCGGTGCTGTTTTAGCGTCTGTGGGTGGATCTGTCGCTGGCACTTTAGTCGGTAAAGGCGCAGGAAGCTTACTAGAATCGATTGGTCAGGCATTTCCAGATAATTTGTACATCGAAGTCGATGGCAAAAAGGCTTGGCCTAGTGGCAAATATCAGAACATTAATGCTGGCGACAAAATTACGCCACCTATTCAAGGGGCATTCGATCATCCCACTAAGGTAACGCTTAAAGAATGAGATGTATTTGGTGATGATAATCTAGGCGAATTTATCATTAACCCGATGCAAAAAGGTAATGGGCTTGCGTATCTTGTTGCTAATCCTAAAGAGGGGGATGTTTACGAAGTTGTGCTGAATATCTCATAGTGCGATCGCCGATCTTGTAGGGTGCGTTAATGAAATGTAACGCACCTTGTTTTTGTTTTAATCAAAGCAATCTATTCAGAGCAGTTCTGGTCAGTTATAATACCAGATAAGGCAATGACCGAGGAAAATTCATAATCATGGCAGTGCGTCAATCACGCTATGGCAGAGAAGAATTTGCCCAACGAGTCAATGATTTTTCGGTTTAGTGCTAACATTCTGGAGACATAAACTATGCAACTAGAAGATTACTTTATCTTTCTTGCAGTCAATGACATTCGCATAAAAAATACGCGAATTGGTATTGAAACAGTTTTGTATGACTACATTTACCGCAGTCGAACACCAGAAGAAATCGCTAGAACTTACCTATCATTAAGCTTAGAGCAGGTTTATGCCACTGTTCTCTACTATCTCCACAACAAACAAGCGATCAGTGAGTACCTCACTAATTGGCTAGAATGGGGACACAAAATGAGAGAAGAGCAAAAGCTTAATTCACCGCCAATTTCCGAAAAATTGCGTCAACTTCGCTCTGAACGACTAACATCAGGAAAATCCTATGCAAATCAAGTATTTGATGGATGAAAATCTCCCTCCAATTTATCAAATACAGCTACGCCGCAAAGAACCTGATTTAGTAGTCTGGGCAATTGGCGATCCCAACACACCGCCAAAAGGCACTTTAGATCCAGATATCCTGATTTAGTGTGAAAAATACGACTTTATTCTTGTAACAAATAATCGTAGCTCTATGCCCATCCATCTAATCGATCATCTTGCTGAAGGGCAGCACATTCCTGGAATCTTCCAAATCAATCCCAGTATGAGCTTGGGTGAAACTATTGAAGAATTAGTATTAGCTGCTCTTGCTTATCTGGATGGCGAGTATAGCGATCGGATTTCATATTTGCCATTGCCATAAATTGCTCGCATTAAGTTGCTAGTGAAAGAGGTCTAACACTGCGTTGGATCCGACCAAGTAGAGATAGATAATCTATAAAAGCCGAAGCTTGTCTACGGCGGCTCAACTAGACCGTTATGCTACAAGTCTAGGTAACGGAGTGTTAAAGCTGATGCCCAATGATATTGTGAAATATGAACCAGATGATGCGGGGAACATTGTTACTCATGCTCTACAACAAATTGCTGAAAATTCAGAAATAGTTTTATCTATCAAGGCAGTTAGTAATTGGGTTACTGGTTTTACTTGTTATCTTAGCAACGAAGCTGGATTGTATCGCTCTCAAGAAGTTGATTTCAGAGAAACGTTCAAAGATTTTAATCAGTATATTCGTCTATTCAATGCAGGATCTGATTTTCGCGCAAGATCTACCGTAAATTTTTGTAGACGTGTTCTTCATATGGAAGATTCAAAAGCTAAACGCAATTTTATTATTCAAATTTTTAGCAGCTTTCGCTGCGACATGGGTAACTCGATAGAAAGATTTTCAGAGATTGAAGGGCAACTCGTTGATGGATTTCTTGAAAACCCTTTTGGACGCTAAAATAAAGTTAATGTTTAGGATTTATTGCTGCTATGCTTACCGCATCTCGAACAGTGTCAGTCCCTTTGTCCACTAATGCAGATGGTGTGATTTTGGTTGGTAACACTCGTGTAACCATTGATACAGTTGTTGGCAATTACAAGCAAGGACTGTCACCTGAAGAAATCGTATTTCGCTACTCATCTCTTGATCTATCAGATGTTTATAGCACCATTGCTTTTTATCTAAGCTATCAGACAGAAGTTGAAGAATACCTAAAAAAACGTCAAATTACGGCTCAAGCCATTCGAGAAAAAAATCAACATCGGTTTAACTCTCAAAGTTTGCGTGATCGCCTTCTTGCAAGACAGGCAGCTAAATAGCAATGATCAAACTACTTGCAGATGAAAATTTCGATAATACAATCGTCAGAGGACTATTACGGCGCAATCCTAAAATCGATATTGTCCGAGTACAAGACATGGGACTATCGGGCATAGACGATCCATCAATTCTGGCATGGGCAGCCAAGCAAAATAGAGTATTGCTAACCCATGATGTAGCAACTATTACTCGTTATGCTTATGAAAGAATAGAACAAAATTTACCTATGAATGGTGTTGTAGAAGTTCCCATGGATGCAAGTATTGGAAAAGCAATAGAAGATATCTTTCTGTTAATAGAATGTAGTTCAGAGGAAGAGTTGCAAGGACAAATTCACTACTTGCCATTTTAGGTAAATCTCTTAAAGCCGCATAACACTGCGTTGGAGCCGACCGTTCAAAAAGTGACCTTTAACAGCTAAAGTTTGACTGGGGCGGCTCAACTAGACCTTTAGACCGACAAGCAAAAAGAATTATCATGACTGAACCAACGCCGCAACCTTTATGTCCTTATTGCAAAGAATCCATACAGCCAAAGGCTACAGTTTGTCCACATTGCAAAAAAACTATTTTTTCGACCGACCCTGGAGCAAATGCAGTAATCTATCTCATCTCCTTTGGTGTAATGTTCGCCGTACTATGGACAGGCATAAATTGGTTTGCAAAGGTTCAAACTGAGCAAAACCTCCGTGATGCACAGCAACAAGTTGATAAGATGCTCAAGCGATAATTTTATAGGAATGATCTCGCTCGTAATTACTGATTTCAAGAAAAATATCTGAGTTAAGCGCGATCTGCTAAATTAGAGAGGCTTATCTATATTGCTATCAAATTATGCGCTCAAATGTCGATCCTCAGAAAATCGAACAACTCATGGAAGCATTAGGTAAAGAATCTCGTAGTTCGGGTTGTATTTATTTTACAGGTGGTGCTAGTGCTTTACTTATTGGTTGGCGCACTTCTACTGTGGATATAGATATTCGTCTAGATCCAGAACCCTTAGGGGTTTTTCAAGCGATCTCCAATCTCAAACAAGAATTGAACATCAATATTGAACTTGCCTCCCCACAAGACTTCTTGCCACCTCTTCCAGGATGGCGTGATAGAAGCGTGTTCATTAGCAAACGAGGTCAAGTTTCGTTTTATCATTATGATTTTACAGCCCAAGCTCTTTCCAAACTATCCAGAGGATTTGACCGCGATATTAAAGATATTGAAGCTATGTACGATCAGAAATTATTCTCTCTGAGTAAGCTGCGCGATTGCTTTGATGCGATTTTACCTGAAATAATTCGGTTCCCTTCTCTTAATTCTGATCTACTTAGAAGCAGAGTCGAGAACTTCATCGAGCGTTTTGAAGATCAAGGGAGGAGAAATAATGAGTCTTCATGATTTGCCAGGAGCCGAGATAATATTACCTGGATTAAGCGACCTTCGCAATGGTAAGTCCAATACAATTGGTGCATTACTAGTTGCGATCGCAGCAACGCGCTTAACCGAAGCAGGTTTAGATATTCAAAAGCATCATCTATCCCCAGAGCCAGAGCTAAATCTGTATGCTTGTCTCCAAGACGAACGAGAGGATGCTTATCCTTACTATAACGCTTTACTGAAGCGCCTTAATAGCTTTTGCAATGCACTTGAACTCAGTTATAGGTATAAGCCGTCTAACACTGCGTTGGAGCCGACTTTATCAAAAGCCATCTGTAAAAGCTAAAGACTATCTGAGGCGGCTCAACTAGACCTTTAGACCAAACCGAAAAGCCCGACAAAGTTATCGGGTTCGCTCATGTGGGTAAATAGGTGAAAGGAGGGACAAGAAGACGGCGGAGGAAGTCAAAATCAATCCAACGTAAATTGTAAGCCCACTCAAACATGGCTACATAGAGATGCAGATACTTTTTATGGATACCGCGAAATGGACGAACAA
>NZ_JACJPY010000150.1 GCF_014696345.1 Pseudanabaena cinerea FACHB-1277
TATTGAAACTAGCTCCCAATAAGTTAACCTACTATCAACGAGGTAAGAGGGCTATGCAGCTTGTCACGGCTACGTTTTAGATGTCTTTGTCACCCCCTCAGAGAATATACAAGCCTCTGCCATGTCTATATTCTGGCGATCGCCGTTACAGTCGGGATTGATGCAAAGTCTCATAAATAGAGCCTCAAGCGGGAATCTAAACTATTGGCAAGCATATTTTACTCCATAAGGATATTCCTTCCCACTCAAAAATTAGCGTTGTGGTGCTAGGCGCTGTCATTTCTGCCATCATTTCTAGGTTTATGCTTTTCATGGCTATGCAAAACACGAAAATTAGAGTGAATCTACTTTTGCTATACAATTGCCAAAGAAACAAATCATAAATTAAGTATGGATACAGCAAGTCTCAATGCTCTGCTCAATACTGGTGCAATTCTGCCCGAACTAATTGTCATCGGCACATTGGTCCTCGTATTGATCATCGATCTGATCGCTTCGGGGCGCAAGTCTGCCAATGTTCTTCCTAATATTGCGATCGCAGGTTTAGCCGCCGCCACAGGCGCGTTGGTGTGGCAATGGACTGGCTTAGAAAGCCCCATCGCCTTTCTCGGCAGTTTCAACGGCGATAAGCTCAGTATCATTTTTCGTGGCATTATCGCCCTATCTTCGTTGCTAACGATCCTCGTATCGATACGCTACTTAGAGCAGTCGGGCGTAGTTGTGGGCGAATATTTAGTGATTCTGCTCAGTGCCACCTTGGGCGCGATGTTCCTGACGGGAGCCGATGAGATGGTGATGGTGTTTGTATCCCTCGAAACTCTCAGTATTTCCTCATATTTGCTGTCGGGTTACACCAAGCGCGATCCCCGTTCTAACGAAGCCGCCCTTAAATATTTGTTAGTGGGAGCCGCCAGTTCTGCCATCTTCTTATATGGGATGTCTCTGCTCTATGGACTATCGGGTGGCGAAACTGCCCTATCAGCGATCGCATCTAAAATCACGATTAGCAATACGGCGCTGATTATCGCGATGGTATTCGTGATTGCAGGTGTATCTTTCAAACTATCGGCTGTTCCCTTTCACCAATGGACACCCGATGTCTATGAAGGTTCACCAACCCCAGTCGTTGCCTTCCTATCCATTGGCTCTAAGGTGGCTGGTTTTGGCTTAGCCCTCAGATTTTTGATTACCGTTTTCCCCCTCGCCTCCCAACAATGGCACTATGTGTTTGTGGTACTAACTGTACTCAGTATCGTTTTGGGTAATGTGGTGGCGATCGCGCAAACCAGTATGAAACGGATGTTGGCTTATTCCTCCATCGGTCAAGCAGGTTTCGTGATGCTCGGCATGACCATCGACAGCGAAGCAGGTTACGCTAGTATGCTGTTTTACTTGATCCTTTACCTATTCATGAACATGGGCGCTTTTGCCTGTGTGATCCTATTCGCATCGCGCACAGGTACAGACCAAATCAGCGAATACAGTGGCTTATACCAAAAAGATCCCCTACTAACTCTCGCCCTCAGTGTATGCCTGCTATCCCTTGGTGGTATCCCTCCCCTCGCTGGCTTCTTCGGTAAGCTCTATATTTTCTGGGCAGGTTGGCAAGCTCAAGCTTACGGTTTAGTTTTACTAGCCCTAGTCATGAGTGTGGTTTCCCTTTATTACTACATCCGTGTCGTTAAGATGATGGTAGTCAAGGAACCTCAAGAGATGTCCGAGTCCATCAAGAATTACCCCGCCATTACTTGGACTCAAACTGGCATGAAGCCCCTCCAAGCCGCGATCGTGATTACGCTTATTTTCACAGCGATCGCTGGTATTGCCTCTAATCCTCTCTTCTCCCTCTCCAATCAAGCCGTCCAAGAAACCCAGTTTCTCCAAGCTAAAGCTCCAAATGCAAAGTCAGTAGCAGTTTTGACAACTGTACAATAAGCAGAATAAAAGTTAAGAGGGCGCAAAGCGCCCTTTTTTTGTGCCAAACTTTAGAGTATTTGATTAGCTTTTTCCTTGAGTCACTTACAGCAAAATTGAAGTTATAGATCTTGAAATGATCGCAGATGATTGAATATAAAAAATCTACATTATTAATTTATCGTTAACTTGAAAACTACAATAAAGTTGTGAAATTATTGTTATGATTACTGATGAAGAGGCATTAAACTTGATATTTACTGCACTACGCGACAAAAAGAAAAAGACAGAAATAGTGACTACACTTGTTCATTATGGTATAAGCATTACTGATGCTGAATATTTAATTTCAGTGGGTGTACAGTATAGAAAGAACGTATTTAAACAGCAGGGCAAAGAAAGGATTTTGTGGGGTTATATGGCTATGTTCTTTGGACTTATATTAACAGTCATTACCAGTTTCAATGTTGTTTTTGCTGGTTTATTAGGTGTAGGGATTGTTTATACACTTGTTGGTGTAGTTCAAGCCTACACTGGTTGGAATATCCAATAAAAATTGAACAATGTGTTTTGGGATAGAAAGTTATCGCATTTAAATTAATAAATATACATTTTGTCTAGATCATTCACAAGAACAGCATTATCAAGAATGGCTAAAAAAAGAACCGTTAGAAACGATCATTAGGGTGCGATCGCATAGAGAACAGGTAAAAAAAGAACTTTTACTTATTTCATGAAAATATACTTTTTACTTAGCGATCGCCCCCTAACTGTAAGCTTTAAAATAATGCCAGTTTTGAATCAAACATAGATGAGTCGAGAGAAATCATTATCGGTCATTCTCAACGAAATCGATTGCTATTAGTCGTATTCACAGAACGTGCTAATAGTATTCGTATCATTAGTACCCGTCTAGCTAACCGCAAGGAACGTGAGGATTATGAACAAAACTCCCTCTGACCAAATACAAAATCCTGAAGATGAACTTTTAGCTGAGTATCACTTTGATTACCAGAAAGCAAAGCCTAATCGATTTGCAGTCGCTCACAAGACGCAAAAGTTAACAGTCGTTTTAGATGAGGATGTAGCTCAGGTTTTTACAACTACTGAATCGGTTAATAAAGTGCTAAGAGCTTTGATCGCATCAATGCCAAAAGCAACCTGAAATGAGCCGAATTTTATGCAGATGGAGAATAATCACGAATTAGACGACGAAATGCTTGCTGAATATGACTTTAGCAAGATGAAAGGTGGCGTTAGAGGCAAATACGTTGAACGCTACAGAACAGACACAAATGTAGTCTTGCTCGATCCTGACGTTGCACAAGCCTTCCCCACCAGTGACTCAGTTAACGAAGCCCTGCGGTTACTCATCCAAATTTCTCAAAGGCAGAAAGTCTGAAGCTGCGATCGCATAGAGAACAGGTAAAAAAGAACTTTTACTTATTTCATGAAAATACACTTTTTACTTAGCAATTATGTTAGGAAGCAAGACAATGCAAACAATCCAAACGACAGCCCAAGTTGATGAAAAAGGCATACTCCAAATACAACTTCCTGAACATTCAGGAGAAAAACTAGATATTTTATTGGTGTATCAAATTGTCCAGAAGACTCAAAAGCGCCAATGGTCACAGCGATTTCTGAGTACATTTGGATCATGGCAAGGAGAACCGTTAGAAAGAGAACTCCAGTCCTAATTTGCGGACAAATACGCACCAAATTACAAAAGCTGGGAACTCCGATTGGAAGCTATGACTTACAGATTGCGGCGATCGCTTTAGCCAATAATCTTATCCTTGTAACCCACAACACTAGAGAAATTGAGCTTGTTGAAGGATTGAAACTTGAAGATTGACAAGAATAAAGGTGGCGATCGCATAGATGAGCTAAAATATCATTCACGTAGAAGAGGTAATATCTATGCTTTTAGAAGACTATTTCGACTTTCTAAACCCAGATGATATCCGTATCAAAGGTCATCGTATTGGCATCCAAGATGTCATCAAATACTATTTATGCGGCTATAGTCCCGAAGAAATTCTAGAAGAACTACCAAGCTGGCACTGGTTCCGCCCAATGAGGAGCAGAAAGTCTTATTCAGCAAGGAGTGTAGGAATCTGTTGTCAAAGCTGGTTAACGTGGTTTTTGAGCAAAAAGTGCCTGTACACCCTGTTTTTGTGTTAGGTTACTGCCATACAAGATTCTTTTAATTAAAACCATAACCCTTGCTATGCTTGGCTTTTACTTCCTCACTGGGCGGAACCAGTGCCACCAAGCTTAAACCTAGAAAAAATCTATGGCGTAATTACCTATTATTTAGCTAATCGCACTCAAATTGATGATTATATGTTCCGCATAGAACAGTCACAGGAACAGCACTATCAAGAATGGCTGAAAAAAGAACCGTTAGAAGCGATCGCTAGGGTGCGATCGCTTAAGAAACAGGCAAAAAAGGAACTGTTAGCCTTGTCATGAAAATACGCTTTTTACTTGACGAAAATCTTCCGCCAAAGTTGAAATCTGCACTATTAAGGCTTAACCCCAAAATAGACATCATGCGAGTCGGTGAAGAAAATATGCCAACTTTAGGAACACTCGATCCTGAAATTCTCATCTATTTAGAAATGTCCAAAAGATTACTGATTACAGATAATCGAAAAAGTATGCCCTCACACTTAAACGATCATTGGTCATCGGGTAGACACACTTGGGGCTTATTTTGGCTACGTCCAAACTTGCCGCTCAGCAAAGCTGCTGAAGAATTAAATCTAATTTGGGAAGTTTCTGAAGCCGAAGAATGGATCGATAAAATAGGTTGGATTCCTTTTTAAACGTTGTATAAGCGATCGCATTAGGTGTTATCCCAATTTAATTACCAAAAGCTATAATCAGTAATAGTTTGCGAAATCAAGTTATGCTTCTGCCCATAAACGCAGCGATCGCCGAAGAAAAATTGACAAAATATCTCTTGGTGCTTTTGCCAAAAGATGATAAATCACAATTTCTTCAGAAAGCTGGTTACACATTAGAAAATTGGCAACATCTAGAAATTGACCTGAGAGCGCAAATTTTGACACAACCTGCCAAATTTGTCGAAACAACAATCTACGGGAGTAAGTATAGAATTGATGCAACCCTAAAAGGAGTTAATGGAGTAGAACTTGAAGTGACTACTATCTGGATGCTGACAAATCAACAAGCAAAGTTTGTTACCTTGGTTCCTAAACGCTCAAGCGATCACGAGTAAATATATGAAACCTAAATTTCCTTTATTTTCTGAAGTTGTGCTATTGCAAGATATACCCGCGTATAAACTCAAACGTGGCTCTGTTGCTACTGTTGTCGAGCATTATCCCATGACAGAATTACAACAAGATGGTTATAGTCTTGAAGGTTTTAATATCCCAAATGTGACAGTCGAAGTCGCAGAATCGCAAATTATTTCTGTTGAACAATGGCAAAAAGAGATGGAAATCCTATAAAAACTGCATCGATTAAGTGTAGTAAAACTAGTTCATTTAGAGTCGTACATCGAAAAACTATTAAGTGAAGAAAGTCTGACGGGGCGACAAAAGATATGGGAAGTATGAGTAGATGGGGATTTGAGGATTTAAGATAAAAAAGATAGGTCAAGTCATAGTAAGTATGACCTATCTAG
>NZ_JACJPY010000151.1 GCF_014696345.1 Pseudanabaena cinerea FACHB-1277
CAGGATTGACAGAAATTTCTGTTGTGCCTTGGTTGCTACTTTCGGTAATATGTCATTAATGCTATTCATTTGGTGCTTTGATTCATTACTTGCACCTTATCCGATGAATAGCTTTTTTGTTCCCCTTTTTTTATGTCCGAAGTATTGGTAGTGGTTACGCAGGTGTAGCAGATCTTGCATTGAGGGGCGATCGCTTCTCAATAGTTTCAAGACCACAGGTTGAGTATCTTTAAGCTGAATCCCTCGGTAGACTGAGGTTTTTGCACTAGTATGAAGTTCTTCAGTCAGTAGGTATCCCTCAATCCGAGGGTAGCGATCACTTGAGTTTATGTATTGTGGATTCATGGCTATTTGTCCTGCCTATCTTGGGAATCTAGCAATGGAAAACAAAGTCTAAAAGTCGTTCGTCCCGATTGACTGCTTACTTGAATTTCTCCATCATGTTTCTGTACGATTTGGCGCACAATATCCAATCCCAGTCCACTGCCTTCACCTCTCGGTTTGGTAGTAAAAAATGGGTCAAATAGTCGCGGCAGTATTTCTTCGGGAATTGCAGCGCCCGAATTAGTAATTTCAACTATTACTTTTCCTGATTGGGTGGCGATCGCTATTTCTAAAGTACCTGCTTTACCGATCGCATAGATCGCATTGTCAATTAAATTAACCCACACCTGCGTCAGCGCATCTGGATCACAGATAAGATCAGGTACTGGCTCATATTTACGAATCACCTCTATTCCTTGCTTTAGACGGCTTTGGTAGAGCGTCAAGGCGATTTCGATGCCATCACTAATTTGAATCAGGCTATTTTCTCCATTCTCACTGCTGCGATGGCTGTAGGTTTTGAGCGCAAACACGATCTTGGCGGCGCGGTCTACTTCCTGTTGAATGCTGCGAATACTTTGATGTTGCAAAACCAGTTTGTAAGCCACCTGTAAAATGTCATAGCAATTCGGAACTTGCAGAATAGATTGATAAAGATGTAGATCGGAACCTAATTGCATCTGACTAAGTTGATTAGCAATGCCACTAGCATCAGCAATCCCTTGGTTATCGAGAGCGCTTAGCAGTTGTCGCCGTAGTTGTCGTTCTTCTTTGGTAGATAGGGATTGCGGGTTCTGAATTGCGGTATTCACTAGAGCGATAAATTCTACTTGCTGTTGAGAAGTTAAGCTTTGCATAATTTGGGGCAGTTGCTGAAGGGAGTCATTGCTTGCCTCAATGATATTGCCCGTTGCTGCACGAATTACGCCTAGAGGGGTATTGATCTCGTGGGCGACGCTGGCAGTGATCTGTCCTAAGGCTGCCATCTTTTCCGATTGAATTAGTCCTGCTTGGGTGGACTGGAGATTGGATAAAGCTTGCGAAAGTTCTTGGGTGCGATCTTCTACCCTATGTTCTAGGGTCTGGGTATATTCTTCAAGTTGTTTGGCTTGTTGTTTGAGTTGGGATTCCGCAGCTTTGCGATCGCTGATATCGCGAGCCACCCAAATGACCGATTGCTCACTCAA
Organism: Pseudanabaena cinerea FACHB-1277; assembly: GCF_014696345.1. Lineage (GTDB taxonomy): Bacteria > Cyanobacteriota > Cyanobacteriia > Pseudanabaenales > Pseudanabaenaceae > Pseudanabaena > Pseudanabaena cinerea. Next base: position 1,512 of record NZ_JACJPY010000151.1, read on the forward strand.
GGGAGAACATCTTGCACTAAACCAAAATTCTGTATCTTGGATCAACAGGCTATATTCATGCTCTTGAGTTTGTTGCTTGTCTAGAGTGTTCCTGATTACTGATAGAAATTGCTCAGACTGTTCGGGGGAAAAAATCTCTTGAATTTTTTTGCCAATGAGTATATCGGGAGGTAGATAAAGCTTGTCCGCATTAGTTGGGGCGACCTTGAGATATGTTCCATTTTGATCTACCACAAAGACAACATCATCCATTCCCAAAAATAAGCTGCGTAGTTCTAATTCAGAGGCTTGTAAAGCTGCCTCTGTTCTTTTTTGCTCGCTGATATCACGCATAATCGTTGAGAGGTATTCCAGTTCGCCTGTTGGGGATTTATGTGCCATCAAAACTTGCGATACAGGAATCTCTTGTCCTTCTGGAGTCAAGATTGCTGTTTCCCCAGTCCAATGACCTTGTTGAACTGCTTGAGGGATTGCTTTTTGATAGAGTAGATCTAAAGCCCATTGAGGATGGGAATCCTGTATCTGATAACCTGCCAACGATGCGCCTTGCTCAATGTTTAAAAATTGGCGTAATCTTTGGTTTGTCCAAGTAATTTCACCATCTGGGCTAGCAGTACCAATATAGTCTGAAGATGCTTCTAGAATTCTTAACAAGCGTGTTTGTTCTTTTTCTAAATTTTTGCGATCGCTGATATCCCGTAAAATCCCTTGCAGTCCGATCGCACTTCCATTGACATCAAAGATGGGGGTCATATTTAGAGTTACCCATAGATAACTACCATCTTGGCAGAGGTGACGAAATTCTATGTTTTGATACTTCTGTCCTTGCTCTAGCGCCAATCTAGCAGGTGCAATAGCCTTTTCTAAGTCATCAGGATGAATCAATTTTATTAAGGATTGTCCTATCCATTCACCAATGGGAAAACCAAACATGGTCTGAAATTGGGGAGACAAATAGGTAAATATACTATCGGAATTTGCAGCCCAGATCATGTCATTGGCTCCTTCCACTAGCGTTCTGAATTTATTTTCACTCGCATACAGTGTTTGATAGAGTTGGGCATTTTCCAAGGAAATTGCCGCTTGAGAGCAAATTAGGTTTAGCACTTCAAGGCGATCGCTGGTAAATGCTCCTATGGTCAAGCTGTTTTCTAGGTATAAAATCCCGATTAATTTGCCTTGTTTGAGAATGGGCATACATAGAATGCTTTTGGGTCGATATTTGAGGATGTAGCGATCGCTTGTAAATTGCCCATCTTGTCGGGCATCACTTAAAACTATGGGTTCTAAACTATGCTTGACCTGATTGACGATACCAATCGCCAGATCTTCACAGTGTTCTAAGGATATGGGGGCGGTCAAGATTTGCGAAGGTTTTCCAGATTCCACGAGCGCGACAATTTGCAACTCTGCTTCTGATTGCAGCAGTAAAACGCATTTATCAGCTCCAGAATTAACATTGGCAATATTTAGGAGCGCATCTAAGAGCTTTGAAAGCTCTATCTCTTCAGAAATTGCTTGTGATGCTTTTAGCAGAGTCGTTAAATCGATTGCTTCAGAGGTGTTACTAGGGGAACTTAGAGGTTTTTTCGCAAAAGAGCCAAGGGATTCTCGAAGAATCAACGCGAGTAGTTGGGGATAGCGATTTTCGAGGTCGGTGACTTTGGCAACTGCGCCCCAGCGCACATAGCCATAATAGGCTTCAGTCATATAGACTTGAGCAATTTTCTCTCTGCCCCAATCAAGATAGAATTTAGCAGCAAGTTCATTTGCGATCGCCTCTTCTTGAATATAGCCGTTAGTTCTTGCGCCAGCGATCGCCAAGTCATAAAGTTCCATCGCTTGATAACGGTTACTTAAAATGCGATGTCGTTCCGCCTCCACCAAATCGTACCTATGCTGAAAAGTTGCAGGTGCAGCATCAACTCTCACCTTGAGCCAAGCTTGGTTGCGATCAACGAGATCCAGCACAGCCGTGAGATCCGCTTGAGGATGGTTCTGGTATTGAGCAAGTTCGGCTAAAGACTGCACAAAATTATGTATGGGAATTGTAAATACCCCCGGAATTGCAAAGGTATGCTGACCACATTGAACAGCATACTCTGCACTTTGTTCATAACGTCCAAACAGATAGTTGATGAAGCTTTTGGCGAGATAAAAGCAAACCAAAGTATTATGAACTTTGCCAGTTTCTAATTCTGGCAAACTCTCTTCCTCGTTAAAATAGTCTCCGATTAAATAGAACACTTGTTCTGTAAAAGTTTGACGCAGGTTATAGACCATTTGTCGCCAGACACAAGAAAATTCCCGTGAGAAGGACTGCTTCAGATAACTATCAATAAAAGCGATCACTCGCTCCTGTTCCTGTGCAACTACATCCAGAGTTTCTCCTGCCCAAATCGGGTAATGACAGTAATGCATGGCTGCATAGCTGGCATATTCCAGATCTCCTGTATCTAAACCGCTATACATCAATTCTCGCAAGGGATTTAGGGTGTTGCGGAGAGGTTCGCGATAGGCGATGATATGGGCATTGTAGAGTACTCCTAACTTAGTTCTAAGCACTTGAGTATTCAGCTTGTCTCTCAGATATAAACTCAGATCTCCCGATTGACAGCCCAAAGCAACTTTGCCCTGTGCGCCTGTTACCAACCACCCATAGGCGGCATAGGCATAGGGAGAGAGATTAGAATTACCATAGGCTAACGATAGCTTCAACATCGTTACCACAACTTGAGGGAAGAGGTTAGTTGCAATAAAGACGGGAGGAATAATCGTCATCAACACACTCATTGATTGGAGAATCAGGGGATCGTTCATGGTAGCGATCGATTCTAATTCTTCCTGTTTAGGTAAAACGATCTCCTCCTCGGCAGTTTTGGCATCTAAAAGCTCGACTCCCAAACTCTCCAAAATGCCACATCCCAGTTCAACCGCCTCCAACATTCGCCCACGGGCAATTTCAATTAATACTTGAACTTCAAGGACTTTAGCTCGTTCGAGGGGGGTACTCACATTCGCTAAGGTTTGATCACCGATCATCCATGACTGTTCAAAATCACCATTGAGATAGGCAACCTCCATCCTCGCAATGGCAAGATCTAATCGGTGATCGCTGTCATCGCCCCAAGGCACATCAGGGAGCAAACTCCAAGCAATTTCAAAATATTTAATGGCTGCTCCATAGGCGACTGACTTACGCGACTTTTCTCCAGCTTGCACATTCAACGCTAACACTGTTTGCCGTTCTGTCTCATTTTCTATTAAGTGCCGACCATGATTAAACTGACTTGTCAACACAAAAAGTTGGCGATCGCGCTCTCCTTCAGTAGTTTGCTGAAGGAGCAATCGCCCAATCTTTAAGTGAAACCTTGACCTGTCATGCTCAGCAATCAGATTATAAGCAGCTTGTTGAACGCGATCGTGCAGAAACTTATAAGTTACATTCACATCAGTTTGTAAAACAGCATTCGTATCGGCATTCGTATCAACATTCACTTCAGTCTGCGTAAATAACTTATAGGCTTCTGTCGTGGGAATAATAAAACCTTCTTGTAAGGCTTGCCATAGAGCCATTGCTGCACTTTCTAGGGACTGTTGAGAGGCGATCGCTAATGTCTGCAAATCAAACTGTGCGCCAATACAAGCAGCCAATTTGAGAACATCCTGAGTTTTTAAAGGCAACTTCTGTAATTGACTTGCCATAAACTCAACCACATCATCGGCATGGGTCAATCTCGCTTGGGCAATATCGCAATGCCAATTACGCAAATCCCCATTGAAGGTAATGATCTTTTCTTCATATAAAGCCTTAAGCAACTGTACCGAGAAAAAGGGATTGCCTTCAGTCTTTTGATACACTAATTCTGTCAATGGCTGAGCGCTGGGTAAATCACAAATCAAGGTGTCAGCAATCCATTGATGTATATCGGCTTGACTCAATGCTTCCAGCGTAATTGTATTCACCGTTAAGCCTGTCTTGAT
>NZ_JACJPY010000152.1 GCF_014696345.1 Pseudanabaena cinerea FACHB-1277
AATCCATGCAATGTTCCAAAGATCTTACGTTTGCGTACAGCTTTTCTTAATAATTCCCCATCGCTAAGTATTTCTACTTAGCGCAAACTTGGGATGCTCCCAAATTATTAACTATTTGGCTTTGATGGAAAAGGTGTTTGAACCAGTGGATATGCAAGGACGGGTTGAGTTTATTTGATATTAATTGAGGAGATTGATTATGCGTCAGTTGCGGTTTCTTGCTTTTGCTGTGATTAGTTTTGTGGCTGCACTACTTGGCGCTTTGTTGTCGCCGAGTACATGGTTGCACAAGTCGTTGGCTGTTGCTCTCTGCGGTGTTCTCAGTGCGAATCCTGCGTTATGTACTAGTAATGCGATCGCTGTTCATTCTCAAGAGGCAAGTGCGACTAATCCTGTCAAGGTAGAAACTACGAAATCTAGTGATCTGTTGACGCAGCGATCGAGCGATTTCGATGACGACACACCCAAATCTCCCCCACGTCCTAATTCTAACAATCCTAAACCACCATCATTTCCAAATGAAGTTAGTCCTAGTACACCTGTCCGTAGACCTGATTTTGATGATGACACTACTATAGCTACCAATAATAGAAATTTTCAATCAAAAAACGTAAAGGTCAGAGAAATTAAAAATAAAGTTTACGAAGTAGCTCATGTGTCTACCCAAAAATGTCAAGTCACTAGAATTCTTAATTTGTCTAATAGACGACCCTATGTCGAGAGAACTAAAATTGAATCACTTAACTTAAATACTTGTCCTATCTCAACTTACGAGTTTATTCATCAAAGTGATGGATCATTGGAAGTTAGACTTTCCCCATCGGAGCTAATATCGTTTAAAGTAGATTCTATTTCCCAAAAAATATTTATTATTCATGTTAGCGGCGAAGGTCAAAAGATAATTTATGAGGGACGTTGGGTATCAAAGCAAAAGAGAATAGATTTATATGATGCTACAAAATTTCAACCAAAATTTATTACAGAAGGCGGCGATGGCTTGTTAAAGGATTTATCTTGTGGAATTTGTAATTCTCTAAAAACAGCTTGGGATTTGACATTTGGGAAAACATCTCTTGACGCATCTAATGCAACTCAAGTAGACGATGTATTACAACTAATGTCAACAGCCAATGCTGCCAGTTCTGTCAGCAGGGTATCAGGAGGAGCAGGATTTCTCACAAGTAAGCTAATTAACGCTATACCAGATATAAACAATGCCCTAGATCAAACTAATAAGATTGGTGTGAACTGTGACAATATAAATGTTGCTAGTCTTCAGTTTGATTGCAACAAAAAAGATGATCTTGCAGATCAAGGTTCTCAAACGGGTAAGGATCAGGGTAATCGACAAGGTGAACAAATTGCTCAACAGATTCAGCGTCAACAACCTCGCACAGATAAAAATAAAACAGGAAGCAGCTATGGCGATCCTCATATTGTGACCTTTGATGGCTACCGCTATAGCTTCCAAACCGTCGGCGAATTTACACTCGTTAAATCCACCGATCGCAACTTTGAAGTCCAAGTCCGCCAAAGCCCCGTGCCTGGAGCGCAACTTTCCCTCAACTCCGCCGTAGCCATCAAATCAGGCAACAGCCGCATCGCCATCTATGGACAGAGCCTACCTGACAGCGACACCAGCACCCCGATTCGAGTCGATGGTAGACCATACCCTGTAAAAGGCGGCACATTACCCAATGGCACTATCATCGCCCAACAAGGACAAGGCAGTTACATCATTCAGACCACATCAGGCGAAGTCGTTTCCGTCAGAAAAACATCCCGTAACAACCTCTCTTACATGGATGTCAATCCTTCCATACCAGACGTTGCAGGGCGATATCTTGGCTTATTAGGGAACTCCAACGGCAACCCCAAAGACGACCTCCAAACCCGCAGTGGACAAGTCATTGAAACCCAATCTACCTACGGACAAATTGCCCAGACTGCTAGTAGCATAATCCCTGGTGTTGGCAGAATTGCAGGATTAGTGAGCAAAGTCGAAAACATCGTCTTCGATCAGCTATACAAAGAATTTGGCAATAGTTGGCGCATTAGTCAGGCAGACTCACTGTTTGATTACAAAGCAGGACAAAATACTGACACCTTCACCGATCGCGGATTCCCATCAAGCTATCGAACCCTAGCCATGCTCTCCCCTGCCCAAGTCCAAGCCGCCACCGCCGCCTGTCAGCAAGCAAACGTAAACCCCGAACAATTAGAAGGATGTATCTTTGATGTCGGCTTTACAGGCGACTCAGGCTTTGCCGAAACCGCATCCCAAGCCCTAGAGATCGTCAACACGATCAATCAACTCGTTCCTAACGCAATTCCATTGCCTAAACTTCCAGTTAGCATTCCTGGATTACCTTTTTAGGACGAGATGATTACAAGCGATCTCCTATTGATCTTGATTGATAGGCGATTTCTTGCTTTTTGATGATGGGAGAAGGCGATCTAACAACTTTATCTAAATTGCTAGAATAGTTACACCGCATTAAACTCACTTAAATTACCATGCCCGAAAACACCGTCACCCTAGACGACATCTTTGCCATTTTCCGTGAAAGCGAACAACAACGCAAAGAATATCAACAAGCCTTCGAGGAGCGTCACCGCATTGTTGAGCAGGAAATGGAGGCGCTGCGAAAGGCTATTGAACAAACCAACAAACAAGTTGGCGGTTTGACTAGTCGATGGGGAGAATTTGTGGAAAACATGATCAAACCTGCTGCCGCTAGACTTTTTAAAGAGCAGGGAATAGACGTGCATTACACCGCCATGCGGGTCAAAGGCGATGGTGATCGCGGTTCTATGGAAATAGATATTCTTGTGGAAAATACCAATGAAATCGTGGTGATCGAAGTGAAATCACACTTAGAAATTGGGAATGTGAAGCGATTCTTGAAAGTATTAGGAAGATTTAAAGAAGCATTTCCTAAATATCAAAATCACAAACTCTATGGAGCCGTAGCAGGAATCAAAATCGATGAACAAGCCAATGAATATGCTACTCAAGAAGGACTATATCTAATTGAACCTGCGGGAGACTCCGTGATTATTGCCAATAGTCAAAATTTGAAAAGGCGTGTCTGGTAATCATGAAAATTACCTACGATCAAGAAACTGACTCGCTCTACATTCGCCTAGTTGATGAACATCGTAAATGTTGTACTTTACGCCTAAGCATCGCTTAGCCCGACCTCCAAGGCAATGAAACAGGCACAATTCATCGCAACCTAGAGATCATTCAAAAACTGATTAATCGCTACGACCAAGCGATCAATCTCACCAATTCCAAGATGTCATCAACCGTAAGATTGACAGCATGAAGCCTGATATCTCACAACCGTTCAAGCATCACGGCGAATACTTTCAAAAGGCACAACAACACCATTCTCAATATCTTGCCGTGCCTCCCGAAAATCCGCCATAAATTTTTCACTATACTGCACATCCACCGTCAGCCTTAGCCCCAAACTATCCAACCACTTTTTCGCTGTAGAAAATGTTGATGTAATAGTCTTTCATGATTTACGCAGCTAAGCTTTAAACTTTTTGACTCAAACTTATTTGTTCTCTCAGCTTTGCTAAACTTTCTTGAAACCTCATTGTTATTGGATGATCTGTACCTAAACTTGGTATGGCGATCGCTAGAGCCTCTTCATACAAAGGCATTGCTTCAGCAAAACGTCCTTGGGCTTTGTAAAGTCCCGCCAAATTATTTAAGCTGCCAGCGACATCGGGATGGCGATCGCCTAGTAATTGCTTGCGGATTTTCAAAGCATTTTCTAAATATGGCTCTGCATCGGTCAGGCGACCTTGAGCATAGTAGAGTAAGGCTATGTTGTTTAAACTAGTGGCAATATCAAGGTTTGTCTCGCCAAATAATTTCTTTTGGATTGCTAGAGCTTGTTGATAATAGGATTCGGCTTCGCTAAATTTACCATGTTCGGCATAAAGCAGTCCTAAATTATTGAGGCTAACTGCGACATCAGGATGAGATTCACCAAATTCTTTTAAACGGATATGTAGAGACTGTTTGTATGATTTTTCTGCTTCGGCATATTTCCCTTGAGCATGATATGTACCTGCAAGAAGATTGATAGTTCTAGCATAGTTGGCAATATCAGTATCTTTTCCATCTTCATAAATTTTTAGAGCTTGTTGATAAAGTTTGAGCGCTTCTTCATATTCTCCCTGTGCATGATGAATTCTGGCTAAGTCATTTAATCTAGCGATCACATCAGCATAGTTTCCTTGTTCTTGGAGAATGTCTAGACCTTCGGAATAAAGCTGCTTTGCCTGTTCATATTCACCTTGAGCTTCGTATAAGCTTCCTAAGTTCGCAAGGGATATGTCTAATCCTGTTCTTAAATTTAGTTCACGGCGTATAGCGATTGATTTTTGAAAATATTGAATTGCTAAATCTTGTTCAGTTTTATAGTCTTGTGAGTTAGTATTTTTTAATCTTTCGGCATAAATTTGACCGACCATTTCACAGAGAACCCAAAGTGAAGAATTGTCTGTGGTTGCGCTATTATTCTCAGCCTGATTGATCGTGTCTATAAGATCTTCTAACCTTAAAGATTCTTGATTGTCTTGACTATTTTTATCTAATTTATTATCAAAATATATGCTATCCCATCCAACAATAAAATCTGTATGATTCGTTAAATTATTACTGATTGGAATAAACAGAAATACGCCTTTACGCCAACTCCAAAAGTCAGGGGCTTGCTTCACTAAGCTATTAAGAATTTGCTTACAGCCTGTTGAGGCATTAAGGGGTACAATGGAAAGAAACAGAAAAGCAGGAAAAAAAGAGCTATGCCAGCATATTCCCTAGATTTCAGAAAGAAGATCGTAACAGCCTACGAAGCAGGAAATACATCAATCCGC
>NZ_JACJPY010000153.1 GCF_014696345.1 Pseudanabaena cinerea FACHB-1277
CGCCTTTGGGGACGAGACACCGCACATCGTACTGCATGGAGCCGAAGGTACGACACAGATCCCCCTTGTGTCTGGTTCGTCTTGGAAGTTAGGACGTGGCTCAGAAAATGATATTCCACTTTCTGACAAGTGCGCTTCGCGTAACCATGCCATGTTTCAGATTGTCGGTGATAATAATTATTTTTTGATTGACCTTGGTAGTCGTAACGGCTCCTTTGTAAATGGGCGGCGGGTAATGATTCCTGTGAGCTTAAAGAATGGCGATCGCATCATTCTTGGGGAAACAGAAATTGATTTTTACTGTCCTGAAACGACAACTGCCTCTGAAGTGAGGGAACTGTCCCCCTCGGATGATACCAATGCGATCGCCACAGCCATGTTGCATCGGCGACAGTTGATCACAGTTTTAGTAATCGATATTCGTGATTTCACCAAGCTAACCCAACAGATGGACGAGCATTTACTATCGGAGGCGATCGGTACATGGTTTCGGCGGGCGGGGGAGATTATCGATCGCTATGGCAGTTGGGTTGATAAATATATCGGTGATGCGGTGATGACCGTTTGGATTCACCACACCGAGAAAGCCTCAGATACTGTCACCACCCAAGAAATGCTCAAGGTTTATCGCGCTTTGTTCGAGCTTTATAAAATGAGTAATCAGCTAAATCAAGAGTTTGATCTGCCATTTCCTCTGCGGGTGGGGGCAGGGATCAATACGGGCTATGCGATGGTGGGGCAGATGGGAACTAGCGATCATCCCGATTACACGGCACTGGGGGATACGGTGAATGCGGCTTTTCGGTTGGAGTCTTCCACAAAGCAGTTGGGTTTGGATGTGGCGATCGGGTCGGCAACCTATACCCATACGCCCTATGCCGCAGTTTTGCTGCCCCTAAAGCAATATTCGGTGAATCTCAAGGGCTATAGCAGTCCCACGATTACCTATGCGGGGAAATTTGAGCAGTTGGGTGAATATATCCTTAAGTTAGGTGAATAACGCCGTGATTGCGCTACTTATGCGCCTAGCCCAAAAAACTGGTGGCGACAGCTATAGTTAGCGATCGCTGTTACAATTATTTTGTGAAAAGCAACCTAAATCCACTATAAATCCACTATTAAGTTAGTTACGCATATGTCTTTGCTCTTATCTGCCCCAGTTGTTTATGCCGCGATCGCAGGTACATATTTACTAGTGATCCCCCTATTGGTGATGTTTTATTTCAAAGCCCGTTGGTACAAAACAGGCTCATGGGAAAGGGTATTTATTTGTTTTTTGGCATTCTTTTTCTTCCCCGGACTCTTGCTGATCGCGCCATTTTTTAACTTCCGCCCTACCGCAAGGCAGGTTTAACTATGCGCCGTATTGATGCGATCGCGATCGTATTTGCTTTTTTTGTATTTGGTGGCATTGCGTTTTGGTTATTTCGCATTTCTGGGCTAGATGCCACCAATGCAGGGGTTTGGAGTCAAGTGGTGCTAGTGGGGGTATTGCTTGCTTGGGTTTCCACCTATATATTTAGGGCGATTACTCAAACCATGACCTACAACCAGCAACTAGAAGACTACCAGAAAGCGTTTTTAACCAAGCAGTTAGAAGCAATGTCTCCCGAAGAAAGGGAAAAGCTGTTAGCTGAGGTTGAAGCTGAGAAGAATTTAGCTCAATCGCCGACCGACCCAAAAACATGAACCAGCGATCGCCTTATTACTCCCTTCTCCATCCTAAGCCCTTAGCAAGGCGGGTGAGTTCCTTTGGTTTCCCCAGAGATTTAGGCGATCGCTTTCAGGTTTTACACAAGTGGCTGAGGTTTGCGAGTGATGGCAAGCCCTCAAACCTAATTACCGAAGCGCAATTTTTGCATGATATTTTTGTCGATATTTTGGGCTATCGCTCACCCTTTGAAACTACTATTGGCGCATGGGAGTTAGAGTTACATCCTAAGCCTGTCCTTGGTTTTTTTGCAGAAGATTTAGTTAATGTAATTGTCGAGATTTCGATCAATACGGCGGAACAGGGGGCAATTATTAAGCCAGAGCCAGAGCATGAAACGACGGAATGGCTGGTGGTGTTAGACTATCGCGAAATTTGTTTGTATCATCGCCATGTTTCGAGCTTGTTTTGCCAGCGCTTTGCTTGGGAATCCTTGGCAGATTTAGAACAATTGAAGGCTTTCTATTTTTTATTATCGCGGCGGACGCTGTTAAAGGGCATCGCCAATAGTGACGAGCGATCGCGCACCACGCAATTACTAGAGGAGTCCCATCAATTAGAATCGGAGATTCTCAAAAATTTTTATAGTCATTATTCTAAAATTCGCGGTCAGTTAATTAAAGATTTTCGCTATCGGTTACAGGCGCTCTCGCAGTCAGCGCCCAGCGAAGATGCTATGCCCGAAGCACAGCTTCCATCGATGGATACAAGTCAGGCGATCGAAATCGCCATTTATCAAGCGCAAAAGTTATTAAATCGCATTCTCTTTGTTGCCTATTGCGAAGACCGCCAGCTATTGCCAGAGCATCTCATCAAGGATGCCTATGAGTTTGTTAACCCCTATCTCGAACAACCTATTTGGGAAAACTATAAAGCCATATTTCGATGGGTGCATCAGGGGAATAAGCGTTACAGAATCCCCATAGAGGCTTATCCTTTAAGCATTTTTGCAAGCGATCGCCTGCTCGATCAAGCTCTATTTGTCGGTGATGAGCTATGCCGCCAAATCAAAGAAATTACCCGTTTTGATTTTGAGCAAGACATTACCCGCCATATGCTCACAGGGCTTCTCGATGAATCGCTTAAGGAATTGGCACAATATCGTAAAGACCTGAGCTATCTCAGCAAGCGCCGCAGCCCCAAGTTACCTTGCAAAAATATTCTCCAAAGCGAATCGGTAATCAAGATCCTCCAACATCACCTATCCCTAACCGCCCCTCAAGTACAATCTCCTGCATCCCTTGATAATGAAAGCGATCGCGAAAGGGCTACCATCGATTATTGTTGTGAATATCAGAAGCGACTATTGAATATTAAGGTGGTGCATCCTAAATGCGGTTCGGGGGTGTTTTTGGTGACAGCCTTAGAATTTCTCATTTCTGAACATGAGCGTATCCATTATTTAATTACTAAATTCGCCCCTGATGCTAGTCAATCGGCTTTCGTATCCCTTGCTGATAGCGCCATGTATATTTTGCAGCATAATCTCTTTGGCTGTGATGTCAGCGCCGAAGCTGTGGATATGACCCGCCTTGTATTATGTTTGCGATCGCTGGAAGTGAGTAAGAGCTTGCCCAATGTAAATCAGAATATTCAATTGGGAGAACTGGCGAACTGTGATTTTGGTGAGGAATTTAAACTCGCTAGCGATCGCGGTGAGCTAGTGATTTTAAAATAAATATCACTTACGCTTAGTTATGCCGAAACCGAAAAGTCTGCTTAATTTGTTTGTTCCTAGCCGAGATTAGACAGTCAAAGATTATTGGCTGCGGTGAGCGGCGATTGCTGTCGCAGCCGGCAATCCGTTCGCGCCACACAGGCAATAGCTAAGCGATCAATTATAATAAGCTTCTGATGCCAGCCATATCGATTTATTTGGTGATGCCTATGAGTTTTTGATCTCTAACTATGCGGCGAATGCGGGTAAATCGGGCGGTGAGTTTTTTACGCCGCAGCACGTTTCTCGGTTGATTGCCCAGCTTGCAATGCACCAGCAAACTAGTGTCAATAAAATTTATGACCCAGCCTGTGGTTCGGGTTCGCTGCTCTTGCAAGCTAAAAAGCACTTTGATGCTCACCTCATTGAAGACGGTTTTTATGGGCAGGAGATCAACCACACGACCTATAACTTGGCGCGGATGAATATGTTTTTGCATAACATCAACTACGACAAGTTCAATATACAGTTGGGTAATACCCTGACTGACCCGCATTTTGCCGATGACAAGCCCTTTGATGCGATCGTTTCTAAGAGGATACGCGGGAGGTGGTGAATATTACTGCTCTGAATGCTAAGTTAAAAACCACTGTTGCGAATATAGATCGCTTGCGTGCTGAGATTGATGCGATCGTGGCGGAGATTGAGGGAGAAGCAGCATGATAATAGAAAATAAATTAAACATCACCAATCAGGTAGATCTGGCTAAGGCTGAGGAAAAAATCAGCAAACAAAAGGCAAAGCAGCTTTTTGACTCTGGCGATATTGACAAGATAGAAGTTGGCACGTTCAAAGGACTGGCTTTCATTCATGCCTATTTGTTTGGCGATATTTATGACTTTGCTGGTAAAGTCCGCGAGGTGAATATCTCTAAGGGTAATTTTCGTTTTGCGCCAGTGATGTATCTGAAAGCCTCTCTGGACTATATCGACGCAATGCCACAAGGGGACTTTGATCGGATTATTGAAAAATATGTGGAAATGAATGTGGCTCATCCTTTCCGTGAGGGCAATGGACGCGCTACCCGCATTTGGCTAGATTTGACGCTCAAGAAAGAAATCAAGCGGGTTGTAGATTGGAATCTGGTAGTTGACATCCGCCCCGCGCTGAAGCGACGGGGATTCCTAAGACTCACGACTTAGGTTTCTGCTTCATAGCACCAGCCTTAACAGATTTACTCTGTTCGGGTCTTACAGTCGCTCCACAGACATTAACCGCAAGCCCTGCGGCAAGAATATTTTTAGCAGCATTCACATCT
>NZ_JACJPY010000154.1 GCF_014696345.1 Pseudanabaena cinerea FACHB-1277
ACGATCCAAATCTACACTTGCTTAATAGCGTATGTTTTATTAGAGCTAGTAGAGATACCAAAAGAGTTTGGCTGTAAGATGTTAGATAAACTGAGGTATTTACAAGCATTCATGAGTGAGAATATCAGTTATGTACATTGGTTTAGGAAGATAGTGATATTAAGCTGAAATCACGCTTTTTGCAGGAGTAGTGTGTCCACTTTTGGGATAACCTCATGTCTGATTCAACACTTCTGATATAAAACTTCATAATTTAAACTCCATACAGCAGCATCACCTGCGATCGGATGTAGTGAAACATCAAAGTATTTATCAAAGTTTTGCAAAAACAATAAGTTACCTATGACTAAACTTAATTTGTCACTCGGTTCAGCTAATACACCCAAACTAATAGCAATCAAATAAATTGGTAAGATTCTCACTGCTCGCCGCTTTATATAACTACCAAGTTCTTGATTTGAGTAGTCTTTGGTGGTCGTTAAACCAATAACATAGCCAGAAAGGACAAAAAATACTAAAACAAAACTATGGGCTGCTTGTAAGTAACCAAAATAAATATTGGGATGGTAGGTAGGGTCTAAAAAATTTTTTAGACCCAAAACATGAAATGAGGATACTGAAAGTGCAGCAAGCCCTCTAATCCCCTCTAAATTAGAGTTATATCTTGCGTTTTTTTCTAAATTGTAATCAGTTTTACTGTCAGTTTCTATCTGTTCAGTTTCTATCTGTGCAGTAGTTGTCATAAATTCGTCTACCCCCCATATTTTAATGACTAAATCTTGATCCCCAAACGGACTTCCTTATCAATGCGTGTAAGGATAATTTTCGGTTCTTTATCGAAGTAGTCATCAGTGGCTTTTCGTGAACCTGCCCAACATCCATAGTCATCAATGATCAGCACACCGCCTGAGGATAGACGGGGGTAGAGAATTTCAAATTCGGCGGCGGTGGACTCATACCAATCGGTATCTAGACGCAGCACGGAGATGATGTCTGGCTTAGTTTTTGGTAATGTCTCAAGAACATCACCTTCAATAAAATTAATCTCAAAATCAAAATTATGAATCGAGAACGCCGCTTGAACTTCTGCCAATGGAGCGTAACACCAACCAACCTCATCGCCGTACTGCTCGATCATTTCTAGCCCTGTCCGACCGTATTTGTCCACATCAAATTCCGTTGGAGCTGGCATACCTTGAAAGGTGTCATATAGATATAGCTTGCGATCGCTAATGTTGCGAGACTTCAGAATTAGGGCCGCAAGTAAAGAGCTACCACCGCGCCAAACTCCGCATTCTACAATGTCCCCCGCAATATTGCGATCGAGAATATAGTTCATGGATGTATAGAGCGCAAAGAGGGCTTCTTTACTAGTCATCGTATAAGGCATGACTTGTTGGTACAAATCCATAAATACGAGATCTTTATCAATATCTGGGGTGACTTGATCTTTCATAGTCACTTGATGCTTTGTGGAGAAAACGATCGTGCGCTCAGTATTCATGATGAGAGGTATTGTAATAGAGTAGTTTGATGAAATGCGTTGTAAAGTCTCTGTGATTATACATTACCAATCGGCAATAACTGAATGATCAAACCTTCATTTCCTCTTAACTCAAGGCTCTGACCTAGTTGCCCTCCCTGACGATCCATGAATGTAGATAGAAGAACTGTTGACTGGTGACGAAACTCTATCGGCAATGTCCATTCCTGAAATTCAGAACTGAAATTCAAGGCAATAAGAATGTCTGATGTCCCGTTAAAGCGGCGGTAGCAGAAAAGCTGTGGGGGTGAGTATAAAGAAATATAATCACCAATCTGTAAAGCGGATTGTTGCTGACGTAAATTTAAAAGCGATCGCGTTAAAGACAAAAAGGAACGGGAGTTCTGTTTCTGTGTCTTGACATTAAGATTGTGGTAATCATGGGTGATCGGTAGCCAAGGTTGGACTGATTCATCACAGAAACCCGCATTAGGTGAATCATCCCAAAGCATGGGAGTGCGTTCAGGATCGCGACCAACGCCAATACCAGGAGCTTTTATTTCCCAAGGATCTTGGATATGCTCGGCAGGAATCCAGCCATCCTCCATCCCCAGTTCATCTCCGTAGTAGATTGTCGGTGTACCACGAAGGGTGAGTAATAGCATCATGGCAATTTTGGCTTGAGCAGGTCCAATTCGGCTGGCGAGGCGGTGCTTGTCATGATTACTTAATGACCAATTCGGCCAAGCCTTTTCAGGGAGCAATCGTTCATAACGATCAACCACTTCTCGGACGCTTGTGGCATTCCATTGACAGTTCGATGACATTAATTCGGAATTGAGCGGTAAATGTAGCTCGTCATTGTCTCCGTAATGTTTAACAATTTCTTCTAGGGATTTGTAAAGCTCTCCTTGCAAAAGGCGATCACCATACTGATCAACCAGCGTTCGGAGCATCCGATTATACCCGTGGATTTCTGGGATGTTTTTGCTAAAAACTTCAATCAGGCGATCGGATGGTTCCATTCCCATATGCCAGTTGGGATTGACAGGATTATCTCGAAACTGCAAATCTTTATAGGCGCGATAGGCGGCATCAACACGAATGCCATCCACACCTCGCTGCAACCAAAAATGAAGGACATTTAACATGGCTTCTTTGGCTTCTGGATTTCGCCAATTAACATCTGGCTGCTCTTTTAGAAACGAATGTAGATAATACTGCTCTGTTTTGTGATCCCATTCCCAAGCCGAAAGCCCGTCAAAACGACCTAGCCAATTATTAGGCAAGCCACCATCGGCACTAGGATCTTTCCAGATATACCAATCTCGTTTAGGATTGGTTCGCGAACTCCGCGATTCTTTAAACCAAGAATGTTGATCGGAAGTATGGGCGGCAACAAAGTCAATGACAATCTTAAGATGGCGATCGTGGCAAGCTTGGATTAAGGTATCTAATTCTGAAAGGTTGCCAAAGATAGGATCAACATTAGTGTGATCGCTAACATCATAACCAAAATCCGCCATAGGAGAAGGATAGAACGGTGTCACCCAAATAGCCCCAACCCCTAGCCATTTTAAATAATCAAGTCGCTGGATAATGCCTAAGATATCACCAATACCATCTCCATTGGCATCCTGAAAACTGCGTATATAAATCTGATAAACAACGGAAGATTTCCACCAAGGAGAATGAGCCATTTTGAATTTAGGTAGTAGGTAACTGGAATTAACACAGAATAAATTATCTCACGGAATTTCACTGTTACACATTTGGTTGTACCTCTTCTGATAAAATTTAAAAATTCCCATAAATTGCTTTTCAAAAATAACTACTTGAGTAGCAATAATGCCAACACCAGAGAAATTGAATTTACCCGTAAAAGTTACCTACATCTTTACCCATCCCATTCGTTGGGTTCCCTTTGAGTTAGTTGCTAAATATATTGACAAGAGTAAATTTGCAATTGACTATGTTATCCTCAATGAAAGCGATCCCATGATTGCTTGTTTGCAAGAACTGCATATCCCTTACATAGTTACCTCCTATTCAGACTATAGTAACACTCCAGAAATGGTCAAATTTCTGTATGACCACTTACTAAAAAATCAGACTGATGTTGTTCATACCCATTGGTTTGCTGGGAGTTTGGCAGGCATACAAGCCGCCTATTATGCAAAGGTTCCCGTGCGAATTTTTACGCGAGAACACCCTTCCATCAAATACTATTCACGCCATGCCGCTAGTAAACATCGTTTAATTTGGGAATGTGCGACTAATGTAATTGGGGTGACGCATAAAAGTAAAGAAGGCATGATCGAAGATGGTATTCCAGAACACAAGATTACGCTGATACCGACAGGATTTGATGTGAGTGAATATGAGAATGTAGAAACTTCACGCATTGAGCAATTGCGAGCTAAATATTTAGGAAATCACCAAAGTCCTGTTATTGGAGTGGCAGCGCGATATGTCCGATGGAAAGGTGTTGAATATGTTATTGAAGCCTTTAAAAAGGTTCTCGACATTCATCCGAATGCTCTTTTAGTCCTTGCGGGAACGGGGATCGATCGCACAAATTTGGAAGAAAAGATTCGTAAAGCGCGGAAGGAAGATATTGTTGCTCCTCAATACGATGACATTCTCAGCATTAGCGAAAAGTTATCACAATTACCGCAGCAAAGTTATATCGAAATCCCGTTTGAAGCAGATCTTTTTGCTCTATTTAAATTATTTACTGTTTTTGTCCATGCACCGACAGATTCTATTCAAGAAACCTTCGGGCAGGTCTATGTAGATGCGATGCTTTCAAGAGTTCCTTCTGTGATTACCCTTGCAGGTAGTGCGGCGGATCATGCTGTCCACCGCGAAAATGCTTGGGTTGTTGATTACAAAAATAGCGATCAAATTGCGGAAGGAATATTAGCCCTCTTAAGCGATACGCACCTTCGGGAGAAAATCATTCATAATGCGTTTGTTTGCGCTCAACAATACGACATCAAAAATCATATCCAACGACTTGAGCAATTTTATATCTCTGAGCTTCAAAAACGCAGGGAGTAACTTTTGCTAAAGATTGATATAAAGTTTGTTATATCAACTCAGAAGTGTTGAACGATAGAAAATAATCAGAAAAAAGCGCTCCTAATTTGTTAAACTAGAAGCCATAAATTAAAAAAATAATATCTATGATGTTATCCAAC
>NZ_JACJPY010000155.1 GCF_014696345.1 Pseudanabaena cinerea FACHB-1277
GAATGCTGCTGGTTTATGGAACTTCTATTTAGATTCTGCTTAAAAATGGATGGAAAAAGTAAAACCCTTTCTGTACTTTACTTTTATTTCCCAACAGGTCTAATAAATGCCCTTGGCGATCGACTCTACCAGTTTCATTCGACCTACGATCTGCTCTAGACTCGCTGCTTTACTTCCGTGATCATGTTTCTGTGGTGCTAAGATGCTTAAAGCTTACGGGGATATCCTAATTATTGTGATTAATATCAGAATATCCTTGTGAATTCCTTTGTGTAAAGCTCTCTAGGCGTTGCATTTTATCCTTGAATTGGCGGCTGCAAGAACGTCAACAGAAGAAAAAATTAGCGAATTATCTCAGCCCGATGGGTATCAATCCTGAGCAAATCTAATGCATAGATGGGCGATCGCTTTATATCCCAGTTTAGAAATTTAGCGATCGCACCACCACAGAAATTGCTGAGAGTCCTGATGATAGTTTTTGTACGGTGTCGTTCTAATTGCGAATACTAGAAGGGAAATCTAGGCAAACTCGGCACAGGTAAACTCGGTTTAGGGATATTGGGAATGGAAATGGGAAAATCAACGCCTGGGAAGAGATTGTTAAAGCTAGAGCGTAGCTTATCAATTCCTGGAATTTGATTTTTAAACCCATTAAACAATGAACCATTCAGTAAACCCACAAACTCATTTTCGGTAATTTGCTGAATAACGCCTAGAATACCATCCTCTTTGATTGCCACTTTTTCACCTGCCTTCAAAATAACCGTATCTTGCTGTGGTGTTTTTTGAGAACTAGAATTTGGCGTAGTTTCACCTTCTATTCTCAAAATAGGCTGACCATTAGCAGAATCGACCTTCAAAGGCTCTAGTTGTCTAGGATTGATCGGATTACTTCCTGCGGAAGGAAAACTTCTTGGAGAGGCGGTTGAAGAATCAGAAGAGTCATCTAGATCTTTGGACTTATCAATGGGGGCTGAAGTTGGCTTGGCACTGCTTGGCTTAATCGTGGTAGGTTGGGGATTGACCTCAGAGGGCATAGCTTCTGCTTCATCTTTAATTGGCTCAGAGTTTCGAGTTACCAATACCTCACCTTCCAATACTTTCACCTGCTGTCCACCCGCCTCATCAACTTCTAATAGATAGGTTGTCCCGCGTACACCCGTTGTAATTGAAGCAGAGCAGGCATTCACCGCGCCATTGACCAAAATAGAACCACGGCGCAACCGCGCACATTGACCAATATTGAGAACAGAGTTAGGTGACAGCCTAGCAACGGCTCCACTATTAAACAATAAAGATGTTCGAGAATTGCCCGTGCGTACCTGTTGCTGCTGTCTTGCCACATCCTTGACCGCAGCGCGTCTATTTTGAATAAATACTTGATTGCCATCTAGTATTTCTTGGACAGTGGCTTGGGTAGTTTGTGCAGATATGGGGGTAGGCGCAGCGATCGCTAATACCGATAAGCCTGTAAAGAGCAAAGTTAGTCGATGCCTTTGCGATAATCGTTGATCTAGTAGCCGCTGATCTGACGATCGCTGACGGGATGCAATACTATTTGACAGGAGCATATATGATTTTCCTAACCTAGTAACGGTTTTAGAAACAGAAAATGACTATGCCATTTTTTGTTTGACACGAGTTATCTGTTGATCCTACTCCCCTAAGACAATTTGATCATGCAAAAGGTTTCAGCCATTTCTAGTATTATTTGCCCAACTGTGGCGATCGCCACCCATCAAGTCAGTTATCAAACTAAGTTGCAGACACTTTTAACTGATATCTCTGTGGCGATCGATAGAGGGAGTCGGACAGCGCTGATTGGGGCAACGGGATCGGGCAAAACTACATTTTTGCGCTTGCTTAATCGCCTGATCGATCCGTCCCAAGGCATGATTGCCATGATGCTGAGAGATCGTGACGCTTTGCAAAATATTCAAGAAATTCCCATTCAAACCCTGCGGCGGCGGGTGGTGCTTGTGCCGCAGGAGCCAACTTTGCTAGGGATGCAGGTCAAGGAGGCGATCGCCTATCCTTTACATCTGCAAAACCAAAAGCTAAATGCCCAAGCAATTGATGCAAGACTCAAAACATGGATCGATAAATTGCAAATCGATCGCCAATTATTAAATCGCGGTGAACGAGAATTATCGTTAGGACAAAGGCAATGGGTGGCGATCGCAAGGGCATTGGTGATGCAGCCAGAGATTCTATTATTAGATGAACCCACTTCTGCCCTAGATCGAGGTTTATCCCACTTGCTTTTAGATATCCTGACAGAACAAGCCCATGATTCCCAGCCAATGACCGTGATTATGATTAATCATCAATTGGATTTAGTGCAATCATGGTGCGATCGGCTCATTTGTTTAGAGCATGGCAAGTTGAGCCAAGACTTGATCGCTGGTGAAGTTGACTGGCAAGCCATAGACGATTCCCTCAAACGTGATCGAAATCAACAAGATTTTTAATCGTTGTTTAGTACTACTCATAGTGCCGCTTAAATCCCCGCGATCGCCATTTCAAATTCCGCACAAACCGATGAAATGGAAAATTTAGTCTTCGCTTGCTCATAGGCGGCGGCGGTGAGTTTATTGGCAAAATCGCGATCGCTGAGAATATCTTGGATTGCCTGTGCTAATAACTGCGGATCGTTGGCAGGAATCAATAAGCCTGTAACCCGATCCTCAATAATTTCGCTAGTGCCGCCGCCAATAGTGGCGATCGCAGGACGTTTGGCAAGCTGAGCTTCCACAACTACCCGCCCAAAGGGTTCGGGTGCAGTAGAACAATGAACAATTAGGTCACAGGCTTTCATCAACGCAGGAATATCTTCATGGAAGCCCAGCCAATGCACTCGCCCTTTGAGACTGTCCTGCATCGCCATATTTTTCAGCCGTTCCGCATATTCTGCCTCACCAAAAAGCGCATCGCCAACTAGCAATAAATGTACATTAGGCAGTTGCATCGCCGCTTCTAATAGAACCTGCTGCCCCTTCCAATAGGAGATGCGGCTAAATATGCCCACTAAAGGGCGATCGCGGGGAATGCGAAGTTCTTCGCGTAGTCCCGCTTGATTATCCTTCACCCGATCAAATACTTCACTATCAAACCCATTGTGAACCGTGCGAAGTAAGCGCGAGTTCCCCCCTGCGGCTATAAAAGCGTCGGCAGTAGCTTGGGAGTTGACCATTACCCTTGTGGCGCACCAGTTGGCGAGGGTGACAGCAATGCGGCGATTGAGGGGGCTAAAAATATCGGCGGTGAGAATATCGTGGAGATGCCAAACTACAGGCGCACCACCCAAGAATCGGGCGATCGCCGCTACGACAAAGCCCTTTTGGTTGTTAGCATGAATTAAATCAAAATCTTTGCTCTTTTGAGCAACCTGCCGCCCTAGTCGCCATAATTCACCAATGGATTTTAATGAGGCGAGTCCACTAGATGCTTTCACCGCCGCCAGCGATCGCTTGCTAGAGGTTAATAAATTTACCCTTACGCCCAAAGATTCTAAACGGGTTTTAAGGACTCCATCGGTTAGCAATAGCACTTCACTACTATCTCGATAGGCTTTGGCAAAATCTAATAAACATAGTTCACCACCACCCAACATGGCAGTATAACTAACAAATAAAATTCTTTTTCGATCCCTTTGTTGATCCATTATCTGATAATATTCTAATTTTAAAATAAAATTATTAAACAAAGTAACTGATTATGTTTATTGATTACATTACTTTTCTAGAAGATTTACAAGTTTTAACGCATTTTTATAATAGTCTTGCATCCTTAGAATAAGTAATACTAATATTTTTGCCATGAGCAATTTTATGCCTAACTGCAACAATACTATCAATTGAGTCCTTAGTGGCGCAGAAAACTCAGGCAACCTTCAACTTAGTTGAATTGTTTTTGGCTTAGAGGCTAAACTAAGCAGATAAAGAATAATAATGCGAGTGTTTAATGTTGTAGATGTTTAAGGAAAAGAGCATTGATCAAGTTCTGACCCACGATCACCATTTTCAACAGGAAGGATTTATTGCTTTATTGAGAGATAAATAAATTGAAATTTATTTTCAATGGTGACGATCCCTAAGCAAAAAGTACATTTTCATGAAATGAGTAAAAGTTCTTTTTTGCCTGTTTTCTAAGCGATCACACCCTAATGCTCGCTTCTGACGGTTCTTTTTTTAGCCATTCTCACCAATAGTTTTAGAATACCTTCAGGCTTTCTGCCTTTAAGAAATTTGGATGAGTAATCACAGTGCTTCGTTAACTGAGTCACTTGTGGGGAAAGCTTGTGCAACATCAGGATCGAGCAAGACTACATTAGTTCCTGTTCTGTAGCGTTCAACGTATTTGCCTCTAACGCCACCTTTCATCTTGCTAAAGTCATATTCAGGAAGCATTTTGTCCTCTGATTCGTGATTATTGTCCATCTGCATAAAATTCGGCTCATTTCGGGTTGCTTTTGGCATTGATGCGATCAAAGTTGCTTAAGATACTTTTTGTAGATCGCTACTTTCTTCCTGAGGGGGTGACAAAGACATCTAAAACGTAGCCGTGACAAGCTGCATAGCCCTCTTACCTCGTTGATAGTAGGTTAACTTATTGGGAGCTAGTTTCAATA
>NZ_JACJPY010000156.1 GCF_014696345.1 Pseudanabaena cinerea FACHB-1277
GGCGCTTCGCGCCGCAACGCCAGTTATTGGGTTTTAATGCCAAATTAAAGAGTGGCTAACCATTTTTTAGTTTGGATACCAAAACATTCCTTTGATGCCTTCGGGATCGACATTAAACCCAAGTTGCTGATAAAAATCCACAACATGGGCATCGGCAAATAAACTAATATTACTAATATCTGACTTGCGTAACTCGCGGATCATTTCTTCCATCATTGCTTTCCCTAAACCTTTACCCTGAAATTCAGGATGAATCACCACATCCCAGAGGGTGGCATTAAAAGCATGGTCAGAGGTTGCCCTTGCAAAGCCAATCAAACGGCGAAAGCCGCCGCGATGCTCCCATATGGACAGCACCACAAAACTATGCTGCAATGCCACCCGCACTTTACGAATCGGTCGCCGCGCCCAACCCACGGCATCGCATAGTTCTTCCAGTTCGTAAAGATCGATATCTTTTTCGGTGCTAAAAAATATCTGTCCGCTTTGGTTTGGTACTTGGCGAAGTTTCGTTTTTTTGGTTGGTTCGAGGGTATCAGAACCAAATAAGCTTTTCCAGAACCCCATGTGTCAGCGATCGCTCTATGAATTAAAATCTTGTATCAAAACCAATCCAGATATATAAAGCATTTTAATATATTTATCGAACCCCTTTCAGGAATATATCAAGAAATATAGTAGAAATTATTTTCACAGCATAAACTTATAAAAATGACATTTGAGGCTACTTTTATAAATCTATCGGATATTTGAATCAGTGTCATGATCAGGAAGGGTTTTTAAATAAAATTAATAATTTTTTTTAATAAATTTTAAATAGAGAAAAAAAGCAGCGATTTCTTTATCTAATATTAGTTTCTAGGGAACAGTCTGAGTTACCTCTTAGTATCACAATTTAATCTGGCTCTTAGCAAACAGATCTTAACAACCAGCTCGTAACAAGTTAATAACAAAAATTTATGTATATTGACGCAACTCCTTACCCATATCCCTATAACGGCGATCTGCGACCTGACAATACGGTACTAATCATTATTGATATGCAGACGGACTTTTGTGGTGTGGGTGGCTATGTAGATAAGATGGGCTATGACCTGTCCTTGACCAGAGCGCCCATTGAGCCGATCAAAAAAGTCTTAACCCTATTTCGCGAGAAAGGCTTTCACATTATTCACACCCGTGAGGGGCATCGTCCTGACCTGTCGGATCTGCCCGAAAATAAGCGCTGGCGATCGCAGCGTATTGGTGCAGGTATTGGCGACCCAGGCCCTTGCGGCAAAATTTTAGTACGTGGTGAAGCAGGTTGGGACATCATCCCCGAACTATATCCACTGCCCAATGAGCCAATTATCGATAAACCTGGCAAAGGCTCATTTTATGCCACTGACCTCGATCTGATTTTGAAGCGTAAGGGTATTCAAAATGTAATTCTTTCTGGGATTACCACCGATGTGTGTGTGCATACCACCATGCGCGATGCCAATGATCGCGGTTATGAATGTCTAATGCTGTCGGACTGCACGGGCGCAACCGACTATGGCAACCATCTGGCAGCCTTAAAAATGATCGAAATGCAGGGAGGTGTATTTGGTGCAGTTAGTGATTCTGAAACATTGACTACAGCAATTATGCAGAACTTGTAATTAGATTTATGATCGAAATGTAAAATACGCCCCTGTGTAACCCAGTCATGGAAAACTCGATCCCTGACGATCTTGAAGTCAATTCTAGCAATCTTGATGATCGCCCTGATTCTGCTGATAGTCCGCCTAAAAATTTGGTTGTAGAAGAATCTATGAAAGAGTCAATGCCCTCTATGACTGTTCCTGCCAGCGTTTCTGCCGACACCCTGCGATCGCATCTGCCCCCAGAACTAGAACTGGTCAATGTTTCCAAAAAGTTCGGCAACTTTATCGCTGTCGATAATGTATCGCTTAAGGTTGCCCCAGGCACATTTCATGCACTGCTTGGTGAAAATGGTGCGGGAAAAAGTACCCTTGTTAAGTGCATTATGGGCTTTCATGCCGCCACCCACGGCGATATTCTGATTAACAAACAATCCCGCGATATCAACAGCCCCCGCGATGCCTATCATTATGGCATTGGTATGGTTTACCAACATTTTACGGTTGTGCCTGCGATGACGGTAGCGGAGAATCTTTTGCTGGTGCGTCCAGATACGCCTAATGTGATCAATTGGAAAGAAGAATATGCAAAATTAGAAGAGTTTATGGCATCTTCTCCTTTCAAAATTGACTTAAATTTACCGATCTCGCAACTGGCGGCGGGTCAAAAACAAAAGCTGGAGATTCTCAAACAACTCTATCTCAAGAGCAAAATTCTGATTCTGGATGAGCCAACCTCCGTATTAACACCACAGGAAGCCGATGAGGTGCTGGGATTGCTGCGCGAAGAAGTTACTGCAGGACGCTTGAGTGTGCTGATGATCAGTCACAAGTTCCGCGAAATCACCACTTTTGCCGATCATGTGACAGTGTTACGCAAGGGCAAGTTTGCGGGTACTGGCTCCACGAAAGAGCTGTCGGTAACGGATATGGCGGCGATGATGTTGGGCGAAGCTAAGGAAGCGCGTCAGGTTGCCAAAACTAAAGTTGATAGCGATCAAATTGTTCTAGATGTACGCAATCTCCACGCCGATCGCGACAATGGTTTAGAAGCAATCACTGGGATTAACCTGCAAATTAAGAGCGGCGAAATTGTGGGCATCGCAGGTGTGTCGGGCAATGGTCAGCGCGAACTAGTGGAAGTTCTCTCTGGGCAAAGGATTGCCACATCGGGTGATGTCTTTGTCAATGGCGATCGCTACAAGGCTACCCGCAAGGAAATGTACAGTCATCAAGTATTTTCTCTGCCCGAAGAACCCCTTCGCAATGCCTGTGTCCCTCATATGAGTGTTGCCGAGAACTTGGCACTGCGTACCTTTGACCGTCCACCACAGGCTAAGGGTGGAGTGCTGCTTCTGTTTAAAGCAATCCGAGATACTGCCAAGAATTTGATTAAAGTATTCTCAATTAAGACCCCTTCCGCCGATACCCCTGTGGGCAATCTTTCGGGTGGTAATGTGCAGCGTACAGTCTTGGCACGGGAGCTATCAGCCGAAAAAATCAAACTGTTGATTGTCGCCAACCCCGTATTTGGGCTAGACTTTGCGGCGGTAGAATACATTCACAATCAAATTGTGGAAGCCCGAAATCGCGGTGTCGCTGTGCTGTTGGTCAGTGAGGATCTCGATGAAATCTTAACCCTTAGCGATCGCATTCTGGTGATGAGTGAAGGTAAGCTAGTTTACGAAAGCACCAGTGCTGAAGCAGACTTGGCGGCGATCGGGCAGAAAATGGCAGGACATTAAACTAATGCAATTCTTTCCTAATCTGATTGATCGTTCTAGCTATGACGATTTACCTTGGCAGCCCTTTCGCGAAGGGGTAGAAATCTACCCTTTGTACAAGGATGAGAGCAGAGAAAATGGCGCAAGTGCAGCGTTATTACGCTATATAGCAGGGGCAAAAGTGCCTTACCATTCCCACAGTGGCTATGAGCATATTCTCGTGCTTTCAGGTTCTCAATCCGATGCTAATGGTATCTATCCTAAGGGTTCCTTTGTGATTAACGCTCCCGATACTAGTCATCAGGTTTCTAGCGCAGAGGGTTGTGTGGTGCTGATTGTCTGGGAAAAGCCCGTAATTATCCATTAATGCCTTGTTAGTATGGCGCGGGACGCTCCATACTAACAAGCTATTTTTATTATTGAGGAATATTTATTTATGTCGGCGATCGCTGCTCAGCCTTACGAATATACATTGCCTGAAACTAGTAAAGTCGCTCTAGTAATTATTGATATGCAGAGAGACTTTTTAGAACATGGCGGTTTTGGCGATGCTTTGGGTAATGATGTTACTCAACTACAAAGCATTGTGCCGACCGTGAAAAGGTTACTGGAAACCTTTCGATCGCTAGGCTTACCCGTAATCCATACGATCGAGGCGCATCAACCCGATTTATCAGATTGCCCACTCTCTAAACTCAATCGGGGCAAAGGCGATCTCAAAATTGGCGATCGCGGCACAATGGGCAGGATTCTCATTGTTGGTGAAGATGGTAATAATATTATTCCTGAACTCACCCCCAAGGAAGGCGAGATCGTAATTGTCAAACCTGGTAAGGGGGCTTTTTGTCGTACTTCTTTAGAGGAGATTTTGCAACAGGAAAATATTACCCATTTACTATTTACAGGTGTAACTACTGAGGTCTGCGTTCAAACCACGATGCGGGAGGCGAACGATCGCGGCTATGAATGCCTTTTGATCGAAGATGGCACTGCCAGCTATTTCCCAGCATTCAAATCCTCCACGATCGAAATGCTCCGCGCTCAAGGTGGCATCATTGGCTGGACAGCTAACGCCGATGACGTAATAGCG
>NZ_JACJPY010000157.1 GCF_014696345.1 Pseudanabaena cinerea FACHB-1277
CTGCAAGAGCGTCAACAAAAAGAAAAACTAGCGAATTATCTCAGGTCAATGGGAATCAATCCTGATGAAATTTGAAGTATGGATGGGCGATCGCTGTATATTTCAGTTGCAAAGTTTAGCGATCGCACCACTACAGAAATTGCTCAGAGTCCAGATGGCAGAACAATTACGGTGATTCGGGGGTGATTGTGTTACCGTCATCAGTAGGCTACACTCTATAGCAGACAATGATTTTCTAGATGACACCTTTTGTACCTGATGAACCTATCCGATATCCTGAAAGACTCTGAGTATAAGCTTTCACAGTTTAAGCCTGATGAGGTGGCTTGGCTTGAGCAGTCTATTTTTTTGAAATCAAGCACTAAGGGAGATGTGCCTTATATTAGGTGTTTGGTGCGGGGTAAGGATATTAAGCTGACTCCTGAAGAGGCGGTTAGGCAGCTTTACTTTAAATAAAACTCTAATTTTTTGTATTTAGCTAAAATGTCAAATATTGTTGAAATTGTAAGAAAATTAGCTGACAGAGAAGCAAAGCGCTCTGAAGCGGATATACAAGCTGGAATCAGGGATTTATTATTACAAGCTTCATTAGATCTCGACGATGAAGATCTGGATGTAAAACTTGAGGCTCAATTGGGGGATCTCCGCAGAATTGACGTTGAAATTGGCTCAGTTGTGATTGAAGTCAAAAAAGACTTGAGAAAAGGGAAAGTTCTAGCTGACGCTATAAAACAATTATCTGGCTATGTTGAGGTTCGGACGCAGCAAACAGGACAGAACTATATTGGTATTTTATCGGATGGTTTGGAATGGCGATGTTTTCATCTCAAGCCGTCTAAAGAGTTTGTTGAAGTGTCTAAACATTTAGTTAACTCAAGTAGTCCAGATGCTGACAAATTAATTGCTTGGTTAGACGGTGTTTTAGCGACAAAGCAAGGTGTAATTCCTACTCCTGAAGAAATAAATAATAAGCTGGGTGTAGAAAGCTCTTCCTATGCAATTAATCATGCAACGTTACTAAGTTTGTATGAAGAGAATAAGCATTTGCCTACTGTGCAAATGAAACGCCTATTATGGGCAAAGCTTTTGACGACAGCATTAGGCAGTCAATTCACGGATAGTGATGAATTGTTTGTTGAGCATACGTTACTTGTAAATGTATCGGAAATTATTGCCCATGCTGTCTTAGGTTTAAATGTTAATGATTTATCTCCTGCTTCTCTGTTGTCAGGTTCTCAGTTTGAGACTAGCGGAATTTATGGTGTAGTTGAAAGCGACTTTTTTGATTGGGTGATTGAAGTTGACGAAGGCGATATCTTTATTCGATCGCTGGCTCGTAAGATTTCGCGATTTAATTGGGGTGAAGTTTCCTATGACATCATGAAGGTTTTGTATGAATCCATCATTGATCAAGAATTAAGAAAGCAATTAGGAGAATATTACACACCAGATTGGTTGGCGGAAGTAATTGTCGAAAAGACTATTAAAGATCCTTTGAATAAACGTGTTTTAGATCCATCCTGTGGATCTGGAACTTTCTTGTTTCATGCGGTCAAAAATCTTTTAAAGAAAGCAGAACAAGAGAAATTGTCGATTAGTGAATCTCTGGCAATTTTGGCAAAAAATGTTATTGGTTTTGATATTCATCCAGTCGCAGTAACTTTAGCTCGTGTAACTTATCTTTTGGCGATCGGTCGTGACAATTTGATGAATCCAGCCAGAGGGGAAATTAATATTCCTGTCTATTTGGCTGACTCTATGCAATGGCGACAGAAGCAATATGATTTGTGGTCAAAGGATCAAGTCGTTATTGAAACAAATAGCGAAGGACAATTATTTGCTTCAGAGTTACGGTTTCCCCATGAACTTCTGCAAAATTCTCATAATTTTGATGAGCTTGTAAAGGACTTAGCAGATAAGGCAACTCAAGCGAATCAAGGCAAAACGACATCTTCTTTAACTGGTATATTTCGGCGCTTGGCAATTGCTGAAAAGTTTCATGAGATGCTTACAAATACTTTCATTGTAATGTGTGAATTACATAAAAGTGGACGCGATCATATTTGGGGATATTATGTGCGTAATTTAGTGCGCCCTGCTTGGTTAGGTCTACCTCAAAATAGAGTTGATATTTTGATTGGGAATCCACCTTGGCTTTCCTATCGACATATGCCTAAAGATATGCAAGATTCATTTAAAGAAATGAGTGAGGAAAGATCGCTGTGGCATGGAGCAAAGAATGCAACGCATCAAGACCTTTCAGCATTATTTGTTGCTAAAAGTATTGAAACTTATTTAGATGATGGTGGAAAATTTGCTTTTGTGATGCCTAACTCAGTAACGGACAGAGAATATTTTGGAGGATTTCGAGAAGGAAACTATTACACGGGTAAAGGCGCAACAACATATGTTGAGTTTGAAGAATCATGGGATTTGCGAAGATTAAGACCACATTTTTTCCCTAGAGGTGCATCGGTTATTTTTGGTAAGAGATCTCAAAAATCGGTAAAGATGCCTTTGATTACTGAATATTGGACTGGAAGAATAAAGGAACCGAAAGCATCATGGAGTGTGGTCAAAAAATTACTTAAATTCACTAAAGAAGAAATAAAAATAAGTTCAGACAGTGATATTTCTCCCTATCATTCCCGATTTTCGCAAGGAGCAACTATAGTTCCAAAGGTTCTCTTGTCTGTCGTGGAGAAAGTGTCAAGTCCTTTGGGATTAGCTTCGGGACGTAAGTTAGTTAAATCTCAACGATCTGCCTATGAAAAAAGACCTTGGATAAATATTCCAGATTTAGAGGGAACTATCGAGAGTGAATTTATAAGACCTCTATATACAGGGGCTTCTATTTTACCTTTTCGTTGTCAAGAACCTGAATTAGCAATTATTCCTTGGAATGGGAAAGCATTGATGGATGGAGAATCTGAGCTAATTAATATGTATCCCAACTTATGTAATTGGTGGCGCAAAGCAGAAGCAATATGGAATGAATATCGGACAAGTGATCGATTGACATTACTTGAGAGAATTAATTATCACAAAGGATTATCTCAGCAATTTCCTATACCAAGGGAAAGGGTATTATATGCAAAGTCTGGAATGCATATTTGTTCTGCAATATTATCCAATAGGCAAGCTATTGTCGATAGCAAACTCTATTGGGCAACAACTGAAAGTAAAGAAGAATCATATTATTTGTGCGCGATTTTAAATGCAGAGATTACCACTCTAGAAACTCGTCCTTTAATGTCTTACGGAAAAGATGAAAGAGATGTGTGTAAGCACGTTTGGCAACTTAAAATCCCTAAATTTAGTCCAGAATCTGACCTGCATCTTGAAATTTCTAAAATTGGTAAAGCACTAGAAAAAGAAGTTGCGAACCTTGAACTGAGAGATGTTTATTTTGCTAATGTGCGTCAAGATGTCAGAAAACATATTAGAAGTAGCAGTAAAGGAAAAGAGTTAGAAAAATTAGTGAAAGAGCTTTTGCTCAAAGGATTTAGTGGTGATTAGTCTTGTATTTAGGAGAATAAAAAATTCAAGAGGATAACAAATATGCGACATCCACAGACCGATGAGATCATTAACGAATTGTGCGATAGAGACATACCGCCAATTGGATAAAATGTTTACAAACTGATATTTGGAGAAACTAATGCTAGAAATTACCAAAAAAGCTCTCAAAAGAGACATTGATCGCCTCAACGATCAGCAACTAAAACAAATTGCTGACTTCATCGCATTTATCAAATTTCAGACAAGATTTCGCCAACCAACAACAGATATTAGTCAATTTGCCAACCTCTACCAAGAATTTGCCGAAGAAGATCGACAACTAGCTGAAACAGGAATTGCTGAGTATGTGGATTAAATCAAGACTCAGTTGTACTCTGTCATCAGCTTCAGGTACTTGACAAAACTCGATTGATTAAACGAATAGGACAATTAGACTTTGAGGCGATCGCTAGACTAGAAAGCGTTGTACTGTTTACACTTGGCTATACAGACTGAAGAAATATTAAACAATGAAAAAGCACTTCAACACCGCAGGACCCTGCCAACCAGACATTCACTATATGCTCTCATCCGTAGAGCGTATGCCCCAGATCAAATCGCTAATCGATCAGCGCAATTACTTCGTAATCCATGCCCCGCGCCAAGTCGGCAAAACCACCGCCATGCTCACCCTCGCGCAAGAACTAACCGCCAGTGGTGAATATACCGCCCTCATGGTGTCTGTTGAAGTTGGCTCCGCTTTCCCAGATCAACCCGAAATCGCCGAAAAAGCAATTTTAGGAGCTTGGGCAAAAAATGCGCGATTTTGGCTACCCAAAGAACTGCATCCGCCAGCAATTCCAGAAGCAGAAGCAGGACAACG
>NZ_JACJPY010000158.1 GCF_014696345.1 Pseudanabaena cinerea FACHB-1277
TATTTATCATCTTTTTTTTTGCGTATTGGGATGATGATAACCGATATCAAACCTTGGTTATGCTTCAACTTATTGAACTTATGGCTTTAGTATTTACTAATGGATTGAAGTGCAGAAATAAATGTGAAGTTGCCTCTATACCTTTCTTTTATTTCCCGACAAGTCTAGAATTTAAAAAACAGATTAGGCGATCGCTCTACATTTCAGCATTCCAAACTGGAATATAGAGCGATCAGATTTCATCAGGATTGATCCCTATCGATCTAAGATAATTCGCTAATTTTTCCTTTTGTTCACGCTCCTGTTGAGCAATCAAACCTTGTTGACTAGCGATCGCCTCAGCCTCTTGTTTGGCAATACGCTCCTGAGAAGCAATCATGCGCTCCTGTCTAGCAATTATGCGCTCTCGCTCAGCCCTTTCCTCCGCCGAGGGATATCTCACATTATCGCGATCGTACCAATAGAGCCACTCCCGCTCCCAATTACCCCATACACGCCGCTCGCAGCCGATTCCTAAGCCAATCTCTGGCATCCACACGACTTTGCCAGATTCCGACAATAGTGCAACCGATGGCAATAATTCATACTTTTCATCAATTAATTTATAGACTTCCAAAGATTCATGCCTTTTGTAACGTCCCCTGCGACCGCTTAGGGAGTTGTAAACCACATAATACAGAATTCCCAGATCCTGATATTGAGTCAGTTTCTGATCATATTCACCGTTATATTCCTTAGAGATGACTTCTAGAACCATTATTGGTTTTACCTGTTCCTGCCACAAAACATAACTCAATCGTCCACCTTCATCCTTAAGACGTGGTACGCTGATCGCTAAAAATCCATCAGGAACAATTGACTTAGATTTCTTGGGTTCTTCAATATTCGCTTCGTAGTAGTAGCACATATCCACACCCCAAAACCAATCTTGGCGATCGCTCCAAATAGACCTCAACAAATTTAAGAGCATATTGGGAATGTCGTTTTGGAGTTCGTTATCCACGGGTGTTTCATCGGAACTTGGCAGGTCTTCCGCAGTCGGTAATTGACGATTTTCAAAAGGTATTGTCACCATTGCTTTTGACACATTACTTTTGTTTGATTATTTTGGATTATAGCAAAGCGATCGCTTGGTATTGATGAAGCATAACGGTCTATTTGAGGAAAGGTGTAAAGCAAAGGGCAATTCATGAACTGCCACTACCCTAGAAGCATGGTTTCAAGATCTCTTGCATAAGTCCTAAAAGTGACAAAATCCACTCAGCAAGTTTTAAGGTTGCAAACTTTTTAGAAGCACCGCCTTCAGAAAGTTAGTACCAGCCTGTATCTGCTTTAGGGAGAAGGACTAAGGTAGAAAAGCTTAATGCCGCACCGTAGCGTAAGATTAATAATATTGCGAGATAATCTAAATTTTTAAAGTAATAGTCATCTGTGAATAATTCTGCTACTGCGCCCTTAAACCTAACCAATGCCATTAGTATCAGCGAAACTAATGAAACCAGTAAAACTAATGACTTTTTCCTAGGTCAAGAACCAGACGATCTTAGTGATTTTTCCCTATCCTTACCCGATCCTAATGATGCAGAATTGGCGGAAGGGCAGTTTCTCGCCGAGGTCGATCGCGCGTGGCAGGTATGCGATCGCTTTGATCTACAAACCGATATTTGGCGCGGCAGAATTTTACGCACGGTGCGCGATCGGGAAAAGGCAAACGGCAAAGGGCGCGGCACGGGCTTTTTGAAATGGTTGCAAGAGCGAGAAATCAGCAAATCTCAGGCATATTCATGGATTCAACTCGCCAATAGCGCTGACACCCTCATGGCAGATGGACAACTGGACAGCGATGATATCCGTCAATTTAGCAAAAGAGCTTTTTTAGAAACTGCCCAAGCCTCGCCAGAGGTACAGCAATTAATCGTCGAGTCAGCACGTAATGGCGATAAAATCACCCGCCGTGAAGTGCGTCAACTCAGTGACGAATGGACAGCGATGAGTTCCGAACATTTACCAGAAGAACTCAAAGAAAAAGTTGCTGCCCATACCATTCCCACCCGTTATGTTGCCCCCCTAGTCCGCGAAATCGACAAACTGCCAGAGGCTTATCAAGCGCCGATCAAGCAGGCGATCGCCGATGGCACTGATCTTGACAACATCAAGTTAGTAACGGCGGACGCACAAAGGCTCACCAAATATTTAGCCAATACCAATCAAGTACAGGCAATTAGTCAGCGATCGGTAAACATTGACCTTGCCCTCGAAGAATCCCTCAGAATTGGATGCCTCAAGCTCACTTCTGACCTCGTTAGTCAAGCCTCCCAACTAGAGCAAGCGATCGGCAAGCTATACAGCACCTGGAAAAAAATCTCCACCGCCGCCGATCAGTTATATGTCGAAGCAGGCGCTAGTACCCCGCACCTATTAGATTTACTTAATTCCCTCGACTCCCTTGCCAGTCAAAATATTTCAGTACAAATCGGCAACGAGCAGTCAGGGCGCACAATTCGCCTCCAAATTTCTGAAGAGTAGAGACTAATACAATTTAATACAATTTCTGCAAATTCCTAACTAGCTTTTGCTATATTTCTGTAGCAAGCCTCAAGTTTCATTAGCATAACCTGTATGACAGTTTCTCAACAAAAAGTTTATCTAATCACAGATACTCAGCGCGATGCCCTGCTTAGCTATCTCCAAGAACGTCCCTACAAAGAGGTCGCCGCAGGGATTGAGTTTCTCTTAAATGCCACAACAGCTACACTCAGTGCATCTTCAGAATCTGATGCCACCCCAGGAGCGACTGATGCACCATCAGATGCCCCTGACGGATCTCAGGCAAACTCTCCTGAGTAGGACTTACAGCGCTTTGTGTTCAAACCCAATCCAAGGAGACTATTGAGACTTTTCGTAGTACAGAAAGATTTTCCGTCAGCGCAAAGCCATGTAGTCACTAAGACAGCTTGTACAGGCAAGGGGCTTCAGCCCCTTGTTAAGGCTCACAAAACAGTCCAAACGTCCTAACTTTAGATTAACTTCAGAGATCCAATTTGTTGACCAGACTAAATTGTATTCACGAGATTATTTAGTGACTTTTTTGTTGATATTTTAGCAACATTGTCTCTTGGAAGCAGTTTTATCAAAACATCAATCAAATAAATGAACTAAATTATTTGGTGGGTTACACAAGTGAACTCGAAACTGGTATAACTAGATAGTCATAGCTTAATTGTAGAAAATCGCTAGTAGATATCGCTTGGGATATGGGCTTGGTGGCAGTAATTGCCATATCAAGTAATACAAATCAAGTAATAAAACATGGCTATGGGGCATAGCAATCAAAAATACGGACTTTTATTATCCTGCAAAAGTCATAATTTGATTTTTATTTCATGTTGACTAAATTTCCGCCAGTAGGAGTGATAGCAATTAATATTTAAGTTAAGAAGCGGCTACGTTATTTCTTAACCTGAAAACCTTTACTGGGCTTGCTTTTTAATTCACAAAATTGTTGTCACACTTTAGTGAATTGGTGTAATATACTTGATGACATTTAGATAAAACTTGAGCAGTGCAACCCAAGCAACCATTTAAATAAAGTTAACTTTAGATGATTTAGCGCTGTTTAAATGTGTCATTAGTGAGATATGTCACTAATTTTCGTAGCTATTGTGATAATCGTAGGTCTCAACGCGATTCCTCAATACAGTTCAATTTATTACCAAACATCGAATTTCATTACCATATAAATCTTAGGAGCGAATAGGTGGACATTATGCAATCAGTAACAGGTAATGCAGTTGAATCTGGCTTAATAACCCCTATACCTCCTTTAATTGGTAGTGACAAACTACTAGGGAATACATTAATTCCTCAAAATTCTCTTAATTCTAATTTAAGCCCCCTAGGTAGTTCTCTATCTACGGGCTTTGTTGTTAAATCCTTAAGCCCCAGCGAAAGCGCCATTTATCTCAATGGCATTGGCATACCTCTATCAGACACCTCAAGCCTTGCCACTGTCCCTGTTATCTCTGATGGCAATATCATATCTGAGCAAGGTTTTACAGTGGGCAGTATGCCCAATAGTCTTACCTTTATTGGTAGCAACTTAGTAGATAATCTTCATCTCAAACTCAATGACAATAATGTCTTCAGCTTTAGCCAAGATGGCATCAACTTTAACTCTTTAGATTGGCTAAATATCCTGACGGGGCGACAAAAGATATGGGAAGTATGAGTAGATGGGGATTTGAGGATTTAAGATAAAAAAGATAGGTCAAGTCATAGTAAGTATGACCTATCTAG
>NZ_JACJPY010000159.1 GCF_014696345.1 Pseudanabaena cinerea FACHB-1277
GCTTGATCGTCTAACAGTTCAGTTAGGGGAAACTTGATCATGTTTATGTCTGTTGTTGCGTCAAAACTTTTTTCCTATTTTACCATTTCACCTATTTACCCACATGAGCGAATATTTTTTCAAGTCTTCTGCTTCTTTGAGAACGATTTGATATTCTTTTTCAACTTCTTCTTGGTGAGAGTGAATATATGCAAATGCGGCGTTGATTTGTACTTCTGTGAGGTTGAAAAACCCACAAACGAATTGGGGAGGATATTTCACATAATCCATTACATCATACAGAGTAATTCTTGTTCCTGTAATTGTTAGTCCTCTTTCTGTGCGGGTAATTAATTCCTGATTGCTAGAGGTTGTATTTATCCCCATGATTCTATTCCTAGTTTGGCACTAATTCGATGATTATATCATTTCTGTCTAGCCCCACTAATCAAATGTATCGGTCGGAATATCTCATTGCCATTAAGTGCATTCAGGCGATCACTAAAGTTGTTTTTGATGAAGTAGGCGATCAAGAACATCAATTAGGTGGATGCCAGCCTGCTTGCACCCAATTTTTACGAACAATTATGGCTAGATTATTATTCAATCTTAAAGCATTAATCGTTGCTCGACCGCAAGCTGTTGTCCCAATAATGTTGATTCCATCTGAAGTCCAAGCAAAGTTTTCTTTCCATTGCTGCTTACGAGGATTAAATAAGGAAACTACTTCGCCAGACTCAAGATCTATACCTTCAGTTTGTGTCCATTTGTATTGATTACATAATTCACAAGCTAAGCACAGATTATCTTCTGTATTAGTTCCACCTTTGGCTATAGGTTGAATATGATCTATTTGGAGTCTTCCTAAAATGTATTCTTGGTGGCTAAGGCAATATTCACAACGATTTTTAGCTCTTTGTCTAACTCGTTCTTTTATAATTTCTGAGAGAATACTCATGGCAGTAAAGGTTCTCTCAGTCCTCGTTTAACAATTTCTGCTAGTGCCATCGATTTCTTTAGCTGCCCTATCTGATAAATTGACATTAAAACGAACAACTCATAGCCTTCAGCTTCAGTTAAGCCAGTGCTTTTACCCTTTGCTTGGAGATCTCCTAATCGTTGATTTTGGAATGCATCCATTTTTAGATTAGCTAATTCAATAACTTCAGTATCTAAAAGATGGGAAATTTCTTTTTGATCACTAGTTCCTGAGAGGTTGTCAAAGACTGGTAAAACGATTTCAAGTGTGTCAGCTAAAATATCTGATAAGTTACGCGCTGTAGCTGTTCCCAGTCGCTGAGCAGATTCAACTAAGTTATCAGGTAAATCAATTGTAATTTGAGTCATCTGTTATACATAGATTGGCTTGGTTATACCTTAATTATAGCTTAGGTGTTTCTAGTGATCTGCGATCGCTCTGCCATTACGAACATTCAGGCGATCGCTAAATTTGTTTTTGATGGAATAGGCGATCGCCGATAATTTATATTCGCTTTAGCCGCAGTCCTTAACGTATGTACGTGTTTCCCAAACAGCACGATTTGAACTGGGAGCATATATCACAACATTGCCATCATCCTGAACTTCCAATCTTGCCCCATCATTGCCGAGGGTGTTAGAAGCCCATACAGGCTTATTATCATAGCCATACATGACTAAATTACCATCACTTTGCATCCGTAGAGACTCTATAGCTTTACCTTCAGTTCCAGATCCCCAAAGAGCCTTACTTCTATTATAAACAACCAAATTTCCATCTTCTTGTAATGTCAATCGGTAGCATCCATTAGGTGAAATACGGCTTTCATTCTTCCCCATTGATTCGTTAGATTTGAGCATCTTCTGAGCATTCATGTTTGCATAGTATTCTGCTCGCTTTTTAGAATCTTCATCAGCTTTAATCTTGGCTTCAGCTTCTTTTCTAGCTTTTGCTTCAGAATCAGCTTGAGCTTTGGCTTGATCGGCTTGCTTCTTAGCAATTTCTGCATCAGCTTTAGCTTGTTCTGCTTCACGTTTAGCCTTTTCAACATCCTGTGACAAATTTTCGGAGTTATCTGTTGGTGCTGGATTGGGAAGCGGCTGCGCGGGTCGGGATGGTTCAGTTGAGGGAGGATTGATTACTATTGGATCAGGACTAGGACAACCAGCAAGCCCTATGCTAATCAGAAAAATACCGCCAATAGATAGAAAAGTAGGGCGTGAGTACTTATTTTGCGACACCATATTTTTATTGTTTTGAAATTTTTTGAAAAAATAATGTAATTAACTCATGTTAATCAGATTGCGAATGATGGCTTTTCTGTTTTCCAATTAACATGAGGTAGATGTGTTAACTGCCACAATACCAAGAATGAGGATCATTCTGATTTGTGAAACCATGCTTAGGAGAACCAGTCTGAGAAATACAGACTTGATTCACATCAATTGCATTTTGACGAATCTGTCCATTAGAAAATCTCTGATCGCAAGTCCAAGTATAGACAGTTCTACCATTGAGTGTTGCCCAAGCATTCGTTCCTATACTTGGATTAAGATATGTTTTTCTACAATAACTTTCAAAATCTGCTCTCACTCTTGAAGGCTTTGCACTAGATGCTTGTCTAACTTGATCGTTTAGACCGTCATCAAAACAAACGGCAAATGCACCTCTCGACAAAACGTTACCATACCGAGACTTACAGGCATCGAGAATACCACGCATACTTGCAGCATAACTATATTGATCTGCTGAAGGATTGATTCTTTGAACTACTTGAAAACCCTGCCGCACATAGGAAACTAGCTCATTTTGAGAAATTTGTCTATTTCCTCGAAATGTTCTATCAGAGTAAAACATGGAGATCCCATACCGTTCGGTCAAGGACTGGACTGCGGAGAACCAATAATCAGTAGGTCGAACGTCAACTTGGGCAATAAGGCTCTGTGAGATTTGTTGGGATGTATTTTTGACCTTTAAATCAATCGCTTGAGCAGAAAAGGATGGAAGACAAATTAGAATAATAGTAGATGCAAATTTAAACAAGTGACGAATGAGCATAAATTTCTCCATTAAAAATATAGAATTTGAAGTTATTCGCAGAGATAGACTGAACAATTTACAAAAATGGTGGCTACAGATTACCTAGAAAAATCCGACCAATTCCAATTTTCAACATTCTGATAATCCTCAAGAGTCCATGTGTCATCGCAAGGTGGATGATCCCAAATATACTTACCTGTGTCGTAATTTACGTCTTTTCTCATGAAGACATAGCGATTTCTATCTTCAAAAATTCCAAAGGCATTCCAAAATCTTGCATCACGAGTAGTCCGTACTTTGACCATTGCAGTATCACCTACTTGTAAAGGTCTCCCAAGACGATTGATTTTCCATCCTAGGTGAGTTTTTTTAGCAGATGAGGGAACGATATACAACGAACCAATAACTTGATCTGTGTTGTTCTCAACCATAAATTGGCACTCGCGATCGCCATAAGCTACTACTTTAGAAGGAGCAAAGGCAAGCGAAGTACCTAGCATAAAGAGTGCGATAAATATCTGTGAGAATGGAAATCTATTCATAGATGATTGGTCAAACTCCTAATTTAAGGTTTTTCTCTCTTCTAAAATAACTACTTGTACTTATTACTCAGCAAGCTTATTCACTAAAATTCGAGAATAAGTAGGGCTTGCTGAAAAAACAAGAAAACCATACAAGCAATGGTATCCAAGGAGATCTAAAACTGGTAAAATGCAAGGAAAAGTAGGGAAAGCACGAAAAACC
>NZ_JACJPY010000016.1 GCF_014696345.1 Pseudanabaena cinerea FACHB-1277
CTAGATAGGTCATACTTACTATGACTTGACCTATCTTTTTTATCTTAAATCCTCAAATCCCCATCTACTCATACTTCCCATATCTTTTGTCGCCCCGTCAGGTTTAGAATATCGGTACTTACGCGAGAATAAAGGCGATTTAAAGTTACTGAGTACTCCAGATTTAGAGGTTTTGCCTCCGCAATTTGAGGCAATTATTTTTGTATCTGCAAAAGAAAGTAATCTATTGCCCACAGGCATTACCGCCAAGCTCAAACGCCAGGTTAGTTTGCTCGATATATTCCAAGCGATCGCGACCACCCTTGATGCACCAGCCATTACCCAAGCGATTAATCCTGATGAACAGTTTCAGAAAGTGAGAGAAGCTTTGAGCGCCCAATCTACACTTTTGATCATTGACAACCTAGAGACTATTGAAGACAAAGAGAAGATTATTAGCTTTCTCAATGACTTGCCAAATACAACCAAAGCAGTGATCACTAGTCGCGAACTGCAAGTTATTTATGCGCCATTACGTTTGGGGGCATTATCAGAAATGGATAGTTTGGAACTAATTGTCCAACAAGCTGATGAAAAGGGACTCGATCTTAGTGATGCCGAAATATTGCAACTTTATCAACGTTTTGGTGGTGTACCTGTGGCATTGATTTATGCGATCGGGCAGTTGGCTAATGGTTTCCCCCTTGCTAATCTGATTGATCCAGCCATCCAATTATTTGCCGATATTGGTAGATTTTGTTTTGAAAATTCTATTCAATCTATTTCCCATAGACCTGCCTATCAGTTGCTATTGGCGATCGCGTTATTTCATCAAAGTCCCAGACGTGAGGCATTAATTTCTGTGGCAGGGCTAGAAGCAAATGATGTCATCGCCAGCGAAAGTTTAACAAAATTGGAGAGGCTTTCTTTGGTCTTTCAAGAAGGAGAGCGCTATGGAATGTCCGCGCTGACCCGTGAATATGCGCTTCAAGAATTGCAAAGGCAAAGTGAAAAGGAAGCAGAAATGCGCGATCGCTGGATAAATTGGCATTTGGAATTCTCTCAGAAATATGGTGGCAAGGATTGGGGCGACTGGCATTCACAGTACGACTATCTTGAAGCCGAATGGGAAAATCTGGCTTCAGTTCTCGATTGGTGCGCGATCCGAGATCGCTATATCGATGGGCGCGACATTGGCGTTAGCCTTGCCTATTACCTCTATCTATATGGACACTGGGATCGCGGCATGGCAATTTTAGGCTGGGTGATCGAGGCGGGTGAACGTCGTGAAGATTGGCTGACGGTTGTCCAGTTAAAGTCGATGGGTGGTTGGATTATGCTAATGATGGGACAACTTGACTATGCTGAACATCATTTGTCCTATGGATGGCAACTTAGCAATGACTATGGCTCAATGTTTACGCGCTGTGAGATTGCCGATAATCTGGCAATTCTGTATATTCGCAAAGGCGATTACCCAACAGCACGTCAATGGAGTGAAACCTGCGATCGCCTCACCTTAGAACTTGAAGATCCTGATCGCACACGTTTCCAGATTTATGGACTATGTACCGCAGCCGATCTATTCTATCAAGAGCAAAATTATGTCAAAGCAAAGGAACTCTATCAAGCGGCTCTAGATTTAGCTCTAAAAATTCAATGGCAGCGCTACACTAATTACACTAGAGGCTGGCTCGCCGATATTGCCATCATTGAAGGTGATTTCCCGAAAGCCGAAAAATTGTTAATGACAGGCTTTATCGCCGCCGAACGCAATCATGATCGCCAGAGAATCGCCTTTTTTGAGCGGTGTTATGCCAGACTCGAATTTGCTAAAGGTAATTTTGAGCGATCACAGGAATGGGGAATTAAGGCAAAAGAAAGTTTCTATCGATTAGGCATGAAATCAGAAATGGCACAAATGGAAGAATTTAATGCGTTACAATTTAATGCGTTAAATAAGCTGAACTACGGGCATATCCTCCAATAGATTTTGCTTAGTTAGCAAGTCCAAAACAGTGATGATTAATTGCCGATCGCGATCTACTTGAAAGAATACCATTATGCGATCACTGCCAATTTCTCCTAAAGGGTCAAGCT
The DNA here is from genome assembly GCF_014696345.1 of Pseudanabaena cinerea FACHB-1277. GTDB lineage: Bacteria > Cyanobacteriota > Cyanobacteriia > Pseudanabaenales > Pseudanabaenaceae > Pseudanabaena > Pseudanabaena cinerea. The sequence goes on from NZ_JACJPY010000016.1 coordinate 2,080, forward strand.
TGGCAATTACTCGACCTTGATCGCTATCATTGAGAACCTGCACTGCTACTTGCTTTTTATCTAAAAGCCGCGTAATCAAGCGATCGTCCTCAAAATAGACTTCCACATCCGTTTCGCCCAACTCACCAATCACCAATTCGATGCTTGGTTGCTTTGCCACCGAAGCGCCCAGAGTCAATTCCACAGGCTTTTCTAAGGGATAGGTTTGCCCAGCTTTGATGATCGGATGCCAATTTTGGCGTTTATAGCGCTTATCCCAATAGCGAATGCCGTAACTATGGTATAGCAGATCTTGCAGTTGCCAATTTTGCACAATCGCACCATGGGCGATCGCCTCAAAGGGTTTATCGAACTTCAGTTTTGATGATGCAAAACGTCCTAAAGCCCAATCTTGCACAGCGCTAATTTGTGATGTGCCGCCCACAAACAGCACCGCATCAATAGATTCCCAATCAAAATTCTGACGCATTGCCTGTTGTTGAATTTGCGATAATGCCTTATCCAAACTGACAAAAAATTTATGCTGTTCAAGAATTTCGCGTAACTGCGATCGCGTTAAGGTTAACTCATAGGATGCAAAATTTTGATCATCAAAATATACTTCTGTAAATGATTCCCCATTCGACAAAGCAATTTTAATACGTTCCACTAATCTCATTACTAAGGAATTTTTGAATATATCTTTGGGCAATCCTAGCGATCGCTGAAAGTAATCAAAAATCCAATTGTCAATATCAATACCCCCCAGATTCTGACCCGTTTTGGCAATCACCCTTGCCACTGAAGAATTGATTGCATTGCTTGATGAGTTCGCTGCATCGTTACTTTGATTGAACAATCGATCGCCCCATTTTAAAAGAACTCCCAAAGGCGATCGGCGCTGAGATGTCGATTCAGACTGCATCTGCCCCTGTCCAAATGTCAACTGCACCAAAGATAAATCTAAAGTGCCGCCGCCGAAGTCCACCACCAAAACCCGCTCATCACCACCACTAATTCCATAGCCCAAAGCTGCCGCCGTTGGCTCATCGATCATGCGTACTTGAGCAATTTGCAGTTCTGCACATACATTTCCTAGCCATTGGCGATAGGGTTCAAAACTATCTACAGGAACCGTAAAGATCAGAGAATCCACATCAGGCAATTGCTGGATCAATTTCCGTAAAAACCATTTCCCCACCAACTCAAAGCCCACCTCACAGCCATCTAGCTCAGGCACAAACGCCACTTGAGCGCCAATGCCTCTTTTAAAAGCTTTAAAAAATCTTGGCTCCTGTATTTGTCGACCAGTCTGTCTGTCCAAACCGCGATCGCTTACCTGCTGACCAATCAACACATCCTCAGTTACCGCATTCTGCACATAGACGTAGCTCGGTATCAAAGGCGGATTATTTGCCACCAAATCACTATAGCCATCAAGACTCACCGTCTCAACTACGCCTTGTTCATTGATCCGTGCCACCACCGTGTTACTTGTACCAAAATCGATCGCATATTGCATAGACAGTTATTACCATCACCAGAAAACTAATTTTGACAGCACTCAGCCTCAAGGCGTGATCATCCCTGATACAGTGAGACAACAGTGATGGGAGTCGCCACCTTGGTATAGTCAGATTTGCCTAGAAATTCATATACACCCAATTTATAGTAAAGCGCTCCTCCTTTCTTGTATATTTGCTTGTGTAATGTGAGTTGAGCATAGTTTTTATGAGCGCGATCGCAAACTCTAACCATCCCGAAGACAAAAACAAAATTCCAAGAACACAAACTGTTTGGCGTAACCTCTCTTGGCAAAAGTTAACCAGTGTTATGGTGGCGATCGCCCTGTGCTTTACACTCACAGCCTGCGGTGGCTCCAACAAATCTACAGCGAAGAATGAGGTCGTTAGCAAACAGCCCGAAATTGTTAAATTTACAGAAGTTTCGCCACCAAGTGAAATTCAACGCTTAAGCCGCCTACTAGATCGTTACACACCACAAATCAGTATTCTTAGCCCAGCCCCCAATCAGGTGCTTACTGAAACTGAGGTTGCCGTCAAGTTTGACGTTAAAGACCTGCCAATTTTCAAAAATGCTGAATTTGGGCTAGGACCACATATCCATGTCACTTTGGACAATCAAGAATATAAGGCAGTCTACGATTTGAGCCAAGCTGCAACATTTACCAACCTTAGCCCTGGTACACACACAATCCGCGCCTTTGCCTCCCGCCCTTGGCACGAAAGCTTCAAAAATCAGGGGGCTTACGCACAGGTATCTTTTAATGTCTTGACTAAGACCGATGAGAATAATCCCGATCCCAAAACCCCCTTACTTACCTACAGCCGCCCTGTGGGAACCTATGGCGCTGAGCCAATTATGCTGGACTTTTATATCCAGAATGCTCCTTTACACTTGTTAGCCCAAGAAGATCCTGAGATCGATGATTGGCAAATTCGCGCCACCATTGATGGTCAGAGCTTTACCTTAGACCGTTGGGAGCCAATTTATCTTAAGGGCTTCAAAAACGGCAAAAACTGGGTCAAGCTGGAGTTGATCGAAGAGGATGGTGATGCGATCGCCAATGTATTCAACAGCACGGCGCACCTGATTAATTACCAACCCAATGGCACAGATACATTATCGCGCCTAGTCAGTGGTGAAAAGATTGCCAATATTGATGCGATCGTTGATCCTAACTATGTCCCCCCTGCCCCCGTGGAAACCCCTGCCCCAGCGATCGATATTCCCGAATCTGCTCCTGCGGTCACTGCAACTCCAGAAGCCGTAAAAGCATCTGCCCCTGAAGTCATAAAAGAATCTGCTCCTGAAGTCGCCAAAGAAGCTAAACCAGAAATCATTAAGGACACCCCTAAACCTGAGGCAGCGATCGCCAAGCCCCAAACCACCACAGCCCCCTCCGCTATACCCGCCGTACCGACAAAGCCTCTAGATCAGCCCAAAGTCATCAGCCCACCTCCAATCAAAATCGCGCCCGTAAGCCCTGCGGCAATTAAAACAGCCCCTGAGCCTGTGGTTAAACCAGCAACTGCCCCAGCCAACCCACCAATCACGACCAAGGCTGTGGAGAAGTCTCCTGAGAAAGCTTTAGAAAAAATGCCAACCCCTTCTCAGAATATAGCTCTGCCGCAAAGTAAACCCAAAGCCCAAACTGAAACCCAAATTAAGGGAGATGGTAATGGCGAAGTCAAAGTCGATGCAAAAACAAGCCCCACCGAAACCATTGCCCCACTCACAGATTTGTCAGCATCAACAACCACACCCGTCAAGATCATCGCTAAGTAACAAGCAACAAGGGAATATGCCATTCCTTTGACACAACAAAGACAAGAGGCAGTGCTAAGCACCGCCTCTTGTCTTCGTTTTATGCCCTAGCAGGGCTAGCAACAGCTATAACCTATGAAAGTTGGCTCAAGCGATAACCAACACCATGAATGGTCTCAATCAAATTATGAGGAGCGCCAGCGCCCTTCAGCTTATTGCGTAAGCTCTTGATTGTGGCATTGATAGTATCTTCCCTAGGTGGATCATTCAGTGACCAAACATGTTCCACGATCGTGATCCGTTTTAGCACTTGGCGACCATGGTGGAGTAACAACTCTAAAATGTTGTATTCCTTAGGAGTTAAATGCACTGATTGACCAGTGTAAGAAACTTCATGCATCCCTGGGTCTAATTGCAGTTCGCCCCATCGCAGGACAGTGGGTTCTGCAACCTTCGCACGGCGAGACAATGCACGGATACGAGCCATCAGCTCAGGCGGATCAATGGGCTTAACGAGATAATCGTCAGCCCCTGCATCCAAGCCCTGAACCTTGTCAGAGCTCATATCCAGAGCCGTCACCATCAAAATAGGGATATTGTTGCTATGCGCCCTTAGACGACGGCATAAATTAATGCCATCGAGTTTAGGTAGCATCACATCTAGCAAGATCAGGTTGTAATCATCAGATTGAGATTTTTCCCAACCCTCTTCCCCGTCTCGCGCAATATCCACAACGCAATGCTGACCAGTTAGCACTTCTGCTAATGTGTCAGCCAAATTGGCATCATCTTCTACAAGTAGAATTCTCATTGTCGTCGAGCAAAATCTTAGTTTGTTATGCTGCAATAGGTTTTTGATCATAAGTTAGCTGGTAATAAGCCACTGGTTTATTCAGAGTATAAACTTTATAAACTTTATAAACTATAAACTTCGCTAACAGAATCGTAACCTACACCATTGCATCATATCCGAGATCTATAAGATTTTTTCACGTATGCAAAAATTTAAGTATTATTGCGAAATTGTAACATTTCTTAGTATATCAAAAGTCAAAAACAAGATTCGCTGAAAAGCTCTCTGTGAGAGCATCTTGGCGATCTAGGATCAAATTGGCTATTTGAGTTAATGGTGTTTCTAGGATTTTTGATCGTAGGGGCGCTGAAAACCTCAAAAATGATTCGATAATGAGAATTAAGGCACAACTGATATGCCAAGCAGCGATTACCCCTGTTGAAGCCGCTATAAAAGCTAAATTACAACCTCAATTAAAAAATTATTAACATTTATTAACAATGATTGCGAACTTATCTGCTTTTAAAACCACCGCATCCCAAGACATTTTTGCCAAGGCTAAGCATTTGATGCCTGGTGGGGTGAGTTCACCAGTCCGCGCCTTTAAGTCTGTTGGTGGTGAGCCGATTGTGTTCGATCGCGTCAATGGTGCTTATGCTTGGGACATCGATGGCAATAAATATATTGATTACATCGGCTCATGGGGACCAGCGATCGTGGGGCATTCCCATCCTGAAGTCATCGAAGCATTACACAAAGCCCTCGAAAAAGGGACTAGCTTTGGTGCGCCTTGTGTACTCGAGAACCAACTAGCAGAAATGGTGATCGAAGCAGTACCTAGTGTGGAGATGGTGCGCTTTGTTAACTCAGGTACAGAGGCTTGTATGTCCGTATTACGGCTGATGCGAGCTTTTACAGGTCGAGACAAGATCATCAAGTTTGAGGGCTGCTATCACGGTCATGCGGATATGTTTCTCGTTAAGGCAGGCTCTGGGGTGGCCACCCTTGGGCTGCCCGACTCTCCTGGTGTACCTAAATCGACAACTGCCAATACCCTCACTGCGCCCTATAACGATCTTGATGCGGTCAAAGCCTTATTTGCCGAAAATCCTGATCAAATTTCGGGCGTAATTATTGAGCCAGTGGTGGGTAATGCGGGTTGCATTGTGCCTAAGGAAGGATTTTTGCAAGGGCTTAAGGATCTCTGCCATCAGTATGGTGCTTTGCTAGTATTTGATGAAGTCATGACAGGATTCCGTCTGTCCTATGGTGGCGCACAGGCGAGATTTGGGATCACACCTGACCTAACGACCATGGGCAAGGTGATCGGTGGCGGCTTGCCCGTAGGAGCCTATGGTGGGCGCAAGGACATCATGGCAATGGTTGCCCCCGCAGGTCCCATGTATCAGGCAGGTACTTTGTCGGGCAATCCCTTGGCGATGACCGCAGGGATTAAGACCCTAGAAATTCTCAAGCGTGCGGGTTCCTATGAATATCTAGAGCAAATTACCAAGAAGTTAGCTGATGGGATGCTGGCGATCGCCCATGAGACAGGACATAAGGCTACAGGCAATTTGATTGGTGCCATGTTTGGAATGTTTTTTACCGAGCAGCAGGTTTATGACTACGAAGATGCAAAAACCAGTGACACCAGCAAATTTGCCAAATTTCATCGTGGAATGCTAGAGCATGGGGTTTATCTTGCCCCATCACAGTTTGAAGCAGGATTTACCTCTCTTGCCCATACTGATGCCGATGTTGCCGCCACCCTAGAGGCAGCAAGAGCCGTTCTAGCTCAAATCCCCGCCTAGGCTTAGATGAGAGAAGGGCTTAACTCTTCTCTCTCCTAGAGGTGAGTACAGCAAAAAGCACCACTACTCACCTCTAGCTTTGTCAATTGATGACAGATGCAAATTAACAGATGCAAATTTGAATAAATTTAGTTAAAGTTGTTTAATATTATTTCAGGTGTTACTTGGATGGCTTTTTCAGTCATATTCCAAGTCTGGCAAAACAGCACCCAAATCCCCAAGCATTGAAATTTCTTATACACAAACCCTGATGCTGACAGAAAACTCAACTGCTGGTAATAAATTTAATGGTAGTCAAAATGGCGCTCCCTTGACTCGTGCTGACTATTATATGAGTCTGCACAGAGAGCTAGACCAACTAGAGGAAATGGTGCTGGAGAGTGGTCCAAGGGTTATGGGGCATACTGTTGTTGACGAGGAAAAGCTTTGTCAACAAATTGATCGGGTGCGGCTGTCAGTGCCTGAGTCGATCGCTAAGGCTGAAGAAATCTTGATGTATAAGCAAGAGTTGCTAGATGATGCACAACAATATGCAGACAAGCTGATGAAGTCCGCAGAATTGAGAGCGGGGCAACTGCTAGAAGAGTCCGTAATTATCCGTCAGGCTGAGCAAGAGGCAAGCCAAATTCGCCGTCAGTTGCAAGAAGAGTGCGAGCAGATGCGATCGCAAGCTCTCAATGAGGTCAACCAAATGCGCCGCCAAGCGCAAAAGGATCTCGATCTACTACATCAACGTGTCACGGGTGAGGTGCAGGATATGCAGCGCGGGGCTGATGAATATAGCGATCGCGTCCTAGGTAATCTCGAATCTCAATTGCTTGACATGATCAAAATTGTTCAAAATGGGCGTAAAGAGCTAAGGCTTTAGATCTCTAACTTTTTCCTTTGTGCCATCCAATACTCAAGGGTTTCCTGCAATTGCTTTTTACGAATGGGCTTACTCAGATAGTCATTCATACCCGACTCCAAACAGCGATCGCGGTCTTCCTTAAAAGCATTAGCAGTCATTGCAATAATCATGATGCGGTTGCCACTTGACGACTGTGCTTCAGCCTGACGAATGGCACGGGTGGTGGCATAGCCATCTAATAGCGGCATCTGACAATCCATCAAGATGATGTCGTAATTTTTAGTTGGCAATAGCTGTAATACCTGTTCTCCATTTTCGGCAAGGTCGGCTTGGCATCCTATTTGGGAGAGATAAGACAGGGTAATTTTTTGATTAACTACATTGTCTTCGGCTAGTAAGACCTGTAGATTTTTCAGCTCGTCATTTTGGGTGCTACTCAAACTGTGGATATTTGACGATGATTCACGCACTGGCACATGAATTGGCTTGCAAAATGCTGTATGAGTTAATTCATGGGTTGCTTTGTTGGAGCTTTTACTGGCATCTAAGGCAGTTAATATTGCTTTTAAAATTCGCTGCCCCTTCAAAGGCTTGACAATATGGGCTTTAAAGCCAGATGCGATCGCCTGATGGGCTAATTGCTGATGGTCAGATCGCAAAACGATGACAAAGGGTAATGTTGCAAACCTCACTTGCTGGCGAATTTGCGATACTAAATTTTTATGTGAGTCATTTTTATGCGAGTCAATGGATGACTTGTGGTTCAGATCGCCAAAACTAGTTAGTTGCCAATCGATCAACACCAGATTGATGGGATGCCCATCACTATTGCAACTATCTAGACAAGTGATCGCCTCTAGATAGTTGCTAGCCCTATAGACCGTGGCATTAAACTTAGACAAATAATATTGCATCGCCAAATGACTATTAGTATTAGTATCTATTACTAAAATATGTTTATCTGTTAATAATTTTGTTGGCTCAACTTGTTTAGCAGAACTGTTAACTAGATAATTAGTTGAATATTGCTGACTTTGATGGTCATTTTGATGATCACTTTGATGCTTATGCTCAGGATTAGGAAAACTATTAAGATTAGAATCAACTGTAAATGGTAATTGAAACCAGAAATTAGTACCTTTACCATCATCGGTTATAGGACTAGATACCCCAATTTCGCCATCCATTAGCTGCACCAGTTGTTTACTAATGGCTAATCCTAGACCAGTGCCACCAAAACGGCGGTTGGTAGAAGCCTCTACCTGCGAGAAGGGCTGAAATAGCTTGGGTTGATCCTCAATAGGAATGCCGATACCCGTATCAATCACAGAAAACTTGAGATGGATTGGAGAATCTTGGGTAAATGTGCGATCGCGTTCAACGAGGACTAATATTTCACCACTATTAGTAAACTTAATGGCATTGCCCACCAAATTAATCAATATTTGCTTTAGTCTTACCACGTCACCAATCAGAAAACTCGGTAAATCCTCAGCGAAAATTACATTTATTTCTAAATCCTTACTATGAGCTTGTAAAGCAAAAAGTTCTGTAATGATCTCCATGCATTCTTCCAAGTTAAAACTAGTTAATTCCAACTCTAACTTTTGCTGTTCTAACTTTGATAGATCAAGAATACGATTAATTAAGCTTAGTAGGAGGTTGCCACTCAGTTGAATATTCTCAGCATATTCTGTTTGAATTTGATCAAGATTTGTACCTAAAAGCAATTCTGTCATACCTAGCACGCCATTCATAGGAGTGCGGATTTCATGGCTCATATTAGCCAAGAAATAACTTTTTGCCTGAGCCGATTTTTCAGCCTCTTGCTTCGCCTTTATTAATGCCTGTTCTTTAAGCTTGATTTCCGTGATATTTCGACCTATATAGACAAAACTATATTCCTTATCAAATATATTATCTAATTCACTGTGATAGTCAAAGATGGTTGCACAGGAAAAAGAAACTAGAATTTCCTCTGATTTCTTAGAAACGCAAAGGATTTCAATATTATTAAAATCTGGTTGATTATCTCTATTTTTATAGGAATAAGTTACTTGATTATGCAAGCTCATTCCTAAGCATTTGCAATGGACTATTTCCATTTGTACAGTATCTTTAAATAGTATTTCAATAGATTTATTAATTAATTCATGATGTTTATAACCAAACAAATTTAAAGCTGCTTTATTAACAGTTTTGATGATGCCTTGATGATTTGTAACTATTAAAGCATCTGCCATCGCTGATATTATCTTATCTATATATTCCTTAGATTGGAGGAGTGCATTGGATAAAAGCTCAGCTTCATTTGCCCTCTGCAATAAAGTTTGAGACATCATCATTATTTCGGTGGTATCTTCAATACAAATAATGATTTCTTTGTCAGCCTCATTTATTTCATTGGTTGCAATAATATAAAAGTCAAAATATAAACTGCCATAATTGTCGTTGTCTCGACAAACTCCCTTAATCTCAAAGCTAGTAAGTTGATGATCCCAAATCTTTTGAAATATATCTTCTAATCCAATTGTTTCTGGGAAAGCTTCGCGTATATCTCTATCGATAATTTTGGCATCGGGATATACCGAAAAGTTTTCTACACCAATAGAGCTATCAGTAATTGTAAGGTTACGGTTAATTATAATAAATGAGCGATCGGATGCTGTAAGTAGTTTTTTGAGAATGTGTGATTGTTTCATATGGTACTAACCTATACTCAATATTTGTTGGGTTAAGTTATAGAAAATCTCGTCTACACCTTCCCCAGTCTTTGCCGAAGTTAATTTAATAGTGTCCTTGGTAACGGATAGTTTTAGGCAAAGATAATTTAATAATTTTTCTTGTTCAGATGGTTTGATGAGGTCAACTTTATTTAAAGCAATTACTAAGACTGACTTAGGATTAACTGAATGAATTAGATGAATATGTGATTCTAGGTTTTGGATAGTCGACTGTCTAGTGACATCACCAACGATGACAGCACCCTTAGCGCCTTGTAGATAGTTGGGGGCAATACTCTTGAATTTTGTATGTCCTTCGATGTCCCATACGATTAACTGTAATTGCAGATTGTCCTCAGAGGAGAGATTGGCTTGGTTTGATAGAGATACTAGCTTACGAGAAATTTTCACGCCGACGGTTGACAAGTATTGATCGCTAAATTGTTGATCGACAAACTGACGGATTAAGCTAGTTTTACCAACACTAAAGTCACCCACAAGACATATTTTCTGAGCGATTACTTTGGAAGTGCTGTGCATTTATTTAGCTACTGATGGGGCGATCTGGGTTTTATGGCTGTCTGAAACTCTATCCATCTTGCTAACGGCTCAAAAGACTGTTGAGGAGACATACTCGGCATACTTATTATTCCAGAAATATGTAAGCGTTGAGCAGCAATACCTTTTTGGATGAGGGCATCTTTGACTGTTTGAGCGCGTTGCAAGCTGAGACGCTCGTTGATTTGCTGATCGCCAATGTTGTCACTTTTAGCCCAAATATTGACGTGGTATTCGGGATAGCGATCTAAAAATGCCTTAACCTCTACTATTTTACCTAATTCTTGCGGTGATATTGTGGTGCTAAGAAATTCAAAGTAAATGCGGGTGGTTAAGGGGGCTAACTGAATGGCGATCGCATTGCTAACGATGTTGATCCCTGCGATTTTACTAAAGGCTTGGGTGATTTTGGGGATTTGTTGGGGTTGTTCGACCTGTCCTAAAATTGTCACAGTACCAGATTGCAGTTGTGTTTGGATTTGGATGCCTTCTGTAGAGTTAAGGTTTTGGGTGAGTCGTTGGACGGCTTGGGCAACTAAGGCTGGATCGGGCGGGACATTGACGACATGGATCTTATTGTTGACGGTTAATGTAGCAGCACGCTCTCTCTTGGCGGCATTGGTGGTAACTTGCAGGGCTTGGTCGCGGAGGTATGGGCTAGGCAGTTTGCCTGATAGGGTGAGGCGATCGCCCTCGACTTGGGCATAGAGGCGATATACGCCTAATTCGGGCGTGCTGACTAGGGCTTCTATCACATGATTTTCTAGTTGGCGATCGCGGTAAGCAAAATATTGATAAAACCCGATGGGAATTGCTAACAGTCCCACCAATAGCAACCCGCCCCATAGCAAAAGGTTTAGGGATGATTTTTGATTAGTTCTTGATTTTGGACTCGCGATGAGGGGCTGTAGCCATGTCTGCACCTCTAGGGGAATCGTGGCTGTGTCTCCGTCAAAATCCTTGAAGAGATCGCCGTAAGCCTGCACAGTTTTACCAAACAGATGCCGCACCTTATCTATAAAAGCTGCATCGGGTTCGCCTTGGACAATCACGGCAAGATAGCAATAGCCTGCCACTTCGATGATGATTTTCGAGCCGCTATAGTTAATAGCATCCAGTTCCGAGTTGTCTTGGTTTTTTGAGATACATTCACTGGCAAAACTGCGGATGGCAGTGAGCATTCCCGCTAACATATCGGCATCTATTGGCTCCGTTTTTGTATCGAAATCACTTTGCTGGATGTCGATCATGATCAACCCTGACAGGTTATGGATCAAAAAAACTGCCTGTACTTCATAAGGAACTGATTCTTTAAGGATTAGTTCGGCTTCAGAAACGCCTTGCAGCTTTGCCCGCAGTTTACGTTGTATGCCTTCAGGGCTGAATGTATTTTCAATTTTTGAGTTAATTGAACGAATGGCTTCTGCAAAATATTTGGAGATCGTATTACCAATCACTGGATATAGAGCATCAACCATTGAGTCGCGCTCTAGTTCGATCTGCCGTTTGATGGCTGAACCCATCTCTGGGGCGAGGGCATTGATGATGGCATGGCGGTCAAGGCGAATTTGCTCACGGATGGCTGAACCCATTTCTGGGGCGATCGCTTTGGCAATATCATCAGGGCTGTTAATGATTTGGCTGCTGATGGCGCTGGGCAGTAAGTCGGCGATGGCGCGACTCATGGCAACGTGATCTAATTGCGATCGCTCAAAAATTACTTCCGCAATAATTGGCATAATCGCTTGACACATCTCATCCCTTGACTGACTAGCTTTTAAGCTTAATATCTCAGCTATAATCGGCAGCAGAAGCTGGACTAATGCTTGGGGATCTTGAAGTTGTTGCTCTAGCTCTGCTATGCGATCGCGTACCTTTGCTATTTCTTCAGGAATCGTATTTTGGATATTGCCTAGCTTCAGCAACTTTGAGTCAAGCTCACTAAAGCCACTGGCGGCATCAGCAATGATGTTTTCTAAGTCCTTAATTTTGTTAAACATTTCAGGGCTATTAACCTGACTCTCCACAATCCCCAACTTCTGCTCAACCGCAACTTTAAAATTGCGTAAATCCGCTAGCTCTGGAACTACCAATATCCCTTGCAGTGCGTGAATTGCATCATCATCCCCCGAATCTCCTTGCGTAGGCATCTCCATCGGTAGCTCAGCCGAACCGATCGCCAATTCTTGAATTAGATTAATTGTGCTTGTTTCAACGGTCGCCCCTTCAGCTAGCAATGCCCCTACAGGAGATGTTGTTGGCTCTGCTTTGGGTGCGATCGCTGGCGGAATGTTTTTTAGAAAGGGCAGTTCATCTATGAGATCGGGGAAATCATAAAAACTTGATGATCGGACTAAATCTGGCTCAGGTTCACTGACTAATTCCTGTTCTTGATTGGCTTGGCGATCGTCTGTAAACAGATTATCTGAGTTAGCCTCTAGGCCACCAATCTTACCTAAAGTTTGCGCCCCTTTAGCATTTGACCCAAGGCTCAAATTAGAGAGCAAACTCAGCAAGTTCTCAATATCAATGAGGTCATTATCTTGAAGATTGTCTCGGCGCTCTGACATATGACATAGCTAGGCAAAAGGTTCAGATATTGCAGTTTTCAGTCATGCTTAAGCCCCTTGTTTGTGACTTACTGTGCTTTGCGCTCAAACCTAAGCCAAGAAAAAATTTGAAAACTTTGCTTTGCAGCACCACCCAAATTTTCCCTTGATTTACTGATTGACTGACAAATACCCCTTAAAAGTGGGCAGTATGCCTGCTTTTAAGGGATTTTAAATTTGTAGGTCAGACATCTTGTCTGACAGGTGATTTTGGTTTGGGCGCTAAGTGCTGTATGACCTAGACGCGCTTGGTTCTCGCCTTGGTGGTTGTGGTCGTTGTTTCGGTGGCGGCTGTCGCACGGGTAGGTTTTACCTCAGGCTCTGGGGCAATTAATACCTGTTCATACTTTTCTTCAACCTTCTCCTCCACAACTTGGCGCAATTCAGGTACAAACTCCGAACCCTTAAGGCGCATTCCTAATTCAAAAAGCAACTCTGCCATATCGTCTTTGGAGAGTTTATCGTCACGCAAAATCGAAAAATGGCGATCTAGCTCTTCTAGTACTAGCGATCGCAATTCACGACTATCATTTTGCAAGCTATCGCGGGTTTGGGATAGCTCATCACGCAGTGCCACCCTTTGAGTCTCGATCGCTTCATCAAGGATCTCAAAGTTATTAGTAAATTTGCGACTAATGCGGTCAAACTGTTGACGTAAGTCGGCAGTTTCTTCTTGTGCTGCACTGGCAATATTACGGAGGCGTTTATCAATTGACTCTACGGCTGTGCGTAGTTCAAGGGTAAATGTGCTTTTTATGTCGGTGAGGCGATCGCGGACATCTTGCTGCATTGCGGCAATATCAGCCTCAGCCTTGTCCAAGCGACTGTTGTACTCGCGTAAATGTGCGCCGAAAATGATGTCGCGAATTTGGTCAATATTACCTAATCTCTCGCGAATCTCGTCTTTGGTGATTTCACCCATTAGATTACCTCTAGAAATAGTTAAAGCCTACTAAACCGTGACCTTGGCGACAATTACGATGCATTTGCACCGTGAATGACAATTGCGTGCCATGCGGAACTACTTGGCGCAGCGATCGCCAAACATAGATAACCATAGCAAAGTCTTGACATCAAAGCACCTATAGCGACAGTACTTTGCGCTGAATTGTTTATGTATGATTGGAATACTGTAGTAGCATTTAACAAGTGACAAGGCTAATTTACTCTTGCCATCGGTGTAAGTATGTCTGCGATCGATCAATTACCACCAAAAAAGCTACGCTGGCAACGTCTTAAAAAATCATCCCTTGCCCGCCAGCGCGAAGTATTTACCACCGCATTTATTTTTATCTTCCAACTTTGGTGGGATCGCTTTTGGCAGGACAATACATCGCGTACCCGCAACCATAGAGCCGACTGGCTAGTTCGCAATCTCCTAGAACTCGGTCCCACCTTCATCAAAATTGGGCAATCGCTCTCCACCCGTGTTGATCTACTGCCCTCCGAATATATCAGTAACCTTTCTCAACTTCAGGACAAAGTACCTGCCTTCAGTGGCAAAGAAGCGAGGGAAATTATTGAGGTAGAGTTAGGCAAATCGATCTATACCATCTATCGCGATTTTGATGAGATTCCCCTTGCGGCGGCGAGTTTAGGACAGGTGCATCGGGCAACACTGCACACGGGCGAAGAGGTGGTAGTAAAGGTGCAGCGCCCAGGACTCAAGGGATTATTCGATCTAGATTTACAGGCCGTTGGCAAATTGTTGAAATTTAGCGATCGCTTTTTGACATGGACGCGCAAATACAATCTGCAAGGGATTTATCAAGAGTTTTTCACTGTTCTTTATCAAGAAATTGACTATGCGATCGAAGGGGGCAACGCCGATCGCTTCCGTAAGAATTTTCAGGGCTATCCCCGCATTATTGTCCCCAAGGTTTATTGGGAATATTCCACATCAATGGTTTTGACCCTAGAGTATGTCCCTGGCATTAAGGTGGACGATCGCCAAGCCCTTGAAGCCTGCGGACTCGATCCTAAAGAAATCAATCAATTGGGCATTTGCTGCTATTTAAAACAACTCTTACAAGATGGCTTCTTTCACGCCGATCCCCACCCTGGTAATTTAGCCGTCAGCCCCACGGGTAGCCTTATTTTTTATGACTATGGCATGATGGCTGAAGTCAAAACCATGGCAAAGGATCAAATGGTCAAGACCTTTTTTGCAGTCCTTCGTAAGGATACCAACGAAGTCGTAGACTCTTTGATGAATATGGGCTTTATTGAACCGATCGCCGATATGAGTCCCGTCAAGCGAATGCTCAAGTTTGTACTAGATCGCTTTACTGAGCGACCTGTGAATATCTATGAATTTGAACAAATTAAGGGGGAAGTCGTTGCCATTTTTGAAAAGCAGCCCTTTCGTTTGCCACCACAAATGACCTATTTACTAAAATCTCTCACCACCCTTGATGGCATCGCCCGCATCCTTGACCCTGATTACAATTTCACCACCGCCGCCCAACCCTTTGTCAAAAGTATTGTTTTGACTAAGGGGCGCGGTAATACTTTGGGCGCGATCGCCCAACAGGCCAAAGACTTTTTGGTATATCAATTGAATAAACCTAGTCACATGGAGATTTTGCTAGAACGTTTAGAAGAACGCATCGAGCGCGGTGAATTAATGATTCAGGTCAAGTCTTCCGAAAGCGATCGCACCCTCAAACGCATTAATATTGCGGTCAAAGCCTTAATCTATGCTTGTTTGACAGGCTTCTTATTTTTAACAGGAGCCGTAATCATGATCGGTGCAACCGCCTATGCCAATTGGGCGATCGCCATTTTTATATGTGCCGCTTTGACGGGACTATCACTAGTCCGTAGTCTCATACAACTATCCATTCGCGAAAAAATTGATAATATCGCTGAAACATAGACAAAAAATAGAGGGCAGCACGTAGTGCTGCCCTCTATTTTCAATTAACATAAGACTGGGGTGCAAGGATTCGAACCTCGGAATGGCTGGACCAAAACCAGCTGCCTTACCGCTTGGCGACACCCCATTGATGCGTCCATTGCGCGATAGCTAATATAGCAGATGTATATCGGGTTTTGTCAACAATCTTGCAAAAAAACTTTTGCTACTAACAAAAATCACCTTGGCTATGCTTGGATATCGCTATTAAGGTCGGAGACCCGCAGTTGCGAGTCTTTGAACCTTAATGGCGACGGGCGCGGCGAGAGTCGTTTCTTACGGGGATGGGGATCAACTCAGGTTGTGGTTGACTTTTCCCTAAAAGGGCTTCCAAAACGCGATTGAGCATTTCGCCGATCTCTCTTAGAGCTTTTTTGATCGCTTTCACTATATTTGGCTCCCTATCATCATCTAGGTTTATTTACCCAATCATAACAAATCTTTTTCTAAACAAATCTAAAGCTGAGCTTACAGTTGCCTTTCTGATCCAATTTCTACCTCTAGAGGGACTAAATTTTAGCTCGATTGCCGCCACCTTGCCCTCAGGATCGGCGATCGCCACATAGACTAACCCCACGGGTTTAGTGGTAGTACCGCCATCAGGACCTGCGATCCCCGTGATGCTGATGCCCCAGTCAGATTTTAGTTGCTCCTTCACCCCGATCGCCATCTGTTCTGCAACGATCGCACTGACTGCCCCATGCTGTTCTAGGGTTTGGCGATCGACATTTAGCATTGCCATCTTGACCTCATTGCTATAACTAATGATCCCGCCAAGAAAATAGCGTGAACTGCCTGCCACCTCAGTAAGGACTTCGCCCAGTCCGCCCCCTGTGCAGGACTCGGCAACAGCCAAGGTTTCGCCACGTTCCTTCAATATCTGCCCCACCACACTGCTAAGGCTGTCATCATCAGTACCGTAGCAAAATTCCCCTGTGATTTCACGGATTTCTGCCTCCACTGGTGCAATCAGGGCGATCACCTCCTCTTGGGTATTTGCCCTCGCCGTAATCCTTAACCTCGCCTGTCCATAGTTGGCATAGGGAGCCACGGTCGGATTTTGCAGATCAAATAAATGGTTAACCTTAGCCGCCAATGCTGATTCGGCAATGCCCCAATAGAGCAGTACCCTAGAGTGAAATGTCCCCTGTCCATATTTCGCTTGCAAAAACGGCGAGGCAACCTGATCCCACATTTCATAAAGCTCGCTCGGTACACCTGGGAATGTCAAAATCAACAAGTCAGGCTGCGGCTCCCAGATCATGCCTGGGGCAGTCCCCACTGGATTTGTAAGGATATCGGCTCCCTTGGGCAATAGAGCCTGTTTACGGTTATTAGGGGTGAGAGTCCGCCCTGTTTGGGCATACATCTGTTGAATGCGCTGCCAAATTTCGGGACGCTCCTCTAGGGGGGTGTCAAAAAAATTCGCGATCGCCTCGGTGGTGAGGTCATCGGGGGTGGGTCCCAGCCCTCCCGTGGTGATGATCAAATTAGAGCGACTTGCCGCAATTGTCAGAGCTTGATGGATGCGATCGGGGTTATCGCCAACCACGGTTTGATAAAAATGGGGAATACCAAGGATCGCTAATTGTTGAGCAATATATTGAGAGTTGCTATTAAGGATTTCACCTAGTAATAATTCTGTGCCAATGCAAAGAATTTCTGCCCCTAACTTTTTCATCTTATATTTTTCCTCTTGGTTTGCTCCCTTTAGCTTACATTCGGAAAGCCCCGTACTCTCGTTTATAGGATGAGTGACGCTGCGGGAAAGCTCAGTTTGGTTAGCTTTTTGTGCCAATAAAAAACCTCACTATGTGAGGCTTCTGATCGGATTTGCTATTGGATTACTCCACGGCGTTTCGGTTTTTCGACTTGAATGCGAGGGCGATCGCCAATTTCCGTTGGTGGGGCTTGATGTTCATCACGATCCACATTGGGCGTAGGATCAAAAACTTCAAATCTGACATTCTGCCCTGCTTCTTGGGCGGTCGCCATCACCACTGTGCGGATTGCCTGAACCGTTCGTCCCCCCTTGCCAAACACAATCCCGCGATCCTCTGGGGCAAAGGCAACCCTTACCCAGATGCGATCGCTTTTGCTAGATTCAAAGTCCACCCTCAAAGCATCGGGATGTCTGAGAAGAGGCTTTAGCAAAAAATTGATTAAAGCGTTGTAATCAGGCACGACTTAGGCGGTCACTAATTCAAATACTTTCGCTTTTTCAAGAATGCGGCGCACGGTATCGGTAGGCTGAGCGCCTTTTTTGATGCGATCGACGATCGCAGGTACATCAAGGGTAGTTTCTTTGGTGCGAGGATTGTAGAAACCAAGCTCAGCAAGTGGGCGACCATCACGGCGGCTAGTACTGTTTACAGCAACGATGCGATAGCTGGCTTCAAATTTCTTACCAAATCGCTTTAATCTCAACTTCATCATGGGTTTATAGCTTTCTTTTGCGTTACTTTTTAGGGGGAGAAGATCTATTCAATCTATTCAGTGAATAAATAATTTTAGCAGGCTTATAATTATAGCATTTAAAATAGCACTTTAAGTCTATGCGAAACTCGATTATTCCTAGTTTTTTACTATCTATAGTTGCCTTCGGCTCAACTTTAGTGGCTCCGCTCAATGGACTTGTCGCTAATTCTACCTTGGGCGATCGCCTCCAACCTTTAGTTACAGCAACGTCGGCAGCTTTCTCGACTACCACGTTTCCACCTACACAACTAGCCAGATCCGTTGCACCCAAGTCTGTCAACATCAATACCACCCACATCTTTCAGGGCGAAATTAACCGCCGTGGGGCAGCCGTTGGCTCTCATCACCGTGCCAATGGTGGTGATTTGTCAAGAACTGCTGGCAACGATCGCTGATATCGAAAAAGGCGATCGCGCTGCCATAGAAGGCGATCGCGCTGCCATAGAATCTGAAATGCAGGGGGTAGGCAATGGCTATGGTTTGGCGATTAGTGACGATAAAGTTACGATCTGGAGTGAATTTACTAATCCACAGGTGTCCCTAGAATTACCCTTAGCAGTTTTTAAGCGATCGCTGCAAACTTACTTGATTTTTTTAGAGCAAAGTTTTTTGGGTGGGTGATTGAATATTTGTATCAAAGGCAAGACTATGATTAAGTTTGCGGATAATATTAGTAAAAGTTATTGCTAACAGATTAAATTCAGCTTAATGCTGATTATTCTCAAGAGCTTTTTAAAGCGATGGGTCACAAAGCGCTGGCTGAAAGCCCATCAAGACTTTGACAGCAATTACCCAATCAAACAGATCGCAATAATGCTTTTAAAAGTCTTCTGTACTAACTAAAGCCGCGATAAATCGAGGACTTATGCAAAGTGGGCAAAAGTGTTGGTAATTCATGAATTGCCCCTACGCTAGAATCAGGTTTTCTCGTTCTTTTGTGTAAGCCCTAAGGCTGTAACTAGATCACCTCTAACCAATGGTAGAAATAGAAAACAAGTTTATACACAAGACTATCAAGAGCGATATGATGCGAATTAATGCCCCTAGGGTATCAAAATCAAAGTCAGCGCGAACTGGCTGAAAGCCTTTATCCTAGTGCAAATTCCAGACAGCGCTTGTTCACTTAGTTGCAATCTTTTAAGAGGTTTATTTCATTTATGGCTGCTATTTACAAAGTAAGACTGATTAATGAAGCTGAAGGGCTTGATCAAACTATTGAAGTTCCTGCGGATGAATATATTCTTGACATTGCTGAAGAGCGAGGGATTGATCTTCCTTACTCCTGCCGTGCTGGTGCTTGCTCATCTTGTGCAGGCAAAGTATTGTCTGGTGAAATCGATCAAGGTGACCAGTCATTCCTTGATGCTGACCAGATGGAAAACGGCTATGCCCTTCTCTGTGTGACTTATCCACAATCTGATTGTACAATTACTACCCATCAAGAAGCTGATCTCCTCTAGTCTGAACCCATTTATTAAAATTTTGGTGGCTCAGATCTGCCCCCTAACGCAAAACCCATAAAAGCCTTTGAGCTTAGGTGCAAAGCAGCCCTAATGCTCAAGGTTTTTATGGTCAAAACAATATTGGCATACGAATTTCTTAAATTCTATCTAGCATAACACTATTTAAGAATGTGCGATCGTCATACTATTTACCAACAACATCACCCCACTAGCCCAGCGTTATTTTTCTCTTGTTTCGTGTTCAGATATCACTTATGATTGGGGCTGAAATCTTGAACAGGTTAATTCTAAAAAATATGGCTACTTACAAAGTAACGCTCATTAATGAAGCTGAAGGCATCAACAAAACAATTGATGTAGCTGACAATGAGTTCATTCTTGACATTGCTGAAGAGCAAGGGCTTGATCTTCCTTACTCCTGCCGTGCTGGTGCTTGCTCCTCTTGTGCAGGTAAAATTGCCACAGGTACAGTTAATCAAGGCGATCAGTCATTCCTCGATGATGACCAAATTGAAGCTGGCTATGTGCTGACTTGTGTTGCTAAGCCAACCTCTGATGTCACCATTGAAACTCATAAGGAAGAAGAATTGTACTAAGGAATTTCATAATTTCTCCACAATTTCCCTACAATCTCTCTGTGATTTCCTTGTCATAATTAATAGAGGAGTGTTGCCATGCAATGCTCCTCTATTGATGTTTAGAAGAGGCATTATTTTTGATTTTTCCTATAAAACTTCAACAGGCTGGGAAACAAAATTGCTTGACGATGGCATTAATCTGATGAGTTTTATATTTTCGACAGAACTTACAGTGATGTTTTGATGCTACATTTCTCAAGACAACTTGTTATGAGGCATTACCAATTTTGTCGGGCAACGAAGAGGATATCGTCACAGACACGCAAAAAGAACAATCTCCTAAGCGATCGCTCCTAAATATCGCTACGATCGTGGCGGTGGCCACCTTGGTGAGCAAAATATTTGGACTACTGCGCCAAGTGGCGATCGCGGCTGCCTTTGGCAATGGCACGGCCTATGGCGCTTACAACTTTGCCTATGTGATCCCAGGCTTTTTATTGATATTGCTAGGGGGCATTAATGGTCCTTTTCACAGTGCGATCGTCAGTGTTTTGGCAAAACGCGATCGCCGCGAAGTTGCCGCGATCATCGATAGCATCACCACCATCGTCACAGGCATTTTGCTATTGGTGAGTATCGCCCTGATTATTTTTGCTGAACCTTTGATGCACCTCGTAGCCCCTGGGCTATTTGTGCCAGAGGCGCAGTTAATTTCTAAAGGAATCGATAGCGCTACCATCGCCAACCTAAAAATCACCAAAGATATCGCCATTCAACAGTTTCAGATCATGGCTCCGATGGCGGTTTTAGCGGGGCTAGTGGGGATCGGCTTTGGAGCGCTGAATGCGGCGGATGCTTATTGGCTGC
This sequence comes from Pseudanabaena cinerea FACHB-1277, assembly GCF_014696345.1. Classification (GTDB taxonomy): domain Bacteria; phylum Cyanobacteriota; class Cyanobacteriia; order Pseudanabaenales; family Pseudanabaenaceae; genus Pseudanabaena; species Pseudanabaena cinerea. The sequence goes on from NZ_JACJPY010000016.1 coordinate 22,994, forward strand.
CATCAGTAAGCCCCATTTTTTCGAGCTTGACCGTCCTAATTGGCATTGGCGGACTCTTTTGGACATTGGGTAATGGCATTTTATCGCCCGAAAATGCCGTGCTGGGCGGTGCGGTCTTGGCATGGGCAACCCTTGCGGGGGCAGTTTTGCAATGGTTGGTGCAGTTGCCTGTACAGATCAAGGCTGGCATGGGCGGATTTAAACTCAGGTTTGATTGGCAACGCCCTGAAGTTAAGGAAGTATTGCGGTTAATGATTCCCGCCACCTTTTCTTCGGGAATGTTGCAGATTAATGTTTGGACAGATTTATTTTTTGCCTCATTTATTCCCAATGCCGCCGCCGCCGTCTCGGCGATGGGCTATGCAGGGCTATTAGTGCAAACGCCTTTGGGAATTTTATCGAACGTGATCCTTGTGCCATTATTTCCCATGCTGTCTAAATTAACGGCTCCCGAAAACTGGGATGAACTCAAGTACAGAATTAGGCAAGGCTTGATGCTGACAGCATTAACGATGTTGCCCCTAAGTGGGTTGATGGTGGCTTTAGCATTACCCATTTCGCAGGTGGTCTATGAGCGCTATGCCTTTGATGCGGAGGCTTCGCAGCTAACGGCGATGGTGTTAATGGCTTATTCGGTGGGGATGTTTGTCTATTTGGGGCGTGATGTGTTGGTGCGGGTGTTTTATGCCCTTGGGGATGGGGATACGCCTTTTAAAATTAGCGTGGTCAATATTTTTCTGAATGGTTTATTTGACTATTTATTGGTGGGTAAGTTTGGGGCGGCGGGGATCGTGTTGGCAACGGTGGCGGTGAATGTAATTTCGATGATCGCGATGATCCTAATTCTCGATCGCCGCCTCAATAAAATGCCCCTTAAGAGTTGGAGCGTCACGATCGCGGGTTTAACGATTGCTAGTGCGATCGCTGGGGGCGCAAGTTGGGGCATTTACCAGTTGCTCAGTCCCAGCTTTGATAGCTTGGCAAATATCTGGCGATTTGGGGCAAAACTTGGTGGTTTAGCGATTGCTGTGGCGATCGGTTTAGCCATATTCGGCGCGATCGCCCTACAGATGCGAATCCCCGAATTAAATATTGTCACCGCGCAAATCAAACGGCGATTGAAGCGATAAAAGTCAGACAAGAAAAGTCAGACAAGAAAAGTCAGACAAGATGTCTGACCTACAAATTTAAAATCCCTGTAGCGCGGGCATCCTGACCGCTTTTGGGAGAAACTTGTCATTCAAGCAACTAAATGCCTATGGCATCGGAGATATAGCAAACGCCGCCAAATTTTTTGGTGATCGGTTGCAGCTTTTCGACTAATTTCTCGGTTTTATCAGCCAAGAAAAACGCGATCACATAGTCATTTTCCAGCATACTCATATCCAAATCGCCCGAATTTGTCCCCCTAACGCCCTTGCCAATCACATTACGAATCACGGTGTAATTCAACACGCCGACACTTTCTAAAACCTTAATCAGCTTGTGGGACTCCACCGAGTCAGACACAATTTCAATCCGTTTAACTGCTTGCATAGTTTTAAACCTAATAAAAATCTAAATCCGAAATTCCAACCTGTACTAAATCCCAAATATTAAGCCCAAAATATTAAGCCCAAAACAAATTAATCACGTACAAATACAGAGGAATGCCCACAATAATATTGAAGGGGAAAGTCACCGCCAGCGCGGTCGAAACATAGAGGCTAGGATTTGCCTCTGGCACTGTCAGACGCATTGCTGCAGGTACTGCAATATAGGAGGCGCTGGCACATAGCACCGCAAATAGCAAAGCGTCACCCTGCGACATGGAAATTAACTTGGCGATCGCAATGCCCACACCCGAATTTAAGATCGGCATCAAGATGGCAAAGGCGATCAAAAATACCCCCGTTTTTTGCAAATCCTTAATCCGTTTAGCAGCAACCAAACCCATATCCATCAAGAAAAAGGTCAGCACACCATAAAACATATCTTGGGTAAAAGGGGAAAGAACGTGCCAACCGCGTTCGCCTGTCAGGCAGCCAATAATTAAACTACCCACCAATAAAAATACGGAGCTATTTAAAAAGGCTTCGCGCAAAACTTCCGACCATGCAAATTCGCTGGTTTCACCTTTTTTTGCCTTTTCCTCGGCGGTAAACACACTCACAAGGATCAAGCCCACAATGATCGCAGGAGACTCCATCAGGGCAAGGGCTGCCACCATATAACCATCAAAGGCGATGTCTAGCTGTCCCAAAAATGAACTGGCGGTGATAAAGGTGACAGCACTAATAGAGCCATAGGTGGCGGCAATCGCTGCTGCATTGTAAGAGTCCAGCTTGATCTTGAGGATGAAAAATGAATAGACGGGGACAATACAAGCCATCAGGATTGCTGCCCCCATCGTCAAGATCACCTCTTGACTGATGCCGCTCTTGACCAGTTCCACCCCACCTTTAAAGCCGATCGCTAATAATAAGTACAGTGAAAATAACTTAGGGATCGGTGGCGGAATTTCTAAATCTGATTTAATCAATACCGCCAGCATCCCCAAAAAGAAGAACAAAATCGGCGGGTTGAGTATGTTAGAAACAATTAAGTCTAAATTCATCGGGATTACCAGATTTAACTTATAAATATGACATCATCACACAAACGCCGCCGAGGCACAGCAATTGTTGAAACAGAGGCAGGGATCATTTTGGCGGAAACATCAAAAGGCTTTCTGATACTGCCTGGCGGTGGCGCTGAAATAGGTGAGTCCAGATTTGCGGCGGCTATTCGGGAGTTGCGGGAAGAAACTGGACTAAAAGCAACTAGGGCGATCGCTTTATTTGATTACGAATCATCGCGCAATTATCACAAAGTTGTCTGGATTGTGGCTGAAGGAAATCCTAAACCAATGGACGATGCGATCGCACTGCACTATTGCCAAAAAGAACAAGTTAATGACTTTAGCGATTTATTGTCTTACGCGACTTCCCATATCCTCAATCAATTTTGGGATTATCGAGCAAAAAATGCAGACCTATTCAAGATGTTGCAAAAATATTGATAAGTTAAATGTAGGGTGCGTTAGTACAACGTAACGCATCAGTTAGCTAAAGATGATGGGTTACGCTATCGCTAACCCATCCTATATTTAATTACTTTTCAGAAAAATGCAAGATAACATCGAAGCAAATCTTGTTAGCTTTGACCATGCCTATGATCATGGCACGATGGTTTTTGTAGTTATCTTGTACTGCACATTAGCAGCTATTCCTGCTAGAGGTTTAACCAATTGCAGTTATGTCAAAACAGGGTTTCAAGGCTGTCAGCCAGATATCTCCTATTACATCGGCGAAATCGCATCGCTCATCCCTCGCAGCAGTTCCATAGTCAGCCTTGACGAATACCCAGTCCCAAATTTGATCATTGAGATATCTAGCTCAACGCTGCAAGATGATTTGGGCAAGAAGCGCTTGCTGTATGAGCAGTTGGGGACTCAAGAATATTGGATTGTTGATGTGCAGGAGGTCAAGATTATTGCTCTAGAAATGTTAGAGAATGGTGGTAGTCGGCAGATTACCGAATCAAAATTATTAGGTGGCTTAGCGATCGCCGATCTTGAGGCAGCACTAAAACTCAGCCGTGAAAAGTCTCAAACTGAGGTTGGCGCATGGATTTTACAAAAATATGGCGATCGGGCGTAATAATTTCGCTCTATGGCTATATTTTTGTTACCGATTCAAAAGCAAGCGTTATACTAATCTTAGTCATTAGTTTAATTACTTAAGATTGGTTTCTAAGCACAGCAGTATTTTCTAAATTAGTTGCCTAGCCACTTTCTCAGTTTACCTATCCAGATCTCTACAAATATTCATAGTTGGAAAAATGAGTGAACCAACTCCCTACGACAAACTAGGAGTCAATGATGATGCCTCCTTTGAAGAAGTACGCGATGCCCGTGATCGCTTGCTACGTGAATATGAAGGAGACGAATCTCAACAGGAAGCGATCGAAGTTGCGTATGACGCAATCTTGATGGATCGGCTCCGCGCTCGCAAAGAGGGCAAAATTGCCGTACCCGATCGCATTCGTTATCCTGAGCGACTGGCAGCCCCCGCACCCACAGCCCCTCAAAGCAACAATCAGCGCCGTACACCCTCTTGGCTCACTAAGGTTCTTGATGATCCTAACCAAAAAGACATTTATACATCCCTTGGCATCTATGCAGGATTGGGGGCAATTAGTTTCTTGGTATCTGGCGCGGCGACCACTTGGCTATCCATTGGGTTAGTGGTAAGTGTGTATTGGCTAACCCGTAAGGAAAATCGATTTGGCAGAGCTTTGCTATTTTCCCTGTCGGGGATCACGATTGGCGTGATATTGGCAACTTTGACCAACCAAGTTTTAGTGCTGTCGCGGTTAGTTGGGACTGTTGCGTTTCCAAGCCCGATCCAAATGCTAATTATCTTGTTGGTGATGTGGCTACACGCCTGCTTCTTAAGGTAAATCAATAGGTGAAGGTTGACCCTAGGGTCAACCTTTATAACAAGCTAATTTAATGAGTTCTTTTAATAGCGATCTTAATAGAAACCTTGATAGTGATCCTGCTAGCAAATTCAAGATTGCGATCGCCCAGCTTAATCCCACCATCGGCGATATTGCAGGTAATAGCGATCGCATTTTGGCGGCAGTAAATCATTTCGCGGCGCAGGATGTGCAACTGGTGCTGACCCCTGAGCTATCCCTTTGCGGCTATCCGCCCCGTGACCTGTTGATGAGCAGTCAATTTGTACGAGATATGCAGCAGGCGATCGCCGAGTTGGCGAATAAATTGCCGCCGCAGATTGCGGTACTGGTGGGGACGGTTTGCAGTAACAATCAAGCAACCCAGTCGGGCGGCAAAAACCTATTTAATAGTGCGGTGTTGTTATTGGGCGGTAAGGTACAGCAAACCTTTTATAAACGCCTACTGCCCACCTATGATGTCTTTGATGAGGATCGCTATTTTGAAGCGGGGCATGGGAGCCAAGTTTTTAATCTGCATTTAGCTGATGGTAGCTACTTGCGGATTGGCGTAACTATTTGTGAGGATATTTGGAATGATGAGGATTTTTGGGGAAGGCGGAGCTATGCCCATGATCCAGTGACGGAGTTAGTTGAAAATCACAATTTAGATTTACTGCTCAATTTATCAGCATCTCCCTATGCTGTTGGCAAGCAAAGTTTGCGGGAGGCAATGCTCAAGCATCGGGCGATCGCCCATAATTTACCCTTGATCTATGTCAATCAAGTTGGCGCAAATGATGACTTGATCTTTGATGGGCGCAGTATGGCTTTTAATCGGCATGGGGAGATCGTGGCGCAGGCTAAAGGCTTTGAGGAAGATCTCTTGAGCGTTGATTCGACCCAGCTATTCGAGGACTTAGGAAACCTAGCCTTACCTGAGGCGTATGACAGTGATGAGGCAGAAATTTTTGCGGCGCTGGTGTTGGGTGTGCGTGACTATGTAAGGAAGTGCCGCTTTAAGCAGGTGGTAATTGGGTTGAGTGGCGGCATTGATTCGGCCTTGGTAGCGGCGATCGCCACCGAAGCGATCGGGAAGGAAAATGTTTTAGGGATATTGATGCCTTCACCCTACAGTTCCGAGCATTCCATTACCGATGCGATCGCCCTAGCGCAAAATTTAGGAATTAATACCCACACCATCGCGATCGCGCCAATGATGGTGACTTTTGATCAGAGCCTAGCCGATCTTTTTGGCGATCGCCCCAATGATGTCACCGAAGAAAATTTGCAATCACGGATTCGCGGCAGTCTACTGATGGCAATTTCTAACAAATTGGGGCATCTCCTCATTTCCACAGGCAACAAGTCCGAACTAGCCGTGGGCTACTGCACCCTCTATGGTGATATGAATGGGGGCTTAGCGGCGATCGCCGATGTGCCGAAAACGCGAGTATTTCACCTTTGCCAATGGCTAAATCAAACTAGTCATAATTTGGCAATCAAGCAAAATCATCACGAAGTGATCCCCCCTAACATCATCACCAAGCCCCCCAGTGCCGAACTAAAGCCAGATCAGATCGATCAAGATTCCCTACCGCCCTACGATATCCTTGATGATATTTTGCATAAATTCACGCAACTGCATTTATCGGCGGCAGAAATTATGGCAACGGGTCATGAGGCAGCGATCGTGCATCGGGTATTACGACTGGTCAAAATTGCCGAATTCAAACGTCGCCAAGCCGCCCCAGGTTTAAAAATTACCGATCGCGCCTTTGGTTCAGGTTGGCGAATGCCCATCGCTAGTAATTATTATTAGATACAGCGCTTTACGCTCAAATCCCAATCAAGAAAGCTCTGGGAAATATCACTTTTTGACACTTCCCAGAATTTTCTGGTGGTTTGTTTGCTCGGCAATGGCTGCGCGTTAGTTAAACCAAACCACAAAGTTAAAGAGATTGCCACCGAAGGCGCGAACCATTTCGTCCCACACTCTCATGTCTGTCACCTTGCCCTTTTCAAGGTAAGGAGTGGCGGCTGTGCCTTGCGCCCAGCCCATGAGGTCAAAGCCCCTTGGCTCTGTAAAGATTCTGGCAAAATTAATACTCAACTGGGGATCGCGCCAAAAGGGGAGATTTTTCTTGCCTGCTAAAATTGCATCGATCTCATTTAGAGACTTTTGCCAAGAGCTAACCATCTCGCCCGTTACCCGCACATTGGGAATGACAGACAACTGCTTCGGATTGGGAATCCATTCGCGATCGCTGTCAGTTTCTGCCAAAATTGATTGCCAAGACTGGCGACTAAGGCTGATCACTGACTTCATATGATTGAGGATCGTGGTCATCCGTTGCGGCTCCACTAACGGGAACTTGGCAAGGTGGACTGCGGCAACTAGGTCGAGAATTTCATCAAAATTGGGACTATAGTCATCGGGCTTAGATGGCTTGGTAAATAGCCATGCTTTGTGGGGCGTATCCACTTTTTGGAAAAAGAGATGGGCGCAGGAGGCAAATAGCTCTTGGCTATCATAGGCCCGTAAAAATTCGGCGATCGCCCCTAACACATGGGTATAGCCCTCTAGCCACAGGGTATCACCGCGATCGAAGGCGATCAAAAATTGCTGGGCATCTTTTTCGGTGACATTGGCTCCTGTAACCGCATTGAAAACCCGCCAGAGGGTATCAGTATTTTCTAGTTTGCCATTGCCATCAAGATCGAGGCGGACTAGCCCTAGCCGTAATGCCAGTTTAAGATTTTGATCTTTAATGGGGGCGATCGTGGTGCGAACAGTGGCAAGATCATCAATCCATGTCTGAAAAACCTGTTGCAAGCCTGAATAGGTCAAGACTTCAGGTTTGGGATTTTTGGGAATGGGCAGACGCACAAAGGGGATCGCGCTAGTCAATGGGCTTTGAATTGTGCCATAGCGATAGAGGGACTGTGAAAGCCTTTCGATGCCCCGCATAAATTGAATTACACCCAACCCAAAGCGGGTTTTGTCATCTTGGGCGTTATTTTTGAGGTAATCGCTAAAGACTTTTTCGCCCTCTGCCAATTTGCCCGTGGTGAGGTAGAGGTCGGGTAAGGGCGCGATCGCGGCATTGGTAGGCTGAGCGATGATCGCAATTGTCACGATCAGGGCGGTGATCGCCATTGCCAACAGCGATCGCCACAGCCAAGACAGATGCTTGAGCGGGTTCTGGTTAAACATAGAGAGTCACCATCAATTAATTTTTTTGACCACCAAGACAAGTTTAGATCAGTGGGTGCTTGCAATCACTCTTCAGTCATTTGGCTGCTCAATTTAGGTGATCGCATAGCTACCCAATATTTTTAGATTCTCGGTTACGGTTTTTAGTTCCTCCAAAGCCTCACAACAGTTAGCATCTGGAAGCGCCGCCTCGATATCAATAAAAAAGATATATTCCCCTAGCGATCGCTTGGTGGGGCGTGACTCAATTCGACTTAAATTAATATGGCGATCGGCAAATACTAGCAATGGTTTAACTAGCGCCCCTGGCATATTGCGCTTGAGGCTAAATGCTAAAGAAGAATGTGTGCCTTGACGATGGCTGGTATTGCGCCCCAGCACCAAAAAGCGGGTGAAGTTATCGGGCTGATCGTTAATGGGAAATTGCAAAATCGGCAGATTATATAATTCAGCAGCCCGTTGGGAAGCGATCGCCGCCGATGTCCCATCCTCGGCAACTCGCTGTAATCCGTCAGTGGTGGAGTCAGTGGCAATTTGCTGCACTGTTGGCAAATGGCAATCTAGCCATAGTTGGCACTGTGCCAAGCCTTGCGGGTGAGAATAGACAGTTTTAATATCTGTGAGTATGGCGGCGCGGGTAATCAGAGCATGGGCGATCGGTAAGACGATCGCCTGTTGGATTTGCAAGGCTTCCGATTGCCAAAGACTATCAAGGGTCATCGTCACGCCGCCTTGGATCGAGTTTTCCACAGGTACGATCGCAATTTCCACATTGCCATTTTCGGCGGCATTAATCGCTTGGGGGATCGTGGGATAAGGACACATTATTGATGGATCATGCTCCAAGTCGGGATGACTAAGCTGCAAATAGCGCAAAGCCGCCATTTCTGAATATGTACCTGCGGGGCCAAGATAAGCGATCTTTGTCATGATGAATGGGGCAATAAGCTAACCTGAGACAAAATTTTTAACTGCCTAGTTAAAGCCTGTAACAAGATTGTTTCAGGTGATTGATTTAGGCGTACTGCTTGAGCTGTTAACTCTTCATCCAAATTATCTGGAAGGGTAATTTTCAAAGTTTGAGCCATAGCTTTTGACAGGTTAAATTGTAATCATTTTAGGTCACAAATCTAAAATCAATAATCTTATGGTTCGACACCCAAGGCAGCCAAGCGATCGCGCAATTTTTGCAACTCTTGCTCAGCCAGTCTTGCCCTTTCCTCTGCTAATTCAGCACGCTGAATTTCTTCTTGCCAAGCTGCGGCTAACTCACTAGGAATTAACAATTTTTCGCCATTATCTTGGCGATAGAAATTGATGAGAGAACCTGCGACTTCGAGGCGTAACTCTAAAACTTGACTCAATCCATCAGCGATCGCCTCATAGACCAATAAATCTTCCGCCTTGGCTGGTAGATTTGCTTGACGACGATAGCCGCGTAATTTTTCAGGAATCCATTCGCCTTTAGGATCAAACAACCAATATTCCAAAACCCCAATGCTTTCGTAAAGCTCCTGCTTTTTGGTTTGGTCGTGCGCCTGTGTACTTTCTGAAGTCATCTCAAAAATAACACTGGGTATTTTGTCTGTTTCCCAAATTTTGTAGTTGTCATAAGGCTTTTGGGCAATATCAAAAATCACCATCACATCAGGCGCAACCCGTAATCTCGGAAAGCCCTGTGCATAATATAAAAATTGATCAGCAAGGACAACAGGCGATCGCGCAGCAAACTTTTCGGCTAAATAATTGCGTAAAACAGCGACCGTTGCCATAATCGCATCGGCATGAACTGAAGTCTCTGCCAAGGGTTCACCATCCTCAGAAGGGTAAAATATTTCTGTATCGATGCTTTGAGTTTCTTGAATTGGTTGAATTGACTCAAGAACAGGGGCAGTAATAGGTGTCATAGCTTATGCAATGCGATCGCACTGGTATTTTTAGAATCAGAAAAGGCGGCGCAATGCGCCGCCTTTTCTCATGGTTAAAACTTGACTGAAGCCGTTTTCTTTTCAGGTAGCTGTGTATATTCCGCCACGATTTTGCGGAACTCTTCACCATCGAGGGTTTCCACATCAAGGAGAATATCCACTAGGCGATCGCAAAGATCACGGTTTTCTTCGATGACTTTTTTAGCAGTTTCGTAGCAGGTTTGGGCAATTTGGCGGATCTGGCGATCAATGCGATCTCCTAACTTAACGGAATAATCGCTCTGGGGCATCATATTCCGCCCTAAAAATACTTCGCCACTTTCCGATTCCAAAGCACCCAAGCCCAAGTCTGACATTCCAAACTGCGTCACCATCATCCGTGCCAGCCTTGCCACCTGCTGAAAGTCACCCGAAGCGCCTGTCGTAATCTCCGCATCGCCAAAGACCACATCCTCAGCCGCCCGACCACCGAGCATCATCGTAATTGTATCTAGCAGTTGAGATCGCGACTCTAAACCATATTCTTCATCGGGCAGTCCCTTGGCAAAACCGCCAATACCACCAGAGCGCGGCACAATCGTAATTTTGTCGAGCAGTGATGTATTTTTGAGCATTGTCATCACGAGGGCATGACCAACTTCGTGGTAAGCAATCAGGCGTTTTTTAGCGCCATCGAGCATCGGCTTCATGCTTAAGCCAATGGTGATCCGATCAATGGCATCGGCAATTTCCAACTCACCGATCGCCTCTTTGTGCCGTCTAGCCGTCAGGATCGCCGCCTCATTTAATAAGTTGGCTAAGTCTGCCCCCGCAAACCCAGGGGTAAGTCTTGCCACCGATTCAATCGAAACATTTTCCTCCAGCTTCTTATTCCGCGCATGAACCTTGAGGATTTCTTGGCGACCTTTGTAATCGGGATAATCGACCGTAATTTGGCGATCGAATCTACCAGGGCGCAGCAAAGCACTATCCAAAACATCGGGGCGGTTAGTTGCTGCCACCACGATCACCCCTGAGTTACCCTGAAAACCATCCATTTCCGTCAACATTTGGTTGAGGGTCTGCTCACGCTCATCGTTGCCGCCGCCAATACCCGCACCCCTCTGACGACCCACCGCATCAATCTCATCAATGAAAATGATGCAGGGGGCATTGTCTTTGGCTTTTTGAAATAAATCGCGCACACGGGAAGCCCCTACCCCCACAAACATTTCCACAAACTCAGAGCCAGACAGCGAGAAAAAGGGTACACCTGCCTCACCCGCGATCGCCTTCGCCAATAGAGTCTTACCAGTACCAGGGGGACCAATCAGCAATACACCTTTGGGGATCTTTGCGCCAACCGCCGTAAAGCGATCGGGCTGCTTTAAAAACGTGACCACCTCTTGCAGTTCTTCTTTGGCTGTCTCAATGCCTGCCACATCTTCAAACTTGATCCCCGTCTTCGCTTCGGGCGAAAATCTTGCCCTAGTCTTACCAAAACTAAGGGTTTGTCCAGGACCACCTGGGGCATTGCTAAGACGGCGCAACACCATCAACAATACAAAAATTAACAGCATCGGCACAAAGAAAGTACTCACCAGTTGCCAGAGCATGGTGGGCTGGGGCTGAGCCTTTACCGCAATATCGACTTCATTGTCCCGCAATGCCTTCATTAGCTCGGCATTACCATCACGGGCAATCAGATCCACCCGTACCTTCCGCCCATCACTCAAAATTGCTTCTGCCGCCAAGCCATTGCTTTCGAGGTCAATTTTCTTGACCCGATTTTCCTTGACATTGGAGAGCAGCTCCGTATAACTCATGTTTACGGCATTTTCAGCATTGGCTTTAGCGGCGCTAGGTGTGGCGATCGCCACACTTTGAATAATGGCAATGCTCAAGACCGTCATTTTGACGCGCTGCCAGAAGGTCGATTTCCAAACTCTGTTTACAGAAGACATCACTGCCTCTCGCTCCTTGTAACCCCGTCGATGCGGTAATTATTGTTGATTGTTATAGTCTAGTCCATCCATTATAACTTTTGATTTATCGCAGTCAGAGAGTTAGACTAAAATACACTCAATAATATTAAAGCTACGCATTCCTAGCATATCTATCCATGAACCCCACACAAAACATCCAGCCCTTCTCCTCCGATGAATTTGCGAATGCTCTTGCGGAGCATAATTATGAGTTTTCCGTGGGGCAAGTTGTCAAAGGAAAGATCATATCTGTGGAAAGCAGTGGCATTTATGTCGATATTGGCGCGAAGTCCCTTGGCTTTATGCCCATTGATGAGGCAACCATCAGTGGGTCTTCCCGTGCTACCGATGCTTTTCCCATTGGTAATGAATATGAATTTCTGATTATTAGTAACCAAAATGCTGATGGTGAGGTCAAGCTATCGGTGCGCCGCCTTCTCTTCAAACAGGCATGGCAAACCCTGCGCGACTATCAAACTGATTCTAAAGTGTTTGAAACAAAGGTGATCGGTACTAACAGTGGTGGTTTGATCGTTGATGCTGTGGGGCTGCGCGGTTTTGTGCCGCGATCACATTTATCTAACCCATCCGATCTTGCCACCCTCGTTGGCAAAACGATCCCTGTGATGGTACTGGATGCCGATGAAACCCGCAAAAAGCTAGTTTTATCCAACCGTCAAGCGGCTAAACAATCGGCGATGAGCCAAATTGCTAAGGGGCAGTTGATTACTGGCAAAGTCACAAATATTCGTCCCTTTGGCGCTTTTGTCGAGTTTGCTGGGGTATCGGGGCTACTGCACAATAAAGAAATTAGCCAAAAACCTGTTAACGATCCCACCCATGTTTTCCAGATCAATGATGTGATTAAGGTTGTGGTTGTCGATGTGGACGAGTCTCGCGATCGCATTGCCCTTTCCACCAAAATCCTCGAACTGCACCCAGGCGAAATGCTCGATAATTCGGCACAGGTCTTTGCTGAGGCAGAAGAGCGTCTTGAAAAAAATATTAGCAAGCTTTGGGATGCCTAGCGATCGTTAGTGAAAACCATGGAATACGCTATATAATTGTTTTGATAAGCAACGTAAAGCCCTATATCATTTTCATATATTCTCAGTAAACAAAATTAATAAACAGAGTTGACATCATGGAAGTTAATTTTCTCGGTCTCTTAGCCACTGTCCTAGCCATATTTGTACCTACTGTCTTCTTGCTAATCCTGTATATCCAAACAGCTAGCCGTGAAGAAGGACAGCAAAGTAAATAGTCCCCAAGTACATAGTGGCTTCGCCATTCTGCACTTACAAAATTCTTACGCCTAAAGTACTGTCTACTTTTGTAAGTTATTTATGATACAAAATAAAATGATGAATGGCTATGCTTAGCATAGCCATTCATCATTTTTTTTCGCTCATATAGGGATTTGGGTGAAAGCCCTGCTTCATCAAAAAGTCACACTTTGTCGCCGCAACAGTTTAAGTCAGATCGTTTAATTGGCTTCACCTACTTACCCATATGAGCGAAACATTTATCATCAATACTTCTATCTCTTAATTTGCTAGCTTTTCTATTTCACACGGTTTTGCAATTGATAGATTCCAGTTATTAAGAGACTCGTCGTAAGCGTGGAACTCGGAGAGCTTTTTTCAAGATATTCTCTTTCTTACCAAGTACTTTCTGTGTAAGAGTTGGCAGCATTTAATCGAATTTATGCTTGGGGATGCTCCTGTGTTTCCAGATTCGCGTTAATCTCATCGCTACTATGTAGCTACTATGTATTTTTTATTACTATTTTGAATTTAGAATTGCTGGCGATTTTGTCGTGGGATTAGGGGCGAAAGGATGGTCATATATATTTTCCTATGTGCATAGCGGTAACCGACCAATAAACTTGCTATAATTAAAAATTGTGATTATTTTAAGAGATTAAATTTTGATAGAGCGTTATACATTACCCGAAATGGGGCGGTTGTGGACAGATCAGCACAAGTATCAAACTTGGTTGCAAGTTGAAATAGCCGTTTGTGAGGCACAGGCGGAATTAGGATATATCCCTGCTGAGGCTGTCGCAGAGATCAAGGAAAAAGCGAATTTTGACACCGATCGCGTCAATGAGATTGAGTTAACTGTCAAGCACGACATGATCGCGTTTTTGACGAATGTAAATGAATATGTGGGCGATGCAGGGCGATATATTCACCTTGGATTGACTAGCTCCGATGTATTGGACACGGGCTTAGCTGTGCAATTAGTAAATAGCTTAGAAATCATTCAGTCGCAATTAGAAGAGGCAATTCAAGCCATTCGTTATCAAGCGCAACAACATCGCTATACGATTATGGCGGGACGCACCCATGGTATCCATGCTGAGCCAATTACCTTTGGCTTTAAATTGGCGGGTTGGTTGGCAGAAATGTTGCGCCATCGCGATCGCCTATCCAACTTGAGCAAAACGATCGCCGTGGGCAAAATTTCGGGAGCCGTGGGAACCTATGCGAATGTCGATCCACGCATTGAGGCGATCGCCTGCCAAAATCTAGGGTTGCAGCCCGACTGTGCCTCGACACAGGTGATTTCCCGCGATCGCCATGCCGAATTTTCACAGGTGCTTGCCCTGATTGGCGCATCGATCGAACGCTTTGCCGTAGAGATTCGCAACCTGCAACGTACTGACGTTCTAGAGGTTGAAGAGTATTTCTCAAAGGGGCAGAAGGGATCATCAGCGATGCCCCATAAGCGTAATCCGATCCGTTCCGAGCGATTAACGGGCATGGCAAGGCTATTGCGTGGCTATGCCACCACTGCCCTAGAAAACGTGGCACTTTGGCATGAACGGGATATTTCCCACAGCGCCGCCGAAAGGGTCTTACTACCCGATGGCTGCATTCTCACCCATTTCATGTTGGTGGAAATCACGGATCTAGTCAAAAATCTGTTGGTGCATACCCACAATATGGAACGCAATCTCTATTGCTATGGTGGTGTGGTTTTTAGTCAGCAGGTGCTACTCGGTTTGGTCAGCAAAGGGCTTAGCCGCGAAGATAGCTATGCGATCGTGCAGAAGGCGGCGCACTTGGCATGGAATCAACCCAGTGGCGATTTTCGTAAGCTCATCAGTGAAGATGAAACGGTGCGATCAACTTTCTCTGATGAGGAGTTAGCCGCCTGTTTTGACCCAAATAAGCATCTCAAAAATCTTGACCAAATCTATCAAAGATTAGGGATTTAGGACTTACGCAAGAAGCAACTTGATCTTAGGGCTTGGATTGATGCATAGTTTTAGCCACAGCCTCCGCAATCTAGCGCACCACAATCTAGTCCTGAGAGACAGTCAGCATCGCCACAGCTTAATTCGGGACAGCTTAATTCGGGACATTCGGCTCCTTCTAAGGGATTGCCGCAGCGATCGCCATAGTTACTTCCATGACAAACATCCGCAATAATATCGGCGCAATTGCCACAATCGGCAAGGTCATTGCAGTAATTGCAATTATTGTTAGGGTTGCTTTGATCGATTTGATTATTGGGCGATCGCCTATTCCTATTGTTATTCCATTGAGCGCCACCAATGCTTTGTTTTCCTTCTGGATTCCCTTCTGGATTCCCTTCTGGATTGGTTGGATTGTCCTGATCTTCTTGATCTTCTTGATCACTGTGATCACCATTGGCATTAATTGACAGAACATGATCGCGTAGTTTATAGCCCGTTCCTAAACTGCCTGATTCTAGGCGAATGGATTGATATTGCTTCTGCCTTTGGCACTTTTGCCGCCGTTGTTTAAGGATTTCACTCGCATCTCGACATTCTTGAAATCGCCCCTTAGCATTGGCGATCGCTGTGAAAACCCCCTCTTCAGCAATCACCCGCTTGAAATATTGGGAGCAGGACTCACAGCCATACAAAACTCGATGGGCACAGACAAATCCCTTATGGGGTGAAATAAATTTTTGATAGCCTGTAATCGCGGTAACGGCTAAGCTGCGAGAAGTATTGTCAGCAAAATTAGTGAACATGGCTTTAGCGACAGATCTTGTCACGATCTGGATGGGGGGAGTTAGCTGTGTGGGCTTTGAGCATTTGGCAACCTCTCGCAACTAATTCACTAAAATTGAGGGTTTCCGCATTCCATATTTTAATACTGTTGTCGCGACTTACAGAAACCAGATTTTGACTGTCGGGGCTAAAGGCGATCGCATGGACTTCGGCATTATGCCCTGTGAGAGTTTTAAGAATTTGTCCATTATTAATGTCATAGATTTTGATACTTTTGTCGGCATTCCCCGCCGCGATCGCCGCACCATCAGGACTAAAGGCAATGCCATAGATCCACATGGCTTCACTATTTACCATAATTTCTTGACGTATTGTACCTGTGGCTGCATCCCAGATCTTAATCCATCCATCCTTGCCCGATGAGGCGATCAATTTACCATCGGGGCTGTAGGCAACGGCTAAGCCCCCATTTTTATGGGCTTTGGTAATGGTGCGCCCTTTACCTGTGGCAACATCCCAAATTTGCAAGGTTTCATCATTACCTGTTGAGACCAAAAATCGGCTGTCAGGGCTGAAAGCGATCGACCATACCGATTTCCTATGGGCGCTTAACTCATGGATTAGCGGTGGATTATTGGTTTGATTCCAGCGCCAGAGTTTGATTTTATTATCTGTGCCGAGGGTGGCTAAAATTTGGCGATCGGGGCTGAGCATAGCATTCACCAAGCCTGATCCATGAATATCTAAGGTATGCAACAGCTCTCCCTTGTTACTATCCCAAACCTTCGCTGTGCGATCTTCACTAGCGGAAATTAGATATTTGCCATCACTGCTAAAGTTCACGCCATAAACCGTATCCCTATGACCGAGTAATGACATTCGGCGCGTACCATCAATATTCCAAATGAAGACATTTTTATCCACACTGCCCGAAGCGAACATTTTGCCGTTGGGGGCAAAGCTAACTGCCCAGACGGGGTTTTGATGGGCATAGATGGTCTTGAGCATTGCTGTTTCTCCATACCAGAGTCGGGCGGTGCGGTCTTTGCTGGCGGATAGGAGATATTGATCATCGGGGCTGAAGGTGACATCAAATACGGCATCGGTGTGAGCGCCTATCATCGTGTCAATTGTGCCATTGAGATTGAAGATGCCGATCGCATTGTCCTGTGTGCCGAAAGCAATTCTGTTCCCTTCACGACTGAAGTTAACGCTCAAGACATCGGCGGTATTGCCCTCAAATATTTGTATTTGTTCTAATTGGGGGATTGGGGATTGGGGATTGGGGATTGGGGATTGGGAAATTTCTGTCAAGATTTGATTGGGGATTTGCCAGAGCTTGACGCTTTTATCGCCGCCTGTGGAGACTAGTTGATTGCCTTGGGGGTTAAAGCGCACCATGTAGATGATTGATTGGTGGGCGATCGCCGCCGCTAATTGATTGCCCTGCAAATCCCAGAGGGCGATCATATTATTCTTGGCAGTAACGATCATTTTTCCATCGGGGCTGAAACTAGTATCTTGGATTGCTGCTGCTTGTCTTGCCACAAAGCTAGTAGGTTTTACAGGAACTTGATTATCTTGAAGATTATCTTGGGGGTTAATCGTTAAGAGTTCTACAGCGCGATCGCTATCCCACACTTTTACTAAGCCATCCTTGCTACCCGTTAACAAGCGCTTGCCATCGGGATGGAAATCAACCCGAAAAATATCGCTGGTATGGGCTTGAATCTCCCTGATTAATTTACCATTGTCCACATTCCAAATGCGAACAATGCCACCCTGCCCCGAAGAGGCAATGCGTTTACCATCAGCACTAAAACTTAGACCGCGTATTTCCTTCGCCTGAAATCCTGTCATCGTTCTCAATAACTTGCCATTGCTATCAAGGAGATAGACACTGCCATCAAATCCCCCCAATGCCATCATTTTGCCATCGGGACTAAATTTGGCGGTATAAAATGGTGAATCACGATTGATGCCACTAAAGCGATAGCGTTCCCGAATGTTGTAAACGATGAGTTGCAGAGCTTCGTAGGTGTTGCGGAAGGTTTGAGCTTTATCAATTTCTTGATTTTGCATTGGCTCAATGTCCAAAGCTGCTAACTTTTGGGCGGATTTGAGAATTGTTGTGAGGGCTTGAAGTTGTTGGTTGAGTAGGAAACTAGAAGTTGCTGAAGATACGAGCGCATTGATTTCGCCAATTTCGGCTATTTGGCGTTGGCGAATTGCCTGAAATGCTAAGCTTGCCATTAGGATCAGCCCCAAAACAGTGCCGAACAGCGCAAACTTAGTCAGGCGGGCAAGGCGGGCGCGACTAGTTTCCGCAACCGATCGCACTTTTTGCAGTTCCCCTAGCAGTTCTGATTCTTGATTGGCACGAATAAAGGGAACTAGGTAATCATGAACTAATTGATAGCGGTTGCTGAGGGATTCTGGTAATTGGAATATTAGTCCTGAACCAACTAAAATCTCTAGAACTAGATCCAGATCAAGGCTATTGCTAGTGTAGGGCAGAATGAAGTTTCGCAGTTCGTTGTAATTACGCAAGGGGCGTTTGCCCCGCTCATCGGTGAGCGCAAGTAATACTTGTTGGGCCACAAAAGCCGCATCACCACAGGCTTGGATCACTTCTTGAACGGACTGTTCCACTAGTTTCTGTTTGCCCCCTGCGGCTTGATAGGCGGCAAGGGTGGTAATGTTGCGATCTTGCAGTTGAGAGCCAACTAGCTGTAGTTCGATGGGGCGCACTGAGCCGCGATCGCCTGCGAGATCCTGCACCAAACATTCGATCAGTGCTGATTCGAGGGGGAAGTTTGCCTGTTGGGTCAGATTTTCGATGAGGGCAGTGGTATCGGCGGGGGAGAGATTGGCAAGGACATAGCGCAGGTCACGGCTGAGAATATCGATTTCGGCATTGGCAGTTTCTAATTCTAGGAGTAAATGCAGATAATCTTCACGGATAGAAATTACTAACTTGAGATAGGGTTTATTTAGGCAGTTTTGCCAAAATTGCCGAAAGATTTGCCGATCGCGGGTTTGGGCATAGGTAAAGAAAAATTCTTCAAATTGATCAAAAATTAAAACTATTTGTGTGCTTTGATCTGCTAGTTGCTTAAACTTAGTCATGATCTGTTCTATGCTGGCGGCGGAAGATTGCAGAGTGTTCGCGATCACTTGCAGCCAATTGGTATAAATGCTGATCTTGATTGGCAATATGGCAAAGCCCGTCAGCGATCGTTGCCACAATGCAGGTATCAGCCCCGCATTTACCAAAGAACTCTTGCCAACTCCCGATTCTCCATGAATAACCGTTAGCTGTTGAGCCGTGGGGTCGCAAATGCGATGGATTAGATATTCCACATCTTTGGTACGCCCTGAAGCCGCAATTTCTGTCTTTTGCTGTGCTAATTTACTTGGCTCAATATTTATGTCTGGAACTGAGACTAATTGCTTTGGTTGCAAAGATCCAGCACCAATAAACGCCCTGAGTCCATATTGCTGTTCTAGCGATCGCTGCTGTTGGCGCGTGTGGAATGCTTGTAGATATAGCCCTTTGGCAAAGGCAAGATCATGAAAAGTATCCAGCATCCTGATATAAAGATGGGGTTCGTCCTGACAATTAAAATTAGCGATCGTCAATTCCATAATGGCGATCGCAACATCGATTTCGCCCAGGCGATATTGACTTTGAGCAATGAGTAACTGACATTGCCCTATTTGAATTTGTTGCAATCTTTGGCAATGTTGTTCAAAATTCGGTTCATGGGAATTGTTATGAGAACCATTCAAAGGACTATCAAATAATATTCTTGACTCTAAAATCGATAGTGCCTGAGATGCCTGCTCCAGCACATCTCGCCATGCCCCTCTAGAAATCGCCGCCTTCGCCAAGTAGCCATAATCTTGAGCTAGTTCTAAGGGATTTAAGCGATGCAATGGCAGTAATTGATGAATCCAATCCGTTAGTTCTTGCCATTGTTGCAATTGTTCCAAAACGCCACTATAGGCACGACCATACTTGGCAACGAGATCCTCTCGTTGGGCGCGTTGAAAACAGGCGATCGCCTCTTGGAAATATTGCTTTGCCCTCTGCCATGAATCCTGTGTAGCGCGACCTCTCACAAAAGAATTATGCCACCAGAGATTGCCTAAATAGAAGAGAACAATTCCTTCTTCCACAGGTCTTTCCACCTTTCGCCAATGGAGCAGACTACATTCATAATAAATCTGCGAAACGCTGTGAACTTCTCCCTGCGATTCGACATAGACATCGTTAGTATATTTAGTAATTAGCCTTGGCGATCGCCATAGCAATCGTCCCATTGCCAAGTCCAGCTTAGCTTGCAGTTCCGCACAGGATTTATGAAATTGACTTTGCAGAATCTCTTCAGTCAGGGAAATGTGGCGATCGTTAGACTCAACAAAACAGGCTTCGTGATGGTGAGCAATGCGAAGTTCTCGCCTTGCCACTTCTATCTCTTGATAGGACAAAATATCAGGATCATTATCTATCTGTTGATCTTGCCAAAATAAAGGTATAAGCGGATCTTGGGCAATTTGAAATAAGCGTTCAACCTGTTGATCTAGCTCTTGGATTAGCTCTAGAGTGGATAAGGTGAACTTAAGCGGTGGTGCTGCAAAACTAGCAAAATCTGGAGCCTGTTGCCATAGTTCTGACAGGTTCTCATCATTGAGCCATAGCACCAATGGACATTTAAGCTGATGTTTGAGGCGATCGCGAAACAGATTGATTTCTGCAAAAATATGAATGGAAGTATCCGTAGTTTCTGTACCAAAATGCTCTAAACCTAAGCACATCAGTGCTGGCACATGATAATGACAACCAGCGATAAAATCCTGTAATTTTTGATAGATGGGGGCATCGGATATGCGCCACCAAATTTCCCGATACAATATCCCCGTGACATTCGCTAATTCGTTTAAGATATTTTGTCTGAGGTGGCTATAGTTGCAATGGACAATAATCAGGGCAAATTCTCCTTGACTAATTTCAACTGCCCTAATTAATCGCTCTATTGAGCGTTGGTTGAGTATATTTACGGCGTTTAATGGATCATCTAGGGAATGATCATTCCTTTGCCCATTCAATTTGATCGATTGTTCGATCTGACTCACTGCCTTTGGTTTAACCCCTTTAATCGCGATTTTAGATAATTGCCCATTACAATTATCCTACCAGAAATTAAGAGTGGCGGCGCAAAGCGCCGCCTCTCCTATTTCTGGTAATTAATTAAATTATTAAAAAATCCATGACTACCTCAATTTTAGCTGACCTTAAAATTCGTTTTTCCAAGGCGATCGCTGCCGCTTTTGGGGCAGAATATGCCGATTATGATCCTGCGGTGGCGGCGGCTAAGGATACGAAATTTGGGGATTATCAATGTAATGCCGCCCTGAGTTTGACCAAAAAGCTCAAACAAAAGCCCCAAGATGTTGCCGCCCAAATCATTGCTAATCTCGAATTTGCCGATCGCTTTGAACCACCCACGATCGCTGGGGCAGGATTTATTAATCTCAAACTGCAACTTAGTTATATTGCCGCGCATCTGGCAGAAATGCAAAAGAGCGATCGCCTTGCCATTGCCCCTGTGTCAAAGCCTGAGCGGGTAATTGTCGATTTTTCTAGCCCGAATATTGCTAAGGAAATGCACGTGGGACATTTGCGCTCCACGATTATTGGCGATAGCATTGCGCGGATTTTAGAATTTCAAGGGCATGAGGTTTTGCGGCTAAACCATGTGGGGGATTGGGGAACCCAGTTTGGCATGTTGATTACCTTCCTGCGGGAGGTTTATCCCGATGCCCTCACCAAAGCCGACGCGATCGCCATTGGTGACTTGGTGGAGCTATATCGCCAAGCCAAAAAACGCTTTGATGAAGATCCTGAATTTAAGGAAATATCGCGATCGGCAGTGGTGGAATTGCAAGCGGGGGGGCAGTCGGCAAAGCAAGCATGGCAACTACTATGCGAACAGTCGCGCCGTGAATTTCAAAAAATCTATGATGCGCTGAATATTCAACTAGAAGAGCGCGGCGAGTCTTTTTATAATCCGTTTCTCAGTGATGTAATTAGCGATTTGAAAGCAACGGGCTTATTGCAAGAGGATCAAGGCGCTCTCTGTGTGTTTTTAGAAGGCTTTAATAATAAAGATGGTCAGCCCCTGCCCTTGATCGTGCAGAAATCCGATGGCGGCTATAACTATGCCACCACCGATCTCGCCGCCCTGCGCTATCGCATCCGTGAGGATCAAGCCACAAGGATTATCTATGTCACCGATATCGGTCAATCTGCCCATTTTGCTCAGGTATTTCAAGTTGCCCAACGCGCAGATTGGCTGCCTGAGTCGGTGCAGGCGATCCATGTCCCCTTCGGTTTGGTCATGGGTGACGATGGCAAAAAGTTTAAAACGCGATCGGGCGATACCGTCCCCCTCAAAAGTTTGCTAGAAGAAGCAGTCACCCGTGCCTATGCCGATATCGACAGCCGCAACCCCGATGCACCTGCGGAATTTAAAAAAGATGTCGCCAATGCGATCGGGCTAGGGGCGGTCAAATATGCCGACCTCTCCCAAAATCGCACCAGCAACTATATTTTCAGCTTTGATAAAATGCTATCCCTGCAAGGCAACACCGCCCCCTATATGCTCTATGCCTATGTGCGCGTACAGGGCATCGGGCGCAAAGGTGGCATTGATTTCGATCGCGTTGATTTCGATCGCGTTGACAGCGCCATTAGCCTCACGGAGGCTCCAGAGATCGCGTTAGCCAAGCACTTACTGCAATTTGCCGAAGCGATCGATGCGGTTGCCGAAGAATTATTTCCTAATCGCCTCTGCCAATATCTGTTTGAGTTAAGCCAAAAATTCAATCAATTTTTTGAGCAATGTCCAGTGCTGCAAGCCGAAGAAGAAACTATCAAAATCTCACGCCTAAATCTCTGTGATATCACGGCTAAGACTTTGAAGCTAGGCTTGGGTTTACTAGGTATTCGGGTTTTAGAGCGAATGTAAAAAAATGGCAAAGCCGTTTTTTTACCCTTCATCCCCCAAATATGCCTCAATCACTGCCCGATCGCTTTTGACAATTTCAGGCGCACCGATCGCAATTAGCTGCCCAAAGTCTAATACTGCAATGCGATCGCATAGCCCCATCACCAAAGGTACATGATGCTCGATTAGTAAAATTGTTAAGTTCAAGCGATCGCGCAAATCGCGAATAAATTCGCTTAACTGCCCTTTTTCATTGGGGTTCATACCTGCGGCGGGTTCGTCTAATAGTAATAGTTGTGGCTTGAGGGCAAGGGCGCGGGCAATCTCAAGGCGGCGCTGATCGCCATAGGCAAAATTCTTGGCTTTTACCTCTTGGCGATCGCTCAAACCCACCAGATCCAACAATTCCCTCGCGCCCTCATAGGTCAACTTTTCCTGCTGTGGCGTGGGCGGCAAATTGAAAATGCCCTTAAACAAACCTGTGCTAGTCTGCAAGTGCTTGGCGATCGCCACATTTTCTAAGGCTGATAGCTCCCCAAACAGGCGAATATTTTGAAAAGTCCGCGCAATGCCACATTGGGCAATTTGGTGAGGACGCAAATTTGTGATTTCGCGATCTGCATAAAAGACCTTACCACTGCTAGGCGCAATCAAACCCGTAATCGTATTAAACAAAGTCGTTTTGCCTGCGCCATTAGGACCAATCACCCCAAAAATCTCCCGTTCATTGACCACAAAGGAAACCTGATCGACCGCCACCAGTCCGCCAAATTTGCGGGTAACTTGCTCAATGGTGAGGATTGATTGCTTGATTGGATTCATGATTTTGATAATGGTTGTTTAATTTTCATAGCATTGTGCTACTTAGCATAAAATAGCTAGAGATTAACTTTTATTGAGCAAGGAATACTCAAAGAGGCAAAACATGGGGCTAACACTCGAAGCCGTAGCGATCAAAGATCCTATTGGCGATCAGCTTGATTACCAATCAGCAGAATATCGTGATGCCTATAGTCGCATCAATGCGATCGTGATTGAAGGCGAAGCAGAGGCACATAGTAATTACCTGCAACTTGCAGAACTAATGCCCGACAAATTCACTGAAGACTTAAAAAGACTGGCAAAAATGGAAGACCGCCACAAAAAAGGCTTTATCGCCTGTGGCAAAAACTTGAGCGTCACTCCCGATATGGACTTTGCCGAAAAGTTCTTTGCCGAACTCCACAACAATTTCCAAACCGCCTTTGCCATCAAAGATATCGTCACCTGTTTGCTGATCCAATCCCTCATTATCGAGTGCTTTGCGATCGCTGCTTACAACATTTATATCCCCGTTGCCGATGCTTTTGCCCGCAAGATCACTGAAGGCGTGGTTAAAGACGAATATACGCACCTCAACTTTGGCGAAGTCTGGTTGCAAAACCATTTTGCCGAATCCAAAGAGCCTCTAGAGCAGGCAAATCGCCAAAATCTGCCCATCGTCTGGCAGATGCTCAACCAAGTCGAAGCCGATGCCAAGGTCTTGGGCATGGAGAAGGAAGCTCTCGTAGAAGACTTCATGATCCAATATGGCGAAAGCCTAGGCAAAATTGGCTTTAACACTCGCGATATTATGAGAATGTCGGCAATGGGTTTGGCTGGTGCTTAATGGCTTTTAGCTTTTAGCTTTTAGCTTTTAGCTTTTAGCTTTCGGCTTTCGGCTTTTAGCTAACGGCTAACGGCTAACAGCTAACAGCTAACGGCTAACGGCTAACAGCTAACGGCTAACAGCTAATAGCTAACAGCTACCCCCCTATTCGACAAGGAAATCATAATTTCTAAAAACACCTTAGAATTTAATCCCATTAATCCATAAAGCTAACAGCAACAGCCAACAGCTACTTAAAAACAGCTAACAGCTAACAGCTAACAGCTAACAGCTAACAAAAACTGGTAACTGCAATCAATGTTTGGTCTCATAGGACATCTGACTAGTCTCGAACACGCTCAGTCCGTAGCAAGGGAGTTAGGCTATCCCGAATATGCCGATCAGGGTTTAGAGTTTTGGTGTAGCGCTCCGCCGCAAATTGTCGATCACATCAAGGTGACAAGTGCCACGGGGCAGCAGATTGAGGGGGTGTATGTGGAATCCTGTTTCTTACCTGAAATGTTGGCGGGTAGCAAAATTAAAACTGCCATTCGCAAGATTCTGAATGCTATGGCTCATGCCCAAAAGCATGATGTTGACATTACGGCTTTAGGTGGATTTTCTTCGATTATTTTTGAGAATTTTAATCTCAGTCAGATGTCCAGTGTCCGCAATGTGCAGTTAGAATTTAGCCGCTTCACCACAGGCAACACGCACACCGCATACATCATTTGTCGCCAGATCGAGGAGGCAAGCCGTAAATTTGGCATTGATCTAGCCAAAGCCACCGTGACTGTCTGCGGTGCAACTGGCGACATTGGTAGCGCCGTCTGTCGCTGGATCGATGCCCGTTTAAATATAAAAGATCTATTGCTAGTGGCAAGAAATCAAGAGCGTCTGCAAGAGTTGCAAGGACAACTCGGGCGCGGCAAGGTGCTAAGCATGGATGAAGCATTACCCCAGTCGGACATTATTGTGTGGGTGGCGAGTATGGCTAAGGGCATGGCGATCGATGCCAAAACCCTGAAGCGCCCCTGCATCCTCATTGATGGCGGCTATCCCAAAAATATGAATACATTAGTGCAGGAAGATGGCATTCATGTGATCAATGGCGGCATCGTGGAGCATAGTCTCGACATTGATTGGAAAATCATGAAAATCGTGAATATGTCGGCTCCTGCCCGTCAGCTTTTTGCTTGTTTTGCGGAGGCGATGCTATTGGAGTTTGAGGGCTGGCATACTAATTTTTCATGGGGGCGCAATCAAATCACCCTTGAAAATATGGACAAGATCGGTGCGGTATCAATCAAGCATGGGTTTAGACCTTTGATCGGTTAAAAACCAAAAAGCGATGGGACGGGCTTCGCCCGTCCCATCGCTTTTTGGTTTTATAGTCGTAAAATCTCTCTTACAGTGGTTTACAGGACAGGCGATCGCTGCCAAATTAAGAACTAGACAATCTAAAGCGATCGCCGAAAATCAACCCAGCAATCAACTATGTACCTAACTTGGCTAGACAGTAACTCTTGGCTCATTGAGATCGCAGGCAAACGCATCTTGCTAGATCCTTGGCTGGTGGGCGCATTGATGTTTGGTAAAGCCGACTGGTTTTTTAAATCTGAACGTCGCACCCAGCGCCAAATTCCCGCCAATATTGATCTAATCCTGCTATCCCAAGGGCTGCCCGATCATGCCCATCTGCCAACCCTGCAACAACTCGATCGCCAAATTCCTGTGGTGGCTTCCCCTAGCGCCGCAAAACTGGTGCAGCAATTGGGCTATGCAGAGGTGACAGCGCTCCAGCATGGCGAATTATTTAATATGCCCAATCTATTAACGATCCTAGCCGTGACAGGATCGCCCACTGGCCCTACGACCGTGGAGAATGGCTATATTATTCGGGATCTCACCAGCGATCGCTCAATCTATTACGAACCCCACGGCTATCACGACAAAAACTTAAAGGATTTTGCCCCCATTGACGTGGTGATCACTCCCACCATCGATCTAAAATTGCCTCTGATCGGCACGGTGATCAAAGGACAACAGGGGGCTGTGCAAGTCGCAAAATGCCTACAGCCACAGGTGATCATCCCCACTGCCGCAGGAGGTGATATTACCTTTAGTGGGTTATTGCTGAAGTTTTTGCAAGCGGAAGGCTCGGTGGCTACATTGCGATCGCTATTTGCCGCCAACAATATCAACACCAAAGTTCTTGAGCCTAAGCCTTGGGAGCGCTTTGAAGTGCCTTTACCGCAATTGCTGAATTTGTCCTAGTCCACTCGTACACTTGATGGAAAATTATCCCCATGCACCAAGCGGAACTCCTGCTGAAACAGTTGCCCTCGCATTTGCAAGGGCGCTGATAGATCGAGAATATTTGCAAGCGCATCACATGACTACCGATGAGTTTCAATCTCAATGTTCTTGCCCAGATATGCAGCAACATTTTGAAGCGATCGCGCCAATCGATGGGTTTGCAATTCCTCAGATCGAGATAGTTTTGGTCATGGATGATTGGTCACATAAATTACCTAATGATTTGCAGTGGATCTATGTTGCGATCGCTGGAGAATTCTATTCAGAGGCGATCGCTGTAGTCGTTGCTGATGGACAGGAAACCCTCAAGATTCGCTCAGTGGAATGGGGAAGACCTTAGAGCCATAAACATTGCTGATGACAACGCTTGCGAAGATTTCCCACACTTTTGTGGGCGAACCTCTTACAATCGGCTACTTTAGGACTAAACTGGGCAACTCTAAACTTGGGGCGATAATGGGAGAGGGTCTATTTTTGCGATCTAGGAGCATATAGGTGTCCATCTCGCCACGCCCCTTGATAAAGACTTTGCCACGATGCCAGAAATCATATTTATCCTTGAGCAGTTCGTAAGTGGCGGTAGTAACTTGGATACCCCCCGCTAAACCGTGAGATTCCATGCGGCTTGCCACATTCACCGCATCCCCCCATAGATCATAGATAAATTTGCGAATACCGATTACTCCAGCCACCACTGAACCTGTATTAATGCCAATTCGCAATCGAAAAGCATCCTGATCGTTTCTCATAAATTTAGCGATCGCCCTTTGCATAGAAATTGCCATTTCGGCGATCGCCTCCGCATGATCGTCCCTTGCAGTAGGGAGTCCACCCACCACCATATAGGAATCACCAATGGTTTTAATTTTTTCTAAGCCCAATTGATCGGCAAGCAGATCAAAGGAGGAGAAAATTTCATTGAGCATATGCACTAATAGCTGGGGAGAAACTTGGCTAGAGAGGGTGGTGAAATCGACAATATCGGCGAATAGAATCGTCACATTGTCAGAACGGGAGGCGATCGCACTGCTACCCGACTTTAATTGATGTACGATCGCCTGCGGCAAAATATTCAGCAAGAGATTCTCAGATTTTTCCTGTTCCGCCTTGAGCGCCTGTTCTGACTGCTTGCGCTCCGTAATATCCTGCACTAGTCCTTCGTAGGAGATCAAATTGCCATTGGCATCATAATTGGCTGTGGCATTAATCAGTAGCCAAATGATCGAGCGATCGCGCCTATAGGCAAGGGCTTCAAACCCTGTAACTGCACCATTGGTGATAATCTGCTGGCGAAACTCTTGCCAGCGCTCTGGCTCCACAAATAAGCGTTGGCAGTCACCCGCAATCTCCGTCAATAATGCCGCAGAAGACTCATAGCCATAGATTTTGGCGAGGGCGGGGTTGGCGTTGGTATAGCAACCATCGGGCTGCGCCTGAAATATCCCCTCGATCGCGTGTTCAAAGATACTGCGATATTTTTCTTCAGCTTCCCGCAAAGACTCCTCCGTTGCCTTTTGATGTGTAATATCGACAATGACCCCATCCCAAACCGTATCCCCTAATTCATTGAGGTGAGGCTGAGAAATAATTCGCACCCATTTTACTTTTTCAAACAGACTCGATACCCGATATTCATGCTCAAAAAAGCCCAAGGTTTCCGCCGATCGCCGCACCAATTCATTCAGCTCAGCCCGATCCTCTGGATGCGCCATATCAAACACCCATTCAAAATGCTCATAAAAATCTTCAACCGATATGCCAAAAATTTCATGGGTGCGGGGGCTAATATAGGGCATCGATACTTCGCCATTAGCTTGTAAGACAGCACGGTACACCACCCCAGGGATGTTATCGGCGATCGCCGAAAATCGCTGTTGGCTCTCCCGCAACAAGATTTCTGCCTGTTGGCGATCCGCCGCCTCATTTTGCAAGCGCTTGATCGTTTTTTGTAACTGCTGTGTGCGTTGCTCAATGCGTTGCTCCAATAGCTCATTGGTCTCCCGCAGTGCCGCCTCCATATTCAGCAAATCCGCCTGTACCTTCAGCAAGCGCTGATTGGCTTTAAACAGCTTGGACATCGCTGCACGGGTGATTTCAGGAGCGAGTTGATTGCGTCCCTTGCCACGACCGCGCATTAAAAGCTGGGTAATTGTAGACTCTAGATCCTGAGCATCGCGCTCTAGTTGCCAACCCTGCTGAATATCTTGACTAATTGCCCCCAACATCTCTATGACAATCGTGGCATTTTGGGACTCAAGATTCTCTGCGCCCAACCAAGGCTGGGGCTTGATCGGCTCAATGGTATAGATGACCTCTAGTTTGCCGAGATCGCTAATTTTTGCTAGGCGGCAAGCTGTATGCAGATGATGATTGCGATCGCCCACCACCTTACCCACAGGGGCAAAATATCTCTGTTCAGAGAAGGCTTGTTTAACAGATTCTAAATCTAGGGATTGGGCAGATTCGATCGCCTGTTTCCATAAAAACACCTGCGTATAGGCCGACTGCATTGCCGCATTCACCGCCAAATCGCTGCCATTCTGCCCCAGCCAGATCCTTACCTTTTGCAAAAAATCTAGATTTTGAGGGCTGTCAAGACTTTGAAAGTAATTGGCACTCACAAAATGTCCTGCAATTGCCTCTGGATCAATATCAATATTCTGTAATTCGGCGGGGATTGTCCTTCGCCAAAATTGCTGGATCTCGACCTCACTCAAGCAGGACGACAGCACTGGGATTTGTTGGGCATTGATCCCTGCGGCGGCATATTGAGCTAAAAAGGCGATCGCACTAGTTGGCGCTAAGGTGCTAATTACCAGGTCAGGATTGCTGCGCTTAATTTTGGCGATGGTTTCGCCATAGTTGGCTTGATTGCAAGGCAGACAGTCTTCGCGGATCAGCGTTCCCTGCTGTTGCTTAAGCTGAGCGCGAATTACTTTATTGACAATGCGTGAATAAATGCTTTCTGAGCCAACCAAATAAACGCGATCGCCACAATTTTGCAATAGCCAACTAACCGCAGGTTGCACCACCTGATTAGGGCAGGCTCCTGTGTAAAACACATTTTTAGAAAATTCTAATCCCTCATAGGCGTAGGGATACCAAAGCTGCCCCTGATATTTTTCTAGTATCGGGATAATGGCTTTACGCGATGCCGAGGCGCTTCCCCCAAACAAATACTTGATCCCTAATTCTTCAACTAGATACTTGATCTGGAGGTCATGGTTGCCATCGTATGCCGCCATGTCAAGTACCAATGGCTCAATGGATCTACCCAGCAAACCGCCCGACTGATTGATCTCGGCGATCGCCATCAGCG
This sequence comes from Pseudanabaena cinerea FACHB-1277, assembly GCF_014696345.1. Classification (GTDB taxonomy): domain Bacteria; phylum Cyanobacteriota; class Cyanobacteriia; order Pseudanabaenales; family Pseudanabaenaceae; genus Pseudanabaena; species Pseudanabaena cinerea. The sequence continues at coordinate 52,851 of NZ_JACJPY010000016.1, forward strand.
TAATTTCCTTAACCAGTGTCTCCGCAATATTCGCCCCACCGCGCCAAAGATTGACCACACCTACTGGGATGACTGCGCTACCATGCAACCTTGGATTCGCATCTACATTCAAGGAATCAGCCTCTAGATACATGGTCGACGACACTCCTTGTCCATTCTCTCAGTCGAATTACTATAGAGAAATTTTTTGAGAGCGCGGCAATGCCACGATCTCAGAAAATTTCTCTAGATTTTGATTTCGGAAAAATTGCTATGGCATTGGCTCGTTGATGTTATCAAATCTAGCTTGATTTATAGCATATCTAGTTCGGCGAAATGGCGGAAATTCCTGACCGAACGGCTTCGGAAATTGACTGATATAGAGTTAATAAGACCGCAGCGCGATCGCTTTCAACCCGCTCAACATTAATATTGGCGCATTCCCATAGGCTCAGTTTCCAGAAACGGCTTTGTAACCAAGCAATTTCGGCGATCGCTGAGCGCGTGATAATTAAAATTGGTAATCCCGCCAAAATATCCAAGTTGCTAATAATTTCTAAATGGCTTAACAGTAATTGACTATCCCCATCTAATACAAATAAATCAGGCTGCCAAATTTTCGAGAGAATATCCCCCTGCTCCAAGCCCTCCGCCTCTAGTAAACAATGCCCAAGATCCTGCAACAAACCAATCGTGCCATCCCCAAAATTATGTTGCAGATACATCACCTTCAAAGACTTAGGCGGCATCACATAACTGGGCAGAAATCTACCTAAATCCGTGGCATTAATTGGCTTTAACAAAATTCCATCCGCCTGATGGATCGTCATCTTCGGTTCATCTGCCCGCTTCATGATCACCACCCGAATATGTTTCGTCAAATGATCGCCCTTCAGCAAAGCCAATACATCCCAGCCAGAAAGCATTGGCATATCAGGACTCAGCAGAATCAGGCAGGGTTGTAACCTGCGGGCTTTTTCTAGCGCCTCCGTCCCTGATCGCGCAATTACCACCTGATAGTCTAACTCCGAGAGCGTATGACGCAGCCAATCTACCACCTCCGTTGCTGTCTCCACCACCAAGATCAACCGACTTTGGGGCTTAGGAGTCCAGCCTGATTTTGTCGATGATTCAGGACGCTCAGGTGGTAATAGAATTGTAAATTGACTCCCCACATCCACCTGCGACACAAAGGTAATGTCCCCACCATGCAGTCGGGCAAGATGGCGGGTCAGCAATAGACTAGAGCCAGTGCCTTCAAAACGGCGAGTCAAGACATTTTCCATCTGTTGAAATTTTTGGAAAACCAAACTCTGTTTTTCCTCAGGGATGCCAATGCCCTGATCCCATACCGTAATTGCTAGCCAGCCTTCCCACCACCGCACTTTGATCCCAATTTGTGGTGATAGTGGCGGCAAATCTTCTACTAAATCCGATGGTGAAAAACTAAATTTGAAGGCATTGGATAATAAATTGACGAGCATTTGTTGCAAGCGCACCTCATCGGCGGCGATCGTTTTGATACTCGGATCGATATCTAATGAAATGTCTAGCTCCCAGTCTTCATCAAAGTGATAGTTGCGCCCAATGGTCGAGTCTTGGTGAATTAGCCTTTGTAATTGCTGAATACTTTTTTGGCAAACCTCTTTAACTGAGATCGTCTCCACATATAGCTCCAACTGACCTGATTCCGCCTTGGCAAGATCAAAAATATTATCGATAATCGCCACCAGTTGCCGCCCGCTCTGGTGGATCATTTTTACATAGCGACTTTGGCGATCGTTTAATGCCCCAAAGGTATTGTTGCTCAGGAGGCTGGCAATGCCAATTACTGAGGTTAGGGGAGTTTTGAGTTCATGGTTAATGCAGGTCAAAAATTCATCCTTGACCCGACTTAAGCCCGATAGCTCTTGGGCAAGATTTTTTTGGGCGGTAATGTCGTAGGCGATCGCCAAGTCTAAACCCTGCAAACTACCCTGTAAAGCCACAGTAATCACCTGCCAAGTCAAGGCTTTGCCATCGGTGGTGCAAAATTGATAGGAGATCGCTTGGTTTGAGGGTAGTAAAGAAGAATCTGCTGTCTGTTGATCCGTACTTTGATCCGATCTGCCATCAAGACCTGAATGTTCTTGAGTCGTTAGAGGCTTGGGGTGTGCGGACAAACTATCATAAAGACTATTGCGCCATGCGGCGTTCATACCCACCACCTCCCCCTGCCGATCGCATACCATCACAGGTAGGGGCAGTTGATAAACCAATGGCAATAGTAATGAATCCACCGAAGGACTTTGACTATGCTCCGACTCGTATAGCGATCGCCACAACTGATGCACTTCCAACAAGGCTGTAAACCGACCTTGGCGATCGACCAAAGCCCACATTGGGGCAGAATGCCGATATTGCGTAATTCTTTCTAAAAAAGCTGCCACTGTCATCGAAAAGGCGATCGCTGGTAAAGGCTCTAGATCGATATCCTCAATCAAAACCGCAGGCGCAGCAAACTGGAGGCGATCTTCCAGAGATTGCCAATTTAATAAACATCTAGGGCTGAACAAACCACGAGGTTGTTCCTGCTCGTCCAGCACCACCACATTAGCCCAACCCTTTTTTAGCAAGTCTAATGCTGCGGTAGTGGGACTCGTCAATCGGCAAATTGCCACCAAAGACTGTCCATATATTTCTAAAGACTGATTTAAGACGAGGGAATCCATAGTCCGAAACCCTGACAAGCTAAAGTTAGTAAGTATTGCCTGTCACTAACCACTTACAAATTATTATGTATAGTGCAATCATCAATCTCACATGATTTCGCAACTTCAATGCGAAAATAAACCTTAAGATCATCCAAAAGCCATTCTAACCACCAATAGCCCATGCCAGTTTTAACCAATTTGCAAGTATGCTGTTTGGTGGCAGAAGCTGATGTCAACCAAGCTAAACTCGACCTTGCCAAGTTTTTGCCAGAGGATCGATACAGCATTACAGTCGTTGCTGATTTGGAAGTTCTTGTAAGTTTATTAACAAGAACCCACAATTCACAGGACTGTCTAGTTATATTTAAAGATGCCGAAGCGGTCGTTGACCATCTCGGTGAATTAAATATTTTCTTGCCAGCCATACTAGTTCTCGAAAATCTTAATGAGCATCCTGAATCTCCTTATGAATATAACGAATCCAGAGGCTTTTACAGAGCTAGTATCAGTATCAACCGTGACCAGCTTCAAGATCTGCCGACCATCATCGATCAGGCGATCGCCACCTTTATCAAAATCTCTCCCCAAATTCGCCACCAAGTTTATGTCAACATTCCTCACCCCACTGCATCAGAATCTTTAAGTGTCCAACAACAGAGACTAGCTGAAAAACTCAATGAGCGATTAGGATATTTGGGGGTGTATTACAAACGTGATCCAAGATTATTTCTCCGCAACCTATCTACCGAAGATAGGAAAGAGTATGTCGTCCGTCTAAAAAACTTATATCGATCCATTATCCTTGAGTATTTTTTAGACAAAAACAATGATGATCTCAACTCCAAGATCGATGAATTTGTCAACCTCTCCTTTTTCGCAGATATATCTGTTTCCCAAGTCCTAGAAATTCACATGGAACTCATGGATGAATTTGCCAAGCAATTGAGACTCGAAGGGCGCAATGATGACATCTTACTCGACTACCGCATTACCCTGATTGACATGATTGCTCATCTCTGCGAGCTTTACCGCCGTTCGATCCCCCGCTCTTAGCCCCAAATCAAAACCAGATTAATAAATCATTTAAATAACCGTAGATAGCAAAACTAATGAGATGATCCGTAAAACTTACGTCCTAAAACTCTATGTTGCAGGCAATACCCCCAACTCAGTGAGGGCGCTCAAGATGCTGAACGATATTCTTGAAAAGGAATTTCAAGGGGTTTATACCCTAAAAGTAATTGATGTACTCAAAAATCCTCAACTCGCCGAAGAGGACAAAATCTTAGCAACCCCAACATTGGCTAAGGTACTGCCGCCCCCTGTAAGAAAGATTATTGGCGATCTGTCCGATCGCGAAAAAGTATTAATTGGTTTAGATTTACTTTACGAGGAATTAATTGGCAATGACTAGTGCAGCGATCGAAAACAGTAATGAAAATAATCAGGACAGCAAAAGGCAAGAACTAGGGGTACAGAAGCTCCGCACCATGATCGAGGGGTTAGATGACATCACCCACGGTGGCTTACCCAAAGGGCGATCGACCCTTGTCAGTGGCACTTCTGGCACAGGCAAAACCTTACTGGCAATGCAGTTTTTGTATAATGGGATTACGGGACTAGATGAACATGGCGTATTTGTGACCTTTGAGGAGTCGCCATCGGACATTATTAAGAATGCCCATAGTTTTAATTGGGATCTCCAAGAATTAATCGATCAAGGCAAATTATTTATTCTTGATGCTTCACCCGATCCCGAAGGTCAGGAAGTGGTGGGGGACTTTGACCTATCGGCATTAATCGAGCGCATCCAATACGCGATCATCAAATACAAAGCTAAGCGCATCTCCATCGACTCGATGACCGCGATTTTCCAACAATATGACTCCCTTGGGCTAGTGCGCCGTGAAATATTTAGGATTGTCGCCCGCCTCAAGTCCCTTGGCGTTACTACTGTAATGACCACCGAACGCGAACTCGAGTATGGACCAGTTGCCAGATTTGGCGTGGAAGAATTTGTCTCGGACAATGTGATTATTTTGAGAAATGTCCTTGATGGTGAGCGCCGCCATCGTACTGCTGAAATCTTGAAACTGCGCGGCACAACCCACATGAAAGGCGAGTTTCCCTTCACGATGACCAGCAAGGGCATTAATATCTTCCCCTTGGGAGCGATGCGCCTAACCCAAAAATCCTCCAATACGCGGGTTTCGTCTGGCATTGCCACCCTAGATGAAATGTGCGGCGGCGGCTATTTCAAAGATTCAATTATTCTCACCACAGGGGCAACGGGTACGGGCAAGACCTTGATGGTTAGCAAATTTATCGAAAATGGTTGTGAAAATGGAGAGCGGGCGATCCTATTTGCCTATGAAGAGTCGCGCCAACAGTTGACCCGCAATGCTTCTTCTTGGGGAACTGACTTTGATAAGTGGGAAAGCTCTGGCTTGCTCAAAATTATCTGTGTTTATCCTGAATCCTCGGGACTAGAGGATCATTTGCAGGTGATTAAGTCGGAGATTGAGACTTTTAAACCCTCGCGCATTGCGATCGATTCCCTGTCTGCTCTCGCTAGGGGCGTGAGCAATAACACTTTCCGCCAGTTTGTGATCGGGCTGACGGGCTATGTGAAGCAGGAGGAGATCACTGGTTTATTTACGAATACCACCGATCAATTTATGGGTTCCCATTCGATTACCGAGTCCCATATTTCCACGATTACCGATACGATTATTCTGCTGCAATATGTAGAAATTCGCGGTCAAATGTCCCGTGCAGTGAACGTATTTAAGATGCGGGGATCGCGCCATGACAGCCGTATTCGCGAATATATCATCACGGATCAAGGCGCACAGATTAAGGATTCGTTCCAAGGCTTTGAAAGGATCTTGAGTGGTTCGCCCACAAGGGTATCAGTGGATGAAAAGTCTGAGCTATCTAGAATCATTCGCGGCGTATCAGTGGAGCCTTTGGAGTAAGGGTAAAGTACTCTGGTAAGAGTTGCAGCATTCAGCGCTGCAACTCTTATTTTGGGTTTTGATTTGTCCTAATACAAGTGCCTATAGCTCTATCCTTGTCATAACATTTCGTGATTATTTTTCGTATCCTAGAAAAGTGATCGTCTGTTAATCAAACATCAAAGCAAAGTGATCGACCAATCAATTAAATCGCCGGCAGCTTGTTTCGCAATTACAGCCTGTTGAGTTTTTGTGGGATACACCGAAAACAGACCGTACAGGCTATTTGTATGGTTTACGATGTGCTACATATTTCTTCAACAGGCTGTATCAACCTAAAAACAGTTGAAACCTTGATATATACTAGAGTTCAAAAATAGTAATTTAGGTAAAATCAATGCAAAAAATTATTATCAAAAATTTCGGTGCTGTCGAATATGCCGAAATTGAAATCAAGAAAATTTTAGTTTTAATTGGCGAACAAGCTAGTGGTAAAAGCACTATTGCTAAACTTATTTATTTTTTTAAATCACTGAAAAACGACTTAAATATTCAACTTCGTCAAGATACAGACAGAAATTATTTTGATACAGCTTCAGATTTAATATTTCCCATCAGAGAAAAGTTTTATGATTTCTTTGGTTCTACATATCACTTACCAAATTTTGAAATAACATTTCATTATAATGTCGAGAATGACAGGTATATAAGATTAACATTAAACTCAGACAGAAAAGTTGAGGCTTATCTAAGTTTTATAGATCAAACTTTTAAGGATTCAGCCAGTACGATCAAAAGACTTTTGCGACAACAGCGAAGTATCAATATAGATAGATTCTATGAACAAATAGCCTATGATCGCGATGAATCTAGTCTTTCTCAAAGGTTAAGTTCATTACTAAATGGTGTTTTTTCTAGCAATCAGACAGACTCACTGTTTATTATTGCTAGTAGAAATGTAACTGTTGGTTACTCCAATACATTTGAAAAGTATCTGTTTTCAGACACTCAAAATAATTTGGAAAATAGGAGAGCTTTTAAAAGAAAGGAACAAACTATTGATGAAACTTTGATGCTAAATTTCATCGAAAGAACATCACAGATCAAAAAATTCTTTACAAAATATATGGGTTTTGAGGGTTTGATTGAAAGCTTTGAAGAAGATCGAATTAAAAAAGAAAAACTATATCAAGTCAAAACAAAGATAGAGGAAATTTTGAAAGGAAAATATTTAATAGATAGTCAGGGAGAAAAAATTGTATTTGATCAAGCAAGAACAGGCTATGTGTATCTTCATAATTCTTCTTCAGGACAACAGGAATCAATTAGAATTCTTCAAGACATCTTTATTAATATTCTTGAGCGCTCGAAAATATTTAGAGTTCTAGAAGAACCAGAAGCTCATTTATTTCCAGTTGCTCAAAAGCAGTTAATTGAGTTGTTATCTTTAATGGTAAATCAAGACGAAGATAATCAAATAATTATTACAACTCATAGCCCTTATGTGCTTACAGTTTTCAATAATTTGCTATTTGCCAAGCGTGTTGTAAATAAAAATCCATCGACCGAGGCTGAAGTATCTGAAATAATACCTCAAGAATTTTGGCTAAATGCAAATGATTTTTCAGCATACTCTTTAGGCAATCACTTCATGGGAGAAAAAACTCAATATTGTGAATCTATATTTAATGTTGAGAAAGGAACTATTAGGCAAAATTATTTGGATACAGTATCCGAGATGCTAGGTGGTGCTTTTAATTCTTTGTATAGTATTCATGCTAAGAGCTTTGGAATAAGATGAGCAAATTTGAGAACATGAAACTTCATCTGTCACTTAATTTTGATAGGATGAACAATTTTTTAGAAATAGATAGTCGCGATGAGGTTTGTATAATTGATTTCCAAGGTCAGTCATTTATAATTATTAGTATTCAACTCGTAGACAACACTTTTACAATTCGACAAAATGGTATAGATACTACTCATCTAGACTTTGATGACTCTAAAGTATTCAAGATAACTAACGCTAACCTAATCGGATTTATCCCAATTGACGGTAGAAATGGGCTTTTAGGATTTGGAAAATCCCATTGTGATTTTGTCTTTTTTGATGAGAACAACTTTTGTTTTGTTGAATTCAAATTGAATGCAACTAGTCTAAGGGAAGGATCAATTAGCAATAATAGAAGGAAGGCTATAGATCAACTAAAAAATACAATTGCCTTATTCAACGCTAAGCTTGACAGAAACTATCAAAATTTAGTACTAGAAGCATATGTCTGTACCCCTGAAATTTACCCAAGGGAAAATGCAAGTTGGCAAGAGTTAGCAAAAGATTTCTTGGAAGAAGTCGGGTTTCAAATTTTTGAAAAAATTGAAAAATCTGTATTTAAATTAGATTAATATAATTAAATATAATAAATATTAAGCGATGATAAATGCTATTGAACTTGAAAGTTTTGGCATAATTGAAAAACTTGTCTGGCAAAAATTAGGCAAGATAAATCTTGTCATTGGGAATAATGGCACAGGTAAGACTTTCTTGCTTAAATCTTTGTATACCGCCATGCGAACAATTGAAGAATTTAAGCGTGGTGATGATCAAAGAAATATTAATCAAATACTTTTTGATAAACTATATTGGACATTTCAGACGGAAGAAATTGGTGATTTAGTAAGAAAAGGTTCAGAGCATCCACTGTCATTCAAGATATATTTAAACGCTGAGGGGGTGACAAAGACATCTAAAACGTAGCCGTGACAAGCTGCATAGCCCTCTTACCTCGTTGATAGTAGGTTAACTTATTGGGAGCTAGTTTCAATA
>NZ_JACJPY010000160.1 GCF_014696345.1 Pseudanabaena cinerea FACHB-1277
CAGGATTGACAGAAATTTCTGTTGTGCCTTGGTTGCTACTTTCGGTAATATGTCATTAATGCTATTCATTTGGTGCTTTGATTCATTACTTGCACCTTATCCGATGAATAGCTTTTTTGTTCCCCTTTTTTTATGTCCGAAGTATTGATAGATATCTCTAATTACATCAATTAATCATGAAACACATCAAAATTGTGAAAGAGAGAGAAATAATGAAGACTCCACAGTTACTCGATACGATCGCTATTTTAAAGCCAACTTCTATAGATAGACTTTCTCTGATGGAAGCAGAATATGATTTTAATTCAGCTTTGCCAGTGGGTTTAGTTGGTACGATTGTGGATATTCATCAGGATAATCAGGGGGCTGATTATTTGGAGGAGTTTGCGGATTCTGATGGATGTGAGTTTGCGATCGCCTATTTGAAGGCTAATGAATTTCTTACTTTGCAATATGAGCTTGCTGCGGCTTAGGATTTTAGCGTGATCGCCCCTCACCACCCCAACCCCTGATCGCACATTTCTAACATCAAATAGCGATCGCCATTTACTAAGATTAAATGCAATTGTTCAGATGTTAAGATAGAAAATATTGCTAATTTTAAAGAGGTCAAGATGGTTACACTTGCCGCGAAAAATTTAAATTTTGAAGATGTACAGCATCTGTTAGGCTTTCACGAGTCTGGAGAGATGGGTGTTTTTTCTGATTATCTTGATCTGGAATCTATTTCTGATTTTGAGCAAACAGAACTAACTGAGATTTGTACTAATTTTCGTCGATACCTTCTATCAGGTAGAGTTTCCGAAGGACAAATTAAGTTTCTTGCGCTTGCACCTCTCATGAATTTGACAGGTTACTATAATCAAGAGATCGAGTTACTTTTAGAAGAAAACATTCAGCGTATCGACATTCTCGAATCGGATACCAGCATTACGGGTAGATATGATATTTTGGCGGTTAAAAAATCTGGAGTTCCAAATTTAACCAAGCTTTGGGTGCTGATAGTTGAAGCAAAGAGAGCAGGGATTGAACCTTTTACAGGAATTCCGCAATTATTAACTTATGCTCATGAGTCTTTGCAGTCTCAGTCTTCAGTTTGGGGTTTAGCAACAAATGGTTTGCATTTTCAGTTTATCCGTATCTGTGCAGGAGAATCTCCAAACTATCAGCTATTTCCTTCTCTATCGTTGATCGAATCTGAGCCTTCTATACAGGTTTTTAAAGTTCTTAAAGCTATTTGTAAATCATAGGAATTGCATAGCGATCGCCCCTCAACACCCATAAAATCCGATCGACTATTTCCTCAAATCAAACAGCGATCGCCACTCAATCTCTAAATTCTTGTAAGGACGCTGTTATTATGAAACTAGTTATGTGCAAATCTTGGTTATGAAAAAATATCGCGATCGCATATGCATCAGTCCGAATATTCGTAGTGGTAAGCCTTGTATAGTTAATACACGCATTGCTGTATCAGATGTGTTTGACTATCTTGGCGGTGGGATGACTGTTGACGAAGTATTAGATGATTTTCCTGATTTAACCCTTGCGGATATACAGGCTTGTTTTGCTTTTGCAGCCGATCGCGATCGCCGTTTAACAGTGGTTCCCTATGAAGTTGCTGTTTGATGAGAATTTATCTCCAAAGTTGCCGCATATATTATCTGTAGATTTCCCAGAGAGTATGCATGTTCGTGATTGTGGATTGAAGGGATTTCCTGATGAGGATGTTTGGGAGTATGCTCGAAGCAATGGATTTACAATAGTTTCTAAGGATTCAGATTTTTATCAACGGAGTTTGCTTTATGGGCATCCGCCGAAGCTTGTCTGGCTGAGAATTGGCAATTGTAATCGTGATATTCTCGTAGCACTAATCACTAAATATAAGGAACAAATTTATTTGCTAGACAGCAATCCCTCTGAGTCGATATTAGTAATTTTAAGTTGAATCGCCCCTCCATAAAAATCAAACAGCGATCGCCTCTCACCACCCAACACCCGATCGCCTAAACCTCAACATCAAACAGCGATCGCCCCTTCACTAGAACTGATTTTCAATATCTCTAGACTGATGCAGAATACGCACAATTTCAATGTGATTTTCCATTTTTTTGTAGAAGATAATGTATGGCTTAACTGGAAAACTACGCAGTTCTTCTGAAAGCTCTTTTCTGCTTCTACCCATCTCAGGGAACTGTGCAAGCATAGGAAACTTGTCAATGACTTTTGCGAGGAATAAATCGGCTGCTATGGAATCGTTTTGAGCAAGATATACCCACATATCCTCAAGGTCACGATCTGCTTGTCGGGATATCTTAAATCGATTCATTTTGATGAGCTAAGCGTTTTTGACCACGATTTTTAATATTTTCTAACAGATTTGGCAATGTGTCTGAATCGTATTCGGTGTAGTCACCATTTTTGAGTTGTGCAATTCCGATGCTAATGTCTTGTTGTAGCGTTGCGAGTTTTAGGGCGCGAAGTTCGGCTTCGGCTTGCTCAGCCCGATCGCATATTGCTTGAAAGGCGTGAGCATCTTGGACAACGACTTCAGCTTTACCGTTAACGGTTAGAACCATAGGCGATTGTGTTGATTTAATGCGTTCAATAAATTCTTTGGCGTTGCGCTTGAAGTCGCTCAGGGAATGGATATTTTTTAGCTCGATCATAGTTGTCAAAGCACTTAATTCGGACTTAATTTAATGATAGCTGATCTTTCTTAGCGATCGCAATTTCTATAATTTTTCATAAATATCTATCGCCTTTTCCCTCAACATCAAACAGCGATCGCCCCTCACACTCACAAACCCGATCGCCTATTTCCCACATCAAACAGCGATCGCCCCTCACCACCCAAAACCTGATCGCCTATTTCTCACATCAAACAGCGATCGTACGCATTGATTATGATAGGCTCAATTAAAGCGATAAACGCTAAAATACATGAAAATCCCGAATAGTGATCGCGCAGTCATTGAGCCGTCAAAGCTAACTGAATATCCACTCAATAGTGACCATAAGCGCGGTGGTACAAAGACTAAGTTATTGATTCTGTTTGGATATTCACTAGAAAATTGGCAACAGTTAGAATCCGATATTCGTAGATTTCGTCTTGAGGTAGATGCTAATGTAGTTAAAGAAACTCCGTATGGTGTGAGACATGAAATTAGTGCGAATCTACTGACTCCGATAAATAGACAATTATTTGTTAAGACGGTATGGCAAATAGATAAAGGTACAGATTTTGCTCGCTTACAGCCTGTTGAGGCATTAAGGGGTACAATGGAAAGAAACAGAAAAGCAGGAAAAAAAGAGCTATGCCAGCATATTCCCTAGATTTCAGAAAGAAGATCGTAACAGCCTACGAAGCAGGAAATACATCAATCCGC
>NZ_JACJPY010000161.1 GCF_014696345.1 Pseudanabaena cinerea FACHB-1277
GTCCTAACCCCATAATTTTTCGTCTTATACTGGTGGTCAGCACACACATCTTCGCTCCCACATTCTGGACAAGCATAGGTAAATAGATTCATTACACTGGTATTTTTAGCCGAAGTTTATCTTTTATTATTAACTCCATATGTCATATATTGCAATGCTTTTCCCTACTCATTACACGGAACCAGTGCCTTTTTTTCTTAAATTTGATGTTTGTTTCTATCGCTCCAAGTCAGAGTTTGAAATTCAACCAAAATCGTAAATCGGGCGATCGCTGTTTGGTTAATTTTTAGAGGGGCGATCGCTGGTTAGGGGATAGATAGGCGATCGCTGGTTGTGGATGATTAGTCCAAATAGCCTTAAATCCTAGACCAATCTTCGATGGGCAAATTTAAGATCTGCCCAAAATCTTTAGCATTGCGTGAAACTACAGTAGCGTTGATAGACAGAGCGATCGCCGCGATCCTCAAATCTCTTGTCCCCAAACGCCTATATTGGGAGCGTAAAATCTAAAACTGACAATAAGCGTCATTGTCAAAACTAACTCTCCGTATAGTTTGGAAGAAATCCAAAGCTTTCTCAAACTCTGCATAAGCTAAAAGTAGTTTTGATGACTGAGATGCTTGACTACACTTATTAATTTCACTAAGCCAACCTTGACAAATCTCCTGCGCCGTAATGACCGAAATAGCGAGTTTATCTGGTTCAGTTTGAAATATGCGATCGCAAATGAGAGTATTTCCTTTGAGAAACAAAGAAACATGATCGGTATCGAGTATTAGCAAACTCAAGCGATTTTTTCCTCTTGGTAGTCAACTGTAGTCTGTGAATCCAATTCACAGCGATGAGATTCGATGTTAGCTATTACAGAGTCAAATAGCTGACTGTTCTTATAAATTCCTGCAAACCGTCGCCAAGGATGTTCTCGCTTGGGAATTTCTAGTTCTAAAGATACGACCTCATTTTCTAATAAATTTGTAGTAATTAATCGATCTAATTCCAAAATAGCCGAATGACGATCGCTACTAATAACGCTATATTCGGGCAATCCTAATACTCTAGCGCTAACTTTACCATCTTTTTCATTCTTGACTAAGACGTTAATTGATAGTTTAGTTTGTCCATTAACCAGTTTAGCGTTCATGAAATTTACCTTTAGAGATCGCATTATTTACGATAATTTATATTATGACATCTTGACAGGTTTATGAATATGATGATCGCTGTTTGTGGGATGGATAGGCGATCGCTGGTTAGTTTTGATTTTTTGAGAGGCGATCGCTGGTTGGGTGATTTTTTAGACGGGCGATAATAGCTAAAATAGCCAATATGGTTATAATAGCTAACAACAGTGTTAGGAGCTATTACCATGAAAACATTAGGTGCATCAGAAGCTAAAAACCGCTTTGGCGAACTATTAGACCTAGCACGTAGAGAACCAGTGCAAATAGCTAAAAAAGGGCGTAGTGTTGCAATTATGATGTCTATTGAAGAATTTGAAAGGTTTTTAGATTTAGAAAATCAATTTTTAGCCCTAAAAGCAGATCAAGCCAAACAAGAAGGTTTTATCGGCATTAAAGAAAGTGAGGCTTTATTATCAGAGATTCTAAATGCTTAAAGTTAACCTATCTCGACAAGCCGCTAAACGCTTAAAAAAGCTGTCAGAAAAGCACGCCAAACAAGTTGCAACCAAAATTACCGAATTAATCTCAAATCCCTACCCTCAAGATTCTCTAAAGTTAAAAGGTTATCCCTATCACAGAGCCGATATTGGTGAATATCGGATAGTTTATTTTGTGGAAGAGCAAACACTAGAAATCTTATTAATTGAGAAACGGAACGATGATGAAGTCTATAAACAACTAAAAAGAATGATATAGAATCTATGAAACAAAGAACCACATCATGGGGAGATCGCTGTTTTATGGGGATGAATAGGCGATCGCTGGTTAGTTTTGATTTTTTGAGAGGCGATCGCTGGTTGATTTTTTTGAGGGGCGATCGCCTCTAAGATTAAAAAATCACATTACAAACTGGCAAATAGAAAAAGCGCTTTTGGGTTTTCTGATAATACCTAAAGTAAATCTTACAACTGGATTATTTGATTAAGGCAATCGCACACCTGAGCAAATAATTCACTGTTCAGCTTGCCCAGAGGATGAGGTTTTGCCCTGCGTAATCGCCAATCAAAGGATTTGGGCTGATGACAGAGAACATAACTAGTTTTACTGGCTTTACGTCCTGCAACTTTTCCGACGGAGATTGCAAAAGGGTTGTCGGCATTGAATGCGGCTGTTGTCATCGGTAAACCAATTACGATCGCTGTTTTGTCATTAAAAATGCGTGGTGATAGTACTAGAAAAGGATGAACGTCTTTCATTTCCTGTCCAACCTGTGGATTGCAGTCGATCCAGATAATGTCTTGGCGATCGGGTATCCATAGCTTTTTTACCATTGCTCTGCGCCGAGCCTTTGCGATGTTGCCATCACTTCGCCACCATGTCGGGCTGGATCAAATTTAGCTAGTCTTTCTTCAAGGGTTAATGGCTCATCTACAGGTGTAATCAGGACTTGATTATCGACAACAGATAGTTTGACTCTTTGGTTGACGTGGAGATGGGCAGCACGAGCGATCGCGGCGGGAAGTCGGACTCCTAAGTTGTTGCCCCATGTTTTGATGTCAAGGATTACTTCAACCATAATAATATTTCATAAGAGAAATGTTTAAACACTAGTATAAACGTTATGCCTTTTCTTTGATAGAAACTTCAATGGGCTAGAAGCATGAAAATTAGATATTTTGCAGATACTGACACTCTTTACATCGTCTTTTCTCAAAAGACACCTACGGAAACACGGGATTTAGATGAGAATACTTTGTTGGATTTAGATGAGGATGGTCAGCTTTGCAATATGGCGATTGAACACGCGAAAGAACGTGTGGGTATTCCAGAGGTTGATTATCAACAGATCGCTGCATAAAAATCGCTTATTCATTTCACGAGTAAAATCGCTCGATTGCTTGTTGATAGGTTTACGAAGATAGCGACTAGATGCGAAAATTTATTAAATGTCGAAAATCATAGGCTTGAAAGTTGTAGATCGGCGATAACTGGTAGCTTAAAAATATCTGTGGTTTGCAGACGTTTGGCAGTGGTTCCGCCAAGTGAGGATACGAAAGGTATATATGGAGTCAGTCAGAAGACATATTGAATAGAAAACAACTGTGCCCAAGAAAGTCCCACTTCGA
>NZ_JACJPY010000162.1 GCF_014696345.1 Pseudanabaena cinerea FACHB-1277
GCTTGATCGTCTAACAGTTCAGTTAGGGGAAACTTGATCATGTTTATGTCTGTTGTTGCGTCAAAACTTTTTTCCTATTTTACCATTTCACCTATTTACCCACATGAGCGTTAGGTTTTTGCTTGTGATGGGCGATCGCTAAAATATAAATTTGCTCACCATCTAAAAGACGATATACAAGTGAATATGGGAATTTTGATATCGCTAATCGCCGAACTGAGTCTCGAAATTTTAAGCCGAGTTCTGGATAACGGGCTAGTAAGTTGGTTGAGGACTCTACGGTATTTAAAAACTCTAGGGCGATCGCTTTGTCTTGAGTTTTGTAGTAGCCAATCGCGTCGTCTAGCTCTTGTTGCGCTAATGGGTGAAAAATGATTTCTTTCATTGCAAGTTTCTAGGCTAGGGATGCGCGAAGGTCTGCGAATACTTGGCTGGCAGGATAGCCAATTACTTCACCACTGGTGAGATCATGGTCGCGGGCTTCGGCTTCTTCGAGCCAGTCGTTTTCAATTTCGCGATCGATTTCGTTGGTTTTGCCTAGTTGTTCGATTAGGCGGGTGAATAGATGGATTAAGGAGTCTTGGGGTAATGCAAGTACTTCGTTTTCTAGTTGTTCGAGTGTCATTATTTAGTTCCTCAAGTTTGGCAATCTGTTATTGAAGTATTTTCATTATAGTTTCTGTCAGTTAGCCCATTAGAAAGCAATAAGAAGCATCTTTACTTTTTAGGTTTGGCTTCTAGTCCTGCTTTGAAGGCAGTAAGGAAGACTTCAACAAAGTCATTTTTGGCAATTTTTTTGATGGCTTCAAATGCTCCTGCTTTAAATGCAGCAACTAGGCGATCTTTAAGGGTTGGTTTGTTTTCTATCTCTTCCATTGCGGCGGCGGTGATGATTTCTTTGCCTGCTTCGCTGGTGGGATCGGAGATTGGGGGGACGATTCCTTGCAGGATTTCAACGAGTTCATTGGCTAGTTCTTGGGTGTTGGGGTCGTCTGTGCCGTAGTAGTTGTTTTGTGTGCCGATGTTGTTGCCATGTACAGTTGTATTGCCTGTGTTTACTGCTCCTACGGGGGCGTTGAAGTTAAAGGTCATATTTTTCTTGCTGGGTAATGTTTAGTGATTAGTTAAGATTCAGGTGCTGTCTTTTGGTTGTTTTGTGTAGCAATATTATCACCATGCACTGTTAGGTTTCCAGCAACTACTTGGTCTACTTTGTCGTAGAAGTTGTAGGTGTTGCTTGTGGTGGGGTTGGGGTTATCTTCGGGGGGTAAGGGTGTTTGAGCTATATCGTAGTTGTAGTATTTGCATCGGGCTTGGATGGCGGTGATGACTGAGAGGGCTAGTTGGCTGGCTTCTGTGGGGATGAGGGTGAGGAGATGGGGGAGTTGTTGGGTGAGGGCGGGTAAGTTGCGATCGGCTTCTGCAATTTTTTCTAATGACTTTACAGACTTTTCGCGAACATGCTGATATTTATCGTTCAGTCCTTGCATAATAAGTTCAACTTCCTCATTACTCAGACTTATGTCTAAACTTTTGAGTAGGTCTGAATCTTCATGTTTTAGTATTTGCTTATAGTATTTAATATTTTCGTCAGTGTAAATTTTGCTCAATACTTCTACCACCTTTTCACGAACTTCATAATCTGAATCTTCGATTAATTTATCAAGAATTTCAACAGCTTTTTTACTACCGATTTTGCCTAATACATCGACCATTGTTTCGCGAATATCAGGATCTTCATCGTTAAAATATAGACTTAAAGATTCGACAACTTTTTCACCTCCAATATTTCCCAACGACAATACTACAGTTCTACGTACATAAGGATCTTTATCTATCAGAAATTGTGTAAGAGATTCAATAGCTTTGTCGCTCCCGATATTCCCTAATGCCTCTATAGCCTTTAAACGCACATAAAAGTCTTCATCTTTTAGAGATTGAATGAGAGGAATAATAGCTTTTTCATCGCCAATCTTACCTAAAGTCCATGCTATTCTTCTGCGTGCATAAGGATCTTTGTCTTGGAGAGATTGAATAAGAAATCTAACAGCTTTACTGCTGCCAATTTTGACTAATGCTTCTCCCACAGTTCTACGTACATCAGAATTAGAACTTTTATCCTTTAAGGTTAGAATAAGAGGCTCAATAGCACTGTCAGAATTGATTTCACCTAACGCATAAATTGCATTACAACGCACGTCAAGATATTCGCTCTTCAGTGATTGAATAAGAGATTCAACAGCTTCCTCACTCCCAAGATCAAGATGAACTAATGCCCATGCCGCACCTCTAGATACGTTTGAGTCTTCGTCTTTTAAAGATTGAATGAGAGGTTGGATAGCTTTGTTATTCCCAATTCTACCCAAAGCGCTTAACGCATAAAATCGTACTTTTGGATCTTCATCTTTGCAGGATTGAATAAGAGTCGAGATCGCTTTATCATCTCTTATTTCTCCTAATGCTTGTGCTGCGGTTGCTCGTACATTATAGTTTTTGCTTTTGAGAGATTGAAGCAGGGGTTCTAAAGCTTTTTTGTTGCCAATTTTGCCTAAAGCCCACGACAATACATTGTCAAACACATCACATTTCTGACTTTTGAGCGATTGAGATAGAGATTCAATAGTCTTTTCACTTCCAATCCGAACTAATTCTCCTGCTATTCGCCAACATAGATAGTAATCTTGATTGTTCAGACTTAGGATTAAAGAGTTGATAGCAAAATCAGATTTTGTTTCTCCAAAAAGCTCGATCGCATATAACTGAGGGATTTTCCGTTCATCTATTTCCCTCAACAACAACCCAACAGTCTTCTCCTGAAACCCATATTTCACCGCCCCAGCCAACCTCGCCCCCAACCGCAAATCCACCTCCAGCGCCAGCCTTACCACCCGCACCGCCTGCTCCTCACTCTCCACCAACTCCAACATCAACGCCAGAGATTCTGTCCAGTCTAAATAGAGCTTGCTGAAAAAACAAGAAAAGCATACAAGCAATGGTATCCAAGGAGATCTAAAACTGGTAAAATGCAAGGAAAAGTAGGGAAAGCACGAAAAACCCTTGCACCGATAAAAATTCATGTACCGACAATCCCCCATAGGACAGCTATCATTCGAGAATTTTTACCTACCATTTGGCGGCAAACTGTCAGGAGAAAATCGATGGGTAAAATTAGCGGAACTAGTACCATGGGAACAATTTGAGAGTGAATATGCAAAACAATT
>NZ_JACJPY010000163.1 GCF_014696345.1 Pseudanabaena cinerea FACHB-1277
GAATGCTGCTGGTTTATGGAACTTCTATTTAGATTCTGCTTAAAAATGGATGGAAAAAGTAAAACCCTTTCTGTACTTTACTTTTATTTCCCAACAGGTCTATTAATGATATTGTGTTCAACTTTTTGCAGACAAAAAATGATAATTAAACGAATAAAAATTTACAATTTTAAATCTCTAGTCAACTTTGAAATGCCCCTAGCTAAGTTCAACTGTTTAGTTGGGCTTAATGGTTCGGGTAAATCCACAGTATTACAATTCTTTGATTTTTTGTCGCAACAACTTAGAGGTGACATAAAAGGCTGGTTAAGCAAAAGGAAGTGGAGTGCCTCTGATATTAAGTCAAAACTAGCATCGAAAAAGAAAAATATTGATTTTGAAGTTTTACTTACTCATTCTCAAGGATTTGAAATTAAATGGACTGCAAGCTTTAATACCATAACGTTACGCTGTACCTTTGAACGTGTAGATTGGAATAACAATTTGATTTTGAGAGTAGAGAATGGAAAATATTATATTTGGTCATTAGATGAAAAAGAAAGAGAGAATACGCCTAAATTGTCTGGAGTTATTCCATTCGATTATCAAGGATCTCTGATTTCCCAGGTTAAGGAAAATCAATTAACAGAAGAAATAATTGAGTTTAAAAAGTTTTTTGAAGGCTTACATACTTTGGATCTTCTATCTCCTGAATTATTGAGACAACGTACAAAAGAATCAAAAAAAGATTTAGGATTAGGTGGTGAATATCTTTCAGCATTTCTATATGATCTGGCAAGAGAGGAAAGAGTTGTCATTCTAGATAAACTCTCTAAAATTTATCCAAATCTTAAACAGTTTGATATAACCACTATACATTCTGGCTGGAAGCAACTTATGGTTGAAGAACAGTTTGGGAATATTGCATTAAAAACAGAGGCTAGACATATAGCTGATGGAATTCTTCGGATGTTGGCTGTTTTTGCTCAATTATCTAAAGAGACTAAGGATCAAAGTTTTTTATTACTTGATGAAATAGAAAATGGTATTAATCCAGAACTAATTGAATTTCTTGTAGATAGCTTAGTTGAAGCTTCTCCACAGGTGCTTGTGACTACGCATAGTCCAATGGTTTTGAATTACCTTGAAGATAGTACTGCTATTGACGGTGTAATTTATTTATATAAAGAACAAAATGGCGCTACACAAGCTATTCGTCTTTTTGATATTCCTTCTATGCGTAAAAAACTAACTGTTATGGGACCAGGTGAAGTTTATGAAGATACCCTTTTAACACAACTTGGCGAAGAAATTATGACGTTAAAAAAGCAAAAATAGGAGGGGATATTTACGATATCTTTATTATTAAGTGGTGAAGGTGCAAGTGATATAGGCACACAAACTGACGAAATTGGACCAATGACAAAATTTGTTGATAATTGGATTGAGCGCCGAATTAATTACTCATTTGTTGAATTAGGGCAAGAGCATTATACGATTATTTCGGAAGCCCAAATAGTTGTAGTGGCTAAGGATATGAAGCCTCGTTCAAGAAAAGGAAAAAAGCAGTTGATTGAAACTCGTTTCTTTTACAACAATGCGAGAGCCTTAGCCAAAATAGCTAAATTAGAAGGCAGTAGGCGTGGTGTACAAGTAATACCCATTCTTTTTAGAGATGCTGATGACCCTTCGCCTAACGGTGAGTGGGCAAACAAACGGAAATCTATGCTAGATGGCTTTGAAATCGAAGAAGTTGTAAATGGTGTGCCAATGATTCCAAAGCCGACTTCCGAAGCTTGGATTTTATGCGCCCTGCGTGAAAATTATCAAAACTGTGAGAAGCTTGAAAATGAGAAAAGTAGTCCTGACTCAAAAAATCTATTAAAAGATCAGCTAGAGCAGCATCTTGGTGAACAAGGGACAAGATCTATTCTTAATGACAAAATTGATTGTGGAGAGCTAGATATTAACAAGATCGTAGATATGCCTAGTCTAAATGTTTTCAAGGAGAGACTAGATGAGGTTTTAGACAATTTAGGAGTGCAAAGAGTCCAGTATAGATAACTGAGAGTGCGATCGCCACTCCACAGAAATCAAACCAGCGATCGCCCCTAAATTTGGATACTCAGGGCATCCAATAAAGGTTTGAGATCAAGATACATGGTGCGATAGGGAACGGATGGTGGTAAAGATTCTTCTGCATCGACAAATTGGAAACCAAATTTTTTGTAAAATCCAGATGCGTCATAGGCAGGAGTTGTGTCTGAATCATAGAGAGCATCTACAGTTATAAAGCGAACGCCTACATGAGGTGCAATATTCTCAGCAATATATTCGACTGCCCATTCTAGTAATCGCCGACCTGCTCCTTTAGCTCTGCGATCAACGGCTAATAGCCCGATTTTGATTGCTGGGAATGTCTGATACTGCACTCCTTCATCAATTAAAATTGGCTCGTCAACTTCGAGTTTGTCGGTAAGTAACGTAATGTAGCCCGCTAAGTCATCTTCACAGCGCAAAATCCAACAATGACTAATTCGAGCATTTACTTCACGCTGAATTCTCCCTTTTCTCCAATAGGTGGCAAATTCACCCCTTATACATCGGAAACCTTGCCCTGTAACGTTGAGGTCAGGGGTTAGATGTTCGATTGGTAAATTTGAGAAGTCAACATCAGAAAATTTACTGTTTGGCGGCATCAATTCTTTCTTGACGACGAGCCATGATGCGTTTCACTAAAGCTAGAGCAGACTCATTCGCAACAAACCCGCCGCTTTTAATAGCCTCTGCTAGTTTTTTTGCGGCACTGCCAGTCACGGGTTTAGAAACTGTATGGAGTGGGTATTTCATAATTATGTTGTATGAATCTACACTTTTTATTCTAACAAAATCTGACTACATTTCAGCTGACGGGGCGACAAAAGATATGGGAAGTATGAGTAGATGGGGATTTGAGGATTTAAGATAAAAAAGATAGGTCAAGTCATAGTAAGTATGACCTATCTAG
>NZ_JACJPY010000164.1 GCF_014696345.1 Pseudanabaena cinerea FACHB-1277
TCTCTTCCCGATTTCGGCGATTTCCTGTCTTGCCTGTCCTGTGGTCTCCTTTTTCTACTTGCATTCTTCCTGCCTCCTAATTACTTTTTCAGCAAGCCCTAATTAAAAGCCTGATCATGGTTCCACCTTGGCGCAATACTAACGGCAGACTGGCGATGCAAGTTGCCATTAGAGAAATACTAGGCATAAAAACTTAGGCAAAATTCGCCTCTCCACCTAAAAATTCATGCTAAAATCAAGTCAACGTATCTCTAGAGAGTTACTATGCAAACTACTGAAGCCCCAATTAAGTCCGTAGCGTCAAAAGCTCCAATCACTCCTATAACTGCACTTACTCTCCCCGATCATAAGCAATTACCAGACTCAGACGGAACCTTTGTGAAAAACTTTCAGGAACACCCGCAAAGTATTGTTTTAACCAGTTCAATCACTCCAATTCTCGAAAAACTGCATCCCGATGGACATTACTGCATCGGTCAAGATAGTGGTATCTATTGGCGACTAATGGAACCACCCGAAAAAGGAGCCGAAGCCCCCGATTGGTTTTATGTGCCGAATGTGCCGCCGATGCTGGATGGCGAATATCGCCGTTCTTATGTTTTATGGAAAGAATTTGTTGCGCCTTTAATTGCGATCGAGTTTGTGTCTGGCAATGGTAATGAAGAAAGAGATAAAACTCCCCCTAGTGTTACGGAAAAAGCTGGTAAATTCTGGGTTTATGAGCAGGCGATTCGGATTCCCTTTTATGTGATTTTTGACGGATTTAGGGACAATCTTGAGGCTTATCATTTGCTGGACGGTCGCTATGTCAAAATGCAGCCCAACGATCGCGGTCATTATGCGATCGCACCGATGGGTGTGGAACTGGGTTTGATCTTAGAGAATGGCGTATCTTGGTTGCGCTGGTGGGATGAGTCTGGCAATTTATTGTTGACAGGCGATGAAAGGGCTGTGCAAGCTGAGGCGATCGCTGATCAACAAAAGGCGATCGCCGATCAAGCAGCCTTAGCTCAACAACAGGCTGAGGCGATCGCTGATCAACAAAAGGCGATCGCTGATCAAGCAGCCTTAGCTCAACAACAAGCTGAGCAGAAAGCCCAACGGTTAGCAGAAAGGCTAAGAGCTTTAGGATACGATCCTGAAGATGTTTAAGGGAATCGCCTAGTTTCTAGTCTCATATTCCTCATTTATGTTTTGTTTTGTTGATGATGGACATAAGTACGCAGGACATTATTAATTATTGATTGATAACCCTTACCTTGATCCTTAAACCAATCCAAAACATCACTATCTAAGCGAATCGAAACTGCCTTTTTTGTGATGGGAGTTACTATTCTCGCATTCTCCCAAAAGCGATCGTCAAGTTCAGGAATATCTGAAGTGTCAATAGCATCATCAGGAATATTGAGGATTTCTTCAAGGCGATTCTGAGAGATACTCATTATATTTTCTCCTTTCTTTAGGGGTAGCTTTTCGGGCAGAAATAATCCGCACTTTGCCATTGCGATCTGTATGCACTACAGCAACAATCAAAACACTCTGAATTTTACCAATACTAATTTCTCGAATTTCGCCATAGTTGATTTTTTCACTAACGGAAGTAAAAACAGTGCCAAAGAAAATCTCCTTAGCTTCCTCAAAACTAATTCCATGTTTCTTCTGATTTAACTGATTTTTGTTTTCGTCCCATTCAAATTGCATTAAGATTTAGAATA
Organism: Pseudanabaena cinerea FACHB-1277; assembly: GCF_014696345.1. Classification (GTDB taxonomy): domain Bacteria; phylum Cyanobacteriota; class Cyanobacteriia; order Pseudanabaenales; family Pseudanabaenaceae; genus Pseudanabaena; species Pseudanabaena cinerea. The sequence goes on from NZ_JACJPY010000164.1 coordinate 1,716, forward strand.
CATTTTGTATATACACTGTAGCATAAAGTTAGATTTACATACGGCGCTTTGCGCTCAAATAAGTTGAATAAGTTCGCAGCAAACCCTATGAATTTAAAAAATAGTTTGTTATCTCGTATCACTCAAATTTCTGGACAATGTGGTGGTCGTCCTTGCATTCGCGGGATGCGAATACGGGTGACTGATATTTTAGAAATGTTGGCAGAAAATGTGAGTATTGGTGAGATTTTAGAAGATTTTCCCGATTTGGAGCTTGCTGATATCCAAGCTTGTTTAGTTTTTGCCGCAAGACGGACTGATTTCCCTAGATTAACTGCATGAAAATATGGATTGATGCTCCAAATATGGCAAATTATCTAGAATTTCACCTTCCTTTACTAATAAACACAAGATCAAAATTCATAGATGAACCTGTTGAATTCATAGAACCTGATTTTCCATCAAATCCAGGTTGCCCACCAAATGCATCTGGTCTAAGTTGCAATGTTTGACCATTTAGCAAGTCAACATTAAGGTGTATATACCGCGTTTTATAGTAAACATCAATATATGTTCCTCCTGTAGGAGTACATTTTGGCACAAACTTAATTCCCCATATATTTGTTGGTTTATCTCCACAAACAACATTTATTCTTCTCCTAGAAGGTTGAGAATCAAGTTTTCTTAATCTTACAGAAAATTTGTTTTTCTTCACATTGGTTCTTGTAGACTCTATCCATTCCTCTCTGGTTATATATATATCACCTTCTTCGCTTGGTCGTAGTAAACCAATACTTGCAACAGGTTCACCACTGACGTAAGGGTTCAATTCAGATTGACCGTTAATATACTCAAACCAGTTAGAACTATAGTTTTTATAACGAACACCATTTGGATAAAGATCCTCCTCTCTTACGCCTCTTAGATGCCACTCTTTTACAAAAAGTTTTTTAGTGCAAGATTCAAATGCTACATCTAAAAAATTGCCTATCGGTTTCTTTTGACAATCAACATCGACAGTTTTAAAGCCATTTACGTTCGTGACATTTTTGAAGACAACAAGAGCAGGATCGGGTGGTAATTCTTTGACTTCCAACTGGGCAATCCAAGAGCCTTTCTGAACTTCTCTTACCAAGTGTTGATTAATTAGGGCTTGCTGAAAAAGTAATTAGGAGGCAGGAAGAATGCAAGTAGAAAAAGGAGACCACAGGACAGGCAAGACAGGAAATCGCCGAAATTGGTAAGAGA
>NZ_JACJPY010000165.1 GCF_014696345.1 Pseudanabaena cinerea FACHB-1277
CGAGCGCAACCCATCGTCCTCCTGAGCATGCTTTCTTGCGCCTGAGTTGGATAGAATCGGTACTTGAAAGCTTTTTGAGTCATACTTACATTATACTACTTGTTTTGTAAGATATCTAACTAATATAAAGCCGCACTAGAACGGCGGGGTTTTAAACCCATTTTTCTGATAAGTTGTTAGATTGCTTTATAACTGCGGTAAATGATTCTTTCATTATAGCTAAATCCTCAATGATTTGTATTCATCATAACTCATCAGCAATCTCTATATCAAGATAGCGATCGCCCCTCAAAAAAATTAACCAAACAGCGATCGCATCTCCACTCTCAAAAAACAGCGATCGCCCAACCAATCACCAAAAAAAACGAGATCGCTCAACCACTCACAAAAAACGCGATCACCGTAGATCTAAATTTTAAATAGCTGTGATAATAATCTGTAAATTGATACAATTGTGTTAGTTGTATCGCTAAAGGTGCAAAACATGAACTCTAAGATTATCGTTTTAGGATCAGTCGCTACGGTTGCCGTTGTAGTTACAAGTTGGTTTGGGTGGACGACGTATCAGCGTAGCGTCTATGAAGGTTTGTTGGCTTCTGCTGAAGAGATCACTACTAAAATTAGTAGTGACAATGCCCCAGCAAGTCTTGATGTTCTTAGTGCTAGACAGAAAAATATTGATGTAGCTATTTCTACGCTAAATAAGATTCCACCTAGTTCGGGAGATATTTATCGCAAGGCTCAAGAACGTTGGAATAAGTTAAAAGAACTTGATGCTCAACTCACGCAGAGAATAGAAAATGAGAAACTGGCGCTTAGTTCATTTGAGAAAGCTAAGTCTCTGCATGAGGAAATAGTGAAGGAGTATAACAGTCGCAATCTTTCCCTTGAAGAGTTACGAGTGAGTCTTGCCAGATATCAAGAGGTAATCTTCTTGTTAGAAAAGTTACCTGCTGACACTTCTATCGCTGCGGAAGTGAACAAAGCTTTGAAGGACTTTAGTAAAAGTAATGACACTATGCTGACTGCGTATCGTAATAAGGAATCTGCGGCAAGGGAAGTTGCTGAAAGGCAAAGGCAACAGGAAGCAGACAAACAGCGTCAACATGAGTTGCGTATGTTAGAACGTCAAGCTCAGTTAGAAATACAAAAGAGTATGGTTGAGTCAGCAGGTAGAAGAAGTGAAGCTATGATTAATAATCCCGTAAGATTTTGGGAGTAGATGATTGGTGATATAATTACAAAAGTCTCAAATAATCTCTAAAAATTCCATTAATTGGTTCTAATACAAATTGAGATATTTTCTACATAATCTTTTTATATTCATGAATGTGTAAGAGAATAACCATGATACAGACGACTTTTCAAAATATTGAAGAAAGCTTAAAGCAACTTCCCTATTCCTTACAGGTTGAAGTATTCCATTATATTGAATTTCTCAAAAGCAACTATGCAAAGCAAAGTATTCAAGAGCCAGAGATAAAGCAACTTAAAAAACGTGATGGTTTTGGCATTTGGCAAGGAAAGATTTCGATGTCAGAAGATTTTGATGCGCCGATGGAAGAATTTGAGGAGTATATGTAGAGATGAATGTACTTTTAGACACGCATACATTCATTTATAGAAGGAAATGCGAAATTAACTCAAAAAGCTAGGGATGTTATTGAGGTTTCAGGAGATAAAATATATCTGAGCATTATTAGTCTTTGGGAGATTGCTATTAAAACTGGCAAGAAACAGCTTACTCTTCAAAACGAATTTGATGATTTATTAGATGTTTTAAATTCGTTGGAAATTGAGATTTTAACAGTTACATTTGCAGATACACAAGTCTATAAAAATCTTCCTTTGCACCATGGCGATCCCTTTGATCGCATGATAATTTCTCAGGCAATAAATAACAGCTTAACTATTATCGGTTGCGATCAATCGTTTAATGATTATCCAATCCAAATACTGTGGAAGTGATAGATGAAGAATTATATTTGTAAGGATAATATTCAACCCCGATAATCAGCGATCGCCCATCCATTCTCATAAACAGCGATCGCCCCTCAAAAAATAAATCAACCCATCAGCGATCGCTTATCTCAGAATTAATCAAATAGCGATCGCTGTAATCGCAAGATCTATTTTTGAGGTTCTGCTTCTAGCCAACCTTTGACAGTTTCAATGGGAATGCTGACAAAGGGATTGTTTGTGAGAATTTTCACTGTCTCAATACCACCAGATTTAATGGCATTGAGCAATCGATCTTTCAAAGATGGGTCTTCTTTGACTTTGCGCTTAAGTTCCATTTTGGCAAGTGTTTGTTTCTCCTCTAAAGATCCTTCGGGATAATCTTGAGCTAGTTGGGTCAAAAGGGATTGGATTTCCGTTGCGGCACTTGTGAGGCTTTGTTGCTGGGCGTTAATAATTTGATTTCCTACGACATTACCAGCGACACCATAGACATTGCCGTGAAAGTTTTGGCTAACCATATTTGTGACTTCTTGCTGTTTGCGTTGCTTGTTTTGTTGAATGAAAGTTGCAAGTTTTTGGGGATCGACTATTGTTTCATCATTGATTGGGGTTTTGATAGCTTCTTGCTGAACTTTGTCCATGTAGGTGTGAAAGGCTTGCTCGTCATCACGGTGAGCCAACATATATTCCCGTAGTTCGGTACGAGTCATTTGTTTGTAATCAGGCTGGATCATCTCTATATCTCCACTATTTCGCCGTTACTACCAATTAATACTTCTGTTTCTGCTCCTGCGAGAATGTAAATAGGGCAGTGGTTCCGCCAAGTGAGGATACGAAAGGTATATATGGAGTCAGTCAGAAGACATATTGAATAGAAAACAACTGTGCCCAAGAAAGTCCCACTTCGA
>NZ_JACJPY010000166.1 GCF_014696345.1 Pseudanabaena cinerea FACHB-1277
GCATTCAACTTGAACGGATTCAACTTCAACCAATCGATTTCTGACAGCCAAGGACGAGTAGTACCAAGCTGGGCAGACGTAATCAACCGCGCAAACTTGGGAATGGAAGTAATGCACGAGCGCAACGCTCACAACTTCCCCTTAGATTTGGCAGCAGTTGAAGTAGCACCAGTAGCAATGTCTGCTCCTGCTATCAACGGTTAATTTCTAGCCTAGTCTTCTCTAAACAAAAAAGCCTCTCCGCAAGGAGGGGCTTTTTTGGTATCTGCTCAAAAACTGGTTGCGTAAGTTTAAATTGTCGATTGGCGCATCCCATCCAAATGTTTAAGGTTCATTTCCACACCTGAGATCGGCGATCTCATCGTTATCAGGCTTTTCTCGATAGCAATGGTGAGCTTCATCATTGATTATTAAAAGATTATTAAAAGATTATTAAAACATTTTCCATACCCATCAAGTTGGGGATAACCCTTTGCATCTCTGATGTCATTTGAGCGATGCAACTATTTAGAGATGGGATGAGAGAGGGCATGGGCTATTTTTTGTTTTTCTACAACGGACGAGGGCAGTAAATAATTGCTATTCTTTTCAAGTTTTACCTCTGTCTCCATAATAAGTATTAAGGGAAAATCAGTCATGTCACAACCCCAAAACCTTTTTAACGATCCATCGGTAACTGTTGTAATTTCAAGACGGGTTAAGCCAGAATGTAAAGCCGAATTTGAATTGTTTTTGTCGGGCATCACTACTGCCTGTGAAAAATTTGATGGTCATTTGGGTAGTAACATTTTCCCTCCTGTAAATTCTGATGATCCAGAGTATCGCATCATTCTTAAATTTGATCGTCTCAGCAATCTTCGTAATTGGGAGGCATCGCCAGAACGTAAGTACTGGTTTAATATAGCCGAACCGCTCACTGTCAGTCCGCCCCAGATTCAGGTGTTAACTGGTTTAGAAACTTGGTTTACCCTTGCTGGTAACACATCAATTACACCTCCGCCTCGCTACAAAATGACTGTGGTTACTTGGTTGGCTGTATTCCCACTAATTACTTTTATTTCTCTAATTCTTAAACAGCAATTATTAAACTTGCCTTTAGTATTTCGTGTGGCAATTGTTACCGCGATCGCTGTTCCGACAATGACCTATCTGCTCATGCCACAAATGACTAAGTTATTCTCAGGCTGGCTCTACCCTGCATTAGATATTGCATCGCCAATAACCGATACTCCTACAAAGATATTAGAAAGTTCGGAACTTTCACAACCACTACCTGAACTGAAGTCTGCTGTTGAGGAGACTGAATTTATAGTTAGTCAAATACTTTGATTATTTAGTAATTTTTGCAGCTAATCCAAACACTAAGCGATCGCGCAAAGCATCGTCAAACTTGGGACTTTGTAAAGCTACCTCATTTACTTACTCATTGTCTGTTGATGATTAACGTAGGTGCGTAGGACGTTGTTAATGGTTGATTGATAGCCTTTGCCTTGGCTTTTGAACCATTCAAGAATGTCACTGTCTAGACGAATAGATACGGCTTGTTTGGTTATTGGCTTTACTATCTTGGCGTTTGCCCAAAAGTGATCATCTAGTTCTGGGATGTCTGAGGTATCAATTTCTTCATCGGGTATATTTTGAAGTTCTTCAAGACGTTTGCGTGAGATATTCATAGTATTTTCTCCTTTCTTGTTAGCCTTAAACCTTTGCCATGAGGGAGTTAAGCAGGTTGGTCTGTTTGCTCTCTGCTGCGTCAATTTGTTTTTCTAGCTCGTCGCAAAGGGTCATGAGTTGATCGATTTTGGCTACGATGCGATGTTGTTCGGCGAGGGGAGGAAGACCAACAATAGTTTCACCAATAATTTCTGTATTTAGATTTGGCTGTCCTTGACCTCTTGATGCTTCATGTAAAAAATAATACGTTTTTGATGAAAGAAAATAATAGAAAAAAGGTTTATATAATTCCGTATTCATAAAAATAAATGCTGCAATTCCGTCATTAAACGTTGTTTGAAAAGTGCATATTTTAGGGACTCCAAGTGTAGCACCACTATTCGTTAACATTAATGTATCTGGTGGAACCATTCGAGTTTTGTGTAAACCAGCTTCCTTAATTGAGTATGTGTACTTAGATAGATACATTTCATTTTCTGCCGTTAAATCAGCAACTTTTAGAAATGGTATATGACCATCATAAAATCTTGGATCTCCTGCGGGTCTTGGAGAGCCACCTCGAACTATATTAGTAATCTGTCCTAATCTCACACATTCCCAACTCTTCGGTAAATTGTAGGGAATTTCATCAGGTTTAATTTCTGGCAACGGTTTAGAAGCTTTGATTTTTCCTTCTTTGATTAGTTTTTGTTTCTCTTTTTCAATGTCCTTTAACAACTCACTAGCAGGCTGATCGCTAGGATCTTGGGGGACTAGCTTACCCATCACAGCGAGTTGGAGTATAGCTTTGCGTAGTTCCGCTACATTTTCTTTGACCGAATAAAGCTCGCTGAAATGTTGGGTGATGAAATGCCATGAGGTTTGGAAATCGCTGTGATCTTTGGCAGTTAATAAGCGATTTAGGGCAGATTTGTGGACAGTGATTTGTTTGCGATCGCGTTCTATTTTTAATTTTTCCAGTTCATCACATCGAGCCATCAGTTCATCAATCTTGGCAACAATTCGGCGTTGTTCTGCAAGTGGTGGAAGTGGGATCTGTAAATTATTTAATGATGTTGAATTGCTGACGGGGCGACAAAAGATATGGGAAGTATGAGTAGATGGGGATTTGAGGATTTAAGATAAAAAAGATAGGTCAAGTCATAGTAAGTATGACCTATCTAG
>NZ_JACJPY010000167.1 GCF_014696345.1 Pseudanabaena cinerea FACHB-1277
CAGGATTGACAGAAATTTCTGTTGTGCCTTGGTTGCTACTTTCGGTAATATGTCATTAATGCTATTCATTTGGTGCTTTGATTCATTACTTGCACCTTATCCGATGAATAGCTTTTTTGTTCCCCTTTTTTTATGTCCGAAGTATTGGTAGAGACGAATAAACATTTTTTTACCTGTCTCAGTCTGCCTAAGGTTTTTCTTGAGGAAGTTATGCTGACTGCACAAAGTTTGACCGTTCTCAATGGTAGCTAAACCGCCCATATCTTTAGGTTTAATATGATCGACATGAAGTTCTACTCCATTCTCTCGACCTGCTCCACAAATTACACATTTGTAGCCATCTCGCTTTAAAATTTCTTTTTTTTGAGCAATTGTAAAATCTTGTTGTTGCTTATTTTGAGCATATTGAGGATCGTATTTATAAATACCTTTTGCTATTTTTTGCAAAAAACCTCTTTGATATAAGGATCTAATGCCTCTATCGGGATCTCTAAATATTTTTCCAGTACGCTCTAGATATGTTGAAGTCACCCAATCAACAACATCTTTAGTATGTATTTCAACATCAGGATACATTTCAAAGTATTCTTTAATAATACTGATTTGAGCTAAACTTTGCTCTTTCTCTTTAGATCTATCATTTTCATCATTATTAGGCACTGATTAATCTCCTTCTAGGGTTGAAATTATCTGAAATAACTTTATTCTTTCCTAGGCATTTAACTAAGTTTATAGCAACTTGTCGAACAACTGTAACTGCAACCGAATTACCAAACTGTCTGTACATTTGGGTTCTAGAAACAGGAATGATAAAGCCTAGGGGATATCCCATAATTGATTTGCATTCATTCTCACTAAGCAGTCTAATTCCAGTTTCTCCATCTTTAACAAAAGTCCCTGTCAATCTTTGGATTTTGTGATAAGTAGAGCATAGTGTTTTGACTTGAATCTTAGAGTTACGATCAATTAGCTCTGGTTTTCCATCATCTAGTTTAAATAAATATGAATCTTGTAAGTGCTTAGATATTGAATAACCACTTATATTTTCTTCTACATAGGAGCCTATATATTCTTTTTGTTTAATAGGAGAAGGAAATATAAAACTAGGCACATCTTTGGAAACATCTTCAGATATACCTACTATAAATATTCTCTTTCTAACTTGTGGTACTCCATAGTCTTTGGCATCTAGAATATTCCAAAAGACATGATATCTAACATCAGGTTGACTAAAAAAAAGATATTGTCCATTTATAGATACGGATAAAGTATCCAATATGATTTTTAAAGTTTTCCCGCTATCATGGGTTACGAGTCCTTCAACATTTTCTAAAATAAAAGCTTTAGGCTTTTTCTCCTTTAATATCTTAACCACGTCATAAAATAACGTTCCTTGTGTCGGATGTTCAAATCCTTCACGTTTGCCAATTGAACTAAATGGTTGACAGGGAAACCCAGCAGTTAATATATCAATATCTGGAATTGCAGATGGTTCAATCTGAGTAATATCTCCGTAGGGAATATCGCCAAAATTAGCTTTGTATGTCATCTGTGCATATTTATCCCATTCAGAAGAAAAAGCACATTCGCCGCCTATACTCTCTAGAGCAAGCCTAAATCCGCCGATACCAGCAAATAAATCTGCAAAAACAAAACTCATTGTTATTTTTAAATCTCTACCACTGTTCACTATACACGCTATCGATTTATCAATGCGATCACCCACAAACCACGATCGCCCAATCACCAAAAAAACACGATCGCCAAATCACTCACCCAAAAACGCGATCGCCAAATCACTCACCCCAAAACGCGATCGCCCCCTACCCAAAACGCGATCGCCCAATCACCCAACCAAAACGCGATCGCCCATTCATCCCACCACTAAAACACAATCGCCCAATCACTCCAATAAAATAGCTCTTGTGCTAAGCTTTAGCAACGTGATTGTAAGCAAATATGAACTATCGAAGCATCATCACAATTGAGCCAGATAAGCGCGGTGGAAAGCCTTGCATTAGGCGGATGCGTATTACTGTATATGATGTTTTAGGATGGTTAGCTTCGGGAATGTCTCATGCAGAAATTTTAGATGACTTTCCAGAATTGACAGAGCAGGATATTAGGGCTTGTTTAGAGTTTGCTGCGGATAGAGAACATAGATTGATGGCTTTTGTGGGTGCTGCGTGAGGTTGCTTTTTGATCAAAATTTGAGTCGCAAGCTGGTAGGAAGATTAGCTGATATTTTTCCTGATTGTAGCCATGTTCAGTTTCATGATTTAGCTGATAAAACTGATACTGAGATATGGGAATTCGCTAAAGTCAATAATTTTTTTATCGTGACTCAAGATGCGGATTTTGCGGAGAGAAGTCGTTTGTATGGTTCGCCTCCAAAGGTGATTTGGTTGCGTTGTGGAAATGTGCCAACGAGTCAGGTCGAACAAATATTAAGGGCTGGAGGTGAGGTAATTCAGGAGTTGGAAGATACTGCAAATATAGACTGTCTTGAGCTTTACTAAACGCGATCGCCCAACCACTCACCAAAAACACGATCGCCCGACCACTCACCAAAAACGCGATCGCCCAATCCCCATCCCCAAAATGCGATCTCTCAATAAACTTAATAACAGTTATTGCTATTTACTGTTATTGCAGCGAGAATATTAAAGTCAAGATTATTAGAGCAATACTTCGGACATAAAAAAAGGGGAACAAAAAAGCTATTCATCGGATAAGGTGCAAGTAATGAATCAAAGCACCAAATGAATAGCATTAATGACATATTACCGAAAGTAGCAACCAAGGCACAACAGAAATTTCTGTCAATCCTG
>NZ_JACJPY010000168.1 GCF_014696345.1 Pseudanabaena cinerea FACHB-1277
ACTGCATTTTCTTGTTACTATTTTTATTCCTCTTTATTCTTCCTATTTCTTCCTTGCTTGTACATAAGTATATTTACTTACCGCAAACTTGGGATGCTCCCTTTTTCTAGCTTGAGCGTAAAATAAAATATAGCCCCTTGACTAGTCGGGGTTGCCTGATTGGAGACCCAACCATCGGGCGGACTGCCACCAATATTGCCCAAACTCTCAAACCAAAGTGTTCCTCCCATTAACTCAACTAAGCGCTTGCTAATCACTAAACCTAGTCCTGTCCCTCCATATTTGCGAGTGACAGAAGGATCGCCTTGGCTAAATGGTTGAAACAACAAATCTATGCGATCGCGTTGAATACCAATACCTGAGTCTTGAACCGCAAAGATCAATTGACAATCATTTTGTTGCTCGGCATTGAATTCTTGCTGATGAACAGAAATCTTAACAGCGCCACTTTGTGTAAATTTAATGGCATTGCCTAACAAGTTGAGTAATATTTGACTAATACGGCTACTATCGCCTAGTAATATTTTGGGAATATCAGGATGTATGAAATATTGAAGATTTATGTTTTGATCACTTATCTGCTTTCCTAACATTTCACACACAGATTTAATTACTTCCTCAAGAACTACAATCTGCTTTTCTATATCAATCATTCCTGATTCAATCTTAGAAAAATCAAGAATGTTATTAATCAGTTTTAGAAGAGCATTCCCACTACTATTAATGATTCCTAAGTAATGTCGCTGTTCTGGAGTTAAGTCTGTCGCTGCGAGAAGTTGTACCATTCCCAATACTCCATTCATAGGAGTCCGAATCTCGTGGCTCATACTGGCAAGGAATGCGCTCTTAGCTTTGTTCGATTCCTCAGCAACTTCTCTAGCCTGATCTAATGCTAACTTTTGCTTTTCATGGATACGGAGTTGTTCTTGAGCTTTTTCTAGTTGTTGCTTTTGATTTTCTAATCTATCTACAAGTGCAAGAGTTTTATTGATCGTAATTTCTAGGTCGGTAAAGTCGATGGGCTTAGTTACAAAATCAAAAGCGCCATAATTCATTGCCAAGCGAATATTTTGCATATCTCCATAAGCGGAAATGACTACAGCCTTTGGCGAAGATTCAGACTCGCTCAATTTAGAAATCAAGGACAATCCGTCCATCTCTGGCATTCTAATATCTGTAAGCACCATCGAAATTGCAGTGGATTCCTGAAGGATCTTAAGAGCCTCTACTCCATTTGACGCAAACTGGAATGCAATCTCACCAGAGCGAATTCTTTTTCTAAATCTTTGCTGAAAAAGCCTCTGGACTTCTATCTCATCATCGACTACCAAGATAATATTTACTTTTTTTTGCATAACATTACAGTCTGTTGAGGCTTTGAGTAGTACAAAAATATTGTTGCAATTGTCACAAAGTGCTAATTCCAGAAATATTTCTGGGTTTTAAGTGGGCTAAAAGTGCTGTATAGCTAAGCAAAATTAGTTTAGCGTTATTTAAGTAAAAATAGTTAAATAACTGGGCATAATTTTAAGAAGATAGCTAGATCTGTGATTTAGCTGATCAAGGTGGAATGTTTTGACAAAAGCGCGGAGCAATTCTTTCAAAGCATTATCTGAGTGTCAAGTCATTGCAAAGCGCTGTAAGATTCCTCTAAGGGGGGCGACCTCAATAAAGGGTAAAGGTTTACAAGCTTTAGTTTCGTCATTCGCAAAATTAAAGTCACTATAGTTATGTGTCAAAAAAATCATGATATTATCGTTGAATGTGGGTAATGACGATTATTTGCCCGATATTAATGGCTTTCAGATTGGCGAACAGATATATAAAAGTCATGTCAACATCGTTTGTCGCGCAGTGCGTTTAGGTGATGGGATGCCTGTAGTGCTGAAAATGCCAAGAAGCGATCGCCCGACCCATCAAGATTTGCTAAGGCTGAGAAACCATTACACAATCGCACAAAGACTCAACTCCCAAGGCATCGCTAAACCTATTGGCTTAGAAAACTATGGCAATGGCTATGTATTGGTAATGCCTGATGAGGGATATATCGCTCTTTCAGATTACATCTCAGTTAATCCTCTGGATCTAACCGAAGTTTTAGCGATCGCGAGCCAACTTGCCACAATTTTGGACGATCTCTATAGTCAGTGTGTGATCCACAAAGATATCAACCCCAGCAATATTCTGATTGAACCGATTACGAAACAGATTAAATTAACTGATTTTGGACTAGCGACATTACTGCCCCACCAGACGCAGATCCTAGTTAGTACAAATATCTTAGAAGGTACACTCGCTTATATGGCTCCCTGCCAAACAGGACGGATGAATCGGGGGATCGACTATCGCTGTGACTTTTATGCTCTAGGCGTAACGTTGTTTGAGCTATTGACAGGACAATTGCCATTTCAGTCAGACGATCCCTTGGAAATAGTGCATTGTCATCTTGCTAAGCCCGCACCACTTGTCAGCGAATTGAAACCAGAGATCCCAGAAGCGATCGCCCAAATTGTCTTTAAACTAATGGCAAAGAATGCAGAGGATCGTTACCAGAGCGCATTGGGTTTAAAGCACGATCTCGAAGTCTGCCTACATCAGCTTAACCAAACTGGAAGCATCACAGAGTTTGCAATTGGCACAAAGGATCTCAGCGATCGCTTCACCATCTCCGAAAAACTCTATGGACGAGAAGCCGAAGTAGCGAGTCTCTTAGCCACCTTTGATCGAGTTTCCGAAGGTAATAGCGAACTAATGCTAGTAGCGGGATCATCGGGCATCGGCAAAACCGT
>NZ_JACJPY010000169.1 GCF_014696345.1 Pseudanabaena cinerea FACHB-1277
CTAGATAGGTCATACTTACTATGACTTGACCTATCTTTTTTATCTTAAATCCTCAAATCCCCATCTACTCATACTTCCCATATCTTTTGTCGCCCCGTCAGGTGTAGACCCTGTTTCTGTCTGGCAAGAAATCCGAAACTTGATAAAAGGTTCATAAAAGGTTCTGCATCTTCTACTGAAAATGACAATGTATTACTTTCTATAGATGAATATGCACAAAGTAAAAACGATAGCAGTCTATCAAGTTGGGCTAATCATAGAGATGTGTATAATATTGCTAAAATTTATCAAGGTTGGCTAACAAGTCAAAACTACTGGGATGAAATTGATATTACTCACAAAGCCCTAAAACAAATAGGTAGTATTGCAGATGAGAAGTACAGTGCTATATATTGTGATGAAATTCAAGATTTAACAAAGAATCAAATCAGTCTTTTACTAAGGCTTTTAGGACATGACTATGTAAATATTCCAGAGTTCTTTTTTACAGGCGATCCAGCCCAAATAATAAATCCTAGTGGATTTAGTTGGAATAAAGTTAAAACCTTGATTTACTCTTTTTATAGGGATTTACCAAGATATCGTCCTGTTAAACACGATGAACTGAAGCTAAATTTCCGTTCTGCGGAAAGCATTGTTAATTTGGGAAGCAAAATCCTTGAATTTAATGATGGTTATACTGAGTTACTATCGCAAGAGGCTCATAGGAAAGGCGGTGATATGCCCTTGGTTATTAACATAGCCGAGCCAAATATTTTACGAGATAACGATGATTTTGGTTCACGCAATGCGATCATTGTTGCTAGTGAACAAGAAAAGAGTAAACTCAAGAAGCAATTGAGTAAAGATGGTATTGAATCAGAAAGAATTTTTCTTTTTACAGAAGTGAAGGGATTAGAGTTTAACGAGGTATTAGTTTGGAAATTCTTTGAGCATTTTGAAAGCTGGAAATCAGATTCTAAAGAATTTGAAAAATTTAAATACAATTTACTCTATGTTTGTACTACGAGAGCAAGAGAAAAAATATATTTTTATGATGGGGAAAAGATTAATTCGTTTTGGGAACATCCAGAAATTAAGGAGCATATTTCAATATCTGAATCACCTGAAGTATTAGACTCCTTTTTTGATACAGACGAGACAGATGAAGAAAAAATACAAACTGCTGAGAAATATGAGCAGCTTGGCAATTACAAACAGGCAAGAGAAATATACGCAAAGCTAAAACAACCACGATTAGATCTCGTTGCAAAAGTAGATGCACTGATTTATGAAGAAGCAAGAGATTTTGCAAATGCTGGGCGTATTTGGTTTAGTTTAGAACAATGGGAGAACGCAGGTAATGATTATGAAAAGGCAAAACTTTGGGAAGATGCAGAAAGATGTTGGGATAAAGCTGACAACTACCAACGTCAAGCTTTTTGTCTTGAGCAACTAGAAAAGTTTGAAGATGCTGCTCTTTTATACGAAATTCGTGAAGATTGGGATGAAGCTGAGAGACGTTGGCGTAAGTTATCAAACTGGGAAAAAGTTGCGGTAGTCTGTGAGAAGCAAAAGAAGTGCGTAGAAGCTGCGCTTGAATGGAAAAAAGTACCTAATTTTGAGAGAGCGGCGGATAACTATTGTCTCGCCAATGAACACAAAGATGCAGTACGTTGTTTATTGGAAGTTGACAATTGGCAACGTATTGAAGGGATTTATAGACAGGCAAGTACATTGTCCAAATTTGCAGATCTCTGTGAAAGTCGCGAAAATTGGACAACCCTTGAAAAGGTTTTAACAGAAATTTATACTCAAAAGGGTTGGAAGTGGGTAAGCGCAAATGATGGTAAGCGGTTAGCATCTGTCCAAGAAAAGAACGGCAACTTAGATAATGCGATCAATACTTGGCTCGATTATGCAAAAAATCCTGAAAATGCTGTAGAGCTACTACTGAAACAGCGTAAATGGCAAAGAGCTTTACAACTTACTGAAGAAATCAATAATTCTAAGCTAAGACAAAGGTATCAGGATATCGCAAACTCAGGTTTACAGGAGGAAAATCAAAAGCTGGGAAAGTTGGTTAAATCTTATCAGCAAGACGAATATGAACAAATAGAAAATTATGAAGATTATATAGACGATGAAATAGAAGAATATAAAAGAAATTATTTAATGAATAAACAAGACTCAGATGAAACTGAGTTTAGTAAAATAACGTCTAATTATCAAGACCCAGATGATGACTTAGATGATGATTTGGAATGGGAAGACAATAACTATTATTATGAACCTCCAAGTGCATTTGAGCATATAGACTATGGATACATTATGGATATGAGTTCTGATTATGAATCTGGACTATGGCGCTAAACAATAAAATCTACCAATCAAAGAAAATGCTATCAATCAACCTAGATCGAGAAACAGAAGCCTACCTAGCAGAAATTATTGCTCAAGAAAACAGCACATCCGAAGAACTGCTCAAAAAGCTAATCTATCAACATTGGCAGACCCTAAAACCTCGCCAAACTCTAGCCCAAAGAAGAGGTGGACATCCTAAAAACCTATTGCAAGATGCCGCCCCTGATGCCTCACTACGAGAAACCCGCAAACAAATCAAATAGATAGAACTCATAATTTAAAGAGAACAAGATAATGGAAGAGATTAACGACAAAGTAAAAGAATATATCCGACTGTATACCAGACCTGTTGGGAAATAAAAGTAAAGTACAGAAAGGGTTTTACTTTTTCCATCCATTTTTAAGCAGAATCTAAATAGAAGTTCCATAAACCAGCAGCATTC